>CAYPEY010000010.1:0-51024 GCA_964409955.1 uncultured Staphylococcaceae bacterium
AATCATACCTGTTCCAAGAAATTCACATATTACTGTTTTACGACCAACGAGCCTCGGATGGACTTTTTGTTTTAAGCAAAAATAGATATAAAAAATACATTTTTTGGTATAATATATTTGAAGGAAGAAATTACGGAGGTTTTATGAATATAGGTCAAAAAATTAAAGAATTACGTGAATCTTCTTCAATGACACAAGAAGAATTAGCGTTAAAAATTGATGACACATTGGATAATATTATAAAATATGAGTCTAATGAAATTGAACCTTCTCTAGATAAAAAACTAGCAATAACAACATTGTTCAACGTTTCTCTTAGCGAATTAAGTTATAACATTGATAAAACTAGATTATACACAAGAAAAGATGTTGAAAGTGAAGTTGAGGTAGCACCAATTGAGGATGTAGAAGAAACTGAAACGCCTGAAGTACTAGAGGAGATTCCATTTGCGAGTTCATCAACAACTTACAATGAAGAAGTATTTAATCAAATATTTAAAAAAGAATATAATAGATACTTTATTCAATCACTTATTTTTGGTATTGCGTATATTTTATCAGGATTATTTATGATATCAACAATGCCGATATTTGCGGTACTCGTGTTCTTTTTTGGAGGAACATCACTGTTAAGAGTATTACTTACATATCTAAATTTCAAGAAGAGTAAAACTTTATGGTTAACAGAACATGATGGTACAACAAAGGAATATCATTATTATAAAGATTATTTAACTGTAACAACTCATTCTAAAAATGATGATGATGGAATATTAACAAAGTATTATTATAATCAATTCGTAAGAGTACTTGAACTTGAAGAATATATGATTGCCGCAACATCAGGCCCTGAACAAATGTTACTTGTCGTAGATAAAAATGGTTTTTCAATAGGATCGTTTATAGAAGTTAAACCATCTTTTGAAGGAAGTATGTATTCTGATTTAACAAAAAGAGAATCAAATGTATCTAAAGGAAGTAAAGCGGTTAATATACTTTGTTGGGTATTTTTAATTTTATCGCTTGGGTCTTTAACACTTGTTGATTTTATTGTATCACTTTTCACAACAGATGTTACAATTGAAAATCAATTATTGATATGCTTTATTGCAATGCTTTTTCCGATTGCATCTATTGTGATTGGCTATATTTCAAAGAAATTTTATGAAAAACGTTCTCTTAAAAATATAGTAGTAGGAATTATTATTTTACTTGTACTTGCAGTTAATGCGCTAGGTGCAGTTGCAACATATAAACAGTATACATCAAGTAACGATAAAGAATTAATTAGCGAAATTGAAGATATAACATCAGTTGATATTCCTGATTATTGTTATACTATTTATCAAGAATTCGATAAAAATAACACGAGCTATAATGGTTTTGAATATGATGTACATTCATTTCAAATTTTACACTTTGTAAAAAAAGATGAAGTTACTAAGTTTGAAAATCAAATTGCAAATTATCCGAATTTCAAAGAAGTTACAGATGAAAATAAAAATCAAATAATTTTTAATATTTCAGATGATGTATTAAATAAATTATTATTTAGTGGTTATGAACTAGATAACGATGTGTCACA
Source organism: uncultured Staphylococcaceae bacterium (assembly GCA_964409955.1). Lineage (GTDB taxonomy): Bacteria > Bacillota_I > Bacilli_A > ML615J-28 > CAG-313 > CAG-313. Next base: position 1,586 of record CAYPEY010000010.1, read on the forward strand.
TTTCATTACTTATAATATCACAACTTCTACATATAATGATTTAGAAGTTTTAGATAAGGCAGAATATATTACACTATATTATTATGAAGAAGCAAATTGTATGTTAGTAGTTGAATATACTTGTAATAAATTAGTGGAATAAAATTTGTCGTAATTTAAAATAAATTTAAAATAAATGATTTGACAATAACTTAAAAAAAGAATATAATATATTTGTTAGAGGAGGTGGAATGAATGAAAAATTTAGTAAATACTTTAGAAGGATTACCTTGGATCGTAAGAGTAATTTTAACATTAGTTTGGGGTTTATACTCTAACTTATTAAGATTATTTAGAAGCTTAGCTGCTAATAATTTAGTAGGTATCATTTTAGCTGTTGTATTAATTTTATGTGGTGGATTTGTAGTATTATGGATCATCGACGTAGTAATGGTACTAATGGGTAAAAAAATCTGGTGGATTGACTAATTATGAAATTAAAAAAGTACTGATTGTGTAATCAGTACTTTTTGCTTTTCAAAGTATATAGTTCTTACTTTCTAATTTAGAAATTATGATATTTTCAGTTATATTATCTAAATTTAGGAGTAGTTCATATAATTCAGTAGTAATTGCTTCAGGAGTAGATGTTCCACTAAGCAACATAATTTCATTATATTTTTTTAATGTTTGAAAATTTAGTTCAGAAATATTATCTATAAATAAAACATCGGTTTTGTTAAGACGTTTCGCCATTTCATATAATTTTGTGGAGTTATTACTTGTTGAATCTCCTATAACAATTATTAAAGCAGGGCTTTTAAATTCATAATTTTCGAGTTTTAATAAACTTAGTTGCCTTTTTTCAGTAACTTTACATAACATATCTATTACTTCAATTTGAGGATATTTTTTAGTTAATTCTTGAAGTTTTTCTGATACATCAAAAGAAGACATTGTTGTTTGATGACATATACAAATTTTTTGACTTTTATTTTCTTTAGAATATTCTTCTGCCAAATAAACATTTGGAATAGTTAAAGCTACTTCAGTTTCAGGGTGATGTTTTTTTCCAATAAATAAAGCGTCATAGCCTTTGTTACTGTATTCTTTAAGATTATTAAAAACAGAACTAACGTATGGACATGTTGCATTTACTATATGTAATCCCTTTGCTTTTGCCTTATCTATGACTAAGTCACTTACACCATGTGCAGTGAAAATTACTGTACCGGAATTAATCTTATCAAGCATTTCAAGCCTTGACTTACCATCAATAATGGTGATACCAATTTTACTTAAATATTCGTTTATATGGTGATTATGAACTAAGTTTCCCAGTAAATAAATTGGTCTTGGAAGTTCTTTGTTGTCTACCGTATCTATTGCAATATTAATAGCACGAGTTACTCCGTAACAAAAGCCTATTTCTTTAGATTTAATAATTTTACGCATATATTATTACCTCATAGTAAAATAATTATATAAAAAAAAGTGATAATTTGCAAATCATTAGTTAATTAATTGAAAAAAAATAAAGTTTTTGGTATAATATATGAGGCTATTATATAAAAATAATATTTAGGAGGATAATATGGCTATTACTACTGCTGATTTCAAAACAGGAATGACTATTTTATACAATAATCAAATTTTTACTATTGTTGATTTCCAACACGTAAAACCAGGTAAAGGGCAAGCTTTCGTTCGTACTAAACTTCGTAATTTAAGAACTGGTGCAACAACTGAATATTCTTTCAGTGCTGGTGAAAAATTAGAACAAGCTATGATTGAAAAGAAAAAAATGCAATACTTATATGGTGGTGCTGATTACTGCTTTATGGACATGGAAACTTATGATCAAGTTGAAATTCCGGCAGAACGTTTAGAATGGGAATCTAAATTCTTACTTGAAGGTGCTAACATTGAAATCGTATTCTATGGCGCTGAAATTTTAGGTGTTAACTTACCTGAAAAAGTATCACTTGAAGTTACTGAATCTTCTCCTGCTGTTGCTGGAAACACTGCAACTAATGCATTAAAAGAAGTGACATGTGAAACTGGTTTAGTTGTTAAAGTGCCTATGTTTATTGAACAAGGAGATCATATCATTGTATCTACTTGGGATGGTAAATATAATTCAAGAGGATAATTAAACAAAATGAGTGTAAAATTTATAATGTAATTTTACACTTTTTATTTTTTATGGTATAATAGTGTTGGAGGCGATGAAATGAAACGAGTTTTTAATAAAATATTTTTAATGTTTAATGTAATTGTATGCTTTGTTTTTGCTGTATTACTAAGTACAAATAATGTAGTATTAGCAAATAGAACATCATATGAATCTACTTATGCCAAATATGAACAAGTAGAAACACTTGCAGAAAATGATTTAGGATATGGAGTACAACATACTAGATATAGCTCTTTGTCAACTGCAAAATCAGGTTATTATACTGGAGTAACAGTTGCTGCAGCAACCAATGCTCCGCAAAATGTTAATGTTTTAAGCGTGCCAAGTACGACAAATGTTAGAATTGTTAATTATACTTATAATACATCAACTGGTTGGACTAAACAAACCTTATCTAAACTGGTTGCTAATTTTGAACAAAATAATCCGGGATGGACTGTTATTGCAGGTGTTAATGGTGATTTCTTTGACATGAATGGAAACAATAAAGCTCTACCTTATAATACAAGTGGGCCAACAATAACTGATGGAGAGGTTTTAAGAGCGATTAGTTCAAAAAGTGTAGGTTATGCTAATGATGGAAGTGATAACTCATTTAAAATATTAGATGGAGTATCATATAGTTCTTATCATACTCTTACGGTATATGATTCAGAAGAGAATGTGATTGGAACTTATAAAGTTGATAAAATTAATGAAGCACCAACAGGTGATGAGGTGGCTATTTATTTTACATATCGTACAAATGTTGATGTCGATTGGGATGGAAAAATTGAATATTATGAAGAAACAAAAGTGACAACACCTATTGAAAATAGTTATATTGTTTCTTATCCTGATAGATTTATACCTACTTCAAGTACGAATGTTTTTGCGAAGGGTACAATTACAAGAATTAATGTAGCAGAAGAACTTGTTTTTGGAAGATTCGCAATCGTTACAAATAATGAAGAAATTAAAACTAAATTAGCTACTGATGTAACTATTAAAGTCCAAAAAGATTTAACTGGTGATAGCGCAAATTATGATCAAATTATGGGTGTCGGCTCAACTCTAATTGAGAATGGAATTATATCGCAAGATGATTCTGATGGCATGAAAATTCAACGTCATCCAAGGACTTGTATTGGTATGAAACGCGATGGAACATTAATGTTTTTTACTGTAGACGGTAGACAATTAGAAAATGATATGTATGGTATGACAGAATATGAACAAGCCACTATGATGTCTTTTTATGGGTGCTATCAAGCTGTGAATATCGATGGTGGTGGTTCGACAACGATGGGTATTAGAAACGAAAATGGCAATTTTGTAATTGTTAATAGCCCATCTGAAGGAGAAGAAAGGTTTACAACTAATGCTATTTTGATTGTAGTTCCTGAATTTAAAATGAGCTTATCTAAATACAGTGATACAAGTGTTAATTTATACTATGAACCTGTAGGAAAAGGATTATCTGTAAGCAATGTTAAGGTTACTATTAATGACATTACAAAAGATATGACTTCTAATGAAATGATATTTGATGGGCTTACTCCTGAAACTTTATGTGAATTAACATACTCTTATGATATAACTTATAAAGGTGGTACAACAAACGTTACAAGTAAAAAACAAACTTTTACTACTGGTAAAATACCGCCTATAATAAATAAATTATCATTTGATTTGGTAAATGAAAATTCTATGGTAGAAATTAAATATGATATAACGGATACAAATAATTTAATAAGCCTTTTGATGCTCAGAAATGGTAGAGAAGTTACATCTCTTAGTAGTGGAGTAGTGGGAACGACTTATCTGAATGTATCGAATGTTAGCACGTTTGAAATGCTATTGAATTTGAATTATAGTACAGCATCTGTGCCTAATTATACTAAAGAAGAAAATGTTAAAATTGATTGGTTCCCATCAACAGTAGACCTTTCTTCTTATTTGGAATCTGAGCAAAATGTAATTTTAGAAGAAGTCGAAAAAGTGAACGATAATCTTCTTTTAGTAACTAAGGAAGAAGTAATAGAACTAATAGATAATGCAAAAATTGAAATTGAAAAATTAAAGACTAAGGAATCATATTTAATGGATGCAAGAACCAACGCAAAACAAGAATTAGACGTGTTACTTACTTCTAAAAAATATTCTAAGAAAAATCAAGAAATTATAGATTCAATTTATGATGAGGCTATAACAAAAATTAATACAGAGGAAAGTTTAGATGCTATAGAAACAATTTTAAATCAAACTATCATAGATATTAATGCGGTTAAAACAAAAGGATGCAAATCTGCAACTTCATTAATCGGCATTTATTTGTTATCAATGAGTTCATTAGGAATATATTTGATATTTAAAAAACGAAATTAGAGAGTTTTAACTCTCTAATTTTTTTATATAAAAAATGAAAAACATGCCGTAATAAAAATATAAAAAAAGTAAATAATAATAATGTAATTTGGAGGTGACAAGAATATGAAAAAAACAATTGCATGTAGACCTTGTAAGGATCAAAATAATTGGGAAATTGAAGATCAAACAGGTTCAGTTTTATCTAAACATTATGGAACAAAAGAAGCTTGTGTTAAAGCTGGTCAAAAATTGGCTAATGAAACTAATTGTGAATTGAACGTTTGTGATGAACCAAAGAACAATTAATTGGAGAGTTTTAACTCTCCAATGTTTTTTATAAAGTAAATTGTTTGCAAAAGGTTTGGTTTTGTGTTATAATATTTTAGCATTGTTGATTAGGCGGGCGTGGCGGAACTGGCAGACGCGCTAGATTTAGGCTCTAGTTCTCACGAGTGCAGGTTCGATTCCTGTCGCCCGCACCAATGTTTATGGTTCCATGGTGTAGTGGTTAACATGCCAGTCTGTCACACTGGAGATCGCGGGTTCAAGTCCCGTTGGAACCGCCATTTTTTATGCGCCTGTAGTTCAATTGGATAGAATACTTGACTACGGATCAAGGGGTTGTGGGTTCGAATCCTGCCAGGCGCGCCATTAACTTTTAAATCTTAAGTCATTTATCTTGACTAATAAATCAAAAAGTGATATAATATTTGTACATGCTTGCGGGACTTAGCTCAGCTTGGTAGAGCACCTGGTTTGGGACCAGGGGGTCACAGGTTCGAATCCTGCAGTCCCGACCATTAAAAATGCAGGTGTAGTTCAACGGCAGAACTTCAGCCTTCCAAGCTGACTACGTGGGTTCGATTCCCATCACCTGCTCCATTTTCTGAAATCTATAGGTCTTCTGAAAAGAGGATCTATTTTTTATTTATATAGGGTATTTTAGACTAATATGGTTAGAATATCTTATTTTTTTATACATTTATGAAACATTTAGATTTAAACACCTAAGGAGACTTGCCACGGACTCGAACCAAGTTTCGTGGAGACTCGAACCTTTAGTTCCAACGGGACTCGAACCTATAAGAGATAATGGTGGAAATTAAATTAGTTTTAGTGTATAATATAAGTGTGAAAGGAGTGGTATTGATGAATTTTAATAATATTAAATTTAAAGGTACTTTTAGAAGTTATCAACAAAGAATATTAGATTCAGCTAATTTATATTTATCGGATGGTAAAATTAATATAGTTGCTGCTCCTGGAAGTGGTAAAACAATATTAGGTTTAGAGTTAATTAGAAGACTAGGGAATCCTTGTATTATTTTATCTCCAACTACTACTATAAGAGAACAATGGGGTGAAAGATTTAAGGAATCTTTTTTACCAGTAGATTATAAAATTAATGAATATGTTAATTATGATTTAAATAAAATTGTACTTATCAATTCAATTACATATCAGGCATTGTATTCTGCTATGAATAAAATAAGTTCATCAAGTGAAGATGAAGAAGTTGACTATTCAAATATAGACTTATTTAAGTTAATAAAAGAAAATGGAATTAAAACAATATGTTTAGATGAAGCACATCATTTACAAAATGAATGGCAAAAAGCTTTAGAAAAATTTATTAAAGCATTGGATAAAGACATTACTATTATTTCTTTAACTGCTACTCCTCCATATGATGCAAAAACTACTGAATGGCAAAGATATATTAGCGTTTGTGGTGAAATCGATGAAGAAATATTTGTGCCTGAACTTGTAAAACAAGGAACACTTTGTCCTCATCAGGACTATGTATTATTTAATTATCCTACTGAAGAAGAAATAAAAAGTTTTAAAGAATATAAAGAAAAATCTTTTTTTGTTATTGATGAGATTGGTAAACTTGATTTTATTATTAAGGTAAATGAATTCCTAAATATTAATTATAAAAATATGTTAATGGATATTTATACAAATGTAAAAGAGTACATTGCATTATTAATATTATTTAAATATTATGAATATCCGATTAATAATAAGTTAGTAAAAATTTTAACTGACGTAAATTACTTACCTAATATAAGTTTACATTATGCAGAAGTTGCAGTACAATTTTTAATTGATTCTAATTTACTTAACAAAGAAGAAAAAACTAAATTACTAAAATTATTGAAAGAAAATTCGTTATATGATAAGAACCAAGTATATTTAGATTTAGATGAAAAACTAAAAAGAAAATTAATTAGTTCTCTTGGTAAAATGGAAAGTATTTCAAAAATAGTTGATAGTGAATATGCTTCTTTAAAAGAAGATTTAAGAATGCTTATTTTAACAGATTATATAAAAAAAGAATCATTAACAAAAGTTGGAACTAATGATTCAATAGATAATGTAAGTGTAGTGAGTATATTTGAAGTTTTAAGAAGAAAAGATAATATTAAAGTTGCTATTCTATCAGGAAGTTTGGTAATATTACCAAATATAGTAATTGAAGAAATAAAAAATAAATATGATTTTTCTTCAAAAGTACTTGAAAACACTGAATATTCTGTAGTGAGTTTTAAAGGTACAAATAAAGATAAAGTAAGAATTGTATCTAATCTTTTTGAAAAAGGGTTGTTTAATATATTGATCGGAACTAAATCATTACTAGGAGAGGGATGGGATTCTCCATGTATTAATTCTTTAATTCTTGCAAGCTTCGTTGGTAGTTTTATGCTTTCAAACCAAATGCGAGGAAGAGCAATTAGAATTAATAAAGAAGTTCCTAATAAAGTATCAAATATTTGGCATTTGGTTACTGTTGAACCTGAATACATTTTTGAAAATAATAAAATTATAAAAATCGGTCTTTTCTTATCTGATCCAAAAAATGTTATTCAATCTGTAGATTATGAAACCTTGGTTAGAAGATTTGATTGTTTTGTTGGACCTAGTTATGATTTTGATACTGTAGAAAGCGGCATAGATAGAGTTTCAGTAATAAAACCACCTTTTGATAAAAAAGGAATTAATAAGATAAATGAAGAAACATTAAGGCTTTCAAAAAATAGAGATTTAGTAAAAGATAAATGGGATAATGCTTTGGCTGAATCAGCAAAAATGGGAATAGAATCAGAAGTTCCTAGAGATAGAAAAATTCCTGCATTTACTTTTATTAACATTGGAAAAATATTATTAATTCTAAGTTTTCAAAGTACATTAGTTAGTGTATGTGCTCAAACATTATCTAGACTTACTGTTCAGTCTGATTTGGGCTTGATAGCTTTATTGATAATGATTGTATCAACAATTATTTTCTCTTTTTTAATCACATTTGTAACAAAAAAATTAATAGCTAATGCAAATCCAACTAGTCAAATAAAGAGTTTTGCTAAATGTATTTTAAAAACATTAAAAGACATAGATGTTATTGAATCTGCTTGTAGTTTAAAAGTAAAGAGTGATTCTAATGGAATGTTTATAAATGTATCGTTGGTGAATGCAACTATTCACGAACAAAACATTTTTAATAAGGCAATGGCTGAATTTTTAAGTCCTATTGATAATCCTAGATACATTGTCATTAAAAGGGGATTAATAAGTAAATATAATTATAAATATTCATTTGCTTGTTCTGCTATTATTGGTAAAAATAAAGAAACAGCAGATATATTTAATAGATACTTATCAAAAATTATTGGAAAGTATGAATTAGTTTATACAAGACATGAAAATGGAAGAAAGTTTATACTTAAATGTAGAACAAAATCATATATTTCGTATAATGCAAAAAAAGTAAATAATAAACATAAAATATCAAGATGGGATTAAGGTGAGTTGTGTAATGCAATTCACTTTTTTCTAAACATTTTGTAGTGTTAGTGGTTTATTTTACTACTAAAAGTTGCATCGTGAAACATTTTGTAGCGTAAAACTCAAATATGAAACATTTAGTAGTGTAAAAAGTTTAAAATGAAACATTTCGTAGTAATGACACATTTTCTGAAATCTATAGGTCTTCTGAAAAGAGGATCTATTTTTTATTTATATAGGGTATTTTAGACTAATATGGTGAGAATATCTTATTTTTTTATACATTTATGAAACATTTAGATTTAATGATTATAGGAGACTAGCCACGGACTCGAACCATTAACTTACGGGTGTCGAACATACAGTTTTAACGGGACTCGAACCTATAAGAGATAATGGTTGAAATATGATTAATTTTGTTGTATAATATTGATGAGGTATATACTATGAAATCAATTAAAGAACTATCGAAAGAATTTAATATATCATCAAGAACGATTAGATACTATGAAGAATTGTTTAATTTGAAGAGTATTAAAAAGTCTAATGTTCGTTATTATAATGATGAAGAAATTAAAAAGATCAAAGTTATTGTTGTATTTAGAAAACTAAATTTCCCATTAGATAAAATCAAAAAATTAATGTTTGAGTTTAATCAAGAAAATATATTAAATATTATTAATGAAGAAAAGGTTAAATACTTAAAACAAATAAAGGAAACGACTAATTATTTCGTTTTATTTAATGAACTAAAAACTTTAATTACAAATACTACTGATGATAATTTAGAAGAATTCGTTATTAATGAATTATTTGATGACTATAAAGATGGTAAAGAATACCATATTAATGAACGTACTAATAAACAACATCAAGTTATTAATACTTTTTTTGAAATGATAAGAAATAAAGATATTTTACCATTTAAAGAATATTGCCATGAGAAAATTGAACTTATTGGCTTTCAAGATTTTATCTTAAATACAATAAAATTAGATAAAACATTAATTGATTATAGAATTAATTCAGAATATAGTTTGTTTAATGGTTCAGTATTTGTTGTTGTGAACACAAAAAATGAAAAGATGACATTAAAGATAGTATTTAATACTGATGATATTGTGATTGGTATATGGGTAGTAGAGTTTACTAAACATAACTCTTGACATTGACGTTGCGTAAAGATGTATAATGTAATTGGAGGATTATATCAATGAAAAAAGTTAGTAGTATATTATTAATATTTTTTATATTTGTGACATCAATTGTATTAACGTCTTGTGACAAAAAACCAACTATTTATGAATATGTAGAAAATGATATTATTGTTGAAACAGGTGAATATAAGTTGCCTGGTAAAATAACAATGCCTGAATCAAAAGATAAAGTGCCTGGAGTAATTTTTGTTCATGGTAGTGGTGCTAACGGTATGAATGAATCTATTGGAGCATTAAAGTTATTTGAAGAATTAGCAATCAAACTTGCAGAAAAAGGTATTGCAAGTATTAGATATGATAAAAGAACATACGCTTATGCAGAACAGTTAGCAACAAAATTAGATTTTACAGTTCAAGAAGAAGTCATAGATGATGCAATATCAGCAATTAACCTATTAAAACAAAACGATAAAATTAGTGATATTTATATTATAGGTCATTCTTTTGGAGGTCAACTTGCACCTGTTATTGCTAATCAAACTGATGTGAAAGGTGTACTAATCCTTGCTGGTACAACTGAACATATTATTGATGTAGCAATGAATCAGCTAAAAGAACAAAATAGTCCTTATTATAACGTATATGATCCATATGATGAATATTTTAGAAACATTAAAGAAGTTGTTCCATCAGAGATTGGTTATTTCTTCATGGGAGCATATGAAACATATTGGGTTAGTTATAATAACATCAATTTAGCTGAAGAAGTATTATCTTGTGGTAATAGCAAAAAAATGTTAGTACTTCAAGGTGGATTAGATTTACAAGTAAAAGCAAATGAATTAGATAATTATAGAAACTTACTAAAAGATACTAAAGCAGAATTTAAGTTATATGAGACACTTAATCATATGTTTGTTGATGGTACAGGAGAAACGATTACAACAGCTTATCAAGTTTATAAAGAAGTACCTAGTATTGTAATTGAAGATATTGTAATGTTTATTGAGGAATAAGAAAATGGTTTTAAGAAAAATTATAGCATATACGATTTTGCCACTAATAATGATATTTATTGGAGTCATAGGTATTGTATATCCTGAAAAGGTTAATAAATCAAGATGGATATCAAAACCTTTTGAATTCAAAACGCTTAATAAAAATGAAAATACAGTAAGAACAGCAACTATTGTAAATTGTATATGTTTGTTAGTAGAAGGTATTATTTATAGTATTATATCAATTATGGTATGGTTTGATAAAATTAAATTAACATCATTTGAAACTTGTTTAATGATTATTATTACAGTGATTTTACCATTACCATTTATGTTTATAGTTCATTTTATAAAGTTTGACAGGAATGGCAATTTAAGGAGAAATAAATAATGTTTAAATTTGTTATTGATTTAGGAACAGTTCTTAATATATTTTTGATGATACTATACTTAATAATTGTGATTAGTTTTCAATATGTAAAAATAGGATCATGGGGATTAAAAAGAAATATGGCATAAAGTTCACAAGGCTGCAAGTTATGCAACTATACCATTTGTTTTTATAAGTATAGTTTTGATTTTTATTAGTAAAATGTGGTTTAAAATTGTGACGGGATCAGTTTTAGTATTTCTATTACCAAGGGTATGGGATATTGTTGTAAAATTTACTACGAAGACAGATTCACAAGAGTTAAAAAAGCAAGAACAGCAAGAGTTAGAACAGCAAATTAAAAAAGAATCAGGTTGGAGATAAGGAATAATTGAGGAGTATTTTGTCACCTTTTATGGTTTTAAATTGTTATATTTATAGGAGGTAAATTTATATGAAAAAAATGTTAGTTAGTATGTTTTTATTAGTATTTGGATTATGTTTAGTTGGGTGTGAGCATTCAACATATGGATATCAATTTCATTATTGTGTAGATGGAGGAAATGGTACTATAAATATTGAAACATCATCTTCATTTAATCCGGATGTTAAACTGTGTAAAGAAGTCGAAGATATGTGTGAGTTAGACTGTACTGAAGAATCATATTTTGTTGAATTAAATGGTGGAGAAAAAGGCAGTAGAGAGATAATATTTAATGCAACACCGAATACAGGATATCAAGTTAAAGAGTGGGTATTTAATGGAGAAATAGTTGAAGATAATAATACTAATTCTTATAACGCAATAGTTACAAGTGAAGAAGATTATGTTGGAGTCATAGCTGTTAGATTTGAAGAAATAGAACATACACACAATTATATTGATGGTCTATGTGAATGTGGTGAATTCGATATAAATTGGTTAAATGAAAATTTTAGATTATCAGATGGACAAATACTATATAAAGGTAGTGTTGATGATGAGTTTAATTGTGATGTTATTCTTTTAACATTAAAACACACGACTACATATATTGAATTGTCAAAGAGACATTTTGTAATAGATAAAATAACTGAAGTTATATATATTAGTACAACTCCCCCAAGTCATTTCTATGAACCAGGTAATGAAGATAAATTAGATAATTTTCATCAAATTGTATTTTTATATGTTGATGTTGAAACAAAAGAAGAAATAATTGAATTAATAAAAGAGTTAGAAAAGTTACCATTTATTAGAAGTGTGGAACCTAATTATATTGAACATCCATGTTAATTATTTTAAAAAGACCACTAAAGCTAACATTAGCCTTAATGGTCTTTTACTTTACTAGAATATTTACTTTCTTTCCTATGCGCCTTACCATACTCATCGCATGAAACATTAGAACGACGCTTAATTTCTTGTATTACTTGTTCAAATTGTTCTTCACTAATAATTGCTGGATGATTATTTACAACTTGATATTGTGGATTATAAAGGTTCGGAATATTTTCTATGAATCCTTTATTGTTAATTTCATTAATAGTTTTAAGAAGAATTACATTACCTGCATATTTTTCATTCTTAAGCATTTTCTCAATAGTTCGTTTTGACCATTGTGGAAGACCTGTAGGAGATGGAATTTTCAGATTATATAAATAGTCAATAATACCAATAATGCTGTATCCTTCTAAATACTTGTCAAAGATCATTTTTACAACATTAGCTTCTTCGTGATTAATAATCAGTTCACCTTTATCATCTTTATTATAACCATAACAAGGCTTAGTGTAAAGTGGTGATGTCCATTTCTGATTTGTTCACGTATTGCCCAAGTTATATTTTCGTGTCTTTCTTTAACTTGTCCTTCAGCAACAGCGGTTGCAACAGTTATATAGACTCTAGTTGATGGATCATCAGACACATTTGTTCGGCTTCAAAATAAATACGAATACCTAGATCAACTAATGTTTGAAGTGTTGTAAGAACATCAATTGTGTTTCTTCCAAACCTACTAACACTTTTAGTAATGATGATATCAAGTTGTTTTGCTTTGCACATATCAAGCATTCTATTGAATTCTTCACGTTTAGTAGTCATGCCAGATTTATAATCCATAAAGACATCAGTAAGAACCCACTTTGGATTATTATTAATCACTTGAATTAAACCATTTACTTGATTAGACATAGACCTAAGCTGTTCAACTTTAGTAGAACTAACACGAGCATATATTCCAACACAGTATTTTTCCTTTTCAACTTTTGGTATTTCAGTAACTATAGCCATATAAAACACTTCCTTTATAATATTATATCAGAATAAGAAATAATACGCAAATAGCCTACTTAAAATAACCTACTACACACATTAGAATGTGTCTATAAGTCATCTATGATGGCTTATTTTTTTAACTAGTTAGGTTGATTAATAATCAACTTTGTGGTATATATTGATGATAGGAGGTATAAATTATGAGTAAAATAATTGTTAAAGATAAAGAAATTACTATTACAGGTTTTAGTGATGATGATTATGTTTGTTTAACAGATATAGCAAAATTTTTAAATAATGATGATCCAAGATATCCTATTCAAAACTGGATGAGATTAAAAGATACTATAGATTATATTGGTTTATGGGAAACGCTAAACAATCCAAATTTTAACCGCGTCGAATTCGACACCTTTAAAAAAGAATATGGACGTAATTCCTTTGTTATGACACCATCAAAATGGATAAAATCTACAAACGCCATTGGTATTAAGTCAAAAGCAGGAAAATATGGCGGAGGAACATATGCTCATAGAGATATAGCCTTAGAATTTGCTTCATGGATTTCTCCTGAAATTAAGTTATACATAATTAAAGAGTTTCAAAGATTAAAGTCATTGGAAAATGATAAATTAGAATGGCAAGGACAGCGATTAATCGTTAAGTTAAACTATTTAATAAATACTGAAGCTGTAAGTAAATATTTAATAACAGTAAATTTAACAAAAGAACAAAAAAATGAAATTTATGCCAGTGAGGCAGATATACTAAATGTAGCTTTATTTGGTATAACTGCTAAAAAATGGAAAGAGTTAAATTTAAACAAAGAAGGAAATATTCGAGATTATGCGAATACTATAGAACTTGCAATACTTTCTAATTTAGAATTTTATAATTCAAAACTTATAGAAGAAAATATACCTCAACAAACAAGATTAATTATATTAAATAATGAAGCAAATAAAGAAAAAGAATTATTCAATAAAAATAATGAGAAAGTGTTAAAAATTACAAACAATGAGTAAATTAGGAGATAAAATAAAAGAAATAAGAATAAACGAAGGATTAAGCCAAGAAGCTTTTGCTAAAGAACTCGGCTATACTTCTAAATCAACTATTAATAAAATAGAAAAAGGTATTAATGAAATAAGTTATGATAAGTTAATATTGTTAATTGATAAATATAATTTAACATTAGACCAAATTTTTGAAAACAATCCTAATAATATTCCATTGCCTAAAACTACTAATTCTAATTTATATATTTCCTTTAGTGCAAGATCAAGTGGAAATTCTGAAAATATAATAAAATATATGATGGAAGAACACGATACATATATTAGTTTTAAAGATTTGTTTATTAATTCATGTTGTAAATGTAATTATGAATGTATGACTAAGAGTAAATGTAAATATCGTCATGATGATATCTATAATTTACTAGATACGAGCATTAAATATAATAAAATAGTTTTTGTTGTTCCTATGTATTGCGGAAATCCTTCTTCACTTTATTTTACGATAATGGAAAGGATGCAAGATTATTTTAATAACAATGTTGACAATTATTCACTGTTTGTTAAGAAACTACATATTATTGGTATCTATGGTTCTAATGAAGAAACACCATTATTTATGCCTTTAATATCTAGTATTCTAGATGGTTTAGATAAATGTTTACCTATTCAAAGACATAAATATGAAATCAAAATGAGTGATTCAGTTATGAATAACAAATATATTGTTACACTAATTGATACGTATAAAAAAATATGGGATTATAAGGAAGACTTATAGTCCAATACACCTTATAAAAAGATAGATATCGTAGCAGTTAGGCAGGTGTTGGCTACGGAGTTGATATTCCAAATTTAGACGAAAATAATATAAAAATAGCTAAACTTGTGTATAAATATAGGTATTTAGCTTATGTGGTATGTACAAATGGATACCGATATAGAGAATGGAGAGATAGAACTAATATAGTTTTGAGCATTGACCTCTACACTACTAAAAGTTATTTCTAATAAAAATATTGAAAGAATAATATAATTGCTATATTATTCTTCAGACCGTTGACAAACTATGTTTGTCACGGTCTTTTTTAAAATGAAAATTATAGTGGGACTAAATTTATGATTTCAGCTTAAAAAAATATTTAATTGGGATATAACTAATGCAAAACCCATTTAAATGATTACTAAATGGGAAAGAAAAAAATCCCTAATTTAGATTTATCTAAAAAAGGGACTTTGTCAACAAACTGAAGAATAATATAATTGCTATATTATTCTTTTTTTATAAATTGAATATAATTGGTTATAATATACTTGACAATAGGTCGGAATTCCGATATAATAATAGTGGTGATAAATATGAATTTACAAGAATTAATTGAAAATAGTAATTATACAATATATAGATTTTCAAAAGAAAGCAGAATTCCTAAAACTACATTATTAGATTTATGTAGTGGAAAAACTAGTATTTATAAATCTCAAGCTATAACAATAAAAAAGATTGCTGATACATTAGGAGTATCAATGGAATATATTATGTCTTTAGAAAGTGTAAATAAAGATTATTTAGAATTTAATATTCCAGATTTTTTAAAAGATTCCATTAACATGCTTAATAGAAATATTAAAACATCTCTTTATGATATTTATTATTGTACATTAGAAAGTGATATTAACGTTGCAGAAGTAGGAGGTTATATCTCTTCTAATCAAGCATGGTTTTTAAGAAAAAAATATTTGGGGGTAGATAATGATGATTGATTTCACAAATATGATTCGTAAAAATAAAACTTTCAATGGTGCTAGCGGAAATAAATTATCAATAATATATAATGATGAACAATATATGTTGAAGTTTGCTCCTGTTGCTAAAAAGAATAAAAATATGAGTTATAGTAATAGCACAATTTCTGAATATATCGGTTCAAACATATATAAGATAATAGGAATACCAGTTCAAGAAACCATACTAGGCGAGTATAAAGTGAAAGATAAAACTAAAATTGTAGTGGCTTGTAAAGATTTTACAAAGCCCGGAACCATAATTCAAGATTTTGCATCACTTAAGAATACAATGATTGATTCTGATGAAAATGGTTATGGAACAGAACTTAAAACTATATTAGAGACAATTGATTCACAAAAAGTTATTGATCAAGTTGAATTAAAAAATAGATTTTGGGATATGTTTATAGTTGATGCATTAATTGGAAATATGGATAGGCATAATGGTAATTGGGGTTTTTTATATAACACTTTAACGGATGAAGTAACTATTGCTCCAGTGTATGACTGTGGTAGTAGTCTATATCCTCAAGCAGATAATAAAATTATGGAAAAAGTATTAACTGATGAAAATGAATTAAAAGTTAGAGTGTATGAATTTCCAACATCAGCTATATTTAATGCTGGTAAGAGAATTAATTATTTCGAGTTTATTTCTTCAAACTATGATAATGAATGCACTAAGGCTTTATTTAGAACTTATCCAAAAATTGATTTAATTAAAATTAATAATTTAATTGATGATATTGAGTGTATAACAGAATTAGAAAAAACATTTTATAAGACAATCATTAAAGAAAGAAAAGAAAAAATACTTGAATATAGTATAAATATTTTGAATAAATAAATATATATCCTTTTTTAATAACTAATTGTCAACTCCATAGTGTATAGATACTACAAAACTTACAATCGCATAGTGTACACACATGTGTTGGCTACTACTTACGCACCTAAAAAAGAAGATAATAGTATAAAATTAGCAATTTTGTGCATAAATATAAATATAAATATAAATATAAATATTCAACATTTATAGTAATTGATGGCTGTAGTCGCAAGATTAATAGAAATAGTATTAAGATTATAATTAGTCTAGCCTCAGTACGTCTAATAAAAAACTTATACTATTAGCTTAAATATTTTAAAAAAATTTGTGTTAACGTTCCTTTTTTGCTAACAATATGCTATAATGTTAGTAAAAAACATTTTTATTTTTTTAAAAATTGAAATTACATATAAAGGGTTATATTTTTACTAAAGTTTTAAAAGAACATAATATCTCAACTATTAAAGATCTCTTCGTTAAAAAGAAGTAAAAATATCGAATACAAGCAGATGTTTATGTAGCTGAAAAAATAAACCTAGTATTTTTGATTGGGATTGTATTTACATAGAATACGGCAAATTACAAGAATTTAATTTTATTGAAAAAATATTAATGCATTTAGTGAATTAGAAGAATTTTATGTAGAAGTTGTTAAATAAAAGTGGTGATAGTATGAAAAAACTGATATTAATTGGCGGAGTGCTTGCAAGTGGTAAGTCAACGTATTCTCAAATATTAAAAGAAAAATATAATTTAACAGTAGTCAATAAAGATAGACTAAAAGAAATATTAGGTGATAATTTTTTTGTTGAAACAAGAAAAGAGAACAAAAAATTATCAGTAGTTTCGTTTGATCTTATGAATTATTTATTAGAATGTAATGAAGGTGTACTAGTTCTTGAAAGTAATTTTAAGGAATATGAACTTAAAGTATTAAAGGAAAAATGTGGAAGGTTAAATTATGATGTATTATCAATTGTCTTTGACGCAAAGGATGAAATTCTTCATAGCAGGTTTTTAAAAAGACTTAATGAGAATCGTCATTATGTCCATAAATCGCAAAACTTTGAGAATATTGAAGACTTCATTCCGACATTAAATGAACTAAGAAATGCTGAGTATTTTGGTAAAATTTTAAATGTAAATTGTGATGATTTTACATATCAACAAGATAAAAAAATATTTACTGTAATAGAAGAATTCTTGGACAAATAAATTACTTAATTGATTGCAAAAGTCCGTGATAGGGGGTATAATAATTATATCCGAAAACGGACTTTTATTATTTTTTAATAGTTAAATAATAAATATATATAATAAGGAGGTCGAATACAATGAGTTTATGTAAAGATAGAGCATTTGAAGTGCTAAAGAAAATTAGTTTTGAAAGAATTGCGGGGACAGAAGAAGAATTAAAATGTGCCCACATGATTGAAGAAGAATGTAAAAAAGCAGGAGTAGATGTAGTCATTGAAGATTTTGAAATTGACGCTCCAGTGATTCAAGAAGTTTCATTTAAAGTTACAACTCCAGTAGAAGTAGAATTTACTTGCATTGGTGTAGGAAAAAGTGGGGTAACACCAGCTGAAGGAATTGAAGCACCACTTTGTTATGTAGAAAATGGAATGGATGCTAATTTACTAGATGTTAAAGGTAAAATCGTGTTACTTACAGGTGGAGCACCTGATACAATGGAAAAATTAACAAAAGCAGGAGCACTTGGATATGTTCAAGTTCATGGTTCATTATTTGATCCCGAGGAAATGGTATCAGAAATTAGAACAAGAACTGCTCGTAAAAAACCAGGTGATGAAACAAAACTTCCTGGTGTTGTAATTCATATTACTGATGCACAAAAATTACTTAGAATGAATCCTGAACTTGTTAAAATGACTTTAATTCAAGATATGGATAATAAAGGAACAAGTCATAATGTTATCGCAACTATCCCTGGTACTGAAAAACCTGAGGAAGTAATTACTTTTACAGCTCATTATGACTCTGTAATTTATTCTACAGGCGCATGGGATAATGGTACAGGAAGTATTACTATAATGGAATTAATGCATTATTATAATGCTAATAAACCAAAAAGAACACTTAAATTTATTTGGTGTGGTAGTGAAGAAATTGGTTTAGTTGGTTCTAAAGCTTATTGTGAAAAACATAAAGATGAACTTGAAAATGTATTATTTAATATTAATGTTGATATGACAGGAACTCTTCTTGGTTACGAAATTGCTGTGTGTTCTTGTGAAGAAGCAGTTTCAAAATATATTGATTTCTTAGGAAAAATTGAAGGTTTCCCTATTAAAACAAGAGTAGATATGTATTCATCTGATTCATCATCTTTCGCAATTAATGGTGTTCCAGCAGTAACATTTGCTAGACTTGCCCCTCATGGTGGTGCGGAAATTCATTCAAGAAAAGATGTAATCGATCATTTAGATCCTGAAAAATTCATTAAAACTGTTGAATTTATGGCTAAATTTTCTGATAATGTAATTAACTCAAAAGTGTTCCCGGTATCTAAAGAATTCCCTAAAGAATTAAATGAAAAGATTGAAGGAATGAAAAAGTTTATGGCAAAACCTAAAGAAGAGCCTAAAAAAGAAGAAGAAAAGAAATCTGAATAATTTATTAAGAAGCAAACAATTGTTTGCTTCTTTTTTAAGTAAATATATTAAATAATTGACTTTTTGCAAGAAATTTGGTAAAATTCATATGGTTGTTAGCGATGGCTTACAAAAAAGGTGAAATATGAAAATAGAAAAAGAACAAAAAGTAAGTTTTTTAATGATTGATATTTATTGCAAGAAAAAACATCATGTTAAGAAAAATGATGTTTGCCTTGAATGTAAAGAATTAAAAGAATATGTAAAATTACGATTATCAAAATGTCCTTTTGGCGAAAATAAAACGTTTTGTTCAAATTGTAAAATTCATTGTTATAAAAAAGATATGCAAGAAAAAATTAGAAATGTTATGAGGTTTTCTGGTCCCAGAATGATTTTATATCATCCGATCCTTGCAATAAGACATCTAATAGAATCGAAAAAGGAGAAGAAAAATGGTAAAAAATAAATTATTAAGGGTATTATTATTGTTGTTAGGTTTACTTTCTCTTGGACTTGGATGTGTAGGTATATTTTTACCTATAATTCCAACAGCACCATTCTTATTGCTTACAAGTTTTTGTTTTGTAAGATCTTCAAAAAAATTTAACGAATGGTTTTTAAATTCTAAAATTTACAAGAAACATTTAGAAAATTTTGCTAAACATAAAGTAATGACTATTAAAGGGGAGTTAATTTTATTATTATGTGTTTCTGCAATGTTACTTACATCTATGTATTTTATTAATAAATTAGCAATGACTATAGTATTTACGTGTTTAATTTTTTTCAAGTATTTGTATTTTGTTATTTGCGTAAAACCTGTAACAAAGGAAGAATATGATAAATTAAGAGATGGAGAAACAGATGCTAGATAAGGAATTGTTGAAATATATTAAAGGAAAAAGAAGATATATTGTATATATTGTTTTTAGCAATATATTAGGGTTAATGCTCAGTGTCTTATTAACGTTAACAAGTATTTTTGGTATTAAAAATTTTATCGAGAATAAATTTGAAAATGGGTTAGTGCAATTGTTAATAGTTTTAATTATTGCCATTTTAAAAATGTTTATTGTAAAGATTTCATCAATGTTTTCAAATAAACTAGCAAATTATGTAGTTTTTAAATTAAGAGAAGATACATATAAAAAGTTTTTAGATATTCATGGTAAAACACCATTTACCATTCAAGAAATGGCACAATTATCAACAGAAGGTATTGAACAATTAAGATTGTATTATGCTAATTATTTGCCGTCATTTTTTTACGCAATGATTGCACCATTGTTGTTATTTATAATGTTTATGTTTATTGATATACCTGTTGCAATTGTGTATTTAGTATGTGTTCCGCTAATCCCAATGTCTATTGTTATGGTATCTAAATGGGCTAAAAAAATATTTAATAAATATTGGGACATTTATATATCACTTGGAGATTCGTTTTTAGATAATACTTTAGGAATGAAGGAATTAAAAATATTTACTTATGATGAAGAAAGAAGCAAACAAATGGCAAAGGAGTCGGAAAAATTTAGAAAAATTACGATGAAAGTGTTAACCATGCAACTTGCTTCTATAACTATAATGGATTTGGTTGCTTTTGGAGGAGCTGGAATAGGTATAGTTTTATCATTATTATCAATGCAAAATGGTTTAGATGTTTATATTACGTTATTTATGATTTTAATAGGAGCAGAATTTTTCTTACCAATGAGGGCCTTAGGTAGTGCATTTCATGTTGCGATGAATGGTGCTACAGCTGGAAAAAAAGTAATGAGGCTATTAAAAGTAAAAGATTATAAAGATGGAAGTGTTAGCATTGATAATATTGATTCTATTAAAATAGAAAATATTGCATTTAAATATGATGATAATTTGATATTAGATAATGTATCAGTTCAACTAAGTAAAGGGTTTAATAGTATAGTTGGTATATCTGGAAGCGGTAAAAGTACTATTGCAAAATTATGTTCCAAAATTGAAAAAGTATTTAAGGGGAGAATACTAGTTAATTCTATAAACATTGATAATATTTCTTCTAACTCATTTTATAAAAAGGCATGCTATATTAGCAACAATTCATATTTATTTCATCAAACGATTAGAGAAAATTTTAAATTTTATAATAAAAATTTAAAAGATGAGGAAATGGTGCAATTGTTAAAAGAAGTTAGATTAGAACATTTTTCATTGGATTTAAAAATCAATGATCAAAGTACTAATATTTCAGGAGGAGAAAAACAAAGATTGGTTTTAGCTTTTTATTTATCTAATAAATATGATTTCTATATTTTTGATGAAGCTACATCAAATATTGATGTTGAAAGTGAAGAAATTATCTTGGAAAAAATACATGAAATTGCAAAAGATAAAATAGTATTATTTATATCACATAGACTAAAGAGTGTTGCTAACTCTGATAATGTTTTTTATTTAAAAAATGGTAAAATAATTGAAGAAGGCAGTTTTAATAATTTACTGAAAATTGAAAGTGAATTTAAAAAATTATATGATTTCCAAAACAGCCTAGAAAAGGGGCAATAATATGAAAAAAAGAAGTGTTTTTAAAATTATAGTGGAATTATTGAAACTGATTGGATCATTTATTGGAATAATTTTGTTAGCAGCAATACTTGGTACAATAGGTTTCTTGTTTGCTATGATTATTACAGTTTTTGCAGGACTTGCAATTATTAAATTTATGGGTATAGATATTCAATTAAGTTATACATCAATATTTATAATTATTGTAGTTAGTGGCTTTTTAAGAGGTATCACACGCTATTTTGAACAATATTTTAATCATTTTATAGCGTTTAAATTATTAGCTATAATTCGCGGAAAAATTTTTGATAAACTTAGAGAGTTATCTCCTGCAAAATTAGATAGTAAGAATAAAGGCGAGATTATTTCAATTTTACAATCTGACATTGAAACTTTAGAAGTTTTTTATGCTCATACTGTTTCTCCTTTTTTAATGGCATTGTTAACATCTACAATTGTAGTTATATTTATGGGAATAATGACAGGTTGGCATAATTCGCTAGTAGCGGTTATTGGATATTTATTTGTTGGTGGTATAATACCTGTAATTTACTATAAAACTAATAATAAGTTCGGGAAGGATTATCGCATTAATTTAGGAAAATTTGAAGAATATTATTTAGATTCTATTTATGGGGAATATGAAGTATTAGCTACTAATAATCAAACCATTCGTATGAATATGGTTTCAAATATGTCTAAAAAATTAATTAAAGCAAATGATGGATTGGATAAGAAATCTACTTTATTTAAAAATATTACTAATACGATAATTGTTATAATGAATATAATAATCATATTAGTTGGTGGTTATTTAATGCTTAAAAATCAAATATCTTCTCCAAAAATTATTTTAGCATATGTAGTGCTTACATCTTCGTTTGGAAGTGTTATAGCACTTGCTTCATTGCCCGGTAATCTAGCGATGACATTTGCATCTGGAAACAGAGTATTAGATTTATTAGAAGAAAAACCACAAGTATTAGATGCAATTAATAGCAAAGAATTTACGTTTAATAAACTTGAAATTAAAAATATGTCTTTTAAATATGATGATAAAAAAATCTTAAATAATATAAACATGGAAATAAACAAAAATGAAATTATAGGAATTCTTGGACCTTCTGGTTGTGGAAAATCAACATTATTAAAATTGTTAATGCGTTTTTATGATTGTGATGAGGGCGAAATTTTATATAATGGAGTTAACATAAAGGATATTTCTATACAACATTTGTATGAAAATGTTAATCTATTTTCGCAAACAACTTATTTATTTACAGGAACAATTTATGAAAATTTATTAATAGCAAAGCCTGATGCAACAAAAGATGAGGTAATCGAGGCTTGTAAAAACGCTAGTATTTATAAATATATAACATCTTTGCCTAATGGTTTTGATACAAAAATAACAGATTTAAAAGATAATTTGTCATCAGGTGAAAAACAAAGATTAGGTCTTGCAAGAGTATTTTTGCGTAAACCAAAATTATTATTATTAGATGAGGCAACATCTAATATTGATGCAATAAATGAAAGTGTAGTGTTAAATGCTTTGAATAAATATAAAGAAGATATGACGATAATTATGATTTCGCACAGAAAATCTACTTTATCAATTTGTAATAAAATATATGAATTAGATAATGGAGGTGTTTTATAATGACTCATAGAGAAATAGGATTCATTATTTGTGGGATTATAATTGCTATATCTGTTGTAATTATTATAATTCGATATAAAACTAAAAAATAATAAAAAACTGATTGTAGTCTACAATCAGTTTTTTAATTTTAAGTGTATTTTTAATAATCGAATTTTTCCTAAAATAATTGTTAATCAATTATATATTTGTATACTTTTTAGAATATAAATAGTTCAAAAACTAACTAATTGGTTTCAATCCTTTGCAAAAAAGTGCCTTTTATAGTATAATAAGATATTAATATGGGGGTATATGATTTCTTGATATAAACCTAAATATAAATAGAAATTTTTAGAAAAGAGGTAAATAAAATATGAGAACAACAAGAAAATTTCTAGTAATAGTATTGTTTGTGATGGCTCTTGTTAGTTGTGCAAGTAGTTCGTCGTTAGAAGATGCTGCGGTTACGGATTTATTAAACGAAAAAATAAGTTTAAATGTTGAACAAGCAGACTTAATTGCTAGTATTACGGACAATGAGAAATATCTAAATAAAGATTTATTACAAAAATTAGATGTATTAGGAGATGATGATAGTATTAATTTAATTATCACTCTAGATTCTAAAGGGTTAACTGATTATTATGATGAAAATTCAAAAGGATATTCTTCTTTAAGTGAGTATGCAAAAACAAGTTATGCTTCAAAGTATGTTAAAAATATGGAAGAAGAACAAAAAGCTTTTGCAAACAAACTTATTGCAGAAGAATATATTACTGGAATTAATCATTCTTATACAACTTTATTTAATGGTTTTTCAGCAAATACAACTTATGGTGCTTATAAGAAACTGGTTCAAGCTGGTTATGATATTGAAGTAACTATTTCTGAAGTTTATTCTAAACCTTTATATCAAGTAACAAGTACTACAGGATATGATGCTGTAACAAATTATGTAGAAGTATATGAAACTGGTATTTTTGATTCTAGTAATGTAGACTATGATGGAAATAATACTGCAGTTGCGATTTTAGACTCAGGGTTTGATATTCATCATACAGTATTTCAAAATATGCCAAATGATCCAATGATATCAATGTCAGATGTTCAAAAAGTTTTATACGAATCTAAAGCTTATGGATATTATGGAAATATTAAAGTACAAGACGTATACATGAATTCTAAAATTCCATTTGTATATGACTATGCCGATAAAGATTCAGATGTAGCTCCATATGATTCAAATCATGGAACTCACGTTGCAGGTATTATTGGTGGATCAGATGAAGTAATTACAGGTGTTGCGGTTAATACCCAACTTGTATTAATGAAAGTTTTTGGAGATATCAATAATGGTGCTATTCAAGAAGATATTCTTGCTGCACTAGAAGATGCAATGTTACTTGGAGTAGATGCTATCAACTTATCACTTGGTAGTGCATGTGGTTTTGCTAGATCATCAGATGAAGAATATATTAATGAAGTATATGACAAAATTGAAGCTTCAGGAATTTCTTTAGTTGTTGCCGCAAGTAATGACTATAGCTCAGGTTATGGTGGTGAAAATAGTAATACAAATAAAGCATCTAATCCAGACTCTGCAACGGTAGGATCTCCTGGTAGTTATGCATCAACTATTTCTGTAGCATCAATTAGTGGTGTTAAAAGCAAATATATGGTTTATGAAGATGGCTATACGTTCTTTTTTAATAATGCAAATAATAATGCAGGCGAAGCATATGATTTTTATGATATGTTATTTGAAAAACTTGATACAGATAAAACTTCGATTGAACTTGAATATGTAACAGTGCCAGGTGTTGGTAAAAAAATTAATTATTCAAGCATTGATGTAGAAGGTAAAATAGCTCTTGTTAAACGTGGAGAAACTAGTTTTGAAGAAAAAGCACAAGTTGCTTTAGCAGAAGGAGCTATTGGTTGTATTATTTATAATAACATTGCTGGTGATGTATTTATGAATGCAGGAAGCCACCTAGAAATACCTCTTTGTTCAATTTCTAAGGATGACGGTGAATATTTAGCTTCCAAAGGAACAGGAACACTTATACTTGATAAAAGTTATTTAGCAGGACCTTTCATGTCAGAATTTTCAAGTTGGGGCCCTGTTTCTGATTTATCATTAAAACCTGAAATTACAGCTCATGGAGGATCTATTCTTTCTGCTGTTCCAGGTGGTGGATATGAAGAAATTTCAGGTACATCAATGGCTTGTCCAAACCTTTGTGGTGTTATTATTTTAGTTCGTCAAGCATTAAAAGAAAGATATCCTGATATTACTCCAGTAGAACTTACAAATATGACAAATTCGTTATTAATGTCTACTGCAACAATTGTTTTAGATGAACAAGGTAATCCATATTCACCAAGAAAACAAGGATCTGGCCTTGGTAATTTAAAATATGCAATAGATACTTTAGCTTATCTTTCTGTAGACGGACAAACTAAACCAAAATTAGAATTAAAAGATGATCCAGAAGAAACAGGTGTTTATGAACTTGTATTTGATATTAATAATATTTCAAATCAACAATTAAAATATACTTTAACTAATCTTACTATGACGGAAAGTTTATCAACTGCAGATCCTGAATATGTTGCTGAAAAAGCATATATGTTAAATCCTTCTACTACTGCAACAGTAATAGGTAGTGGTTCATTAACAGGTGATATTATTACAATTGAAGCAGGTGGTACAGTTACAGTAAAATATACTTTAACTTTATCAGATGATGAGAAAGAATATATTGAAAGATCATTTGTTAATGGAATGTATGTTGAAGGTTTTGCAGTACTTGAATCTTTAAATGAAGATGAAATTGATTTATCAATTCCTTTCCTTGCATTTTATGGAGATTGGACAAAAGCTCCAATGTTCGACAAGACTTATTATGAAGTTGAAAGCGAAGCTTATAATGGCGCAATAGATGAAGAAGATAAATTAAAAGCTGACTATTATGCAACAACTCCACTTGGAACATATTATTATAGTTATATTATTCCACTAGGATCTTATGTATATGAAATGGATGAACAAAAGTATGACAAAATTCCTGCATCAGAAGAACATGCAGCAATAGGCTATAATTTAGAAACGATAAATGGTATTACCACTGTATACGCAGGGTTACTTAGAAATGCTAAAAAGATGACAACAGTTATTAAAAATTCCGCAACAGGCGAAATTGTGTATGAGCATATTAAATATGATGAGCACAAAGCTTACTTTAGTGGTTCAATTATTCCGGGGTATGATATTATTAATATTACAGCAGCTGAACTAGGACTTGAAAATAATACTAAATATACTTTTACAATGACAGCAGAACTTGATTATGATGATGGTGGACTTAGCGATAATTTAAATAATACTTTTGAATTCTCATTCTATGTTGATTTCCAAGCTCCAATTATTACAGACGCTGAATATTACACTAAATATGATAAATCATTAAAGGACTATCGATATTATGTAGATGTTTATGTATATGATAATCATTATGCCCAATCAATCAGACCTTTTACAATAGTCGATGGAGAACTTGTTTCATTATCAGAATATCCAATTCCAATTTATGGAGAAAAAGGCGATATTAGTAAAGTAACTATTGAAATAACAGATTATATTGACTTGTTACAATATGGTTGGATGGAAAGTAATGGTGAAAGATTCCCAATTACAAATGGGCTTGGTTTCTTAGTTGATGACTATGCATTGAATCAATCATATTCATATGTAACACTACCTGGTACTAATTCAAGTGAAATAAAATATCAAGAAGGTTATTTTTCAAGTGTTTCAAATCGAACATATCAATATTATAAAGATATTTATGTTGGAGATACTCTCGATTTAACTACGATGTTAAC
The DNA here is from genome assembly GCA_964409955.1 of uncultured Staphylococcaceae bacterium. Classification (GTDB taxonomy): domain Bacteria; phylum Bacillota_I; class Bacilli_A; order ML615J-28; family CAG-313; genus CAG-313. Next base: position 29,010 of record CAYPEY010000010.1, read on the forward strand.
ATCCGATGATCCAACACTTGATACTAATTCAGAAGTTCAAGCAAAATATTTTGCATCACTAGATTGGAAATCGTCAAACGAGGATGTAATAAAAGTAAAAAATGGTAAAATAGAAGCTGTTTCTGATGGTACCGCGATAATTACATGTACAACAATGAATACAGATGGCTATGCTTATGAAATAGATTTAAAAATAAAGGTAAGAAAACGTACTGTTGAAATAGACACAACAGACAATAAATTAACAGATATTCAGTTCACATATTTTGATACATTGAAAGCTTTTATTGATGGTCCTGAAATTTCAGAAATTGGTGAGGTTGGTCAAAGATTCTTCTTTACAGAAAAATCTTCAATTTCAATGTATCCTAGTGAACAAGTACAACTAGGGTTTGAACTTGAACCTTGGAACTTAAAAGATTATGAACTAATTTGGTCATCAACCAATGAGAAAGTTGCAACAGTAGATGAAGAGGGTATTATAACGGGGCTTAAAGAAGGTAGCGCAACAATAACTTTAAAAGTTAAAGTTGATGGAAAAACTTCAACTTTAATGGCTTCTACTCGTGTTACAGTTAAGAGTGAATTTGTAATAGAAGGAACTACACTAGTTGCATATAAAGGTCTTGGCGGTAATGTTGTAATTCCTGATGATGAAGGCATTTTATATATTGGCGCTTTTGCTTTCTCTTTATATACAACAGATTATCAAATCAAAATTGAAGAAGATGATTATGATGCGGCAAAAACACCTGCATCGAATAATACAGTTACAAGTGTAACAATTCCGTCGGATGTTATGGAAGTAAAAAAATATGCTTTTTATAATTGTACAGCACTAGAAACAGTAATATTTAAAACAGATGCTGAAGGCGAATCTTGCCCATATATCAGAGAATATGCTTTTGCTAATAACACAAAATTAAAAAATATTAACTTAGACAAAGTGGAATTAATTGGTGAACGTGCTTTCGCTAATTGTGAAAGTTTAGAAAATATTGATATAAGTAATGTATATGCGATAGGATACCAAGCATTTAGAGATTGTACAGCATTGAAATATGTTGACATTACAGCATTAAGAAATGCAGCAGGAGAAGAATTCTTAAATTGTACTAATTTAAAAACGATTGATAACGGAATCTTTACAAATTTTTCAAATGGTATGTTTAAAAACTCAGGTATTGAAACATTGACTTATAATGCGGATAGAATTCCTGCAAATTGTTTTGAAAATTGTAAGAATTTAAAAGATGTAACAATTTCTAATACTTTAGTATATGTAGGACGCCAAGCGTTTAAAGATTGTTCAAATCTTGAAGAAATTACATTTAATGATAATGCAGGATGTGAATTTATTTATGATAGTGCATTTAATAATTGTAGTGAGCTAAAGGAAGTGATGCTTCCAGATAGTGATTTTGAATTTGAAAATGATATATTTAAAGATTGTTCTAATTTAACAACAGTTAAATTTAATAAAAATACAAATATTACTAGTAATTTAGGAAATGTATTTGCAGGATGTATAAAACTTACAACATTTAGTGTTGATAGCAATAATACAAAATATCAATCAAATGATAATTTATTATTATCAAAAGATGGTAAAACAATTGTTCTTGCAGCACCTGGTTTTGATTATGGTGAATATATAATTCCAACAGGAGTTACAAAAATTAGCGAAAGTGCATTTAGCAGTATTAGTTCTATTACATCTTTAACATTAACAACCGATGTATTAGAAATAGGAGAAAGTGCATTTGAAAATTGTACAAACTTAATAAAATTAACTCTAGCAAATAATGATTTAACAATTAAAGATAGCGCATTTAAAGGATGTAATAAACTTGCTACAATTGAAAATATTGATGTATTAACTAATTTTGCACCATATGTATTTGCGGATACTGCCATCACAACATTAAATTTAACAGATGTTGTAGTAGGGGAAGGTGCATTCTTTGGAAATAAACTATTAACAGATGTTATTATTTCATCTAATAGTGTCGTTGGTGATTATGCATTTAGTGAAAACACTGAACTTACAAAAGTTATAGTAGATGCTAAAACAATTGGTGCTTATACATTTAGTGGATGTTCTAAATTAACAGATATTACTTTAACAAATGTTGAACAAATTAGTGACGGTGCATTTATGGGCTGTAGTGCACTTGAATATATAATGGCACCAACCGTTCTTCAAATTGGCGATTATGCTTTTGCTGATTGCTTAAATTTAACAAATATTGTATTTGATAATGTAAAAACAATTGGCGATTATGCGTTCTCAGTTACTGATATTACAACAATTAATCAATTAACATATATTGAATTTGGCGATAGTTTAGAAAAAATTGGCGATTATGCATTCTATAATTTACAAAATTTATCTACTGTAAAACTTGGATCAAATGTTAAAGAAATTGGTTCATTTGCATTTGGAAATTGTGTGAATTTAACTTCTTTTGTTACAACAAGTACTATTGAAACAATTAATGAAGCTACATTCTCAGATAATATAAAACTTACTACTGTAGAAATTGATGGTATTAAATATGTTGCAGATGGTGCATTCTATAACTGTTTCGTATTAACTAGTATTGACTTAAGTGAAACTTTAGAAGTTGGAATGCAAGCATTTAACAACTGTAATGGTTTAACTAGTATTGATTTACCAAAAGCAACTAAACTTGGTGCAGGTGCATTTTTACAAGCAACAAATATTTCAAGTATAAATATGCCAGTTATGGAATATATCGATGCCCAAGCATTAAGTTATATTGCAGTAACAGAAATTAAATTACCTGAAACTCTAACTTATATAGCTCCAACAGCATTCTATTATAATCTAAATCAAGTTAAATTTACTGATATGGATGGTAATGATACTTGTGTTGTTAACGATTATATTAAACTTGATGAAGGTGTTTTATATACAGTTACAGCTAATAATAAATATTTATTAAGTGCGTATCCAACAGGAAAACCAGCTACAACTTATGAAGTATTATTTAATACAGTAAGAATTGAAACATATGCAGGAGATTCAAACGTTTATATTGAAAAATTAATATTACCAGATACACTTGAATTAATTGGTAATATGGCATTCTATGGATGTATAAAACTAAATACTGTTGAATTTAAATCTACTGTTGCTCCAACACTTGAAGGAACAGTTAGTTCATTAAATTTGGAATATGAAGCAGATACAGAAATTTATAAATTACTTAATAAGTACTTCCAATTTAATGGATATTATCCACTATATTATGGACAATTCAAAAATATGGTTGGGCTTGCTAAGAAAATGAATATTATAATTCCAGAAAATGCTAATGAAGAAAGTTACAATGACACAATTTATAGTTTATACTTTGATTTAGAAAAATTAGAAAAATCAAGTTATGTTGCACTTGATGCAAGTTCAATAGATTATTTAAATAAAGTAAGCATGGTTCCAACAAACGTTACATTAAGTGATAAGAAAATTATTGAAGATGCAAGAACAGCATATAACTTATTAACTCAAGATTTAACAAAATATGGATATACACAAGCTTATTTAGATGAAGCATATCAAAACTTAGAAAATGCTGAAGCCGCATGGTCTAAATTAAATATGGCAAGAATTAATAAAGTTTATTCATTCTTAATAAGTGATATTGAATCACTTGGTTCAACTTATGAATTTAATAAATTATCAGATTACTATAAAATCGTTGAAGCATTAGAAATAATAAATAGAGATGACAAAAAATATATCGACACAACAAACGTTGATAAATTTAAAGAAGGTTTTGATGAATACTTTAAAGATTTAAATGATGATGTTAATACAGTAACAGAAGTTGGTAACTTACCTACAACAACGGTAAATAAAGTTGGCTTAATTATTGCATCAACTTCACTTATTACACTGGGAACAATCTTAGTATTTATCATTAGAAAGAAATGGTTATTTTAGAAGGAGGTAAGTATGAAGAAAAAAATAATATTAATTAGTTCTATAGTATTAGTAGCTTTATGCTTACTTTCTACTATAGTTATTATTATAGTAAATAATAATAAAAATAAGCTAACAGACTTTGAACAACTTGTTCAAAATATTTATGAGTCTGAGGCTAAACTTGCTAAATACAATGAAACAAATACAATATTTGATGGAGATTTACAAATATATAACAAAAACACAGATTTTATTATTCAAAGAGGTGAAAAAGTAAAATCAGAAGTTACTATTGTTGAAAAGAAATTATCAACATCAGGTAACCAAATGTATGATGAAACTATTACTACTTATAAAACAGTTGATGATGTAAAATATGTTGATATAGATGGTAAAGTATATCAAAACACATATACAGTACCTACTTATTATTTAACATTTGTTTTATCGGAAGAATTTTTAAAAGAAGGTTATACTTTGGAAGTAGATGAAGATGACTATAAATTGACTGCAAACGTATTAGATAATAAGGTTAGTTCGCTATTCTTAAATAAGAGTGTTAATAGTATTACAAATTTATCTATTGAAATTGTAGTTACAGATAATTTACTTCAAAGTTTTAAAGCAAGCTATACATCTACAACAGGATTTAAGGTAGAAATTGATACAACATATGGATATGGTAGTGTTGGTACTGGTAAAGCTGTTTTTTATTTAGAAGGTGGTATTTGCCAAAATACCAACGAAAGAGTTTCATATTTATATGAATTTGACGGAACTAAAGTTTCAACATTAATCGTTGATCCAAACGTACTTGAAACTGATGTACAAGACCAAATTGTTAAAAATGGTTATCACATTGAAGGATGGTATCAAACAAAAACAGAAAATCTTGATGGAACTGTAGAGTATTCAGATAAATGGGATTTTGCAAATGATAAAATGACAATTGATGGTGTAACATTATATGCTAAATGGGAAATCAACCGTTTATATACATATGAATTATATTATAAAGATTCATCTGGTAAAGATGTATTACTTGATAGTTATGAAGTAAAAGAAGGCGAAAAATTCTATGATTTATTTATGGATAATAAAGAAGTAGAAGGATTTACATCGCTTGGATACTTAGATGAAGAAGGTAATGCTTGGAATAATAGTTTCACTCATCCAGGTGGAGATAGTGACCTTGCAATCAAGATTTATTTAGATTTAATTGAAGGTGACTTTACAGTAGTAAAAACTTATCGTCAATTTACATCTGCCTTATCAAAAGGCGAAAATATTTATTTAATGAATGATATTGATTTTGATGAAAAAGATATGTGCTTTGATTCATATTCAGGAATTATTCTTGGAAATGGATATAAGATTACTAATTTTGAAGTTGATTATGACACATCAAGAAATGGATTACAAGGTTCTTTAGATGATTTAAAAGGATCATCAGATCATTTATATATTGCTTTATTCTTTGAATTAAAAGACGCAACCATTAAGGATTTAACATTTGAAAATGTAATAATTGATGTTAATACAAATTATAGTCAAATCAAATATTTAATAATTGCTCCACTTGCAATTGTTGCAAGTAATACAACACTTGAAAATGTAACATTAAGTGGTAGCATAACATTTACAAAAACGCCAAATAGCGAAAATGAAATTGTTTTAAACGATTTCTTCTACAGTAAACAAGATGATGTCACAGTTGATGCAAATTCTAAGGCAACGATTACTGAAGAATAATTAACTGTAGAATTAGGAGGAAAAATGAAAAGAAAATTATTTATTCTTGCAACTTTAATTCTTACTACTATTTGTTGTGTAAGCTGTAAGAGTTGTAAAAAATGTGGTGGTGGAAGTAATGAAGATACACCATTATTACTTTCTTCTCAAGAATTAGATAAAGTATTCAATCCTTTCTTTTCATCATCAGCACCAGATAGCCAAATTGTAGGTATGACACAAATTGGAATGCTTGGTAATGATTCGAAAGGGAATGTAACATACGGAGAAGATGAAGGGGTAGTAGTACTAGATTTACAAACTATTTATGATGAAAATGATGATACTACAACATATTATTTAGTACTTAAAAATAATGTAAAATTTTCAAATGGTTCACCCCTTACTATAAAAGATGTTTTATTTAATTTATACGTATATTTAGATCCAGTTTATACAGGTTCTAGTACAATTTATTCTACTGATATTATTGGCTTACAAGAGTATAGAACTCAACAAGCTGATGAAAAATCTCAAGAAAGATTCATGGAACAATTTTATATTGAAGCAAGCAGTAGAATTGATTATTTATTAACTGCTGCTGATTATGTTTATGAGGAGTTTGAAAACGAAACCTTATCTTTAACTGAATTTAAAGAATATTTAGAAGAATATTCAGAAGATGAAGGATTTGAAAACATCATTAAAGATTTTGAAAAAGTTTGTGAATTATTTAAAGAAGAATTAAACACAGACTATGATAATTCTGGTGATGGTGCTTATAAAAACGTAACATTTAAAGATAAAAATGGCGCAACTTTCTATAATATGTTAACAACTGATGTTGAAATGTTCTTATATAATGAAGGTTATTTATATTGGAATAAAAATGAAGCTCGTCTTGAATCATCTTTAACAAATAATGTAACAGAACTCAAAAACTGGACAAGAGATGAAGCTATTAATACAATTTATGAAGATAAACTTCCTATGTCACTTGGTGAGGTTGCATTATATTGGAATACTTCAGTTAAATTATATGATTATTTAGTAAATGTTGCGTTAGAAGAATATCATGCAACACATGAAAGAACATATACAAATATTGAAGGTATTAAGTTTATTAATCAAAAAGAAAGTGTTACAGTAAATGGTAAAACTTACGCAGTACCTACTTATAATGAAGATGGTAGTGTTAAGAATGATACAAATGAAGTATTATCAATTACTATTGATGGAGTTGACCCAAAAGCAATTTGGAACTTTGCTTTTGCGGTAGCACCAATGTATTATTATTCTGATGAAGCTCATATTAACGCATTTGACTTCGTATCAAATTTTGGTGTTGAATATTCAAGTCAAGAATTTATGGAAAAAGTAGTTAAAAATCCTGACAAAATTGGACTTCCAGTAGGTGCAGGGCCATATGTAGCATGTAATTCAGAACATTCTACTGAAAATATCGGTGCAGGTGATTTCTTAAGCAATAATGTATTATATTTTGTGAGAAATGAACATTACGTACTAGGGGCTCCCGAAATTAAATATTTACACTATCAAGTAGTTGCATCAAGCGGATTACTTAATGCATTATATAATGGTGAAGTTGACTATGTTCAACCTAACTCAAACCCTGATACTATTAGTGAACTTAATGGTAAGAAGAGTGAAGGTATTGAAAATACATCTATTTCAACTTCAGGTTACGGATATATTGGTGTAAATGCTGGATTTGTTCCTGATATGAAAGTAAGACAAGCTATTATGCATTCTATTGATACATCAATGACAGTAAGTTATTACGGAAATACTGCATCTGCGATTTATAGATCCATGTCTTTAACAAGTTGGGCTTATCCAACAGGTGCAACAGCTTACTATCCTTATATTGGTGGAGCAATTCCTGAAGATTTAAGTGTAGTAAATCCTGATTATGCTGATTTTGTTGAAGAAAAGGGTAAAAGAGCTGGTGAATATTTCACAGAAGCAGAACAACAAGAATTTATTATTAGTTTAGTAGAAAGTGCTGATTATATTATTGGTGGGGATGGAATTTATACAAATGGTTCAACAAAACTTCAATATACATTTACAATTGCTGGAGCTGAAACTGATCACCCTGCATTTAATGCTTTCTATAAAGCATCTGAATTCTTAAATAAAATTAATTTTGATATTACTGTATCAACTGATCCACAAGCTTTATCTAAACTTGCATCAGGAGATCTTGCTGTATGGGCTGCAGCATGGAGCTCAACAATAGACCCAGATATGTATCAAGTTTATCATAAAGATTCAACAGCAACTTCAACTCTAAACTGGGGTTATAAACAAATTCTTCAAAATACTGGTGGTAAATATAATGAAGAACTTGCTCTTGTTGAAGAATTATCAGAATTAATTGAAGCTGGACGTGAAACAACTGATCAAAATGCCCGTGCTAGAATTTATTCTCAAGCACTCGATATTGTTATGCAACTTGCAGTTGAACTTCCAACTTATCAAAGAGATGATTTATTCGCTTATAATATTAATAAAATTGATCAATCATCATTAAATAGTGATTTATCACCATATACTGGTTTATTATCAGATATACACACAGTAAGATTAAATACAACTAAGTAAGAAAGGAAAACTTGAAAGTAGCAACTTTTAAGTGAGAAAATAACATGATTAAATATATTCTTAAAAGATTATTTATTTCAATATTTGTTCTTCTTGGTGTTTCAATAATTATTTATACATTAGTAAGAATGATGCCAAATGACTATTTGGATATCAAATTCTCATCACAATTACAACAAGGTACAATTACTCAAGAACAACTTCAAGAATTTAAAAACCAATATGGTATTGGTGATAGTTCATTTAAAGGTCTTGTATCAGGTTATTTTAGTTGGCTTGGAAATATGTTAAAAGGTGATTTAGGAGATTCATTTAAATATGAAAAACCGGTTGCTCAAGTAATTGGTGAAAATATGTGGGTTTCATTTGCGATAGCAGTAATTGCGACAATTTTGCAATTTGCTATTGCAATACCACTAGGTGTTACTAGTGCAACCCATCAATATTCAAAAAGAGACTATGCCGTTACCGTATTTACAATGATTGGTATATCTCTTCCAACATACTTTTTTGCTGCAATCATTATTAAAATATTCTCAGTAGAACTTGGTTGGTTCCCATCGACAGGTCTTGTTTCTGCTGCAGCAACTTATCCTAAAACATTTGCAGGCTTTATGGCAAAACTCCTTGATATGGGACATCACTTAGTACTTCCTATTGCATGTACAGTAATCTTATCTTTAGGTGGTCTAATGAGATATACAAGAACTAATACATTAGAAGTACTTGGAGCTGATTATATCAGAACTGCTCGCGCAAAAGGTCTACCTGAAAAACAAGTAATTTATCGTCATGCGTTTAGAAATACAATGATTCCTCTTGTGACACTTCTTGCAGGAATTTTACCATCTTTATTTGGTGGGATGATGATTACAGAAGAAGTATTTGCAATTGATGGTATTGGACGTTTAGCATACAAAGCACTTAGCGATGGAGATATTCCATTTGTAATGGGATATAATATGTTCCTTGCGGTGTTAACTGTAATTGGTACATTATTCTCAGATATAATGTATTCAATAGTTGACCCTAGGGTTAAACTTGGTAAATAGGAGGTGCAACATGGAAGAATTAGAAAAAGTTGAAGTTCAAGAAGTTGCATCTTCAAATGAAGAAAGAATAGAAGAAACATACAAAGAAATGAGTCCAATAAAACTCATTTTAAGAAGATTTTTTAGATCAAGATTATCAATCGTAGGATTAATAATCATCGTGTTCTTATTTGCATTCTCATTTTTAGGACCTATTATTTATAATGAGTGGGGTGAAACAGAAGTAGATAGAACACAAGTAACAACTTATATTGATGTTGAATATAAATACACAGATGAATTTGGTGAAGAAATCACTATAATTCAACAATTAGAATTACAAACAGATAATTTAAAAGCATCCCCAAGTAAAGATCATTTACTTGGAACTGATGAAAAAGGAATGGACATCTTTACACGTCTTATGTATGGAGGAAGAATTTCTTTAACAATTGGATTTATTGTAGTTATCCTAGAAACTATCCTTGGAGTTATCCTAGGAGGAATTGCCGGATATTTTGGTGGAAAAGCAGATAATATTATTATGAGAATTGTTGATGTATTCAACTGTATCCCGATGCTTCCAATATTATTGATTGCATCAGCTGTACTTGATTCATTATCAGAATACATAGATCCATCTAATCGTATTTATTTCTTAATGATTATCATTACAATCTTTGGTTGGAGTGGTGTTGCTAGAATGGTACGTGGTCAAATCTTATCATTAAGAGAACAAGAATTTATTGTCGCAACAGAAGTTATGGGACTTCCAACTTGGCGAAAAATATTTAAACATTTAATTCCAAATGTTATGCCACAATTAATTGTTAATATGACACTTGGACTTGGTAGCGTTATTTTATATGAATCAACTTTAAGTTATTTAGGACTTGGGGTACAAATCCCATATGCTGCTTGGGGAACAATGATTTCATCATCAAAAGACCCAGTTATCTTATCTTATTATATGAACATGTGGCTTCCAGCCGGTTTATTGATTGTGCTTGCAGTACTAGGCTTCAACTTTGTAGGTGATGGCTTAAGGGATGCAATGGACCCTAAATCTAAGAAATAGGTGAAGAGTTATGGCTAAAACAAAAAATAGTAATTACCTAACAATAAAAGAAAGTCGTGCTATTATTAAACATAATATTAAACAAATGAAATATTATGAAGCACAAAAAAAGAAAAAATTAGAACCATCTGAATTTCAATCAGTAATGATAGATGAAAATAATATTATAGAAATTGATAATCTAGAAACTAATTTCTTTACAGATAATGGAACCGTAAAGTCAGTTAATGGGGTATCATTTAATATTCCAAAAGGAAAAATTGTTGGTGTTGTTGGTGAATCAGGTTGTGGTAAGAGTGTTACATCACTTTCTATTATGCAACTTGTTCAAGCCCCTCAAGGTCAAGTAGTAGGTGGCGAAATTCGCTTTAATTCAAGTGACCTAGGATACACAGAAGATGGTAAAAAGATAGCTTATAATATTGCGAAAATGCCTACAAAAGAAATGTTTAAAGTTCGTGGTAAAGATATAACAATGATTTTCCAAGAACCAATGACTAGCTTAAATCCGGTATTTACAATCGGATATCAACTTGATGAAGTAATATTTGTACATTACCCTGATCGTGATAAAGAAGAAGTTAAAAAGCATAGTATTGATATGTTAACTCAAGTTGGTATATCAATGCCTGAAAGAGTTTATAATTCATATCCACATGAATTATCAGGTGGTATGAGACAACGTGTTATGATTGCGATGGCACTTGCTGGAGATCCAAAATTAATTATTGCGGATGAACCTACAACTGCACTTGACGTTACAATTCAAGCTCAAATTTTAGAATTATTAAAAGATATTCAAAAGAAAACTGGATGTGCAATTATGTTTATTACTCATGACCTTGGCGTTATTGCTGAAATGGCTGATGAGGTTGTCGTAATGTATGCTGGAAAAGTAATTGAAAAAGGAACAGCTCGTGAAATTTTCAAAAACCCACTTCATCCATATACAATTGGCTTGCAACTTAGTAAACCATTAATCACATCTGATGCTGATAAACCACTATATTCAATTCCAGGACAAGTTCCAAACCCTATTAATTTACCAAATACTTGTTTCTTTAAAAATAGATGTAATAAATGTATTGGTAAATGTACAGGTACTTATCCTAAAGAAATTAAAGTAAGTGATACTCATTATGTATCTTGCTATTTATATGAAGAAGGAGGGGATGTAGATGGAAAATAATATAATCTTAAAAGTTACAGGAATAAAAAAATACTTCCCTCTTGAAACAAACATCTTAGGTAAACCTCTTAGATATTTAAAAGCTGTAGATGATATTACATTTGAAGTTAAAAAAGGAACTACACTTGGTATCGTAGGTGAATCAGGTTGTGGTAAAACAACTCTTGGAAGAACTGTACTAAAACTATATGAATCAAATGGTGGAACTATCGAATTTGATGGCGTTGACATTACAAACTTAAAGAAAAAAGAAATGCTAAAATATCGTACCGATATTCAATTAATATTCCAAGATCCATATTCAAGTCTTCCTCCAAGAATGACTGTTGGAAATATTATTGCAGAAGCAGTACGTGTTCACAACATTGTACCAAAAGAAGAAGTATCAGCTTATGTAAGAGATATAATGAAAAAATGTGGGCTTCAGCCTCAACATTATGACAGATATCCACATGAATTCTCAGGTGGACAACGTCAAAGAATTTGTATTGCAAGAGCACTTGCTGTTAAACCAAAACTTGTTATTTGTGATGAACCTGTTAGTGCACTTGACGTATCAATTCAGGCTCAAATTATTAATCTTTTAAAAGAATTACAAAATACAATGGGTCTAACATATTTATTCATTTCTCATGACTTATCAGTTGTAAAATATATAACTGATCAAATTATGGTAATGTATTTAGGAAATAATATGGAAATGGGAGATACAAAAGAAATATTTGCAAACCCACTTCATCCATATACAAAAGCACTATTTTCTGCTGTTCCTGTACCTGACCCAGATGCTAAAATGAATCGTATTATTTTAAAAGGAGATATACCGTCTCCTGCTAATCCTCCAAAAGGATGTAAATTCCATACAAGATGTGAAAAATGTATGAGTGTATGTAAACTTAAAAATCCAGAGTTTATCGAATACGAAAAAAATCATTCAGTTGCTTGTCATTTATATAATAAAGACGTTATGGAAAATTTAGAAAAATATGATGCAGAACTTGCTGAACTTGAAAGATTAGAACAAGAAAAAGCATTAGCTTTGGAAAATTCAAAGAAAAAGAATAATAAAGAGGCAAAATAAAAATATGAGCAAAAAAGAAAAACAAAAATATGTAGATGATGGCCATACAATATATGATATGAATGTTGATGCTAAATGGAGTAAAGATAGAAGTAATAATAAATCGATACCAGTTCCAAAAGAAGAAAGAAGAATGCTAATTAAAGCAGCATTCCTTGCGTATATTCCAAAATTATTACTTGTTCTATTTAGCTTTGGCCTTGCAATTGTTCTTATATATTTTTGGCTTAAATAGTTTGCGATATAAAAAGGAGAAAAAAATAATGAATAAAATAATGAAAGGTTTGGCATTATCATTTCTACTTGTAATCATTATTTTTTCATCAAGCTGTAGTTGTAAAAACTGTGGAAAAGACAAAGATAAAGTTGAAGAAATTTCAGTAGTAACAGAAACACTTCCGGCTTCTATTTTAACTACTGAAGTTGATGATAAAATTGATGATATAAAAATAAAAGTAGTAAAAAGAAATGGTGATGAAGAAACCATTAATATAACTAAGTCTATGATATCTGTTGAAGATTATGCAAAACTTTCAACAGCAGGGACTTATACTATTACAGTAACATATGAAGATTGTAATACAACTTTAACAATTACTGTAACAGCACCAAATGATGGTGGTGGAAATGGCGGTGGAGATGATCCAGTAGAAAAGATATCTTATTCAGTAAAAGTACAAGATATTGCTGGAAAACCACTTGATGATTTTTATGTAATGTTTTATGAAGGTAAAAATATCGTTGCAGAAGGATACACAACATCAACAGGAATATTCAGCAAAAATTTATTGCCTAATAAATATGATGTTGTGATAGAAGGACGTGAGGGATATTATTTAAATCAAGAAATGTATACTACTGATTTAATTGGTACTGAGATTACTGTTACATGTGAAATTGATTCACTTGCTGGAGTTGAAGCTGATGAAACAGTTAGCTATGAACTTGGTGATGTAATGTATGATTTCACTTTAACTGATATCGATGATAATGAACTTAGTTTATACGATTTACTTGATGAATATAAAATAGTAATTCTGAATTTCTGGTATACTACATGTTCTGCATGTTATTATGAATTTCCATATATGGTAGACGCATATGAGTCGACTTATGTAAATGCACAAGGAGAAACAATAAATTATAAAGATGAAGTTGCTATTATTGCTGTTAACCCTGGATTTGCAGGAGATGGAGATACAAAAGATGAAATTATTGCATTTAGAGATTCTATGGGCCTTACATTTAATGTAACTTTAGACTATGATAGAGATACATCTAATTTAACGCTTGACCCAGCATTAACATTAATGTTTGGAGTAACTGCTTATCCTACAACTGTTATAATCGATAGTTATGGACTTATAGCTGAAATTGGTGAGGGTGCGGTTACAGATACTTCAAAATGGACACAAACATTTGATAAATATTTAGGTGATGATTATTATCCTGTATATACTGGTGATGTTGCTGAAGATAGTTATGTTAAACCTGATATTGAACAAGCTCCATCTAGTGAACTAGAAAATGCAGTAAACGGAACTAATTATGATGATACTACATTTGCTGGAACATATTCTCCAGAAGATAATGAAAATGATGCTGAATATTCTTGGCCTTGGGTTGTTACAACCTATAAAGATAAAAATTGTATTAAACCATCAAATAAAGACCAAAATCCATCATTTTCTATTGTTTATGTTGATGTTCATATGAAAGCAGGGGAAGTATTCACTTTTGATTATTATGCTTCAACAGAAGAATATGATATTTTATATGTTATCGTGGATGGAACAATTGCAACTCAAATAGCAGGTCAAAGTTCTGATTGGGAAACAAGCTATGCGTTTGTTGCTATTGATGAAGGAGATTATGAGATAGGTTTATGCTATATGAAAGACTCATCTTATTCAAATGGTGAAGATGCTGTATATATTACAAATGTTCGTTTAGTAGAAACATCTGATATTGATAAAGAAACTTATATTTTTAGAGAAGCTGCTTATGGTGTAGTTAACGAAGTATTTATGACTTGGACTAAATATATTACTCCGGTTTATAATGAAGCTGATGGTTACTACCATGTAGGTACCGAAAATGGTCCACTACTTCTTGCGGATATGTTAAGTGGAACTCATTGGAATGATTCTACTTTATATGAAATTTCACTTGAAGGAAAATGCATTGGTGCAGATGGCGTTGATTATAACCAATTAATTGAAGAATATTCGGTTTATGCAAGCAATTCTACTGTTGGATACACTCCTGTTACAGAAGAATTAGCTAGTGCTTTAAAACAAATTGTAAAAGCATTAGGTGATGAAGTTGCAGCAAGCAATCCTAACCAATGGTTAGAAGTATGTGTTTATTATTCTGCATTTGGAACTGGTGGAGTAGAACTTGGGCTTCCAATTGTTGGTGTATGTCCTTGGGAACCTATTATGTTTGAAGGCGATGGAATAAGTGAACCTGCAACAGCTGAAGGTAACTTTAATAGAATTATTTTACCACGTGGATTTATCTTCGGATTTACTCCAACAAAATCTGGTGTTTACAAATTCTATGGAACTGAAGAAGAACTTGAAACACTAGGATGGATTTGTGATGCCGATGGTTATGCTATTGCTGATAGCGAATATGGATTAAGATTATTTGCTGCACAATCATCAAATGGGGTTGCAGTTGATCCTAACTTCGTAGCTTATATGTATTTAGAAGAAGGTCAAACTTATTTATTTAGAGCTGCATTCTATGATATATATGAATATAGTACAATTACTGTTGAAATGGCATATGTAGATGATGTAGTTGAGTTATTAACTATCGCATCTCCTGGATTCTTTACATCAAGTGATGATGAAATGTCAGATATCATTTCTGGAAATTATGTAAATGTAGAACTTAATACAGATGGTTATTATCATGTTATAGGAAGTGCTGCTACTGATGATTTAGTTTATTGTGACGTTACATACATTAACAATATTACTGGTGTGTCTTTAGTAACATTATTAGATCATTCAAGTAAACCATTTGATTTTAGTAAAAACGAATATGGTTATGATATCTTTGATGAAAACGGCTATTATCGTCCTGTTGGATATGATGAAAATAATGAAAATTTAATTCGTTACTTCGTATGTTATGATGCTGAAGGTAATGATTATTATGTAGAAGAAGTAGGCGCAAATGGTTATACAGAAGAAGCTGGGTATACATATTACAAATTAACTTCAGATGAAATAGCTGAAATGGCACTTGCTGATTGCACAGAATATGTTAGAACATATATTCAAAAAAATATGATTATTGATACTGAATCAGAATTATATGGTTGTGTAAAAGTTGATGAACAATTCGCTAGAGTATTAGAATTACTAATGGATAAATATACTTTTGAAGGTATTGAGTATTCTTGGTTAAAATTATGTTACTACTATAATTATATAGGTCCGGTAGTTAGCGAATAAAATAATATTAAAAGGGCCTAGCAAAGATGTTAGGTCCTTTATGTCAATTTATATATGGAGGATACAGTGAAACAAAATAAGTTAATCAATAAGCTATTTTTAATTATCGTATCTATTCAAACAGTATTAATGGGAATTTTATTTATTGTTCAAATATTAAGAATATATTATGAAAATAATGCTTTATTCACACGTGAAATATGCGTAAAGTATATTGTGCAAATATTACCTGTAATTATTTTATGGATAGTATTAATTGTTGTAAGTTTTATTTGGTTTAATCTAAAGGGTGAGTCTAATAAAGATATTGCAAAATTTACAAATTTAGCTAAACTTAAAAGTTTAGAATATATTTGTCCAAAACACATAGATGGTACTTTAGATAATGAGTATCAATTGTTAACTAAAGAACAAAAGAAAAGAAAAATCGCAGTTATTATAAATATTGTGATAGTTGTATTATGTTCATTAATGGGATTTGGTTATTTAGTACAAACCAAACATTTTGCATCCGATGGTGATTTAACAAAGCAAGCAATTCAAATGACTATACACTTAATGCCTTGGGTAATAATTTCTTTCATTAGTTTAATTGGTTGCACGCTATATGAAGAATATAGTGCAAGAACTTCAATTGATTTAATTAAAACAATTATTAAAGCAAATGGTAAAAAAGTAGTAATTACAAAAGAGAATATTAAAAAACAAAAGATGATCAATATTACAAGATTTGCTATTATTATATTATCAATTGTATTAATTATACACGGAACTTATAATGGTGGAGCAAGTGATGTGTATCAAAAAGCAATTAATATTTGTACAGAATGTATAGGTTTAGGGTAAGACTTTATGTTAGCAAAAATTAAAAACTTCTTCCTAAAACTTATTCCAACAAAAAGACGGATTATCCAATTATATGCGGCGCTTTTATATAATGCTCATATTAAAGGTTTCGTAAAAGGCGAAATCTTTGAAGGAGCAACAAAATATGTATGCGTGCCTGGCCTTAATTGTTATTCTTGTCCTGGTGCAATCGGAGCATGTCCACTAGGCTCTTTGCAAAATGCACTTGCTGAAAGCAAAACAAAAGTACCAACCTATATTCTTGGTATAATACTTTTATATTCAATTATTCTTGGTAGAACTATTTGTGGCTTTATTTGCCCTGTAGGACTTCTTCAAGAATTGCTTTATAAGATTAAATCTCCAAAACTTAAGAAAAATAAAGTTACAAGAGCATTATCATATTTTAAATATGTACTACTTGCAGTACTAGTAATTGGCCTTCCGTTGATTTATGGGTTACAATCTAAAAATATTCCACTTCCGGCGTTTTGTAAATATATTTGTCCGGCAGGAACATTTGAAGGTGCAATCTTCTTATTGTCGCATCCAAATAATACTGATTTCTTTGGAATGCTTGGAAGTTTATTTACATGGAAATTTGTACTTCTTATAATATTTATTGTCGCATCAGTCTTTATTTTTAGATTTTTCTGTAGATTCTTTTGCCCACTTGGCGCAATCTATGGATTATTCAATCGTCTTGCAATACTTGGAGTAAAGGTTGATGAGTCTAAATGTAATCATTGTAATGCTTGTGTAAATCATTGTAAAATGGATGTAAAAACAGTAGGTGATCATGAATGTATTCAATGTGGAGAATGTCGTACTGTTTGTCATGCTGACGCAATTAAATGGAAAACTATTCGTGAGAAAATTAAAAAAGAAATAGCATTAGAAAAACAAGCGCTAGAAAACGAAGAAAGCGAAACTTCTATATCTATAGTTGAAAATACAAATGTAAAAAGAAATAAAACTAATATTATTGTAAGTATTCTTGCTTTAGTAGTACTTGTTGTAACATTAATAGCTGTAAATTTTCAAAGAAAAATTTATGAAATAAATGATATTTGTAGTGATGTAACTATTACTTTAACTGATTCTACAACATTTAGTACAAGTGTTGATAACAAATCAACATTACTTTATTTCTTTGAAGATTTATCAAATGATGAATTAGATATAATTAAAGAATATGCAAATAAAGATTTAAATATAATATTAGTTTCAAGTTATGAAACAGATATTAATAAAGTTATCTCTAGTGAGATAATTAATGAATTAAAACCACTTAATGTAATGGTGGCAAAAGATAATAAAAAGAATGAAACTTTACGTAAATTTACAAAAAATACTGAATATCCATATTCAGTGTTCTTAGATACTTTTGATAAAGTTTTAATAAATAATAAAGAATTAATTAGTATAAATGATTATGTATCAATAGTAACACCTACTATTTTAGGTAAGAATGTAGGTAATGAAGTTGGAGATGTTTGTATAAATAAAGATATCCCACTAATTGGTTCTAATGAAACTTTCTCTGTTGCAAAAAACAGAGGAAAAGTTACAATAATAAATTTCTGGTACACAAGTTGTACACCTTGTGTCCAAGAATTACCTCATTTCAATAGCTTATATGAAGAGTTTAGTGACGATGTAACAGTAATTGCTATTCACAATGCTGAAATATATGAACAAAATCCAAGTGCTGTAAAAGCATTTGTAGACAATCAATTTAAAGATTATACAATTTTATTTGGTTATGATGATATTAATGGTGATTATTATACAATGCTTGGCGGCAAACGTGCTTGGCCAACTACTATAATAGTTGATCAAGAAGGTATTGTAACATTTGTTAAACATGGCTCACTAACAGAGGCAGAATTAAGAAGTGAAATTGAGAAGTTACTTTAAAAATAAATAGGAAACTAATGTATGAGAGATAGTTTTAATAAATTTAAAAATAGAATAATTTTAGAAATTTTAATAAAATGTATCGTCATTGGTTTTTCTCTTGGATTAATAGTTGTATCTGTACCTTTAATTATTGTTAAGGTTAAAGGTATTGATTTTAAGGTATTATATTTGATATTAATTGGTTTAGGTGTAATGCTTTTAATCAGTGGTTTGCTATTTTTAATATTTAAACCAAGTGATAAAAAGATAGCTAAAAGAATTGACAATAATTTAAATTTAAATGAAAAAGTTCAAACAATGATAGAGTTTGAAAATGAAGATGGCAAGATGATTAATCTTCAAAGAGAACATACTTTGAAGATTTTGGCAAATACATCTATAAAGGAATTAACAATTAAAATTAGTGTTTTCTTAATAGTGTTGCTCGGATTAGCTTTATCTACAACTGTTGCGGCAATAGCGATTCCTGCTCATGAAGAGCCATTTGAATGCATAACTCATACAGATAATAATAATGATGGCATCTGTGATGTATGTGGAGAAAGCGTTCCATATGATCCGAATTACGATATCGATGATTGGACAATTTTATCAATATTGCAAATAATTGAAAAGGTTCAAGCATCAACAATTGATGAATCATTAAAAACTAAATATGTTAGTGAATTGAACAATTTAATAACAACTTTAAAAAGTGCTGAAAAAGAAAGCGAAATGAAGGAAGTCGTAATTGATTTAATTGAATTAGTAAGATTTGAACTTGATAAAGTGAATACTAATAATGAGGTATATACAGTTTTAAGAACCACAGACACTTCTTCAATTAAAACACTAGCTGAGGCTATTAATTATTTAAAATTAGATAATGTAAAAAATGCATTAGAAGGTTTTATTATATTAATATCTGGTAAAGTAAGCGCTATAACAGAAATAGATAATAGTTTTGGACAAATACTTAGAACATCTAATTTAAATAAACAAGATTCTTTATATCTTGCACTTATTGAATTTGCAACAAAAATTAATGAGTGTAAAAATGCAAAACTTGAATCAGAAGCAAATGATGAATATAGCGATACTGTAAATGAGGCAGTAAAGCAAATTGTTAAAGATTATAGTCAAAATGTAATTTCTATATTAGAACATCAAAGAGAAAATTACGATGTTGCTTTATACATAGAAGAAGAATTAATTAAGATTTTTGGGTTAACTGAAGAAGAAATTGGAAACAATGACAATGTTAACGATGATAATCAAGATGGTGATTCTTCAAATAATGATGGATACAATAATAATGATGACTTAGAAAATGGCAATTCAGGTGGTCTTGGAACTGGTGAGGTTCTATTTGGAAGCAATGAAGCTTTCTTTGATCCTGAAAAAGGTGTTGTCGTATATGGTGATGTTATCACAGATTATTATAGTGATATATTCACAAGACTTGAAGAAGGAACTCTTCCTGATGATTTTAGAGAGTATTTCAATAATTATTATGATAGTTTATTTAATGCTCAAAAGGAAGAAGAAAATTAGGAGTAGAAAATATGCAAGTAGAAGTATTTAGTAAAACAGTCGAAAAAATTAAGGCTGAAATTCATAAAGACGTAGTTGGTCAAGAAGATGTAATTGACAATGTTATCATTGCAATTATAGCTGGTGGTAATGTATTATTAGAAGGGGTACCTGGTGTAGGTAAAACTCGTCTAGTAAGATCGCTTGGAAAAACATTAAGTTTACCGTTTTCAAGAATTCAATTCACACCAGACTTAATGCCATCTGACGTAACAGGTACAAACATTATTGAAAAAGACGCTGATGGAAAAATGAAAACAGTTTTCCAAAAAGGTCCTATTTTTGCTAATTTAATTTTAGGGGATGAAATTAATCGTGCTACTCCTAAAACCCAATCAGCAATGTTAGAAGTAATGCAAGAACACAAAGCAACAATTGGTAATGTTACATATCCAATGGCAGAACCTTTCTTTGTGCTTGCTACAGAAAACCCCGTTGAACAAGATGGAACATATCCTTTACCTGAGGCTCAAATGGACCGTTTTATGTTCAAACTAATTATGGAATTTCCAAGTGTTGAAGAATTAACTAATATTGTTAATATGACACAAGTTACTCTTGATGAAACAGCTGAAGCTGTTGTTGATGGAGCAACTATTTTAGAAATGAGAAATCTTGCAAAAGATGTCCCAGTTGCAGAAGATGTATTAAAATATGCGATGAATCTAGTTGCTAATACTCATCCTGAGTTAAAGAATACTAGTGAAACTGCAAAACAATATATTAAATATGGTGCTTCTCCTCGTGCAGGACAAGCATTAATCACTGCAGCAAAAATTCGTGCTTTAATTAATGGAAACTATAATGTATCATATGAAGATATTGATGCACTTGCTCATCCAGTATTAAGACATAGAATTAAAATTAACTATAATGCGATAAATGATCGCCTAACATTAGAAGATGTTATCGAACAATTAATTAAGGAGAATAAAAAATTATCTAAATAAGTATTATGAGTAAGTATGTAATAAATGAAGAATTTTTGCAGCAAGTAGAGGCCTTACAAGTAATACTAAAAAATAATCTAGCAGGACTATTTGGTGGTAACCATCAAAGTAAGACATATGGATCGTCTTGTGAATTTGCAGATTATCGTGACTATATTCCCGGTGATGATATTACAAAAATCGACTGGAATGCATTTGCGAGATTTGATAAACTGTATCTAAAATTATATTTAGATGAAAGACAAATTCATACAAGAATTTATATAGACGCAAGTCGTTCTATGGATTATGGAGAAGGTAAAAAGGCAGAAAAAGCTTTACAAATTGCTGCAACCTTGGCATATTTATCTGTATGTGAAATGGATAGGGTATCGATTTATTATATAAAGAATAATAAGGTACATGAGATAATTAGTAATATTACTGGAAAAGAATCTTTCTATAATTCAATTGGTAAACTTAATGAAATTGAATTTAGTGAAGACTGTTTTATCAGCGATAGCATCTTACCTACTAAAGTAGGATATGGTGATGGTATGTCAATTATCATATCAGACTTCTTAA
>CAYPEY010000011.1:0-43303 GCA_964409955.1 uncultured Staphylococcaceae bacterium
TAGTTTAGATTTATTTAATGTTTTACAAAAAAAAATACACAAACGTATACCTTTTTAAAATTAAATTAAAAAGGTGTTTTTAATTTAAAAAAAACCTTTATTTAACTAAATACTTGAAAAAAATATGATTTTGTAGTAAAATAAGATAGTATGAAAAGGTATATCTTTTTGGAATGAGAGGTAATGAAAATGAAGAAAAAATATTTAGAGCCTACTATAGACATAATAGAACTCGACAAAAAAGATTTTATAGTAATGAGCACAGAAGATGATGAAGTCGATGTTGACTTCGGAGATCTAATAAATTAGTAGGGAAGGAATTGAAAGAGTATGAAAAAAACAAAAAAAATATTTACATTTTTAATTATTTTATTTGTATTATTTAGCTTTGCTTTTTCTACACGAGCATCAGATGTTGAAGAAGTAATCAACATTAATAATGATTCTGGACTTACAATGATTAATGGTGCTAGCATTAGAACAACTGGTACTAAACAAGGTATTAAATTTACAGCAATGATCACAGATAAAGCATTAGAAAAAAGTATAGAACATGGTTTTTATCTAGTTATAGGTGATCATTCTAAAGCAGAATTTGTAGAAAGAATTAAAGCGGGTAAAACTGTTTGGGCAAATAATAATATTTTACAAAAACCTATTTCAAGATTAGATGAAGAAGGAAATCTAAAAGATATTAGTGATGTAAAAAATACATTTAGTTGTGTTATTTATGGTTTTAACGATACTGCTTACTATATTAAAAAAATTACTGCACTGGCTTATGTAAAATATGCATATATTGATGAAGATTCAGATAATGAAAAAGATGATTCAGAAGATTATGTAACTGAATATGACCCAGCAGATGCATCTATTGCTTATGAATATAAATATTCAGAAGTAGATAATGATAATACTTCTAATACTGCAGAAATTGTTAGTAAGAGTATTGCTGAAGTTTCAGTACTTGCTTTTGCTGAATATAAATCGAAAGATGTAAATTGCGATGTCCCTGACATTATTGAAGATGTTTATAATAATATACCTAGTATCTTCCATTTAAATGGTGTAGATGAAAATGGTGTTGAACAAGATTTAGGTGTAGCAATAACTAAGACATTTGAAATAGAAGCCTATGGCACTTACGAAGTAGTTGCTGGTAAATATATATCTTACCACGAAAAAGAAAATATTTCGAACTTTATCAATTATACATGGAATAGAATTTTAGTTAAAAATATAGGTGATAATAAATGGCAAGCTGTTACTGCAACACTTGCTGGAGAGTTATATTCAGATGATAAATATGAAGATTTATATGATGGAGTAATTGGCGCACATACTGCTACATCTATCCAAGCTACACAAAGTGAAGAAACAATAGCTTATGCAGAGACAATAGTAGATTTAGTTCGTATTATTAAAAATGGTGGAACAGTTTATTTTGAATTTGAAGCCCCAACTACAAAATCTAATACTTTAGATTTAACTGTTACTGCAACAATTGATGCAGTTATGGAATATAACTATGAATACGGTAAAGAACTTGCAACACCAGAAGAAGCTTATGGTTTAACAGTAGAAGGATATGATTTTGTAGGATGGTATGATCCACTTGCTGCAATGTACAACAGAAATAATTATGATAGTGAAACAGGTGAATATACAGAAGGTTATACTCCTTTAAAGACTATAACTATGAATCAATTCTTAACAAAAGGATTAAAAGCTGTTTGGAAATTAAGTGAATATCCAATTACATATAATTTAAATGGTGGTACAAATCCTGAGGAAGCTGCTACATATTATACAATAAAAGATACACTTACTTTACCAACACCAACAAAATCAGGTTATATGTTTGCTGGATGGTATACAGATTATGATAGTACAAACGGAACATATTCTAATCGTTTAGAAAGTATTGAAGAAGGTTCAACAGGTGCTGTAACTCTATATGCTAAATGGATAGAAGAAGGTGAATATACAGTTGGTGATACATCAATTGCTGGAATCAATTATGCTACTATTCAAGAAGCTCTAACAGCTGCTCCTGCAGGTTCAACAATCGTTGTATATGATAGTTACGATGGTTCAAAAGAATCAATTATAACAATTGATAAATCAATTACTATTTATGATGCTACATATCAAGGTATTAAAGCTGTTGAAGGTAGAACTGGTGGCGCAATTATCAAAGCTGCAATAACAATTTCAGGAAGCAATGTAACACTTGATGGATTAACATTATCTGATAATGCTGCAATTAATTTAGATGGTGCATCAAATGTTACTTTAACAAATATTTATAGTACATCAAAAGGTGTTAATAAATATACATATAATTCAGTCCTGTATTATTCAGTTATTTATTCAACTACTACTGCAACAAATATAATGGTTAATGATTCATATATATCTGCTGCTCAAAATTGTTTTATACCACTATATTTTGTAAGTGTGGATGGTTTAGAAATTGAAAACAATGATATTAATAATGGTGATGGTACATATACAAATGGTTCTGTAGCAGTGAAAGCTGATACTCTTGCTGGTATTATTAAAATTAATGAAAATAATATTTACATTTCTACTGGTAACAGAAGCATAGATTTAGGTGCAACTAAAAATTCAGCAACAGAAACTTGGATTAGAGATAATACTATTTCTGGTGCAAAAACTGCAGCAATAAGATTAGGTAATGCGGATGATGGTACTGCACATATTATTCATAATATTATTGAAAAATCTAATACAGGAAATAACTTTGATTTCAGTGGCTCAACAGGTGTTATTGTTAAGTATAATAAATTTATTGATTGTACTTATAAATTGACAAATGCTGGAACAAATACTGTATTTAAAAATAACTATTATTCTGCAGACCCATCGTCTAATTTAAGTACAACTCTTGGCGGAAGTGAATCATATTATACAGATGATTATACTAATAACAGTATTAAATCAGATAGTGAAGCATTACATGTAGCATATTATAGTGATAAAGATTATAATCCAGATACTGCTTATACAATTACATATGATGCAGGAGATGGAACAGTTAATCCAACAATTCAAAATGCATGTATTAATTATGAATTTACGCTAGCTACTCCAACTCTTGATGGATATAGATTCTTAGGTTGGACAACAGAAGCTATTTCAACAAATTATATTACAATATTAAATTTAACAAGTCTACCTACAGATAGCAATATTACTTTATATGCTCATTGGGAAGTTCAAAAATATTCTATTATGTATGAATTAAATGGAGGTACAACAGAAGCTAGTTATGATACAGAATATGCTGGAGATGAAACTGTTGAATTACCAGATTCTAGTACAATGTATAAAGATCATGCTGCTTTCTTAGGTTGGTCAACAACTGAAGATGGAACAAGTTACATAACAAGTGTTAATGCTGCTACAGATAAAGATGTTACAATTTATGCAATTTGGGATGATTATAATTTAATAGAAGTTACTGATGAACAAATTAACAATTTAAACAATGCTGAATTTGATTTAATCGTAAATTTACAAGCTAACAATACAGCTAGTCAAAATCAACAATTTGTAAAATATAATGTTATAGATGAAGAAACTATTTTAGAAGAATATTCTAGTCCAATTTATACATATGGTACAGATATGTTTAAGACTATAACTGATGCATTAACAGCAGCAAAAGAAGGCGATATTATTTATGTAATGGCTGGTGAGTTTAGTGAAACTATTACAGTAAGTACAAATAATATTACAATAAAAGGTGAAAATGCTGATATTAATCCAAATACAGATACAAGAAATGCTGCAACAATAATTAACGGAGCAGTTAGTGCAACATCTGTTTCAGGTTTAACAATAAATGGATTAGATTTTACAGGTAGTACAACAATTACTACAAATAATGTAACTAACTTTGTATTTAGAAATAATAACTCATATAGTATAACATATTCTAGTGGAGTAACATGGGTGGCTACTAGTGCTTATACATATGGTTTCATTTTAATGAAAGGTGATTCTGGACTAAATACTAATGTTACATACCAAGATAATTTATTTAGTGGTATTTCAGAAGTTAATATTAATTTAACATATATTAATGGAGCTACATTCGAAGGAAACGTATTTAAGGATTTTGGAACTGATGCAATTAGATTTAACGGTACAAATAGTTATGGTAGTGCTTATGGAAATATAAATATTCAAAATAATGAATTTATTCAAGAAACAGCTGGTGGTTATAATGGTATTTTCTTCCGTTATTATGGAGATAGTCAAAAAGCAGATTCAGTAAATATTAGTATTGATAATAATGAATTTACAAATATCGGAAATAATACTAATAGTGCAGCAGCAAGTACAACAACATACGGATATAGTGCTGGTATACTACTTAGATCATATTCAGAGTATACAGAAGCTAATAAAGCAAATATATCTATTACAAATAATACTTTTGAAGATTGTTACAATTGTATGATATTAAGAAATAATGGTGCAGAATCAGCTTTAAATGACTGGGCTGCAACAGTAGAATATAACATTTTTAAAGATATTCCTACAGGATATTATCATATTAACAGAGTAACAGGTCAATCTAAATACGATACTTCTGATACATCTACAACTAATCCAGAATTAACTGTATTTGGTGTAAATACATATTATGATAATGATGGTAATTTAGTAGAAAGTATGGATACTGTAAGTAGTAAGATTCTTCATGTTGCAAGTATTGGAACTTGTGTATTTGATTCTTATACAATTACTTATAACGGATATAATGGTTATGGTTTAGATCCTGTTGTAAATAGTAAAGCTCCTTGTGGAGAAGATTTTACATTACCTACTCCAACACTTGATGGATATTACTTCTTAGGTTGGACAACAGAAAAAGATTCAACTGATTATATTAAAACTTATAATTGCGAAACAAAAGGTTCAATAATTAATCTTTATGCTCATTGGGAAGAATTAGTAACTTATAATGTAACATTTGATTTAAATGGTGGTCAAGCATCACTTGATGAAAGTGAAACAATTGGTACAATAGTAGCGAATAGTTATAATGGTTCATATACTAATGATACTGCTGCAAGCAACATCTTTATTTTCCCTAAAGGCGCAACAAATGTATATAAAACACAAACTCGTATATATATTAAATCAACAGATATAGAGAATGTATATGAGGTAGTAGGTACTCAAAATGTAAGTGAAACAGTTAGTTATCCTACAGGAACAGAATATGTAATTTCTATTTGGACTGGATATACTGGTAGTGATATGAATGTAGATGTAACTAAGTTATCAGAAGGAACAGTTGTTTATGCAAGTGGTGCATTAACTAGTGCATCTACAACTCCTGTTACATTCACATTTGGTGCAACAAATGTTGTATCAGGTGTTGTTGAAATGGAAATTAATAAATACTCTACAATATTAGTTCCAACACTTTCTGGTGCAACATTTACTGGTTGGTATGATACAAATGGTAATAGATACACCAAAGCAACTGATTTCACACAAGACATAACTGTTACTGCAAGATATGAAACAACAAATCCTCTTGTTGGTGAATTTGTAAATCAATCTTGGGTAATGAGTGGTGATACAATTAATCTTAAAGCGTTAGATAGTTATGGTGCAGATGTAACTGAAAGTATTTCTTGGACTTCTGATAATAATGATATCGCAACAGTAGATGCTGGGGTAGTAACAGGTGGTAATACGCCAGGAACAGTAAAAATCACAGCTGTATCATCTATTACAGAAGAATTTAACTTTGATTTCTATGTTACAGTATTAGATGAAACTAATGTTGATATTGAAGAGTTTCTTGCAAAGAGTAATAACTCAAAAGTTTATACAACAGAAAACTTAATTATTGGTATTGAAGGCGCATCACCTACAGAATATTATACAGATATTGTAGGAAGTGTATCTAAAATTTTATTTGAAGGATACTCTGTAAATAAAAATGAAACATATTATTTAGATTCAAGCGAAATTATAATTGGACAAGTTGGAGTTTCTACAACAGGAGAAAAATCATATGGCTTATTCTCTGATACTTCTTTAAATAAAACAGGTAAAGTAGAATTTATTACATTCCATTATGCTGCGGATATGAATGGTTCTGCAACAGGTGGTGGTTTATCTTTAGCTAAGCAAGCATCTAATTTAAGTAGTACATCATCTTGGCATTATGGTGTAGGTAACGATGGTGTATGGATTTGTATGGATAATGCCTATACAGCATTCCATGCAGGAAGTAAATTATTAGATACAACATGGCTTGCAACTGGAGTTTATGTAGAAGACGGAGATCCTGCTGCTGAATTCACTGAAACTACAATTGGTGATGATAATAATTTCTATATTAATGGTAGAAAAGCAACACTAGTAAATGAGTCAGGTGTGACTATTACTGCAACTAATATGGCTAATCACTGGAATAGTAGTGGTTTACCAGGAACAATTACAACATTAGATTCAGGATTAAAATTGAACCTATACGGACTTGGAGTGGAAATTATTGATAATCAATATTATATTTGTGAACCATATTACAATACTGGCTATGGATGGATTTGTGCTCAAGGTGGTAATGTTAACTCAATAGGTATTGAATCTTCTGTTGCAGAAGGATCTGACTTATGGTTAACATGGCAATACTCAGCACAACTTTGTGCAAAACTTTTATTAGAACATAATTTACCTATTACAAGACTTACAGGTCATCATTTCTGGACAGGTAAATGGTGTCCTGAACCAATGTTAGAAAATAATAAAGAAATATGGTGGGAATTCTTAGAAATGGTAAGACAAGAAATGACTCATTTTAAAACTTATAACTCTTATAATTTCGAATTCTCTACTGATTCAATATATCTAGATAATAATGGTCGTGTAACTTCTCTTCCAGATTATACTGAATGTGTTACATATACAGTAGAATACGAAGAAGGTAAGACTATTACATTATCAACAATTTTGCCGGGCTCTATTTATTAATATTCAACCAAAATACAAAGGGGATTATGCAGACAGCATAATCCTTTTTGTATGCGTTTTCATTTTTATAAACTAAATGCTTGTAAAAAAAAGAAATATATTATAAAATAAGTCCTATAAACGTATACTTTTAAATAATATAAAAAAACTGACTAATTTTTTAAAAATTAATCAGTTTAGTTTACAAAATTATTAAATTATAACACGAAGAAATGAGTTTATAAAAGTATACCTTTATGAACATTTTGGAGGTTGAATATGGGTAAAAAAATTTACATAGAACCTATTATTGAGATAATAGAGTTCGAAGAGAAAGATTTTATCGTTATGAGTAGTGACACAGTGGATACTGAGTTCTGCGAATTATACGGTCAATGTGAAGATAGTGGAGAGGTGAATTAAATGAAAAAGTTTATAACATTATTGATGATAATAGTTGTAGCTGCATTCACTGTGACTTTTGGTATTAATGCTGCAACCCAAGCAGATCCAGAAGTATCTATGATTGAAGGTGCTAGTATTAGAACTATTGGTAATCAAGGTATTAAATTTTCAGCAACTGTTGATACAGCCTTTCCTGCTGAATCTAAGCATGGGTTCTATTTAGCTGTAGGTGAACATTCTAAAGAAGAATTTGTCGAAGCTATTAGAACTGGCAAAACTACAGTTGGAAGAGAAAGTGCAAAGATTATCAAAAAAGAGGTTAGTGGTAAATCTAATACTTTTCATGCTGTAATATATGGTATACCTGAAGCTAGTTATACTCAAGATATTACCGCAATAGCTTATATAGAACATGATGGTATTATTGATTTTGCAGAAGCAACAATAACAAGAAACATTTCAGAAGTAGCTGTTGCTCAATATGAGTATGAATATACAGTAGATCAAAATGCAAATACCGCAGATATAGTTAAAGATATATATGAGGCTGCAAATACAACATTTAATTTAAATGGTGGAACAGCAGTAACAGATTCATATGTAAGTTATGATTCTAACTATACATTAGAAGTTCCAAGATATAATGGATATGATGTTGCAGCTTATTATGGAACTGAATATTTAATGTTAGATAACTGTGATACATATGATAATACAGTTGTTAATAAAGGTTGGACACGTATCTTTATCAAAAATGTAGAAGGAGATGTATATAAATCTGTTGCTGCATCATACGTAGATGATACAACAGGTGATGCTTCTGTAACAATTCCTGATGGAGTAGATTATGATTATATAATTGGTGTTTATTTAAAAACAGATATTAACGTAATGGCAGATTCTACAGTTGAATATGCAAATCGTTTAGCAGAATTAACTAAAAAGATTACAGGAAATCTTACAGGAAATGTAGTTGATGAAAATGCAACGTTATATTTTAGATTTACACTTCCTTGTGAATATACAGAAAAAATTGCAAGTGGTGCTGATATCACTATTGAAGTTGGTGAAATGGTTGTTAGTAGTGGTGCAATTGTTGATAAACAATATGATCAATTAGCAACTTTACCTGATAATGTAGTAAAAGAAGGTTATACA
Source organism: uncultured Staphylococcaceae bacterium (assembly GCA_964409955.1). Lineage (GTDB taxonomy): Bacteria > Bacillota_I > Bacilli_A > ML615J-28 > CAG-313 > CAG-313. The sequence goes on from CAYPEY010000011.1 coordinate 8,572, forward strand.
TTTGTAGGCTGGGAAGATAAAGCATTAGCGTCTACAACTTCAACTCAACAAGTTGGTAAACAATTAACTGCTGTATGGCAAGCTGATAACTATACAATATCATATGATCTTAATGATGGTGAAACAACTAGTGAAGATATGCCAACAACATATACAATTGAAACTGATACAATTGTATTACCAACAGCAAGTGAAATGACTAAAACAGATAATTTATTTACTGGTTGGTATGATAATGAAGCTTGTACAGGAGAGCCTATTACAGAAATTTCTAAAGGTTCAATTGGTAATGTTACCTTATATGCAGGATGGGGAACTCCATCTACTACAGTAACTTATGATGCGAATACGGGCTATATGGATGAATTACAAGATGTTGCTTATACCACAATTGCTAATGAATTATATTCTGATTATAAAACTTATTCTGGAACAACAAAAACTATTACTGAATTATATCAATTAGGAATATGGAATGTTCCAGCAACAAGTTTAACACAATTTTTGTATGATGATGTTTATGGTACAAAATGGAAATGGTTATCTGCCACAATCATTAGCTTAAATCCTACAAGTAATAACAAAACTTCTTTTACTAGATTAGAGAATTACAATTCGTTTGATGAATACGAAAGTTCTAATGCAAATTATAAATGGGGTATTGGGTATGAAATGGTAGGATTAATGGCAGGAAAACAATATTCAAAAAATTCTGATTGGATAACATTAGATTATTCAAGCGAAACAATTCAAGATACTTTTATAAAAGATTATAAAGTACAACACCAAGTATCAAAAACAATTAATAAATATTCTTCTGATACAAATGTATTACCAGTGCCAACAAAAGATGATTGTACTTTCCTTGGATGGTATGATAATCCTAATTTTGAAGGTAATGAAGTTACATCTATTACTGTTAATGAAGTTGGAAAAGAAATTACTCTTTATGCTAAATGGCAATCAGGTATTTTAGAAGTAGGGGAAGGTAAAACATATACAACTATTTCAGATGCTATAACTGCTGCAAGTGCAGGTGATACAATTAAAGTATATGCTGGAACATATGATGAAACATTAACAATTGATAAATCTTTAACAATTGAAGGCCCATATGCTGGAGTTCCTGGAACATCTGAATCAAGATTAGACACATCAGATGGAGCGATTGTAACAGGTCTTATTACAATAACAGCTGATGATGTTGTAATTGATGGTATAAAATGTGATGCTAGTGCAGCTATTAGAGTAGGTGGGGATAATGTAACTATTAAAAATATATATATGACAGTTACACCTATTTATCCCGCTTCTGATGATTCAACAGATAGAGGTAATAGAAAAGGTTGTATTGTTGATAGTGCAGATATATCTGATTTAACAATTAGCAATTCATATATTTTAGCTTATACAAGTGATATAATGTGTAGACAAGCAGTGACTTTCTATAATGTTAAAAACCTTACAATTATTGGAAATTATTTAACTACCGATAAAACAGGTGTAGGATCTGATGTAAATACTGATTATAGTTATGAAGGATTCATTTACTATAACCCTAGTGGAGTATTTACATTTCAAGATAATAAGTTTTATTATCCTACAACATATTATTCTTTAAATATCGGATATTCAAGTAATACATTAACAGAAGCAAATATTATTGGAAATACTATTTCTGGTAATGAAGCAGGTACTTTACCTAATGCTGAAATAACATTTAGAAATGCTACTTCAAGTACAATAGTAACAATTAGAGGAAACATATTTAAAAACGTAGCATCAGGTTTATTACATTGTAGATATGATGGAACAAGAATAGATGGTAGAATTAATGCAACAGATAGTGGAAATGTTGGAGATATAGCATCAGGTGCTCAATATATTATCGAATATAATGTATTTGATGAAAATTCTATATGTTATGTTTCATATGCAGAAGTACCTAGTAAATTATATTTTAATAATAATACATATTTAAATCCTAATAATAATTGTCCTGCATTAAGTATGAATGATGATTTTAATGATGATTTAACTACTTATACAATTGATAAAACTACATATGCAAGTGCAAGTGCATTAACTAATGCATATCAAGCAGCATATCCTGAAGATTTTGATTTAGATGCTCATACAATTTATTATAGTTATGAAGAAGGATTTGGTGAAAATTCAACATTCAGTTTCGTAAATTATAGTATAGTACAATTATTCACTCCTACAAAAGAAAACTATAGATTTATAGGCTGGTATGAAAATGAAGTTTTAGTTGAAGCGTTAACAGAAAATAGAGATTATAACTTAGTAGCTCGTTGGGAAATTCTGCCTAATTATACAATTACGTACAAAACTAATGGTGGTTTATTAGTAGAACCAGTAAGAAGTTATAATGAATCACAAACAGTAACTTTGATTAATCCAACAAGAGATAGTTATGTATTTGCTGGTTGGTATGATAATCCTGAATTTAATGGTGATTCAATTTATGAAATATTATCAGGAACAACAGGAAATTTAGTGTTATATGCTAATTGGCAATATGTTCATACTCATCAATATGAATCAGTAGTAACAGAACCTACTTGTTTAGAAATGGGTTATACTACACATACATGTATTAGAGATACTGAACTTTGTGGACATGTATATATTGATAATTTTACAGATAAAGTAGAACATTCACTAGAAGATGGTGTATGTATTTGGTGTGGAATACATGTTTACACTGTTACATTTAACGCTGATAACGAAAGTGAAAATACTTTAGTTAAAGTAGACGAAGGACAAGTAGTAGCAGAACCTACTGCTCCTGAAAAAGATGGATATGTATTTGGTGGATGGTTATTAAATGAAGTTTCATATAATTTTGAAACAACAGTTAATGAAGACATTACACTTGTTGCTAACTGGTTACATATTACAACAATTTCATTTGAAACAAATGGTGGAAGTACAGTAGAAAATATTGTTGCTACTGAAGGTGATACAATTGAATTATCAACTACATCAAAAGATTATTATGATTTTGAAGGTTGGTATTTAGATAGTGAATTAACTAATAAATTTACATCAAATATTGTACCTGCAACTGATACAATTTTATATGCTAATTATACTCCTACTGAATATACTATTACATATAACTTAAATGAAGGAACAAATGATTTACAAAACCCTTCTACATATACATATGAAAGTGCAGATATTACGTTAAAAGATCCAACACGAACTGGTTATGTATTTGTAGGTTGGTATCTTGAAGCAACATTTGAAACAAAAGTTACAACAATTACATCAGGTACCACTGGTGCAATCGAATTATATGCTAGATGGCGTCCTGAAGGTGCTTTAATAGTTAATAAAGATGCAACAGATGCTGAAGTTGCCGCTAAAACTTATTATAAAACTATTACAGATGCTTTAGTAGATTCAGTGGATGGATCAACTATTATTGTATATGCTGGTGATTATACTGATTCTCCAACAATTTCTAAACCTAATATTACAATTTTAGGACCTAATGCTGGAGTTCCTGGAACTTCTACAAAACGTGTTAGTGAAGCTAATATGGGTGGTGTTATAACAATCAGTGCAAGTGGAGTAACTATTGATGGTTTAGCATTTACTAATAAAGGTAGTACAACAACATATTCTGGAAGTGGTATAGTTCTAAATGGAGTTAATAACACTAAACTTAAGAATATTTATTCAATAGGTTATAGAACATATGGAACATCTGATGGATATGATGGTACTAATTTATTTAGAGTATTTATATATTCAGGTTCATCTGTAACTCCTGATAATGTGTTAATTGAAAACGTATATATGTATGATTCTGCTTCTGTACTTGCTTATTGTCCTATATATTTAACTAAAGCAGCAAAAGTTACAATGAGTGGTAGTTTGATTAAAAATAGTACTACTACTGGATGGCCATTTACTATTATGAATGCATCTGGTGATGTTACTCTAACTAACAATCAAATATTATTTAGTTCTGGTGGTTATGGTTTAAATATAAGATGTGTTACTGGTGCAGATCTTAATGTATTAATTAGAGATAATGTGTTTGATAAAGGTGAAAGCACAAGTACTGCTGCTGCTAATAAATTAAATACAATTAGAATATCTAATTTTACGCCTACAAATACTGGCTATGAAATTCATTTTGTTGGTAATGAAATACATAATCAACATGTTAGTGATAATAATTTCTCATTTGCTTCAGCAACTAGTCAAGTATATGTTAGATATAATAGTTTTGATAGCTCAACTGCAGCTAACTTTAAATATGCTGATGGAACTAAAGCTGCTATATTTGAACATAATTACTTTGCAGGAGAAATTTCATCAGGATATATATCTATTTATGATGCTAATTATACAGATGAACAAAGAGAATTAGATTATTTAAGTGATGAATATTATAATCCAGACACTGCCTATACAATTACATATAATAATGATGGTGATATAACTACTCAAGCTGCTTGTATTAATCATGAATTTACTTTACCGGTTTTAACTAAATCAGGAAAACATTTCTTAGGTTGGACAACAGAAGAGGGGTCAACTGATTATATTAAAGTATTAAATCAATCTGATGATATAAATGTTACTTTATATGCTAATTGGGGTGATAGAACTCCATTAGTAGTTGATGGTATTGGATCAGAAGATAGACATTTTGCAACAATTACAGATGCATTAAATTATTCAGATTTACAAGAAGGAGATATTATCCAAGTTCTTGCTGGAACATATGATGAAACTGTAACTATTGATACAGCTGGTATTCAATTAATAGGTCCAAATCAAGGAATTAGTGGAACATCAGAAAATAGAAATGCTGCTGCAACAGTTACTGGTTTAGTAACTATTAATGCTGCTGATGTTACAATTGATGGTATGAATTTTGAAGATGACGGTGCAATTGTTGTTGCTGGTGATGATGTAACAATTCAAAATGTTCATATGAAAGTAGCACAAACTTTATCTACGTATACTTATAATTCACAATCAAGAAATAGATATGGATGTATTGTAGATGGTGCACAAATTTCTAATTTATCAATTTTAAATTCATATATTTATGGAACTAAATTACTAGATGGAATGGGAGAGATTTTAGCTTTCTTATATGTTGATGGTTTAACTGTTAAAGGTAATTATTTAAGTACATCAAGAACTACAGCTTCTTCTTTCGAAGCAGTATTTATATATTACTTATATAGTTATATGTATTTTGAAAATAATGAATTATATTATAATACTTCAGGAGGAAGCAATTCTCACATTTTACAAATTGGATGGTATGGTGTCGGAGCTGAAACTATTAATATTATTGGTAATACATTTGCAGCTGATAAAGACGGAACTAATCCTGTTGGATCTATTAATTTTAGAAAAGCTTCTAATGATACGAGTGTATTAATACGAGGAAATGTATTTAAGAATTCTGAAAGCCTATTTAAATTTACTAATGATGGAACAGGTTCAGATGAAACTGGCGCAAATTATACAATTGAATATAATATTTTTGATAAAAACTGTCAATATGCTATAACAGGATCAACTATACCTAGTAGTTTATTGATTAATTATAACTGCTATTTAAATTCACAAAGTAAAGGTTCAGATGAAACTTTATATACACATGCTAATGAATTGATATATGCATATAGAGAAGCATATCCTGAAGAATCAATTAATTGGGAACTTGAAACTTATACAGTAATTTATAATACTGCTGGTGGAAATACAATTGAATCAGATACATTTACAAAATTAAACACTATTGTTCTTCCAACTCCTACTAAAGAAAGAGCTGAATTCTTAGGTTGGTATGTAGGTGAAACTTTAGTTACAGAAATCGATACATACCAAAATTATGTATTAACAGCTAAATGGGGAGAAGAAACAAGAACTATAACTTATAATACAAATGGTGGAAATGCACTAGATCCTGAAACATTCACATATAGTGAAATGTCAACATATTCATTTGCTACACCTACTAAAGCTGGTTATAGATTTATTGGTTGGTATTTAAATGAAACGCTTGTTACTAATATTCCTTCATTTGAAGATATTACGTTAGTAGCTGAATGGGAAGCATTACCTGTTTATAATATTTCTTATGTATTAAATGAAGGAACAAATCCTGATGATGTTCCTGCAACTTATACAGAAGCAGATCAAGTAACATTGCCTACTCCTACACGTGAAGATTATGTGTTCTGTGGTTGGTATGAAACAGCTGATTTCTCAACTGAAGTTGTTAAAACAATAGAAGTTGGTACAACAGGTAATAAAACATATTATGCTAAGTGGGAAGAAAATCGTGATATTACTGTAACATTTGATTTCAATGGTGGTTCTATAGATGAGCCAACAGGAGATAGTGGGGCTCCTATTTATTTAGATGAATATGAATTTAATATTCAAGCATATGATACTTATGGTAGTGGTGTAACAGGAAGTTTAGCTGATGGTGGAGCTACAGGTCTTGTAACATTTGCACATGGTAGTACTTATATTTATTATAACTGGAAGAGAATTCTAATTAAATATAATGAAGAATTAGGATTATGGCAATCAGTTGGTATTGGTTCATCAACTGCAAATGCACTTGATTCAACATTAGGTGCAACACATGTAATCGGTGCAAATTCTAGTGCAACAGATACAGCATCTTACAATGTAATTGCTTCATTATATACTATGATTGGAAACGGAACAACTGTATATTTTAGAATAGGTGAAGATTTAACAGATTCAACACTTGGAACAAAAGGAAATGCTTGGAATCAAACTGTTCAAGTTGCAACAGAGTTTAATGCTACAACATCAGTAACTGAGCCTATTACTGTACTTGTTACTGAAGAATACTCTATTCCAGTAGGTTATAAAACAGGATATTCATTTGCTGGATGGTATGACTCTGAAGGTAATAGATATAAAACTGCAGAAGATTTTAGAACATATACAAAAGCAGATACGCTTACAGTTACAGCAAGATGGTTAAATGATAATAAGATTATTGGTTCATTTGAAACTAATTCTTGGGTTGTAGTAGGTGATCAAATTCAGTTAAATGCTGAATATGAATTATTATTAGATGCAGGATTTATCTGGGTATCTAATAACGAATCAATTGCTACTGTTGATGAAAATGGAATTGTAACTGGTGTATCAGAAGGTGTTGCAACAATTATAGTTTATTGTGAATTATCAGAACAAATGTACTTTACATTCTATGTTACTGTATTTGAAGAAGATCCAACTGGAGCATTAAAATTAATTGTTGATAGTAATAATGCTAATGTATATAGCACTTATGATATGGTAATAGGTGGACCTATTTATACAGATAGTAATGGAACAACTTGGGGATATGTGTCAGATATTATAGGTAGTGTTACTAATTTATATTATGGTGAGGACTTCACAATTAATGATACTTACTTACATACTACTGATACGTATGGTAAGTTCGCTGAAATTAATAATTATGGTGGTGTAGAATTTATTACATTCCACTATGGTGCAGATACTCCTGCTTCATCAACTGCTAAAAACGGTGGTTCAAACTTAGCTGCATATGCTAAGAGTGCAGCAAATTTATCATATCACTTCGGTGTTGGTAATGACGGAGCTTGGGCAGCGTTAGACGAAGCCTATGCTGGTTACCATGCAGGTACAGGAAGTAGAGATACAACATGGTATGCATCAGGTGTATATGTACAAGAAGGTGATCCTGAATTTGCTAAGACAACACTTGGAAGTGATGGATACTTCTATATTAACGGAAGACGTACTAATTACAAGAATGAAACAGAAGGAACAATTCTTTCTGAAATGGGATTTGCTTATAAAATAGTAGATGGTCAATATTATATGCCTGACTTCTGGTATAGTTCAAGTTATAATAGAGTATGTTCTATGGGTGGTAACTACAACTCTATTGGTATTGAATCATCAGTAAGAAAAGGTTCTGACTTATGGTTAACATGGCATTATAGTGCACAACTTTGTGCTCATTTATTAATTAAATATAATTTACCACTTACTCAACTTGTAGGTCACTGCTTCTGGAGTGGTAAATGGTGTCCGCAACCAATGTTAGAAAATGACCTTGAAATTTGGTGGATCTTTGTTGAAATGGTAAGACAAGAAATGATTCGTATGCAAACATATAGTTCTTATGATTTCACATTCACAAGTGATTCTCAATATTTAGGTACACATCATACATACACATCTATGAAGACAGGTCGTGTAACATCTCAACCAGAATATTCTGAATGTGTTACATATACTGTAACTTATACAGATGGTAATACAACTAAGACAGTAACATTATCTTCAATTATTCCAGGTACTGTTGCATAGTTGTAAAAACTAAAAAAATTAAAAGACTGAAATTAAAAAATTTCAGTCTTTTTTTAAATGTTATAAACTTGTTTGTACGACTTATACAATTAAGTTTTAAAATATTTTTGTATACTTTTTTACTATTCGATATACATAATACTTTCACCCTATTTAATAGGGTAAAAACGTTGAAACATTATTATTAATATGTTATAATGAAGTATAATTTATATTAAACATAATTATAATAAATGGGGGAGTAATATTGGATTATAAAGTAATATATATAACTGATGATTTATTAGATTGTCTTGAAAATAATCCATTTAATTTAAAAAAAGATTTTAAAAAAATAGGTATAAAAACAAAAAACGAAGAATTAAAAATAGCAGAAGCAATAGTATCAGAATTAAAACATGGGTTTGGAAGAAAAGATTGTGTAAATTTATTTTGTGACATAATTGATAAAAAAGAAAACATCTTTATTATACTTGCTAAAATTAAATTAAATAAAAAAAATAATAATATAGGTAATGAATTAAGATGTATTGTTTTAGTAGATCAACAAAATGAATTGTGTTTAGTATTGCATTTATATGCCAAGAAAAATAAAAGTGATCTAACTCCAATTGAGAAAAAAGAAGCTAAACAAATGTTGTTAAATTATAGCGAAATGATAAAAAAGGAGAGTGTGAATAATGGATAAAAGAGAGTTGTTATTTAAATTGAAAGATGCACCTGGTTATGTAATTAGTTATGCAAATATTGATAAAATAGTTAATAAGGATTTTGTTAAAAAATTGAGAAAAGATTTAGATATGTCACAAAGTGTATTTGCAGCAGTTTTAGGAGTTACAAAAAAAACAATTGAAAAATGGGAACAAGGTGTGAATCCTATAAAAGGATGTAGTGCTAGATTATTATATTTAATTTATAATAATAAAAATATTATAAAAGATTTATATAATGTTAATGCTGTAAATGTTAATATGGAGGCGCCTGTTTATTTTGTTAGTAATGAGCAAAGTGATATATCGAGCGAACAAAATGATAACTTTAAATTAAATACTACATTTGTTGAAAATAAATATTTTACATCAAATTCTAAATATAAAAAAATTGATAATAATCAAGATTATTGGTGTTAGGAGGAAAAATGAATAACAAATATAATCCAGCATATGATTTTTTGGGATATAAAATATTAAAAATAAAATTAAATAGAGAAAAAGATGGGGATATTGAAAATTTTTCTGTTCAAGTTATAAAGGGTGAATACAATGCAAACGAACAGATTTATAATTGTTTAATAAGAGTTAAATTACAATTTGAAAATTGTGAAAAATCAGAAATTTTATTTTTATCTGGATATAAAATATATGATAATGAATGGTTTTTAAAATTGGAAGAAACAAATAAAAATAATATGTTTTTTTCAATAGCTTTTCCGTATATAAGAGAGAAAATTAATTCTATTTGTGATGATTGTAGAAATCCTTTCAGAATTCCTGTTATTGATTTAAGACAATTAAATGTCAATAATGAAATATTATTTAATGCTACAAAATAAAAAAATATAAAGTGGAATCATAGATTCCACTTTATATTTTTTATATAAACATACAAATTATAACTGTAAGAATACCTGATGTAATAATGGCAATAGATGAAATAGCTCCAGCTGTTGAGTTTATTTCAATTGCTTTAGAAGTACCGAGGGCATGTGAAGTTCCTCCCATTGACATACCAATAGTTGAGTTATCTTTAATTTTAAATAACTTAAATAGAAGTGGTCCAAATAAAGCTCCCATGATTCCATTTAAAATAACTAGTCCTACGGCAATTCCTTCATATCCACCTAGTACATTACATATTTCTACCGCAATTGGAGTTGTAACAGATTTTGGAACAAAGCTCATTAATAGTTTTTCATCTAAATTAAGAGCACGACCTATTAGTAGGACACTAGTAATTGATACAACAGCACCTACAACTGTACCAACTAATATCGGCAACCAATATTTTTTCACTATTTTAATTTTATTAATTACTGGTACTGCAAGAGATACTGTTAATGGGTTTAGACATAAGCTAACTAAAGCAAGGCTTGATTTATATTCAAGAGATATTGCCATTTGAGATTCATATTTATCAGAAATTTTAAACATTATCGATAAATAAATAATCATACAAATTGTAGTAAGTAGCAGTGGATTACAAAGTGGGAATTTAGTTTTTTTATATAACATTAAGAATAATGTATATAAAAGGATTGTTAGAAAGAAATAACATAAAGTTGATGTTAAGATATTAATCATTTTCTTTCACCTCACCCTTGTTACATTTTCTTTGAATATATAAAGTAAGTTCAACTGATGCTATAATTGCAAGAAAAGTTATAAAGAATGTTGATATTGCCAGTAATATCATTTTCATTAAGTTAGGAACAATAATATCAAAATATCCCATAACTGATACTGCAGCAGGAATAAAGAAAAATCCTACATTATCAACTAGAAATGTTCCTACATCTTCAACCCATGATATTTTAATAACTTTTGTATATAATAGAATAAATAAAAGAATCATACCAATTAAAGAACCTGGAAAAAAGAATCCGGGAATCAATTTGGAAATAATCCAAGATATGATTTCGCCAATAAAAGAAAAACATAAAATTAATGTAAATTGTTTGAAAACTTTCATATTTTTTAACCTCGTACATATATGTTATCACAAAAATTAAAATTAAATATTACTAAGACATATGAAAATGTTTACCTTACTTTCTGAGTTAAGGAACTAATTGAAATTAAAGTTTGGGAAGGAATATAAAATATCCAGATCAGTTTAAATATTATTGGAATATTAATATCGTTTTTTGTAAGAAGAAAATTACTACCTACACATATATCACATAGAATAAATGAAATTAAACCAATTATTAATAAATAATTTTTAGTATATTTGATACTATATATTATATTTATTATAAATAATATTATATATATAAATACAACAACATATAAGAAATCTAAATGTTTTCTTAGAAAAATTAAATATATAAGTATAATTATTGGTATCATTTTAGAATATATTTTAAATAACGATTTATTGTTTATATTAGTAGTAATAAATAAATGATATAAAAGTTGTGCAATAATAAACAGTATTACTGCAAAACTAAAATTTTCATATATTACCACTAAATTATAATCTGCAATACAAGTCATTATAAGTGCCAAAAAAATTATCCAAGAGTTATCTATTTTTGTTTTCATTAATATATATAAAGACATGATACAAGATAAAATAACAGATAAAAAATTTAAATAATCTATATAATTATTATCAAAAAAAGTACTAATTATATAAATTATCAATTGTATTATAAAAAATAAAAATAAGACATATTTTAATCTTTTATGATTATTAATATAGTAATTCATTAAATCCCCCCTTATAAGTATGCCCAAAACTTTTAGGAAAAATAAATGTTATATACTTTTTTCTAGTCAAAAAAATAAATTTATGATATAATAAATAAGATAAAGGGGAAGTGTTTTTATGAAGTTTATTGCTCATAGAGGATATTCTAAATACGAACTTGAAAACACAAATGAGGCTTTTTTAGCTGCTGCAAATAGAAGTTACTTTGGAATTGAAACCGACATTGTTAAAACTAAAGATAATTATTTTGTTTTGTTTCATGATGATAATCTTGTTCGTCTAGCGGGTGATGATAGAAATGTACGTGAGTTAACTTATAAAGAGTTATTAAAAGTATCTCTTAATAATAAAGGTACTTATCATACATATGATTATCATATTACAACACTTGTTGAATATTTAAAGATATGTAAACATTATAATAAATATCCAGTAATAGAACTTAAATGGGGATTAGATTTAAATGATGTAGATCGTATTATGGAAATTATATTAAGTGAGGGTATGTTTGATAAAAGTATGATTATATGTTATACTTATTCAATAATACTATATTTAAAAGCTAATTATCCCGATTATCATATTCAATATTTACTTGGAACACTGTATAGTGATGATGTAATAAATAAATGTTTAAATGATTTAGTAAGTATTGATTTAAGATATGATTTAGTAACAAAAGAGTTAGTTGATAGATTCCATGCAAAGGGTTTAGAAGTAAACGCTTGGACTGTGGATGATATTAATATATGTAAAACGATGAAAGAATATGGAGTTGATTATATTACAACTAATGTTCTTGAAGAAAATTTGATAAAATAAGAGGTGCGTTATGGGATTTGTTAAAATACCAGTTAAAGGTATGAATGATTTTATGCCTGATGAAATGAGATTACGTGAATATGTAATTAGAGAAATTAAAGATACTTATCAAAAATTTGGTTTCAATATTATTGAAACACCATGTATGGAACATATTGAAAATTTATGTTCTAAACAAGGTGGTGAAAATGAAAAATTAATTTTTAAAGTATTAAAACGTGGAGAAAAATTAAATATTGAAAATATTGATAATGAAAATGATTTAGTAGATATGGGAATGCGTTATGATTTAACAGTACCACTATCTAGATATTATGCTAATAATATGGCGAAACTTCCAAGCCCATTTAAATCGCTTCAAATTGGAAACGTGTGGAGAGCAGAACGTCCACAAAAGGGACGTTTCCGTCAATTCATTCAATGTGATATAGATATCTTAGGTGAGAAAAGTAATCTTGCGGAAATGGAATTAATTAATGCAACTACAACACTTTTAACTAAGATTGGATTTACTAATTTTAAAGTTAGAATTAATGATAGAAGAATCTTAAAAGCAATGGCTGAATATAGCGGTCTTCCTGTTGAAGATAGTGATAAAATCTTTATTACACTTGATAAAATGGATAAGATCGGAAAAAGTGGAGTACTAAAAGAATTAATGCTTCAAGGATATGATGAAGAATCAGTTAATAAATATATGTATTTATTTGATGAAGCACCATATTCAGGTAACTCTAGTACTTATTTTGAACAAAAAGGTGTAAATCCTGTAAGTGAAGATATCATTAGTAACTTAGACCAAATTATTGATACAATAAAAGTTCTTGCCGATTCTAAATTTGATATCACTTTTGATCCAACGCTTGTTCGTGGTATGGGATATTATACAGGACCTATCTTTGAAATCGAAATGGTAGAACTTTCATCAAGTGTTGCTGGTGGTGGTAGATATGATAAGATGGTAGAAAAATATGCTAATATTAATGTTCCTGCATGTGGTTTTTCTATTGGCTTTGAACGTATTATCACTATTCTAAAAGAAAAAGGACACAACCTACCTATTGATAATTTAGAAAAAATTGCATATGTGATAGATAAAAATGCAAGTAGTGATATAATATTAGAGGCTTTTAAAGAAGCAGAGGCTGCAAGACATGATAATAAAAAAGTACTTGTAGTATATAAGGCCAAAAACTTTAAGTTCCAAAAAGAATCTTTAGAAAAAGAAGGATATAAGGAAATAATATTTAAATAGGTTTTAAAATGACATATATATGTATGTTATTTAAAAAATAGAAAAAAATAAATATATAGAAAGGAAAAAAAGATTATGAAAAAATTTAATTTTTTAATGTTATTCGTAGCATTACTTGCAGTAGTTACATTAACTGCATGCGGTGATAAAGAAGTATCTGGAAAAGCATATGCTGTCATCCAAAGTGATTATGTTGGCGTTGCTGAAATTACAGTAAAAGGTGAAAAAGTAACTGCTTTAAAATTTGATGAAGTATATCTTCCAACTCAATGGGCACAAACAACTGCAGAAGTTGATGGTTTAACTTTAAGTTATGCTGGTAATTATGGTGATGTTATTGTTGCTAAATATGTAATGGTTGGTGATAAAAAATTCACTGGTGTATTAAACGCTGATAATACAGGTGTTGTTTACAGTGCTGATGGAATTGCTGATTTAAAAGCTTATCTTGCAACAGAAGCAAATGCTAAATGGTATGCAGAACAAGTACTTGCAGGAAATGCAAAAGCAACTGATGCAAGTTGGGCAAAAGCAAGCTTCTCAATTTATGGAGAAACTACTGGTTGGACTAAACTTACTAGTGGATATTGGCCTACAGGTGGTTGGGGACAAGGATATGAAGCAAATATTAAAGCATTACAAGATGCATTAATCGGTACTAGCATGAATTTATATGAAGCTAACTTCACTATTAATACAGAGAACAAAGTAGTTTTAGATACTATTACTACAACTGCAACTATTACAGGTTATAAAGAATACTACGCTTTAGCAAAAGCTGCTTACAATAACGCAAAATAGTTAAAAAATAAAGAAGAATCGTTTTGATTCTTCTTTTAATTTATAGTTTATATAAAATTTTATGTATACACATTTTAATAAAATAATATAATATAAATAAATAATTAAAATTAAATAACATAAAATTGCGACTAAAACAGCATTACTAAGTTGAAATAGTTGATATTTTTAAAGTAATAAAACATATAATTAAAGGATAGAAAAGCGAGAATGTGATATTGAAATTTCGACATTAATTAAATTCTTATTTGTTATTTATTATTTAGTTTACAATTTGGTTTACTAAACGGTTGACAAAACCGTTTATAAAGGTTATAATAGTATAATAGAAATGGAGTAAAAATTATGACTAAAGAATATGTTATTTCTTTGATTTCAAATGATTCATATTATACAATTGAAGATTTACGTTATAATAGAAAAAAAGGTATATTGTTATCTAAAGATGAATATAACGAATTTTTAGAATTTAAAGATGATCTAGTTCAGGAAAGTGAATATTTTAAAAAATTACCTTTAAAAACCTTTAATTCAAGACATTGCTTTTTTGTTAATGGAAAATATTTGGATTTTTTAAAAAAAGAATATTTAAATATGATTCTAACTGATGAAAAAGAAAATAATAGTTTAATAATAGATAGAAATTTTGATAATATATTAATGGCTAATTTATATTCAGAAATAGAGGGAACACTAAGTATTGAAAATGTTTCTACTACTCGTAAACAAATAATGGAAGTTCACAAAAAAGAAGTAGTTACTGATCAAAATGAGATTATAATTAAAAATATGATTAATGCTTTCAGATTTATTATTGATGATAAACCTCAATTTTCAAAAGAAAATTTATTGAAGTTATATAATATTTTAAGTTATAAAAGTTTACCGGATGATTTAAAAATTAAAAAAGGACAATATTATCGTGATGATAAAGTTTTTGTTGGAAACTTTGAAGGTGCTGATTATAAAATAATAAATGAATGTATGGACAGCTTATTTGAATTTGTAAATAATAATTCAAATATAAAAGAATATAATATTTTATTACCATTTATTTGCCAATACTATATTTTATATGTTCATCCGTACTTTGATTATAATGGTAGAACTGCGAGAATGGTTTCATTTTGGTTGAATTATATTTATAACATTCAATATGGTGCATATTTTATGAGTGAGGCAATTAACAATCAAAAGAATAAGTATTATAAAGCAATAGTAAATACAAGAACTACTAATAACGATTTAACATATTTTTTGGGGTATATATTAGAAACATCAATTCAATATATTTTATTATATAAAAATTTAGAAAATATTAAAAATATGTTATTAGAAATAGGAGATAGCATTACTAATACAGAATTGAATTATTTAAAAAAGATAATAGTTCATAGACCAAAAGATTATTTTAATTATAAAATGTTTATTGAATATACGAATGTAGTTATGACTAGACAAGGCGCATTAAAAATTTTAAACAAATTAGTAAATTATCAGGTTCTAGAAAAAACACTAAATAAAAAAGGTGAAACAGTATTTAGAATAAATCAAGAATTTATTTCATATACATATAATGAATAAAAATAAAAAAGGATTATGATTACTTAATAATGAATCATAATCCTTTTTTATTTTAAACTTTTAAATCGCCTTCTTTAATTAAATTTAATTTTCTAAATAATATATCTATTCCCCAAACTATTGCTATTGGTAAAACTATTTCTAAAAGAATTAAACCTAACCAAAAACTAGGAGTATTTCCCATTGCATCAAATGTTCCAAATAAACCAACAAGACCACTTGTTCCCATACCAGCTCCTGCTGATGTGCATTGTAGTTTAACTACAGTTGTTGCAATAGGTCCAAGGATTGCGGATGCAATGATAGTAGGAAGCCAAATAATAGGTTTCTTTAGGATATTTTTGAATTGCAGCATTGATGTTCCAATTCCGATTGAAAATACCATGCCAATATTATTATCTTTTCTCGACATTACCGCAAATCCTAGCATTTGACAACAACATCCAACTACTGCCGCTCCTCCTGCAATGCTTCCTGCAACACCACCTATACTAATTGAAATAGCGATTGCAGCACTAGAAATAGGTGCAGTTAAAGCCATTCCCATTACAACAGATATTATAATACCCATAATAAATGGTGCGGTGTTAGTAGCATTATTAATAAAGTTACCAAGAGCTACTGTTAAATAGTGAACTGGATAATCAATTAATATATATACTAGATATGATACAACCAGTGTTCCTAGTGGTATTATGATAATATCAACAGGAGTTTTTTTGAAATAAGCATATTTTACAAGTAAAGATGCTACAACAACTACTAAGTATGTAACTAGTGGATCGTTAATTGAAGCACAAAGACCACCACTTACGCCAACAACAATTAATTTTAAAGCATCGAGTTTAAGAGCCCAAGCAACACCCATACCAATACCAATATGAGTTAGACCTTTAACAATTGACGCTAGGTCAATCAAAAAATTTAAATTAGTAAGTATCCCAATTCTTTCGATTATTACGCCTATAATTAATGTTGAAAATAAACCATAAGCCATACCATTCATACTTACTATTATAAAATCTAATATCTTTTTAAATATATTCTTTTTTTTCATATATAATCTCCATTTAGTTATATTTGTAATTATTATAACATATATGAAAATTAAATGTTTCAAAAATGTTGAAAAAAAAGAAAAAAGTGCTATAATAATAAAGGTTTAAAGAAAGAAGGAATGATTTATGAACTTATTTATTACTGTTTTAACAGAAGGGCATTATGCCGCAAAAACATTAAAAAAACTATCAGATAATAATTTTCATGGTAGTGTATTATCAACAAATAGTTTTAGACATGCATTAATGGAATCTATTGAGCCAGTTCCATGTTTTGGTGGTCTTAGCAAAGTAGTAGAACATCATGAAGAATACACTCGTCCAATGATTTTTGTTGTTGTCAAAGATGATAGTGAAGTTAAAACACTAGCAAAAATTGTTAATGAAGCTGTTGGTGGAATTAGTGGGAAAGGCTTTATGTATACAGTTCCTGTAACATATGTAGAAGGGCTTGAATAATTATGGAATCAGGGTTCATGTTGCTTGGAATAAGCATCGCATTAATAGCAGGACTTATTTCAAATAGACTTATCAGATTAGTAAATTTACCAAACGTTACAGCATACCTTATTGTAGGGATATTACTTGGACCTTATCTTATTGGTTTATTCTTTGATGGATATAAAGGTATATTAACAGAAGAAATGATTGAATCTTTTGGTGTTATTGTTGATTTAGCACTAGGATTTATCGCTTTCTCAATTGGTTCAGAATTTAAATTATCAAGTATTAAAAAACTTGGTAAAGGTATCATTGTAATTACATTATTACAAGCTATTGCTGCACTTGTATTTGTCGATATTGCTTTAACTATAATGTGTCTTGCAAACGGAACATTTAATGAAAATTTACCACTTATTTTAACCCTTGGTGCAGTTGCTACAGCAACAGCTCCAGCTGCTACTTTAATGGTAATTAAACAATATA
Organism: uncultured Staphylococcaceae bacterium; assembly: GCA_964409955.1. Classification (GTDB taxonomy): domain Bacteria; phylum Bacillota_I; class Bacilli_A; order ML615J-28; family CAG-313; genus CAG-313. The sequence goes on from CAYPEY010000011.1 coordinate 26,851, forward strand.
AAGCTAAAGGTCCTGTTACTGATACATTACTTCCAGTTGTTGCACTTGACGATGCTATTGGTTTAATGTTATTCTCAATTTCATTTTCAATTGCTCAAGTATTTGCAAAACAATATGCAGGTGTTGGTGGTGCTGAAATTAGTGTAATGGAAGTAGCGATATTACCACTTCTTGAAATTATTTTATCACTTGGTGTTGGTGCAATAATCGGTTTTGTATTATCATTTGCTATGAGATGGTTTAAATCTCGCGCAAATCGTTTAATCTGCATGTTAGCATCGGTAATCTTAGCAGTTGCTTGTTGTAACTTAAGTGGTGAATTAATTGGTGTTGAAATGTCATCACTTTTAACATGCATGATGACAGGTGCAGTATTCTGTAATTTAAGAAGCGATGCGCTTACAATCTTAGATGGAATTGAACGTTGGACTCCAGCTGTGTTTATGTTGTTCTTCATTTTATCAGGTGCTGAACTTAACTTTGGATTAATTACTATTCCTGTAATTTTAATTTGTGCTGTATATTTAATTGCAAGATCTGCTGGTAAATATTTAGGTGCTAGATGGGGTTGTGGTCTTCAAAAAACAGACCCGAATGTTAAAAAATATTTAGGGTTAACTTTACTTCCTCAAGCAGGGGTTGCAATAGGTATGGCAAGAAGTGCCTCAAACTCATTCAAATCAATTGCTGTTCTTGCCTCAGAGGAAAATCCATTCTTTACAGGTGCAAGTTATTTAACAACAATGGCAGGAACCATTACAGCAGTAGTATTATGTGCTACACTTGTATATGAACTAGTTGGTCCTGTTATAACAAAAATTGCTTTAACAAAAGCAGGAGAAATCAAAAAATAAGATGTGGAAAACCACATCTTTTTTTCTTAATTCAAAAACTAATCTTAAAAGATTAGTTTTTGAATGTGAATGTATTGTAATTTTTTTAATCTTCAACAATTATTGTTCTAAGCCAACGTCTAGCTATGAACTTATGGCCTTCATCGGTAGGATGAACTCCATCAAGGGTATAGTAATTAATATCATGTTTAATACAAGCACTAGCAAATGATCCATCAAGTGCAATATATTCATCAGCATACTGTCTTGCAAGTTTTCTTAAGATATCAACTTTTTGCCATAATTCTTCACGCATTTTGTGATGCTCATCTGTAATATCAATAATAAATGGTTCCATTATAATAATAGGAATATTTAAATCATTTCTGATTTTTTCAAGTAAAGTTTTTATGTTATGTTCAAATTCTTCATTTGATGTATATATACCCCTTGTATAATGATGCCATACATCATTCATTCCAATATAAATAGTTACAACATCAGGATTATTTTTTAAAACATCAGTTTCGTATCTTTTTAGTAAATCAATACTTTTACTTTCATCAATACCACAATTGATAACATTGATTCGGTAATTCTTTAAAGCATCATTGATTCTTGATACAAAGCCATCACCCATGTCAGTTACATCGCTCGTATTTCTATTTGATCCTGTTATACAATCACCAAGAAAAACAATAGTACTCTTTTTCTTTATTTCCATTTATTTCACCCTTATTATATTCATATCTAATTATATTATACTATTTGAATATTTAAAATGCAACTTAAATAATAACAAAAATGTATGCGTTTTCATTATTTGAGAGTAAACAAAAAATAACCTAAAGGTTATTTTTTGTTATCATCTTCAAATTTATCTAAAAAACTATAATGTTTTTTATCATCATGGTAACCTATAATAGTATTTAAGTTTACATTATGAAGACTTCTAAAAATATTAATATCTATATCATGATAAGTATTTCTTAAATTTTTAATAAGTTCTTTTATTTCTTTTCTTTTTGATGTTGTCTCTAGTGAGTTATGATTTTCTTCGGTAAACTTACAAGCACATTGTAAAAAATCAAGTTCATTGTATTTACACCAAGCAATAATGTTTTCTTCTTTGACTAAATACATAGGTCTTATTAGAGATATATCTTCATAATTTTCAGATTTTACTTTAGGCAGCATAGTTTTATATTCTGCTCCATAGAACATACTCATTAGAGTAGTTTCTATTACATCATCAAAATGATGACCTAAAGCTATTTTATTACATCCACGTTTTTTAGCCTCACTATATAAGTATCCCCTTCTCATTCTAGCACATAAATAACAAGGAGATTCTTTAATATTAAATACTGTTTCAAAGATATTTGTTTCAAATATGTCAAGCTCAATATTTAATAATTTTGCATTTTCTTGTAATTTATTTAAATGATACTCGCTATACCCTGGATTCATACATAGGTATACTAGATCAAATTTGATTTTACCGTGTTTTTGGAGCTCTTCTAGGCATTTAGCAAGTAACATTGAATCTTTTCCACCTGATATACAAACTGCTATTTTATCACCTTCAGAGATTAATTTATACTCATCGATTGCGCGAACAAACATTCTCCAAATGGTAGGTCTAAATTTTTTAATAATACTATTTTCTATTTCTTTATAAGTTTTCATATATTCACCAAATCTTAATTACTAGATTATTATATCAAATAAAAAGATATTTCTCAAGTTTAATAATTTTTAAATATTTAAAACGTAAACTTGTTGTTTTTATCGTATTATATAAGTAGAAAGTTAAGTTTAAATATTTAGGAGGAATATATGATAGAGACAGAAAAAATAGAATTTAAAAAAACAACTTCAGAATTAAATGAAGCTATGAATTCAATTTCTGCAATTTTAAATAAACATGGGAAAGGAACGTTATATTTTGGTTTAAATAATGATGGTAAACCTACCAACTTCCAAATAAGAGATACAACAGTCAGAGATGTATCAAGAAAAATATTTGAATGTATAAAACCCCAAATATTCCCTATTATTGAGATTGTAAATATTGATAATGTAGATGTCATAAAAGTAAGTTTTCATGGTGAAGATATTCCGTATTCATCATTTGGAAAGTATTACATAAGAACTGCAGATGAAGATAGGGAACTTACACCGAAGGCATTGAAAAGTATTATGGTAAATAAAGAATATGAAAAAAACTGGGAAAATAAAAAAACAGATGAAACAATAGATGATGTAGATATTAATACTTTAGAATGGTTTAAAAAGAAAGCGTTAGATTGTGGTAGGCTTTCTATATTAAATTATGATAATATAGAATTATTAAGAAAATTAAATTTAATCATAGAAGGTAAATTGAACAATGCGGGGAGAATGTTGTTTAGTAAAAATAATCCTATAGTATTAAAAATGGCAATTTTTGCCACGGACAAAAAGAACACCTTTATTGATATAAATAGACTAGAGGGAAATGTTTTTCAACTAATAGATAAAGCTATGGCTTACTTAGTAAAAAATTTAAGGTGGAGAGTACAATTAAGTTATGATAACTTGCATCGCGAAGAAATTCCTGAAATTCCAATTGAAGCTTTAAGAGAAAGTATAGTAAATAGTTTTACACATGCAAGATATGATTTGCCTATACAACATGAAATAGATATTTTTTCTAATAGGGTAGTTATATCAAATCCTGGATCATTTGCTAATGATTATAGTCCAGAGGATTTTGTTAACAATAATATTAATTCTTTTTTAAGAAATGAAAAAATATCGAAAGTATTATATTTATGTAAAGAAGTAGAATCATTTGGTACAGGGTTTAACAAAATATATTCTTTATGTAAACAAAATGCTATAAAATTAACATATGAAAAATATGAAGAATTTTTTAATTTTATTTTTTACCGAAAAAATATAAATGTCGTAGAAAATGTCGTAGAAAATGTCGTAGAAAATGTCGTAGAAAATGTCGTAGAAAACGTCGTAGTAAATAGTGAGTTAACAGAATTAGAGAAAAAAACAATAGAAATATTAAAATTTAATAATAGAGCTACAGCTGTAATTATAGGACAAACGTTGCAAAAAACGTCTAGAAGTATTCAAAGAATATTGTGCTCTTTGAAAAAAAAGGGTGTTATAGAAAGAGTAGGAACTGATAAAACAGGATATTGGAAGATTAATAAATAAATTAATAATTTATTATTATTTGTAAAAAATTTCTATATAAATATACTTGCAAAAGAATGTTTAATATGATATAATTTTGTTACCTAGAGAGTTCGCATTTTCACTATTTATTTTAGCGACCCGAACATAACACACTTAGGGAACGATTGTTTTGTGGGAGTGAAGGCCTTGCCAAAGATTGGAAAGTAGGAATCCCGAAGCAAAAATTTAGTTTACCACCTTATTAAGATGCGGTTGCGCATCCGGTGATAACGGCTCATCTGGGGCTATATTAAAAATTTGAGCATTAACAAAAAGTTAATGCTTTTTAAGTTTAATAAAAACATAAAAAAATGTGTTATATTAAAAAAAGATGGAGGTAATAATATGTTGAAAAATAAAATATTTAAAACATTATTATTAATTAGAAATATCATATTAACTCTTGCAAGTTTGGCATGTGTGGTATTGGCAATTATATTGCTTATTAATGCATATATTGATAAACTTGAGGGTGAAGGTATAAGTTATGCAATAGGATTAATTTTTGGTATAATCTTTTTAGCGGTGGGACTTGGCGCATCAGTTTTTTTAATATTTTATTTAATAATATCAGTTAAAGCGTTGAAAAACTTAGATAATAAAAATTATAATAGTATAATGTTAGCACTTGAAGTCATTGTGTTATTAATTACAACTAGTATTATGGTGTTTCAAATGGTTAATATAGATATTGTTGTAATCATAATATTGTCAATCATTATTATACAATCAGTAATAATTATAATTTTTTTATCTAAAATTTTAAAAAAGCAAATTAATTAAAATAAAACTAAAAATATAATACAATAATAATATATATGTAAATAACAGGAGGACATAAATTATGAATTGGAACTTAACATATCATTTTAAAAACCAAGAAGAATTTGAAGAGGCTTTTAATAATGCTCAAAGTATGGTTAATGAATTTGCAACTTTTCAAGGGAAACTTGGTATTGAAAGTGAGTTTGTAAGATATTGCAAACTTATGAAAAAGTTTGAAGAAGATGCATCTAAAGTATATCAATATGCATCTTTAAAAAGTGATTTAAATAAAAAAGACGTTGAAAATGCTGCAACATTAAATAAATGTATGATGGTATTTTATAGTTTATCTGAAGTAACAGCATTTGTTGAACCAGAAATCTTATCAGTAGGTGAAGAAAAAGTATTATCATTTATTGATAATAATAAAGATATTGAAGAATTTAGGTTTTCAATCGAAAAATTATTTAGAGGAAGTCGTCATATCTTAGATGGAAGTAGTGAAAGATTATTATCACTATATGCTCCTGTAACAAATTCTGCATCTGAACTTTATAGTGCACTTGCTGTAGGGGATGGAAAAGGAGTTGACGTAAAACTTAAAAATAAACAAGTTGTTACAGTTACTCAAGGAAATTATAGATCGCTAATCGCAGATAGTACTGAGGCAAGTGATCGTAAGAAAATCTTTGAAGCAGTGTTTAGTACATTTGAAGAACATAAAAATACATATGCAACAATTTATAATAATGTTCTTCAAAAAAATAAAGCTTCTGCAAAAGCAAGAAATTATGAAACAGTACTTGAAAGTTATTTATATCATAATAACATTCCAACATCTGTATTCTTAAATTTAATTGAAGTTGCAGGGCGTCATAATAAATCATTAAAGAAATATTTAAAACTTCGCAAAAAAGCACTTAATCTTAAACAATATCATACATATGATAGATTCTTAGAACTTGCTCATTCTAATAAACGTTATACATATGAAGAAGCAAAAGAATTATTCTTTAAGGCTATTGATAAATTTCCTGAAGATTTTAAAAATAAAGCTCACGAAGTATTACGTGATGGATTTGTTGATGTTGAAGAAAAAGTAGGGAAAAGAACAGGTGCATATTCATCAAGTGTAGCTAATCTTCATCCGTTTATACTACTTAACTATGATTCAACACTTGATAGTGTATTTACTGTTGCACATGAGGCAGGACATTCAATTCATTCAATGTATTCAGCTGAAGCACAACCAACAATGCTTCAAGATTATACAATCTTTGTTGCTGAAATCGCATCAACATTTAATGAACATGTATTACTTGATTACTTCCTTGAATCAAGTGATGCAACACGTGATGAAAAAATTATGGTTATCCAAAAAGCTATTGATGAAATATTTGGAACATTCTATCGTCAAACATTATTTGCAGAATATGAATATTTAGCAAATGAAGAAGTGAAAATGGGACATCCAATTAATCATGAAGTATTATCTAATATAATGGTATCATTATATAAGAAATATTATGGTCTTGATATTGAAAAAGAAGGTATTAAAAAATATGTATGGGCATATATCCCACACTTATTCTATACACCATTTTATGTTTATCAATATGCAACAAGCTTTGCTGCAAGTTTTAAAATCTATAAAGATGTTAAAAATAATGTAGAAGGTGCATTTGATCGATATGTAAATCTTCTTAAATCAGGTGGTTCTAAATATCCTGTTGAACAAGCAAAAGAAGCTGGTGTAGATTTTACTAAGAAAGATGCATATATGGCAGTAGTAGAAAGAATGGATGAACTAGTTTTACAACTTGAAAAATTATTAAATGAATAAAAAAAATCTCCTAAAGGAGATTTTTTTGTTTTTCTATCGGCATATTTTCATTTTATCGGCAAAATATAATATAAAATTAACATCGCAAAATAGTTTATTTTTTGCCGATAGAATTATTGTTGTAGATGCTTGTAAGATAATTCAGCACTAGATATGTCCGTATTGCATCGCAATATATATGTATTTATATTTAAAATTGTGAAGTTTAATAACTCTAAAGTTTTACTTGCCATATCTTCATCACTTGGTAAGATTATTTGGTGAATTATTCTTGGTAGTATTTCTTTATTATCAATTTTTCTAATGCTATTATTTAAATCTCTTTCGATAAAACAAAGTGATTTAAGAATTGCACTAGTATTTGTACCATAGTTTTCTTTACCACACCATGGTGTTCCAAAGATAATAGGTTTATTATTTATAATTCTAACTATTGGTTTATCGCCATTTAAATAGATTAGTTTATCTTTTAAAAGTTCTTTCCAAAGCTTGATATGTGTCGTTTTTCCAGTACCTGATTTTGCAGAAAAAGCATAAGCCATATCATCTACTTTAACTACTGCAGCATGCATTATGAATGCGTCATATTTAGGGAGTATTAAAGCAATCTTTCTGTAGCAACATATACTTTCAATATAACCATTTGATAAATTTAAATTAGACGTTATAATTTCTTCATTTATTTCTTCGTCTTGTACGGTTATTTCAAAGTCAAATGTATCACTATTTATAATATAGTCTCTACATTGCTTTTCTAAATATGGGTATTTATTATTTATTTTAATATTTAAATTTGCTATTTTGATAATAAACATTTGAATCACCATAAAAATTATAACATTTTATATAAAAATTATCAAATGATTTTAATTAATCGAGAATATTTGATAAAATATATATAGAGAGAATTATAAAAATAGGAGTGGTAAAATGAACTTCAAAAAAGTATTATTTAGTTTAATATTGGTATTTTTGGTTTTAACTTGTACATCATGTATTGACTCGTCAGGCAGTGATTCTGATACAGAATATACTATAACATATCATGTTGATGGTGGAACAATTGATGAGGTTACACAAAAATTTAAAGATCATAATGATGTAACGCTTCCAATACCTACAAAAGAAGGATATAATTTTGTTGGTTGGTATAACGAAAGCGGTATAAAAATTAATAAAGCATATGCAAATAAAGATTATGTATTATATGCTAAATGGGTTAAAAAAACAATAGTTGAAAAAGAATATTTTAATGAATTTGGTGATGTTGAATTAATTGAAAGTGTTGAGATAACAAATGATGGATTACTTGTACATATGTACTCGCACGGGTTAGATGCACTACTTTCATATGATGTGGTTTTAACATATGGTAACGCTACAGAATTATTAATCACATCAGATAATGCTTTCGTATATCCTGAAGGAAATGTGTTTGTGGAAAATCTTGAAAACAATTATACTGATTATATTTCAGTTAGAATATATTATGAGGAAGAACTCGCTGAACAAGTTAGATGTTACTATAGTAAAATTCAAGTATTTAAGATAAGTGATTTAGTTACAAAAGAATTAAATGAACTAGAAAAAACAATTCTTGATGCAAATAATATCATATATGAAATCCGTTTTAGTTTAAATACTACAACATATAAAGTATCATCAAGTAGTTCTAAATACACAACAAAATTAAAGAAAGATTATGTATATATATATGTAACAGTAACTGCTAATGATAATTATACAATTTATAAAGATGTAGATTTATATGTTAATGATGTATTAGAAACTAAGTATTACACAATTTCAAGTGATCAAACAGTTTTATCTTATACAATAGATGATCCCAACTGGACAGGTTATTGGTAAAAAATTATAAAAATGTTTGCTAAATAAAATAAACTTATGGTATAATAAAAGTGGTGGTAAAGTATACCTAATCTAACATTATTTTTAAAATATGTTAAATTGGTTTTTTGCTTTTCATTACTCCTTTCATGAAAAGATATTCCTTCAATTAGGGAATATCTTTTCTTTTTCTTTTTTAAATGTATGCGTTTTCATATTTATATATTAATTAGTTGAAATATATATAGAAAAATGTTATAATATGTATGTATAAGAGGAAAGGAAATAATACTTATGAAAAGAAAAATATTTAGTCTATTAATGGTATTTGTTTTAGCTATTAGTTTAACTTCTTGTAAAAAGAATAAAAAAGTAGAAGTTACTTATAGTTCAAACGAAACATCAATGTTAGTTGGTGATGTAAAAACTATTACACCTGAAGTTACTTTAGGTAAAAAGGTTAAGAATTTTGAATTAACTTATAGTATATCAGATCCAACAAAAGCTACAGTTGATGGCGCAGGTAATGTTACAGCACTTGCGGAAGGAACAGTACTTCTTACTGCAACAGGTAACGATAAAAATGAAACAAGTGCATCTATTACAATTAAAATTAGTGCTCCTGCTCCAACAGTATATACAATTACATATACATTAAATGGAGGAACTAATCCTACGGGCGCTACAACTGAGTTTACAGATTGTGCAAATGCATTACTTCCAACTCCAACTCGTAGTGGTTATACATTTGTTGGATGGTATGAAGGAACTACTAAAGTTGATGCAATTAATCAAAATAAAGATTATGCACTAACTGCTAAATGGGAAGTAGAAACTTATTCAGTTAAATTTGTTGCTGAAGGAGTGGAAGTTCAAGCTTTATCATATACAGTAGCAAATAAAAACATTACTGAACCAAGCGTTCCTGAAAAAACTCACTATACAGGTGCATGGGAAGCTTATACTCTTGATAGTGGAAATAAAGTAGTTAATGCAGTATATACACCAGTTACTTATACAGTAACATTCGTTGCTGATGGCGTAACTGTAGAAACTATTAACTATACAGTTGAAGCAACTACTATTACAGAACCAAGTGTTCCTGCAAAAGATTATAATACAGGTGCATGGGAAACATATACTCTTGTTGGCGGAAACGTAACAGTAAATGCAGTATATACACCAGTTACTTATACAGTAACATTTGATGCAGCTGGTGGTGCTATTACTCAAGGTAGTGCTACAGTAAATGGTGGTAACACTGTTGCTAAACCATTAGATCCTACAAAAGCAGGATATGTATTCAAAGGTTGGTTATTAAATAGTGCAGCATATGATTTCACAACACCAGTAACAAGTGATATAACTTTAGTTGCAAGTTGGGAAGAAGAACAACCAGTTGTTCCTACTACTTACACTGTAACATTTGATGTGCAAGGTGGAAGTGCAGTAGACCCTCAAACAGTTGAAGAAGGTGCTCAAGCAACAAAACCAGCAGATCCTACAAAAGCAGGATATGTATTCAAAGGTTGGTTATTAAATAGTGCAGCATATGATTTCACAACACCAGTAACAAGTGATATAACTTTAGTTGCAAGTTGGGAAGAAGAACAACCAGTTGTTCCTACTACTTACACTGTAACATTTGATGTGCAAGGTGGAAGTGCAGTAGACCCTCAAACAGTTGAAGAAGGTGCTCAAGCAACAAAACCAGCAGATCCTACAAAAGCAGGATATGTATTCAAAGGTTGGTTATTAAATAGTGCAGCATATGATTTCACAACACCAGTAACAAGTGATATAACTTTAGTTGCAAGTTGGGAAGAAGAACAACCAGTTGTTCCTACTACTTACACTGTAACATTTGATGTGCAAGGTGGAAGTGCAGTAGACCCTCAAACAGTTGAAGAAGGTGCTCAAGCAACAAAACCAGCAGATCCTACAAAAGCAGGATATGTATTCAAAGGTTGGTTATTAAATAGTGCAGCATATGATTTCACAACACCAGTAACAAGTGATATTATACTAGTTGCAAGTTGGGAAGAAGTTGTAGTTACATACACAGTAACTTTAGATGCTGATGGTGGTGTTTTAACAGATACTACTATTGAATTTACAAATTATGAAGATGTAACATTACCTATAGCAACAAAAGATGGATATCTATTTAAAGGTTGGTATGAAGGAACAACTAAAGTTGAAGCATTAAGCGAAAACAAAGATTATTCATTAAAAGCTAGTTGGGAAGAAATTCCTGCAAATACATATACAGTAACATTTAAAGCTGATGGAAATGTTGTTGAAGTTGTAACTTATGAAGCTGGTGCAACATCAGTTACAGAACCTGAAGTTCCTGAAAAAGCACATTATACAGGTATTTGGGCAACATATACATTAAATGATACTAACTTAGAAGTTAATGCAGAATACACTGCAAAAGAATATACATTAACATTTAAAGCAAACGGTGAAACTGTACAAGCAGTTACATATACTTATGGTGCAACATCAGTTACTGAACCAACTGTACCTGCTAAAGATCATTATACTGGTAGCTGGCCTACATATACTCTTGATGGAAATTATGATGTAGTTGCGGTTTATACAGCTATTGAATATTCAGTTAAATTTATGGCAGATGGTACAGAAGTTGAAATATTAACATATTCACTTGATAATACTGATATCACAGCTCCAAGTGTTCCTGCTAAAGATCATTATACAGGTGCATGGGAAGCATATACACTTGATGGTGGAGATAAAGTTGTAAATGCAGTATATACAGCAGTTACATATACAGTATCTCTTGATGCAGGTGACGGAACAGTTGATCCTGAAAGTATTACATTTACAGTTGAAGATACTCTTGCTGATATTACTCTTCCAACTGCAACTCAAACAGGATATAATTTCTTAGGTTGGTATGAAGGAACAACTAAAGTTGAAGCAATCACTGAATGTAAAGATTATGCATTAGTAGCTGAATGGGAAGTTATTCCTGCTACAACTACTGTTACATATAATTTTAATGGTGGTCAATATGCAGCTGAACAAGAATTTAATTTAGGTGGATATAATTCTTATGGAGTTGCTGGTACACATTATTATATGGCTCTTACTACTCCAGATGCAGATACAACAAATAGATTTTGGCATAGAGTTTTAATTAAAGAAGTAGAAGCTGGAACAGGTATTTATAAAGCAGTTTATTCTCTTGCAGTAGGAAGTGAGAGTGCAGCTGGTACTACAACTCTTGATGGTGTAACAGTACCTACTGGTAATACAAGTCACTACACAGGTGAATATGATTATATAATTGGTGCTAATTCAGGTGCTGGTTATGATACTGATACATTTACAAAAATTAAAAATTTAGTTGTTAGCGTAGCGGCTGGCGAAGATGTATATATAGTTCTTAATGTTCCTGAGACTACAGGCGCTCAAGTAATTCCTGTTAAAGTATATGATTTTGATCCATCTATTGTTGAATGGAAATATACAACTGCAGTAAGTGAATTACCTAGTGCTTCAAAAACTGGTTATGATTTTGCTGGATGGTACAATAATGCTGAGTTAACAGGAGATGCGATTACTTCGATAGAAGTAGCTACAGTTGATACAACTTTAGCTTTATATGCTAAATACACTCCTACAACATATACTATTACATACAATTTAAGTGGCGGTAATACTACAGCAGATTTAGTTGGAGAATATAACATTGAATCAGCAACTATAACTCTTCCAACTGCAACTGAAATGTCAATCACAAATGGTTCATTTACTGGTTGGATAAATCAAGATGGTGAGGCTGTTACAGAAATTGGTACTGGTACAATTGGTAATATTACACTTGAAGCTCAATGGTTGATGGATGTTGCGACAGAATTAGTAATTAGTGATGCAGATGCAACAGCATTAAATGCGTTATATACAGATAAATCTAATCAAACAGCAACTTTACTTGTAAATAGTAGTGTTACATATGCAGGTAAATTCGTATTATCAAATACTAATTTAACAAGTGGATATACAGATGTTGAATATGTATATAGATCTAACATTTTCTCTAGTATTGCAGATGCATTAGAAGTAGCTGAAGAAGGAGCAATTATATATGTATTTGCTGGAACTTATTCAGATGCAGCAACAATATCTGTAGCAAATGTAATCATCGCTGGTCCTAACTATAATGTACCATTCTCATCTACAAGAAATGATGAAGCTAACTTTACAGCTAATATTTCAACATCTAAAAATAATTTAGTATTAAATGGTATTCAAATTAGTTCTTCTGCAAAAGTAAATTATACTACTTCAGTAACAGGAGCAGAATTAAGATATGTATATTTAACAACAACATCATTTAATGCAGTATTAGGAGACAGTGGAACAACAATTAGTGGTTTCATAATGGATAATTGTAAACTTGATAATACAAGTGCTTCTACATCTTATGGATATCGTCCAATTAGATTTAGTGGGACTTTAAAAGATGCTCAAATTACAAATAACTATTTCTCATATGGAATTGGAAACAGAACATTAGTAGATACATTCTATTTCAATGCAGTATCTGGAACAATAGATATTATTAATAATAATTTTGCACAATGTGTAAGTACAAATTATATGATGAATATAGTTAACGCAACTGCTGCAACAAAAGTTAGAATTAATGGTAACTCATTCAATGGTACTGAAGCAATGAAAGCTGCTGGTATTTATATTAAAACAACAAGCGCAACAACAGTGGTTGAATTAGTTGGTAATGAATTTAATAATGTTGATGGTAACTTATTCTTAACTGATGGTACAGGAACATATACTATTCAATATAATAGATTCTTAAATACATCTTTAAAAATGACTATAACATCAACAACTAATGTAACATTTGGCTCTAATTATTTCTATACTGGAAATGCAACAACAAATACAGTATTAACAGATGCTACACCATATGCAACAGCTGATGAATGTAAAGCAGCATATGAAGCAGTTAAATCAACATACGAAACAATTTCAGCTGAATAAAAAAACATAAGTGTTTAAAAGATAATTAAAAAATATGTAAAACAAAAAACGGTTGTAGAATTCTACAACCGTTTTTATGTTATAATAATATCGTTAAATAAACATAGTAAGAAAGTGTGGAAGTGTTAATTTTTCATTAACTATTCCTATATTGCCATTTATTAGCTTTAATGCAATAGATGGTGAAAATTCTTCAATAAACGAGTCAAGAGATTTTGTTGCAGAGTTTCCTGCTTTTACTTCGATAGGAATAACTTCACCATTTTTTTCTATAATAAATTCTAGTTCTAAATTATCGCCTTTTTTATAATAATGAAGTGTATAACCATTTTTGATAAGTGTTTCTGCAACAAAATTTTCATAAATTCCACCTTTAGCAAATCTTTTGAGTGTACCATTTAAAAGTGCTTGTTTGGTAGCGAATCCAAATAAAGCAAGTAAAAGACCGGTATCTGCTATGTATAGTTTAAATTCGTTATCTTTTTCGTATGCTTTTAATGGCAGAATTGGAATTGTTGTATTGTAACATATATATGCCATGTTTGCATCGTGAAGCCACTGAACACTTTCTCCAAATTTACGAGATGTAGCTTTTTTTTCTACTTCTGAATATTTGAATTTTTTGTTTTCTTTTGCTAACTGACGAGGGATGCTATCATAGCATTGTCGTACCTTTACTTTTTCTGCCCCTTTGGCGTGTTGTGAAATATCATCTGCATAAGATGATAATATTTTATCTTGGATTTCTTGAACTTTAGTGAAATCTTTGAATTCCATAAAATTAGCTACTACTTCAGGCATTCCACCGACAACAAGAAATTCACGAAGTAGAGTTTCAAATTTTTGATTAATATCTGACGGTATTTTATCTTTTGAAATATAAAAACTCTTAAGGTAGTTAATAGTTTCATCAGTGTATCCGTAAGCCCATAAAAATTCTTCAAAATCCATAGAATACATCATAACAGCTTTTTCATAACCGACAGGGATAGATTCAACTGGTTCAACATCTTTATCATCGTCTTTACCATAGGATAAACCAAGAAGGGAACCTGAAGCAATAACATCATAGCGCCCATCCTCTGCAAGAAATTTTAAAGCTGTACGAGCCCCTGAACATTTTTGAATTTCATCCAGAAATATAAGTGTTTTACCTGGAATTAGTTTGACACCTGGAATGTTTGCGGTTAGTCTTTTATATATTTCTTCTGCAGTCTTATCGCCATCAAAGATAACCTTTAAACTTTTTTGTTCATGAAAGTTTATTTCAACAAAACTTTCGTATTCGTTTTTTGCGAACTCTCGTATAAGATATGTTTTGCCTACTTGTCTTGCTCCTTTTATTAAAAGACATTCTTTTTTATCTTTGTTATTTTTCCAAGAAACTAGGGTACTATATATTTTTCGTTTTAACATAAAATCACCTCATATATTATATCTTATTATAACATAGTATATGTAATTTTCCAAATGTTATGCATATTTTCGGATATTAAAAAAACAAAATTATGCATATTTTCGGATATCAAAAAATTAAATATATGCATATTTTTTGCGTGTAAAAATTTAGAAATATATATTTTTTAGAAAATACTAATTTTAAAATAAAAATTATAGCTTTAATAGATATTAAAAATATTGTATATAAAAATACTTTTTCAATATTAATTCAAAAGATAAATCAATATTGAAAGTATATAGGAATTTTTCGCTTATTTATATTTCGATGATTTCCATAAAGGTATACTTTTATGGAATAAGCAAAAAAAAGTAATGTATAAAAAAATAACACTAAAATTTAAATAATTTAATCTAAATGTTTGAAAACCTTTTCATTTTATGGTAAAATAATATCGTATATTAAAGTATATTTATGCATACTTTGACATAGGAGGAAAAAATGAAGAAAAGAATAATACAATTATTTTTATTTCTTGTACTTACGTTAAGCGTTGTTTCATGCGGTAAGATTAAAATTATCGATGATGAAATAAAAGACGAAACTGTAAGTGTAAGTTTTAATGAAACAGAAGTTTTAATGTTAGTTGGTGAGACTAAACCGCTTCCTGCTGATGTTGTAATCGGCGAATACGTTTATAATTTCAAATTAACATATAGTGTTTCAAATGACAATGCTAGTGTTGATGCTGATGGTAATGTAACAGCATTAAAAGAAGGTTATGTTACATTAACAGCAACAGGTAATGATGAAAATAAAACTAGCGCATCAGTTGAAATTGAAATTCTTGCAAAACCACTTGAAGTTTATAATATTACATATAACTTAGATGGTGGATCTAATCCTGAAGATGCTGTGACATCATTCAATGAACGTCAAACAGTAACTTTACCAACACCAACAAAAGAAGGATATAAATTCTTAGGTTGGTATGAAGGTGAAGAATTAGTTACTGAAACAGTTGAAAAGAGAAACTATGAAGTAACAGCTAAATGGATAGAAGAATATACAGTAACATTCAAAGCAGATGGTGTAGTAGTAGATACTATTACTTATGTTAAAGGTGAAACTACTATTGTGGCTCCAAGTGTTCCTGCAAAACCAGGTCATACAGGTAAATGGGAAGAATATACATTAAATGACACTGATTTAGTTGTTAACGCTGAGTATACTAAAAATAAATACACAGTAACATGGGTAGTAGAAGGTGTAACAGTTAAAGAAGAACAAGTAGAATATGGAACTGTACCTACTCAACCTACAACACCTACAAAAGAAGCAACTGCACAATACACTTATACATTCAAAGGATGGGATAATGAAGTTGTAGCAGTAACAGGTGAAGCAACATATACTGCAGAATTTACTACAACAGTAAATAAATACACAGTAACATGGGTAGTAGAAGGTGTAACAGTTAAAGAAGAACAA
>CAYPEY010000011.1:43403-50206 GCA_964409955.1 uncultured Staphylococcaceae bacterium
TACACTTATACATTCAAAGGATGGGATAATGAAGTTGTAGCAGTAACAGGTGAAGTAACATATACTGCAGAATTTACTTCAACAGTAAATAAATACACAGTAACATTTGATTCTAATGGTGGAAGTGCAGTTACAGCACAAGAAGTAGAATATGGAAGTGCTGCAACAAAACCTGCAGATCCAACTCTTACTGATTATGAATTTACTGGTTGGTTATTAAATAGTGTTGAATATGATTTTGCAACAGGAGTAACAGGTGATATTACACTAGTAGCAAAATGGACTCGTACAGCTGCTAAAGTATTAGAAGTTGGTGAAGGTAAAACTTATGCAACAATTACAGCTGCTTTAGCAGATGCAATTGATGGTGATACAATTAAAGTATATGCTGGAACATATGCTGAAGAATTAACTATTACTAAAGCCATTACTATTGAAGGACCAAATAAAGATATAAAAGGAACAGCAACTCGTACAAATGAAGCAACAATTACAAAACAATTAACTATTAATGCTAATAATGTAGTAATTGATGGTATGGCATTTAGTGATAAAGGTGCTATTTTAATAGGTAGCAATAATGTAACTATTAAGAATGTACATATGAGTGTTAATCAAATAGCATCAACAAATGGTAATCATGGAATGAAATGTAATAGATATAGTTGTATCACTGATAGTACAGATATAGAAAATTTAAGTATTTTAGATTCATATATCAACGGAACATCTACTTTATGGGGACGTTCAGTATTAGGATTTACGTCAGTAAATGGTTTAAATATCTCAGGTAACTATATTTCGGTTGAATACACTGCAGCTGCTGCGTTAGAAGGTATCGCTGTTTACTATTTAGGTGGAGAAGTATCTATCAACAATAATGAAGTATATTATCCTGCACCTACAGCTGGTATTATGAGACTTGGTTTTGCAAATTGTTCATTAACAACTACTTCAATCGAAATAATTGGTAATACTTTTGCCGGTAATAAAGATAATACATTAACAACTAATAAAATTGCATTTGGTATTGCTCCTACAGGAAAAGTAACAATTAGAGGAAACGTATTTAAAAATTTTGCTACATTACTTTCAGTACCATCAAATACAGCAAAATTTGATGTACAATATAATATTTATGATTCTAAATCTGTTGGTACAGCTGATGCAAGTTCTACTCATGCTGAAACTGTTGTTAAGAATAATTGTTATTTAAATACAGCAACAACTGTAGGCAAAAACGATTATATTTATGCAAATTCATTGATTAATGCATATAATAAAGAATATCCAACAGAATCTATTAATTGGTCATTAACAACATATACAATTAAATATGACACTGATGGCGCTGGTATAATTGATAGTGTTCAATATACAGACTTTACTACTATTACTCTTCCGACTCCAACAAAAGAAGGACATACATTCCAAGGTTGGTATGATGGTGAAACATTAATTGAAGCTATTGATGAATATAGAGATTATAACTTAAAAGCTAGCTGGCTTGCAGAAGGCCAAACTGCAACATATATAATTACTTATAATGCTGGAAAAGGTACTTCAACTCTAGAATCTCAAGAATATGAAGAAAATACAGTAGTTACAGAACTTCCTACAGCAACTTATAATAAATATTATACATTTGTAGGTTGGTTTGAAAATGAAGATCTTACAGGTGATGCTGTAACTTCATTAACAGTAACAGGAAATAAAACATTATATGCTAAATATACAAGAGAAGCAACAACTATTACAATTGGTGCAGGTGAACCTTATACAACAATTAATTCTGCATTAGCAGATGCTATGGATGGTGATGTATTTGTTTTACTTGAAGGTACATATGCTGAAGATATTACAATTACAAAATCAATTACTATTGAAGGCCCATATAAAGGTGTTAAAGGTACTGAAACAAGAAAAGATAATGTAGACGAAGCTACTTTAACAGGACTTATTTATATTAATGCTTCAGATGTCATTATTGATGGTATTAAATGTACAGATAATGCTGCTATAAGAGTAGGTGGAAATAATGTAACTATTAAAAATGTATATATGGCAGTTACACCTATTTATCCTGCTACTGATAATACAACAAGTAGAAACAATAGAAAAGGTTGTATTGTAGATAGTGTAAATATCTCTAATTTAACTATTAAAGATTCATACATTAAGTCGTCTCCAACAACTGGAAATCTTACAGGTATTTTTGCATTCACACATGTTACAAATTTAACAGTAACAGGTAACTATTTAACTTCTGCTTCTACAAATTTATATGAAGCTATTATGATTTATACTATGGTTGGTGAAAATGTAATTTCATACAATGAACTTTACTCAGTAAGTACACAAGGTCTTTTACGTATAGGTAACTCTGCATTTGGAGATGGAACTACAGATACAACATTAGAAATCGTTGGTAATACTTTTGGTGGAAGTGCAGATGGTACAACTGCAGTATCTTATTTATGGTTTGATAAAGTTCCTTCTAAAGCAACTGATAATATTGCTATTAGAGGTAATGTATTTATGAATTTCAGTACAGGTAATGGTTGCATAAGAACTGCTACAAGCGGAACTTATAATATGGATATTGAATATAACATTTTTGATGCTAACTCAGTAAGTGTAATAAGAGGAACTACAACAGGTATTACAGTTAATAATAACTATTATATGAATTCTGAAATTGAAGCAACTGATGCTAATAAATTCACAAATGCTAACGCATTAATCAATGCATATAAAGTAGCTTATCCAACAGAATCTATTAATTGGGATTTAACAACATATACAATTAAATATGATACTGATGGTGGAGATGCAATTGCTGATGCAACATTTACAAATGTTGAAGAAGTAGTTTTACCAACTCCAATTAAAACAGGATTTATTTTTGAAGGTTGGTATGATGGCGAAACATTAGTAGAAAATATTGATGAGTATAAAGATTACAATTTAAAAGCTAGTTGGCGTGCTGAAGGCGTTGCAGCAACATATAAAATTACATATAATGCTGGAAAAGGTACTTCAACTTTAGAATCTCAAGAATATGAAGAAAATACAGTAGTTACAGAACTTCCAACAGCAACTTATAATTCATACTATACATTTGCTGGATGGTATGAAAATGCTGATTTCTCAGGTGCAGCTGTAACTTCATTAACAGTAACAGGACATAAAACATTATATGCTAAATATACAAGAGAAGCAACTACTATTACAGTAGGTGAAAATGAAGTTTATACAACTCTTGCAGCAGCACTTGCTGATGCAATGTCAGGAGATAAATTTGTAGTATTAGCTGGAACATATGCAGAAGATGTAACAATTGCAGTAGATAATATTACAATTGAAGGCCCTAATAAAGGTGTTGCTGGAACTGCAACACGTGCAACAGAAGCCGATATTACTGGTGTGGTTACAATTAGTGCTGATGATGTAGAATTAAATGGTTTAGGATTATCTGGAACATCTGCTATTCAATTAGATGGCGCAAATAATGTTACTGTAACTAATATATATAGTACATCAGAAGGTACTTCTTCTGGAGATACTTCTGAATATATTGGTGTAATTTATTCAAGTTCAGCATTAGGAGATGCAGCTTCATCAGATATAGAAATTTCTAATAGTTATTTCTATAGTGCATCTACAACTGCTGCATATCACGCAATAGCTTTACATTCAAAAGTTTCTAACTTAACAATTGCTAATAATAAAATTAAGAATAGTTTACCTGATTCAGATACTGCAATTTATGCAGATGCTATTAGAGTTCAATATCCTGCTGGAGAAGTAGTGATTAAAGGAAATACAGTAAACTTTACAACTTACAATTATGATATTACAATGGGAAGAACTGCAAACGAAGCAACAAAAGTTGTAATTCGTGATAATGTTTTCTCAAATCAACCAGATACTTGTGGTATTGAGGTGCGTTTATTACCAGCTGGATCAGTAACTGATATAGTTGGTAATACAGTTGAAAACTTAGTAGGCAGTATGTTTAATTTTAGTGGAAGCGTTTCTGGAAGTGTAATTAATATTAAATACAATAATTTCTCAACAGGTACAGCTTATAAAATGTCTGTTGTAGGAAATGCAACAATTAATTATTATGGTAATAGTTATGCTGAAATGTACTGGACTAGTACAGCAACAAGCGGTAATAACTATACATATGCCCAAAACACAATGAAATGTGACTATAATACAAGATTAACTGATGAAGAAAGAGAACTTGCTTATTTAAGTGATAAGACTTATAATCCTGATAAGGCTTATACTCTTACATTAAATAATAATGGTACAATTACAACTCAAGCAGCAACTATCAATCATGAATATACATTACCAACTTTAACAAGTGCGAGTGCTATATTCTTAGGATGGGCAACTGCAGTTGATTCAACTGATTATATTACTACTTATAGTCAAACTACTAATACAGATGTAACTTTATATGCTTGTTGGCAAGAAAGAACTGAATTCTATGTAACTTATGATGCTAATGGTGGAACAGTTACAAAAGAAACTGATACTTTCTCTGATTATTCAACTTATGTATTATTAACTCCAACTCGTGATAATTATATTTTTGCAGGTTGGTACGAAGGAGAAACTTTAGTTGAAGCATTAACAGAAAAACGTGACTATGCATTAGTTGCCGAATGGTATGCTTTAGGTGAAGTAACAGTTAATTATACATTAAATGGTGGTTTATTAGAAGGTACTCCTGTATATGATAGTCAATATGACTTTGTTCTTATGACATATGGCACTTCTAGCAACTTTCTTTCTGGATATGAAACAGGTCTAATAACTAAATATTATGCTGACGTAAGAACTAACTATACTTGGTATAGAATCGTAGTAAAATATAATGAAACACTTGGTTTATATGAAACTGTACAAGCTCCTGAACAAGGTTTATTAATGGTTACTATTGCAGAAGAAGGTGAGTATGTTATTGCTGCTCATAGTTCTAATAATACTGACACAACTTCTTATAGCCAAATCAAAAAAGTATATGAATTAATTAGAACAGGCGCAAAAGTATACTTTGAATTTGTAACTCCTATTCCAAGTTCTACAGGTAATACATGGAATTCAAATGTTAAAGTTTATGTAGAAGAAGAAGCTGCTGAAACTACTCAAACATATAAAACTGATTTAACATTACCTACTCCTACTCGTGATAAATATGTGTTTGCTGGTTGGTATGACAATGCCGAATTTAATGGTGAAAAAATTGAAACTATTACAGTAGGTACTGAAACTGAAACTAAGAATTTATATGCAAAATGGGTTGAACAAACATTTGAAGTAGGTGAAGGTAAAGAATACTCAACTATTCAAAGTGCCATTGATGCAGCATATGAAGGCGCAACAATTACAGTATTTGCTGGAACTTATAACGAAACATTAACTATCAAAAAAGCATTAACTATTGTCGGTCCAAATAAAGATATTCATGGTGCATCTACATCACGTGTTGCTGAAGCTGTAATTACAGGAACAGTTAATATTAATGCAACAGATGTAACACTTAATGGATTAAAATTATCTGGAACAAGTACACAAATAATATTAGCTGCTGATACAAGTACAGTAAGCGGATCTAAGATTTATAGAACTGAATTATTATGCTTAAATATGCCTGCATATGCGTCAACAACTGTAGGCAGTAACACATATATGACTTCTATTTATACTGCTCAAACAGTATACTATTTAACAATTGAAGATTCATATATTTCTGGTTCATTTGATGAAACTAATGCTAAATTTAGACCTATTTATATAACAGCTGCTGCACAAACAACTAATATTATTAATAATACAATTGAAGATGATTCAACAAATTTAGGTATTGCTATCCAAATACCTACAATATCAGGAACTGTTAACATTAAAAATAATACTGTTAATTTTGTAACTGGAAATTATACTGTATATGTGGGTGGAACAAGCAATACTGCAAGTACTTCAACTAACAAAGCAAATGTAACTATTCAAGATAACTATTTCGGATGCGCTAGTGGTAGTACAACTTCGGGTATTCGTGTTGATAATATTCAATCTGGAAAAACATGTAATATTATAGGTAACGTGTTTGAAAATGTAACTGGCGGTACTCTAAATTTCAGGAATTCAGTAGCTGGAAGTACAGCAAATGTTAAGTATAATTATTATAAGAATACATCTTATACTAATTCATATCCTGGTTCTGGTACTATAGAGTATGTATCAAATTATTATGGCACAGCACAAACTACTGCAACTAATACAGCGGATACAGCAACAACATTATCTGGTGCTGCTACAGCATATAAGGCTGAATATGGCGTAGATCCAATTTACGTTAGTGAAGTAGTAGAATAGTACAAATCAGAATGATATTATAATTTAGATTGTTGTGAATCTAAGATAAGTTGTGTAATTATTATAAGAATCTCATACATATGTATGAGATTCTTTTTTAATGAAAAATATTGTAAAAAAATGAAAATAATATATTTATTTTCAAAAAAGAAAAGGCTTTCATTTAATGTTTCTTTTCTATTGAAAAAAAAGATGTTTGGTTGTATAATTATAATGTAAAACTATGAAAGGAAAGAAAAAGATAATGAGAAAAACAATTTTTAGTGTTTTATTATCATTAGTATTACTTTTAAGTTTAGCTTCTTGTGGCGGCGATTCTAAAAAGGTAAGTATTAGTTTTAGTGAAACAAATATATCAATGACAGTTGGTGATACTAAATCAGTTGTTCCTACAGTTGAAGTAGGTA
>CAYPEY010000012.1:0-47777 GCA_964409955.1 uncultured Staphylococcaceae bacterium
GGGATGCTGAAATGTCTGAGCCTGGGGGCAGACCCAAACCTGACACCCTCCCCTCACTGCAGCGGACCCTCGCTGGGCCCTTTTCTGGGATGAAACTTGGTGAATATTATGTCTTTAAATACATTGATGAAAAAGCTTATTAAAAAATATCAAAAAAATAATAAAAATAAAGGACGATGTAAGCACATACCATCTTGTTCTAATTACGGGCTTGAATGCTATGAAAAATTCAATTTTTTTAAAGCTAGCCTTTTAACAGGATATAGAATTATCAGATGTAATCCTTTTTCTAAAAATCCATATGATCCTGTGCCACTAAACAAAGAGGAAAAAAGAATTAAATTAGAAGAAATAAAAAATATTCTAGATGATCAAGCTAATTGTTTTACTTATATAAAAAACACTTATATAATCAATAATAAACACCCAATACAAGAAGACTTAGAATATATATATCAAACAGCAACTAATATATATGAAATATATTCTGATGAATATTATAATTTCTATGATGCATATTTATATTTAATTAAAATAAAAGTTATCAAAAGAAATTTTAAAAAAAGTAAAAAACAGGTATATAATTTTCTGTTAAAAAAATAAAGAAGGTTTAATCCTTCTTTATTAATTTTTTAATATCATTTTCTTTGATTTCTATGTATTTTCCAACTTCTAAATTATTATTAAGTTCTAAAGCACCGATTTTTATTCTTTTTAAATAAGTTAAACATACACCTAAATAATTTGTCATTTTCTTAATTTGATGGTATTTTCCCTCACTAATCGAAATGTTGCAAGAACTATCAGATAACATCTTTATGCTAGATGGTTTATATATTTCACTATTAATATTTAACTCTTTAGATAGTATTTCACTCGCATCATCTCGCATCTTACCTTCAAACTCAATATAATATGTTTTTTCTATGTTTGACTTAGGATTAGTTACAAAATGAGCAAATTCACCATCATTTGTAATAATTAGCAGTCCTTCAGTGTCTAAATCAAGTCTACCAATTGGAAATAAGTTCTTTTGTAAAAACTGAGGTAAATCATTAAATAAAGTCATAACTGTAGGATTAATTGGATCACTTGTAGAAGTAACATAACCTTTTGGTTTATTAAGAACATAATAATATTTTTCCTGATAGTGAATCACTAAATCATTTACTTTTATACTATCTTTCTTTTCATCTATAACACAACTAGGATCTTTTATAATTTTATTATTTACTGATACTATACCTTTTTTAATTAACTTTTTAGCATCACTAGATGAAGCAAAATATGTATTGTTTAAAAATTTATCTAATTTCATATATATACCTTTTTTAAAAATAAGCTTATGATTTTAACATAAGCTTATTTTTTACCTATTTTCTTTTACGTAAGAATGCAACAGAACAACATAACATCATTGTCATAAAGACATTGATATATATATATGTACCATTTGTACATCCTTTTGTATTAACTTCAGCAAAATCATTTTCAAAATTATTCATTATTGTAACAAGTTCTATTAATGTTCCTGCATTATATACTTTTACTAATGTTTCATTAACTAATTCTTTTGCTTCATCAGTTTTACATTCTTTAGAATTTAATGTTATAGTTGAGGAAATAATTTGTACTTCAAGTAAACTATGCTCAGACTCAACTTGTTCTTTAAATGTTATAGCTATACTTTCTAAATAAGTAATATCTGTAGATGTATCTATTTCAACAAATACGCTTGTTTTCTTAATTTCTATTGCATCTAATTCTGATTGCTTATATGTTAAGCTTGCAATAAAACTATTAATTTCAGCTTTCGCATTATTTCTATAAGAAGTATAATCAGAAGTTCCTGTTAATATGCCATATTGTGATTTAAATTCATTAACTAAAGTCTCTACTTCTTCCTTACTTCCTGCCTCATTTACTAAATTAATATATTGTGTAATTAATGCTTGTGTATCAGCACCTGTTACAGTAAATGATTGAATAGTTGTAGTTGCTGAATTAATCGCAGATTTTAAATCTGTAATTAATGTATTAAGTTCAGTTAATTTAGTTGTTTTATATGAATTAACTTCAGTAGCAGTTGCATAAGTATTAATTATAGTTATTGCATTATTAACTGTAGTTGTAATAATTTCTTTTTGTTTAACTGTTGCTGATAGTTCAATTACACCAGTTAGTTCAGTAATAGCTGAATTAACTGCAGAAACTAATGCATTATGATTATTTTGTGTACTAGATACAAAATTTGTATATAAACTATTAATATCATCTTCAACAATTGTATTGTTAATATTAGAAATTACAGTTTGGGCATTTGACTGAACTACTGTTTTTTCTGCAGCATTATATGTTAAACCATTTACAAATGTGTTAACATTATTAATAGCTGTTGTTTGAGCATTTTTAATTGTTGTAACATATGTACTTATTTCATCTTTTGCACTACTAACAATACTAGAAATACTATTTGATGAAGTAGCACTATCAATTTGTGTCTTGTATGATTCTACTTTATTCTCTACACTAGTTAATAATACTCCAGTTAAACTCAAACTTGATACATATGTATCTAATTCTTGTTTTGTTGAAAGCTTTATTGGTTCTAAATCTTCAGAAGATTCCAAATATGATGTAAGTGTAGCAGCAGTACCAACAGTTAAATTAGTAACAGGATACATATTAGTTGAACGAATTGTTGTATCTAAATATCTTGGAACCATTACCGCTTCATTTGCATCAAGTGTAATAGTAGTTGAAGTAGAAATTGAGCTAGCAACTGATTTAATTGTTCCAGTGCTTGAAATAATAAAGTATCCATAATTATTAGCATAACTTGTAAACATTGCTGTACTTGGAATTGTTAAAGTAGATCCTGTTTTATTTACATATAAAGCTCCTACTGTATCATGTTTAGCACTTGCTATGTTAGATGCGTTAGTAACTTCAACATAATTATCTTTTGCTATAAATAATACTCTTGTACCTATTGTTAAACTTACGCCTGACCAACCAAAATATCCACTACTTGATGAAGAATAACTTCCTTCATCATATTCACCAATACAACTTGCATCATTTCTATAGAATAATCCGATTTGTTGTTGTGAAAGTCTTCCTACATTAAATTGAACTTGTTTAGTGTAAGATACCGTTCCATCTGTTCCAGTTAAATTTAATGTTATTAATTTAACTGCTAAATAATCTTTTGTTCTTACACCTGTTTCTAAATTATATATATTTACATCACTATCTGTATTATATGACCAAGTCATATTATCACCAACAGGAAGAATTCTATCAGTATTAATATGTGTATCTAAAGTTGCAATAAATGTGTCCATTGAAGCAATAATTGCATCATATTGAGCAATGATTGCAGCTGCTGATCTATATGTTTGTAAATCTTCACCTAAAGCTCTTTTATCATCATTAGATAATTGATTAAATAAAGTAGTAATTTCATCTACTGCTGCTTTATCAGCATATGTAATTGTTTCTGGTAATTGTTGAATTAATAGTCTAACACTTTCTGTTGTTGCTGTGAAATCTACTTTAACAGCACTACTTATTTCATTAGCTAAGTTAACTGTAGATACATAATAATCATAATTATTAACATCTGTTACTACTACTGATGTGCCACCAGTATATTCTACCATATTATCAAAATTAGTCATATCAAGAGTTGTACCTTTAGCAGTTTTCCAAACTACGTATCCTCTTACTCCTTCAACAGCATCATATACAACACTGCTTGTCGATGTAGAATATTTACAATTTGTTGCAAGTGTTTCACCAAAACTATCAGCATAATATTGAATAACAGCACCTGGAATACGTTTATTCCAATAATCATTTGTAATTAAGTCTACTGCATTTGTTACAGCTGTATGAGTACTATCTACTAATACACTATATTTGTATAAACAAGCACCCTTAAATTGGTCATATTGTCCTGCATTTAATAATTGCATTTGAAATTCGTTATCATTAACATTCCAGGAGTCCTCTCCCGCATCTGCCATATACATACCAATACCAGCATAAAAATTTACTTTTTTATACGCTACTGCCCAACTCCACCATTTTGTAAATTCAACAAATGGTGAATGAGTATCATTAACACCATGATACATTTGAGGCATAATATAATCTATCCATTCATTATTAATCCATTTTAAAGTATCCGCACACCAATATCCATCATAATGAGCAGCACCTGCTGTATTTGAATAAAGAGGGGTTTTTAAATTACCGTTTGAATCATATGTTGGACTTGCCACATATGAACCATTACTATATGCTGATGTTGGTGCAATACCAAGTTGAACAGCTTTATTATTAGCAGCATTATAACTTCTTATTTCAGTTGATAATTGTTCAATAAATAAATCAACTTGTGCTCTTCTAAAGTTTTGAGTCGTCATATTTGATGTGTTGTAAATAGCTCTTGTTGCAGAATCATCTACACCATCAATATAAAAATAGTCATCAAAATGAATAGCATCAACATCATAATTTTCAATTACTTCCATACAAGTATCTACTAAGAAATCTCTATTTGACGGAATACCTGGGTCTAAAATAATCCCTGTTGTTGCACCAGTTGTTGAATCTGTTGCATATAATAAATTACTTGTATCATTCATAGGATTAACACTTGGAATTGTACCAGATTTATACGAACTTACATCAGAACCGCTTGATACACGATATGGGTTCATCCAAGCGTGAAACTCAATTCCACGTTTATGGCATTCTTCAATTAGCCATTCAAGAGGATCAAAACTATTAAAATTAACTCCGGACCACCATGTGGCAACAGGATTTAATTCAGATTTATATAATGCATTATTATGCGTACGTATATGATATACTAATGCATTCATACCCCATTTTTCTAAATTATCAAGCATTGTTGTATGTTGTGATTTAAATGCAGATACACTAGAATATGAAGGAACGTCTGATACAGCTACAGATACCCATACTGCTCTTAATTGTTGAGTAGGATAATTATATTCACTTAATTGTTTTGCAGAAATTGTTTTGTTACGAAAAGTTACTGAGGTTCCATCCTCATTTGTCATATTTACTAACGTTGCTGCCTCAACAGGTTCTGTTGCATTTCCTACAAATAAGCAACAAAGCAAAGTTATTATAATTAAAATTGCAAATTTTTTCATTATTCTCATTTTCTTCTCCTTTTTTACGCACATTCTTCCAATTTAATTATAACACAAAGTTTTAAAAAACAAAAGAATAATACTTGTTTTTTAGAATACATTTTTTTAGTTTCCATTTGATTTTTTCACAACAAAAAAAGGAGTTTAATACTCCTATTTTTGTTTTAATTTGATATATCCAATTGTTACTATCATAAAAAATGTGCTATATAATATCCAAACAATGCTATTATTCTTACAAGATATAACTACACTATTTATTTTTGAATATTCCTCATTAAATTGTTCTAAAATATTATTAACCTCTTCTACCGAACCAGCTTCTTTAAGTTTTGTGATAGTATCTTGTTTCAATTGAACAACTTTTTCTTTAGAAGATGATTTGCCATCTATATATTTTACTGCAGTATTAATTTTAGCAATCACATACTCACAATAATAAGTCATTGTTTCAATAAAATTTTTATCAGCAGAATCTATATATTCTAAATCTATTGATTCATTAATCTCTTCAATTAGTATTTCTTTATTTTCTAAGACATATAATTTTAATTTTTCATTATATGAAAGTGAATTATAATATGCATTTATATTATTAATAGTTGTTTTTCTTGCTTGAACAATTGCATATTCTTTTAAAATTAAATTTAGTTTACTATTAAATTCAAACAAATAAACATCAACTTGTTCGTTAGTTTGACTATTTTCAATTATGCATTTATACTCAACAACTAAATCTATAACTTCTTGAGTCGTATTTGTAGTTTTATTAATTTCACTTATAGCATTTGCTATTGAATTAGATATTTCTTCAACATATTTCATTACTAGTTCTTCAGTTTTATCATATTCTGTATTTACTTCTAATACTGTAATATATGTTAAAATATTTTCTTTAGCAGTATTTATATATATTAAAATTTGTGCCTTTTGTGCTTCTGTATTACCTAGTTCCACTAATTGATCTAATTTGGCATTTACACTATTTACAGCAGTCACTAGACTACTATGATATGATTCAGTATTTACTTTAAAATCATCATATAATTGTTGCATTTCAATGTCTAATGTAGATTCGTTAATACTCTTTATTACATTTTCTTTATTTTGATTTACTAGCGCCATCTCATTTTCACTATAATTTAGACTATCAACATATTGATTAATTTTTTCAACATATGAACTTCTTAACGTTGCAAGTTCATCTACAAGTAGTGGAATAGCATCAATTTTTAACTTAGTTTGTTCAGTTACATAATTTACATCTCCAACTGTTTTAGCACTTTCTATACCTACAATCGCAAGATCAATATAATCATTTATTAAAGATTGATTTGAAAAACTATAATCAGCAAAATCTACATAATTTTCTATACTATATATTGAGGATGCTTTAAGCGTTGCAAGTTCAGATTTTAATTTTTCTACAGTATTATAGGCTGCCATTAACTTATCATAAGTTGTTATTAATACTTTAGTTTCTTCATCATATCCATTATAAATCTTTAATAATTCATTAACTTCTACTTCATCTGATAATGTAATTTCTTCAGGCAATAAATTCACACGTTCATCAAATGATGCTGCTTCATCTTCATATGAATATGACGGTGGATTATCTATATATGCAGTTAATCCAATACTTAAATTTGTAACTGGAGCCCAAGGAGATCCATCCATATAGCCATCTAAATACCTAATAATTACAATTGCTTCATCGTCTTCAAGCACAACATCTACACTTGTGTCATATCCATGTACTAAAGTTTTAATTTGGCCAACTTTTGAAATGATAATATATCCATCATATTTAGATGAAGTATTGCCAAATGCACTAGATAAATTAAAGTTTATAGTATCACCAGTTTTATTAACATATACACCAGCTGCAGATACCCATTTACATGCAGTAATAGCTGTTGCATCAGTTATTTCATAATAATTATCTAAAGCAATAAATAAGATTTCATCTTCAATAACAACAGTATGGCCAGACCAGCCAATAAACTTTTCCGATGATGCTCCATATGCACCTTCATCATCATCATTCATAGCACTTGGATCATTTCGATAGAATAATGCTGTTTGATCAACTGCAGTATAACCTATATTAATTTCTACTTCTTTAGATGCAGTAACTTCTCCTTGTGTAAGCGTGAATATTAAAGTTATAAGTGTCGTAGCAAGTGGGCTCTTATATTTTTCTCCCGTTGTAAGGTTATACAAAGCTGCATCTGCTTCATCTTTATAACTCCATTGTGCATTTTCGAATTGAGGTAATCTTCTATTTGTTATTATATGCGTATCAACTGTAGCTATATATTCATCTATTAATACGCCTACAGTTTCAATATCACTTATTTTTTGTTCTGCGCTTACTAACTTATCTATATTTGTGACTAGTGCTTTTTCTTCATCACTTAACCAATTATATAAATTACGAATTTGTTCAACTTCACCTTTATGTTCTATAGTGATATCACTAGGTAAATTATCAATTAATGCACTAACATTTTCAGCTGATAAATTTACATTAACATATACAGTTTCACTAATTTCATTAGCTTTATTAACACTTGCTACGTAATAATCATAATTAAGAGTATCAGTAATTAAAACTGATGTATCTTGTGTATAAACATATACATGATTAATATTTGTTGTGTCAAGTAGATTTCCCTTTGGAACTTGGTACACCATATAACCTCTTGCATTTGCTACTTCATCAAATGTAATTGATGTAGTAGCTGATGAATACCCAACATTTGTAGGAGTTACTTCATCAATTTTATCCGCATAAGATTTAACAATAGCACCAGGTACACGTTTTGCCCAATAATCGTTTGATATTAAATTTACACCATTTTGAATAATTGTATTGGAGCTAAACATATATGAATATTTATAAAAACAAGCACCACCAAATTCTGCATATTGACCAGCATTTAATAATTGACGCTCTACTTCATTTTCATTTAATTGCCAATATGAACCACTTGTAGATGTAGGATTATCTGCCATATATATACCTATACCAGCATAGAAATTAACGTTTTTATTTCTTACTGCCCAACTCCACCATTTAGTAAGTTCAACAAAACTTGCATTTGTATGTTCTGTTGCCCAATAAAGTTGTGGCATAATATAATCTATCCATTCATTATTAATCCAATTTAAAGTATCAGCGTATAAATAATTATCATAATGTTCCATACCACTTGTATTAGAATAAAGTGGAGAAGTTAAATTACCATTTGAGTCATATGTTGGACTACTTTTATAAGAACCGTTACGATATATTCCACTTGGTGCAATACCAAGTTGTACCATTTTATCATTTTCTTCATTATATGTTCTAATTTGTTTTGATAATTCTTCAATAAATAAATTTACTTGAAGCCTTCTAAAATCACCAACACTTAAATTTGATGTATTATATTTTTCACGAGTAGTAGTATCATCAGCATTTTTTGTGTAAAAATAATCATCAAAGTTAATTGCATCTACATCATAGTTTTCTATTAATTCCATGCATGTATCTATAATAAACTGTCTATTCTCAGGAATACCTGGATCTAAAATAATTGATTGATCAACAGTTAATAAATTTTCAGCTTTTGATGCGGGGTTATTTTCTCCCATTGCTTCTGCTTTAAATTGGGTAACATCGCCATTAGCACTTACACGATAAGGGTTAAGCCATGCGTGGAATTCAATACCTCTATTATGGCATTCATCAATTAACCAAGCAAGAGGGTCAAACTCATCAAAATTAACATTAGAAAACCATGTTGCCAGCGGATTTAACTCTGATTTATATAATGCGTTATTATGTGTACGAACATGGAAAACTATAGCATTCATCCCCATATCCTCCATATTATCAAGTAATCCATTAAGTTCTGATTTCCAAGCAGATTCGCTAGTATATGCACTAACATCTCCTACAAACGCAGAAACCCAAACAGCTCTTAATTGATTTGTTGGATAGTTGTATTCAGCAAGTTGATAAACTTTTTCTGAACTATTACGATAAGTAAGATCAGTTCCATCGCTTTTAGTCATTACAACAAGTCCTGTAGATGCATTAGCACTTTCAGGTAATATAGCAACTACTCCAAATAACATCATTATAAATATAATCATTAATTTTTTTACAATTCTTTTCATTTTCTATACCTCAATTTCTCAAATTATTATATCATAATAAAATAAAATAATAAAGTTTTATGCAATCGTTTTCATTTTAGAATATTTTTCCTTTTTATGTATATAATAAATTAGAAGAGGTATACATATGAAATGGTTTAAAAGAATATTAGTATTTTCAATTGTTGTTTTTCTTTATTTTCTCCCATCGTTTATTTTTAAAACTGATCTAGAATTTTATAATTCTTTAGAAGGGCCAAAACTATCAAGTATTGTTTTCCCAATTGTTTGGACTATACTTTTTGTTTTATTTGGAATTTTTATTACATATTACATTGAAAACAAAGATAAATATTTAAAAAAAGATTTTAATAGAACTTTTATTTTTCTCATAATTAACTATATTTTTCTATTCTTATTTCCCTACGTTTTCTTTGTAGAACATAATTTATTTATCAGTTATGTAGTAACTCTATTTGCACTATTAACACTTGTTCTAACATTAATAGAGTCATTGCTACTAAATAAAAAAATGAGTTTACTCTTAATACCTCATTTTATTTGGTTAATAATAGCTTCTATTTTTTCTATTCTACTTTATCTTAATAACTAAAAAAGGTATAGTTCAACTATACCTTTTTTAGTTATTATAGGAAATTTTTATTTAGTAATTATTCGAATTTTACACCATTTTTGCTAATTTTTATATATGTATTATAATATACTTTCAAAGCTTTTACCATATAATCTAAGTCAATTGTTCCTGTTGTTTCATATGTAGAATGCATTGCAAGTTGAGCAAGACCGATATCAACGCTATGAATACTAACTTGACCTAAACTAATACTTCCAAGTGTCCCTCCACCTCTCATATCGCTACGATTAGTATAGTCTTGGAAAGGTACTTCAGCCTTTTTACAAACCATTTTAAATATCCCATCACTAATAGCATCAGTTGTATAACTAAGACCAGCTTGATGTTTAATTACGATTCCTTTATTCATATATACGCAATTTGTTGAATCACTTTTTTCCGGATGATTTGGATGAACTGCGTGAGCATTATCAGCTGAAATTATTACTGATTTTGCCAGTGTTGTATATTTATCAAGGGAAAAACTATTCATAATTTTTTCTAATGTATCTTTTAAGAAAGTAGATGCAGCACCATTATTAGAGCGGCTTCCTACTTCTTCATGATTAAACACACCAGATACAATTATATTTTTAGCCTCAGCATTAACAAGTGCCTCAATTGATGCATATGCACATTCTAAATCATCAATTCTACCTGATGCAATATATTCCTTGTTTGCACCAACATATATTGCTTCTTCTTTATTATATAAATATAAATCAGATGAAACAATTTCTTTACTATCAATATGTTTATTTAACATATCAGAAAAACTTGTATCACTATTACCAATAATAGGTAACATATCAACTTGTGGATTAAGGGTAGGCGTTTGTGGTCTATTTAAATGTATTGCAACATTAGGAATAATAATAGTTTCATCTAAAGTAACTATTTTTTCAACTAAATTATTATTATCATTTAAAACAACTCTTCCTGCTATCCCAAGAGGTCTATCAAGCCAAGTAGTATCTATCATACCACCATAAGGTTCAGTATTCAGTTTTGTATAGTCATTTCTCTTATCTACTATTACACCATTTGGTTTAACCTTATAAGATGGTGAATCAGAGTGGGATGCTACAATTTGAAAACCTGTATTTACTAAACTTCCAGGTACTTTAAAAGCAATAATACTAGATGAATTTTTAATTACATAATAATTTTTGTTAGGTTCTAAAGACCATATTTCATCTTCATATAATCTTGTAAAGCCATTATTAACTAACATTTCTTCTATGTTATTTATTGCATGATAACAAGTATACGAATTATTTAAAAAATTAATTAATTTATCGCAATTATTCATTATATTATAAAGTTTCCTTTCTTAAATATTTCAACAATTTTTCCATCATATGTAGTACCAGTAACACTTAAATCAGAACTACCAAACATAAAATCAACATGTGTAAGGGATCTATTATATCCAAATTTTTCAAGGTCTTCTTCCAACATGTTAGTTCCATCTTTTATATTCATTGAATAAGCATTACCAAGCGCTAAATGACATGATGCATTTTCATCAAATAAAGTATCATTAAATAATATTCCTAGATTAGAAATTGGTGAATCATATGATATTAATGCAACCTCACCAAGTCTTGAACTACCTTCATCAAGTTCAACTAAATTCTTTAAAGCATCAAGTCCTTTTTTAGCATTATATTCAACAACTTTACCATCTTTAAATATTAAATAAAAATCTTCTATTAATTGACCTTGATAATTAAGTGGTTTTGTACTTACAACTTTTCCGTTAACTCTATCCTTATGTGGCATTGTGAATATTTCTTCAGTTGGAATGTTTGGAACAAAATATACTCCATTTCCTCCCATTTCTCCTCCACCTGCCCATATATGGTTTTCAACAAGTTCAATTTCTAAATCAGTACCTAAAGAGTTTTTAAAATTTAATGTTTTAAAATTATAATCATTCATTAATTTTGAGCGTGCTTCTAAAGATGCGGTATGATTGTTCCAATCAACTACTGGATCATTTTCAAAAGATACTCTTGAAGTATAACAAATTGCATCAAATAATTTATCCCAAGCTTCATCAACTGGAAGATCTGGGAATACAGTTTTACACCATGCATCATTTGGATATGCAACAATAGTCCATTGAGACTTGCTTGCGCTATAGTGATGCCTAAAGAAAGCACCCTTAGGACCAGTGATGCGACTTGCACGCATTGCTTTTGACATATCTATTCCATCAAATGCATGTGGATTTCTTGAATCTATTGAAATACGACAAGCATTATTATCTACTAAATAATGCATTTTTTGAATTTGCCATTCAGGAAGCTCTGACATTGTTTCTTCTGATACATATGTATAATTGTTTCTAGCAACTTCATCATCACTCCATTCAATATATACTTGTTTTGCACCTTTTAAATAAGCTTCTTTTTGAATTAATCTTGCAAAAGGTGCAGCATCAATACTTGAGTTAACAACAACAATTTGATCCTTTTGTACATTAACACCAATCTCCACAGCAACCTTAGCTAACTTTTCTAATAATAATTGTTTTTTATCCATTATATTTTTCCTTTCTATATTCTATAATTGCATCATTAATTTTATTCAAATATTCATAACGTTCATATAATCTATCAAGCTCTTTATTAGCATTTGCTAATTCTTTTTCAATATCCATTAATTTTTGATAATCAGTTCCACAATTATATGATTCATTTCTTAAAGATTCTATCAATTCTTCTTGTTCATATATT
Organism: uncultured Staphylococcaceae bacterium; assembly: GCA_964409955.1. GTDB lineage: Bacteria > Bacillota_I > Bacilli_A > ML615J-28 > CAG-313 > CAG-313. The sequence continues at coordinate 12,720 of CAYPEY010000012.1, forward strand.
TTATTTTCAATTTGATCAAATTCTTTTTTCTCTTGTGAAGTAAAACGGGGAACTACTTTTTCTATCTTTTCAACTGTTTTTTCTTTTGACTTTATTGTTCTAATAGAATCTGTGATATAATCACTAATTAAACCTGTATACTCAACAAGTTTTCCTTCCTTATATATAAAGCTATGAGTAGTTACTTTATCAAGAAAATATCTATCATGAGAAATTACAATAACAGCGCCTTTAAAAGTTTCTAAATAATCTTCCAAAAGTTCAAGTGTATATATATCTAAATCATTTGTTGGCTCATCTAAAAACAAAATATTAGGATTTTGAATAAGGAGGGCAACAAGTTGTAATCTTCTTTTTTCGCCACCAGACAGCGTTGAAATATTTTGATATTGCATCGTCTTAGAAAACATGAAATTTTCTAAAAATTGTGATGCAGAAAGAGTACCGTCTTTGGTTTCAATATTTTCACCAAACTCTTTAATATAATCAATAATTCTTACATTACTACTTGTAATTTTGTCTTCTTGTTTTAAGTACCCTATCCTAACAGTTTCCCCAATTGTTATCTTTCCAAAATCGGCCGAAATTTCGCCTAATATCGTCTTAAAAAGAGTAGTCTTCCCAATTCCATTAGGTCCTACGATTCCAAGCCTATCATACTGTTTTACAAGATATGAGAAATCATTAAACAAGTTTTTACCATTAATTGTCTTAGATAAGTTTTCAATAAGGATAGTCTTTTTACCAAGTCTTGTAGTTATTGATGAAAAGTTCATTTCTTTATTTAATTCTTTTACTTTATTTACTCCTTCACTTACTGTCTCTTCTAACTCTTTAAATCTTGCAAGTCGTTCTGTTGATTTAGTTGTTCTAGCTTGAGGGTTTAAAGACGCCCATACAGCCTCTTTTTTTAACAGTGCTTGAAGTTTTCTATTACTTGCCAACAAATATTCCATTCGTTCAGCTTTTAATTCTAAATACTTAGAGTAATTAGCGTTATATAAATAAAGACTACCAAGTTCAATATCAAGTGTTTTGTTAGTTATACGTTCTAAAAAATATCTATCATGTGTAACAAGAAGTAGTGCTTTATTCCATTTAGTTAAAAATTTTTCTAACCAATTAATCATCCATATATCTAAATGATTAGTTGGTTCATCTAATATTAACAATTCACATGGCGTAAGAAGTGCAATCGCAAGCGATAATCTTCTTTTTTCACCGCCTGATAAATATTTTATTTCTTTGTCATATTCATCTAACCCAAATCTTGATAGCATTGACTTAATTTCAAAATCTTTATCAATTTTAGTTATACTTTGAGCAGTTTTAAATATGGAATCATTATCGTTAAACTCAGCTTCTTGGGGAAGATATGATATTTTTAATTCACTTTTCTTGTATATTGTTCCACTATTAATATCAACTTCACCTATAATTGCTTTAAGTAAACTTGATTTACCAGTACCATTAATTCCAACTATACCAATTTTATCATTATCATTAATAGTAAAACTTGCTTTATTTAATATTAATTTATCTACATATTTAAGTGTTACATCATTAAATGTTACAAGCATATTATCACCTTATATTTATTATACCATATTTAAAATAAAAAAGAAAAAATTGTACATATAATATGTACAATTTATTTTTTTAGTTTCCTTGTTTTTTAGCTTGAACACGTTTGTTGAAACGATCAATTCTACCAGCTGCTTGAACAAATTTTTGTTCACCAGTATAGAAAGGATGACATTTTGAACAAGTATCAACACGAATTTCTCCTTTTGTTGAACCAGTTTCAAAAGTGTTTCCACAAGATACACAAGTAACAGTTACTTTTTGATACTTTGGATGAATTCCTTCACGCATATTTTTACTCTCCTTCCGCCATGATTATAAAACTTTAAATCATAGTAAGTTTTTTACCTCTAATATTATACCAAATAATTAAATAAAAGTCAAATATTTAATTCTTTATTATATAAGAAAAGGATAGAACATATGTTCTACCCTTTAATTTAATAGATTAACTATTATAACTAGCTACATATTGGTTTCCAGCAGCAATTGCCTTAGCCCAAACTGTTGCATATGTAACACCTGTAGTATATTCAGTATTCCAATAAGCACTTGTAAAGTATGCTTTATCAGCTTCATAATTAGCTTTGTAATCATCATAAGAAGCTCCTAATAACTCAGTAAATTCTGGAGTAATTAAAATATAAGATTCTAATGCTGGATTACTATCAAGAGTATTAACTAACACTTGGAACGCAGTTCCACGTAAAATACCACTATTTAATGTAGCATTTAATAAAGCTTCTAATTTAGCACTATCTTGACAAGCATAAACATTTGAATATTCGAATACATCACTATTATCGATTGCGATCATAGCATCCATTACAGCAATTATTGCATATGGTTCATCTGCCCATTCACAAATTGTACCATCAACATCTTCAAACATTGCAATATCACCATTTTCAGTTCTATTATACATAGCACCATTAGGTAATGTTACAACGTCAGATTGGAATAATCTTGTTAACCATTTTTCTGGATTATTAGCAACAGAGTAAATACCTTGTGATTTTTCTTCTTTTGATGGACCGAATAAATCAATCATCAATTGTTTAGCATCAGCAACAGATAAGTTCATACTGCCATTAGTATATCCATATTCTTCTAATTTATTGTAAACCTTGAATAATTTATCGAATTCACCAGCCCATAAATTAGCATCAAATGTAGGATCTTCAAAATCTAAGATACCTTCATAATTATCGCTTCCTAAATTAGGTTCCATTTCAAGTTCATAAATTTGAGGAACAAATTGACGACCCATTTCAGATTTAGACATAGCATCAACAACTTTTACAAATTGTGCTTGAACATCTTTATTACGTAAGTTATCGTGATTAATTTCATTTACAGGACATAATTTAGAAAGTTCTACAACTTCATCACCTGCAGCAAGAAGTGGAGTTTTTTCTTCTTCCCAATCAGTTACTGCATCGTAATTGAATGTATAAGCATCTAACATACTAACACGTACTTTAACGAAATTTAATAATGTAGCTTCCATACCTTTTCTATATTCTAATTCAAAGAATAATTTTAATAAGTTATTAAGAGCAGTTACACCTTTTTCACCATAGTCGATATTGTCATCTAAGAATCCAGTTTCAATAACTTCATCTAAGATGTTATCTAATAATCTATAGTCATTCATTAATGCGTCATTATCATATGATTCTTCGAATAAACGATCTGTATATTTAGCAGCGTTATCTCCTTTAGAATCTGTTAATAACTTAGTAGCAACTTCTCTAACTACTTGAGGTAAGAAATTAGAGTAATCGAATTCAGGAAGTGCATCTGCAAGAGCACCCATAAATTCAGGATTCATATAAGTTTCTTTATCACTTGTATCAAGTCCTTGTAATACATCATGCATTGTATCTAATGCAGCTTCTAATGAATAGAATTCATCTTCCCAGTTAATATCACTGAAGTCTTTAGCTTTAACATCAACATCAGCAAGAGCGAATAAGAACTTAACAATATCACCTGTATGGTTCTTGAATGATTCAGCAAATACAAGTACTCTGAATAATTCAGTTACACCATCAGTATTCTTATAATCAATGCTTCCATCTAATGCATTAACGTCATCAGCTTTTTCAACTAATTCGAATGCATCTGGTAAGAATTGTTTTACAAATTCAACATGATCAACACCTTCTAATACACTTAACATGTAATTATCAGATGTATAAATCTTAACAAGACCGCTAGCAATTGGAAGTACTAATTGTTTTGCAAGATCAGATACAAATAATTGTTCAAATGCAGCAGTAATATCAGATTGAACTTGTGGATCTAATAAGTTGTCTACACCTTTAATTTCAGGCACTAAATCCATAAATAATTTATAAGCATCTTTAATTGCGTTAACTTCGTTATTATTATCAAGATCTGCATAATTGATATCAACTTTACCAATTAAGTGCATTTGACCTTTTAACTTATTAACATGAGTTTGAATTGTATAACTTGGAGCAAATACATTTTCAATTAAACCAAATAATCTATCTGTATTAACTTTATTTGTGAAGTCAACTTTATCATTACTGAAGAAGCCCATGCAAATTAATGCATCAATTGTTTCTTCAAGTTCATGTGTTAATTTAGCAACATTTTCTCTTGAGAAATCTAAATCTTTGAACTTAGGTGCTAAGTATTCACCAGCAGCCCAATTAGAAACTTCAACATATAATTCAGTATCAAATACAGCTTTTAATACATCGAATGCTTTAATTACTAATTCAGTATTTCCTAAATGTTTTAAATAAATACCATCTACGCGTAAGCATTCAGCAACTGATAACATTTGATATGCAACTGCTTTCAATGTTTCGCCATCTTTACTTAAGTTAACATTAGATAAATCTAAACCGCTTAAGTCAACATTGCCTAACTTAGTATCTACGAATTCAACAATTTCTTGAAGTTTAATATCTAAGATATTTAAGTTGAATAATGCTTCAATGATTGTTTCTGTTCCAGCAACTACTTGAGGATGAGTGAACTTATCGTTCATTTCAGCTGGTACACAATCCATTAAGTATAATTCATTGGCGATGATTGCTAATGCATGTAAATCTTGATCTAATTGTTCTTTAGAATAGCTATCTAGGTTAGCTAAATCTGCAAGATCACCTTTTAATGATGGATAGATATATTTATTATATAGAGGTTTAAACACTTCAACAACAAATTGAGAGTTATCAATAGCGTTGAAAATATTTACAAAGTGAACTAAATCAACGTCAGCATAAATGTCTTTTAAGATTTCTTTTATGTTACTAGGGTTAAGGTTCATAACATAATCTTTAATAGCATTTGTATCTTCATATCCAAGTTCAATTAAAACATTAATTAAACTTACGATTACAGTATTTAATGCATCGATTTCAAAATCATAATCAATGTTAGTTAATTCCATTTCAGTAGTATCTACACCTAATTTATCTAATACAGCTTCAACTAAATCACTAGTTGTTACATTCATAGCATGAAGTGCATCTACTAAAATAGTTACCATTTCAGCTTTACTCATTACTGTTTCAGTACCATTTAATGTAGATACTGCATTGCCAGCTAATGAAACTTTACCGAATTTAATAAAGTCTTCTAATCCTAAATCTACTAATGTTCTTAAGATTACAGCTGTTTGAGCTAAATCTTCAGCGAACTCTTCAGCAGTTAAGTTATCAACGTTAGTTGCATCAACTAAGTTTTTATAATCTTCAGGAACAGAAGGTAATACTTTATCTGCAATAGTTGGTAACATTAAGTTAAGTACTGATAATTGTACCAATTCTTCATATGCTTCAACAAATGCATATAAATTATTATAAATTACAGATTTTTCGATTTCTAATACAAAGCCTTTTTCAGTAAGAGCTTGGTATACAGATAATCTATCTAATGGATTATCATTAGAAGTTAAGAATGGAACTAATGCTTTATAAGCATTTGAGATATGTTGAGCATCAGCTACTAAGTCTGCATCTGCTAATGCAAGAACAGATACAGGTAAGTTAAGAGTATCAACATATTCAACGATAGCTTCTAAGTTAGTATTTAAAATATTTAATCCAAATAATCCTGTGAAGAATTCTTCGAATAAATCAGCTTGATCATAATTAATTAATTCATCATTAATAATATCAACCATACCGAATTCATTTGCAATACTTAATAATCCAGCAATTGTGTATAAGTCTTCAACAAATTCTGCTTGAGAAATATTTGTGAAATCTAATACATTTCCTAATGCACCACCCGCTAATGATTTAAATACGCCAGCTTTAGCTGCTCTATAACCATTACCTTGAACAACAGTTAAGTCAGCAATAGCATATAAGATATTTTCTAAAGAATCAACGATGTCTTGATTTCCTAAAGTAGCTTTAGTATCTTCAAAACTATTTAATCCTTTAACATAAGAAATAAGTTGGTTAGTATTATCAACATTAATTTCGTTTGTGATATTGAAGAATTCGTTAATAATAACAACTAAGTTATCTTTATCAGCAATGAAATCAACATCGTTACCGTTAAATAATCCAGCTGTAATAACTACATCACCATAAATTTTATTATTGATATATGTATCAGCTAAATAATTAACTAGTTCAGCACCTTTTCCTTTTAATACTTCTAAGTCTGCAATACTTTCAATAACAGAAACTAAAGCTTCGTTTACAGCTGATGTAAAGTAAATTTCAAGTTCAATTGTATTAACGATGTTAACACTGTTAATAGCATCAACAATATCAGCTAATACGATTAAATCATTCTTAGCCATAGCTACACTATAGTTACCTAAGTCTAATACATCATAAATATCAGCAAATTTACTTTCTAATTTTGGTAATACTTCAACTACAACAGCTGGAGCAAGTTCAGAATAAATAGTTGTATCCATAATGTTAGCTAAAACATTTAATACATCTTGATATATATGATAATCTTTTAATAATTCATTAGATAATTTGAATGATTTAACATCTTCTAAATATTGGATAGTCCATTCATCATGACATGCAATATTATAGAAATATTCATATGCAGCATAGATATAATCTGCATCACCAGCAAAATCAACGTTAGTTCCATCAAGGTTGCTTAAATCAGCAGGAATTAATCCATCGATTGCAACAATTAATTGACTTACTCTATCAGGATTTGCTGGAGTATTTTGTAAGTAATTTAATCTTAATGTATTTTTAATAATAGTTTCAATAGCAGCTAAGTTACCATATGGTAATACAGCACCTTTATTTAAAACAGCATTGATATCTAAATCTCTTACTGCATAAACAACTTCTGATAAGCTTACTAAATCTTCAGCTAAATCTTTACCATCAAAATAAATGTTATGAACATCAGCTAAGTTAATTAATTTAGAATCTAATGTTGGCATATATTTATTAGAAAGTGGAAGAACTACTGCAGAAACTAATTTATCGTTACCAATTGCACCTAATAATTCAGCTACAATATCCAATAATTCATTAGTATTTTCATCAATAACAAGTAATGAATTTACATCGAATGATTTAACTTTACTTACTTTATCAATTTCAGTATAAACTAATGCTTTTCTTACTGCTTCAATAACAGCTTGTAAGCTTTCTACTTCTTTATTCCAATCAATTGCTTCTAAGTTAGCAGTTAATTGATATTTATCAGTTTCAATATTTAACGCTTTAAATACATCTAAAATTAATGTAGTATAGTTACCTTCTAATACATTTAATAATAAGATTTCTTCAAGAGCTGTATTAATAGCACTAAAGTTGTCTATACCAATATAACCATCATAGAATACGATATCAATTACACCAAATGCAACTAATTTATTTAATGCATTTAATATAGAGGCAACGTCTTCTACTAATTCATCTTTAGCAACACCCTCAAGTAAATATGATACATCTGTAGGCATTGTAGCAAGTTTATCGCTAGCAACATTTGCAAGTGTAGGATATAAAGCTTGAACAGTTAACATACTTGTAATATCTTCTAAAGCGTTTAATACAACGTATGCATTTTTAGTATTTACTAATTTTTCAGTTTTTAATTGTTTTGTTAAATCAAGAGCATCTTGTACTGTTACAGCATTAACATTTTCTAATAATACATTAATTTCACCAAGAGCTGAAGATAAATAATCCATATCAGCAGCGAAATCAATACCAGCAAAATCTTCAACTGTTACGCTGTAAGGAACTTTTAACATATTATATACTGTATTAGTTCCAAGTTCAGCTAATTCTGCCCATTTAACATTTAATACATTAACTTCTTTTAATATATTTACCATTTCTTGATATGTTAAAATATCAAGTTCTAAATCTTTAATATTTAATCCATAAGCTACTTTAGCAAAATCAGCTTTAATAGCAAGTGGAATTAAGTGAGCAATAATCTTAATATCTTCAGCAAGTTCAGCACCTGTGAATGAATCTTTTAAGAATGTTAAATCAACTTGTTTTAAGTTGTCAACACCAGCATTTAATAAATCAGGTAAAACAACTTCAAGAGATTGTAATGAAGCGATTGCAACAATTAAATCTTCAATTCTATAACCATTTGATAATGTGAAGAAATTAGCATTGTTGAATTTTTGGTCTTTAACAAATGATAAGATATCATCTGTTGAGAATAAATGGTTTTCATATAATAATGTATCAATTGCAGAAATCACATCATGTAATGCAGCAACTTCTTTTTCAAGTACTACTGATTTGAAATCTTCTGCATTATAGTCTAAATCAACTTTAACTAAGTTACATACGCAATTAGCAGCAAGTGATAAGAATTCATCAAGGAAGAAGTTAACTGCTTGTGTTTGTGCAAGTAAATCAATAATATCATGAATAGGTTCAAATTCTACTTGGTAGATAACACCCTTCTTATAATATTCTAATGCACCAGCTTCTACTACCTTTCGTGCAACTTCAACTAATAATTTAGCATCTGCTACAATTAATGAATCTCTATAAATGATTCCTGATAAGTAAGAAATATCAATATTTTTACTATCAGCGAAGCTAACGAACATATCAACACCAAGTTCAGCAACTAATGATACTAATTGGAAATCAAGAGCTTCTGATACAACATCTAACACTTCATATGCTAATTGTTCACTAACTACTTTATTAACTAAATCTTTAACAGATTTATTTAATAATGATTTAACTTCATCAACTTTGTCTAATGCACTTGTTAATGAAATAATATGTAATTCATTAATTACATCTTGTAATTCAACAACTACATCTTTTAAGTTATCAAGTTCAACTTTATAATCAAAGAATTGTTCTAAATCTTCATATGTAATTTCTGTATCAAAACCTGTCTTAGTTTTAATAGCATCAAGCATGTAAGCAACGAAATCTTTAGAATATAATTCTAAAATATTTAAATCTTTAGCAACTTCAAGCATATCAGCAACTGGTGTGATATCAACTACAGGAATATCTTTAGTAAACGCATAATCAACTACACCTAAAGCATAACCTGATTTTGCCATTTCAAGAACTACTTTAATATCTTTAACGATTAATTCAGCATTATATTGTGTTAAATCAATGAAGTCAAATTCAACGCCTTTGTCTGCAATTGTTTCTAAGCCGTATGCAACAACAGGTTTAGCAAGTTGTTCTACATAGTTAAGGTTAGCAAGTTGAATTGCAACATTAATAGCAGCAACATAAACACCTTCGTTATAGAATGCTCTTTCTTTGAAAGATTGTTCTTTAACAACTTCTAAAACACTTGATAATGCTACTAAATCACCTGCTTCTAGGATTCCTTGAGCTTCTCTAACAGCATTAGCAATTACATTTAATTCATCAACAAGATCACAATATTGAATATTAGTTATTTGAATAGGAAGAACTTGTTTTACATATTTATTTGCTAATTTATATAGGTCATATAATAATGCTTGAGCAACATTATCAATTACATTTAATTCAGGTAATTTTTCGATGATTTGAGCAACATATTCTAAATCCATATATGCAATATCATCAGTTCTAATATATTCAAATGCACCAAAATCAACTGCAAGATCAATAATGTCAGCTAATACATTAAAGTCTTCCATAATTAACTCTGTTTCAATGAAGTTCATATATGAAACATCAAATGGAGCAACGTTAACTAATTTTTCAACTGCAAAATCCCAAACTTTACCGATAACATTTTCAATAATTTGAGAACCAGAAAGGCTTCTTACAACATCAGCTAAAACATAACCTGTTTCATTTCTAAAGAATGTTGGATAAGTATACCATTTTTCAGAAATAAATGTACGTAAGTTACCTACTGTTTCGATATTATTAACTTCTAATAAATCAAATGCATTATATACTAAATTAACAAATACTTCTTTTTCAGTATGCCAATCAATATTAGCTAAATCAAAATCTTTGATTTTTAATACTAATGTATCGTATTCAATACCTGTACCACCTAAAGCTTTTTCAAATGCATAGTTAGTAATTGCGCCATCTTCTTCATTTACTAAATGTAAATCAAATAAAATACTTACAATACTAGCAACTGATTCTACTTCTGGTAATGCGATATCACCATTGAAATCATTATGATATAAATTAACAATATCAATTTCATTTACAGCAATTTGTAATACTTCAATTAATGCATGTAAATCTTCATTAATTTGGCTATTTGTAAAGTCTAATACATAGTCAAGTGATAAATCTTCAATTTCTACTTTAGAAATTGCATATTTAACTATTAACGGAGAAATAGCATCAAAAATTTGAATGTCTACTAATTTATCTAAAATAACAAGTACATCACTAGCATTATCTTGTGTAATAAATTCTTTAGTGTCATATTGTTTATTTTGGATGAATTCGTTAATATCACCAATTGTATATAAATTATTATTACGTAAGAAAGCACCTAAATCAGATACGATTTCTTTGTAGAAATCCTTTTGACCTTTCCAGTTTACATTTTCAAAATCTTCAGGGTTAGTTTCAATTTCTACACCTATTTTATCCGCAGCGTAATTTAATGCCCATGACATAAATTCCGCTTCATGACCTTCAAATAGTTGCATATCATGTAAAGCATCTAAAATTTTATGAATAGCTGTAATTGAATTATGTGTAGCAATACTAACTCCAGCATTTTCACCTAATAATGTATGTACACCAAGTGTTACTGATTGATCTAAGATATATACTAAACAACTTAAATCATTCATTAATTCTGCACCACTAGCATTTGTTACATCTAAAATTTCAAGAACCGGAACGAAATCTTCAGGAACGATACCTGTACCTTCAATATATTGTTCATAAATAAGTGGTAATAAAACTTCTAAAAGTTTAGAACCTGTTACTGAATCATCTTCATAAGAACCTGTAATTTTTTCTACTGCATCTAAAACGATTCTTGCTTTTTCGTTTTGAAGCCAGAATTCAAGATCTAAATTTAAAGAACCATCTTTAGTGAATAAACTGAAGTCTGGATCTTTTAATACAGGAGCTAAAGTATCAACGATATCAAGTAAGATTTCAGTTTCACCAGTATAATCTAAGTGAACAAGATCTGCATATTCACGAGAAATTTTATTAATATCTAATAAATTAAATGCTTTTAAGAATACACGAATAATTCTACCTTCATGTCCATCTAAGAATCTACTTTCTAAGATACCACTAATAATAGTTTTGATTGCTTCAGTATTAGCGATGTCAATTACTTGAACACCTTCTTCAGCAACATCTAATAAGTTCATATCAATTGCAGCCTTAACAACATCGATTAACTTAATAATTTCTCTTACAATATCTTCAGAAGAAAGAGTATGTAATAAATCAGAGAATAAAGTTTCATCGTCTGTTTCAATTAAACCATTTAAGTGTGGAAGTACATGATGATCTAATAAACCAGGTAATAATTCTAATAATACATTAGATTCAACTAATGCTTCTAAGCCATCAACTACATACATGAAGAAATCATCATTTTCAAGTAATGCAGTTAAATCTAATGTATCAAGACTATAAACATCAAATTCTTCTAAACCATTGATATCTACATATACATTAACTAATTCAACTAAAACATCTCTTTCATTATCCCAGTTAATTGCGCTTGCATCAAAATCAGCTGGTAATGTTGTCCAAGTAAATTGATTAATTGAAGCGACTAATACTTCAGTCTTAAATTCATCATCGCCTAAAATATTTAATGCGAAAACACCTTTAATTACATCTTTAATATTTTTGATTGCAACAGGAGAAGTAATATCTAAATTTGTAATAACTGGATCGTTAATAAAATCAAATAAGTTAAGTTCTGTAACTTTAGTTGCGATATCAACTAATGTACGGAAATCTTCTTGCCATTGTTCAACACTCATTTCAGTAATATCTAAAATATCATTGAAATGTTCAAAATTATTAGCAATGTATTCATCAACATAAGCTTGAACTACAGGAAGGCTTAATAAGTTAAATAAGTCAGTTTCAGCTACTTTTGCTAAAATATTAGCAACAATTTCAGCTTTATCACTATTTGATAAAATATCTTCTACTAAGTCTAAATTAGCATTAATATCATCCATAGATTCGAAACCAAATCCTAAGAAGTATTCGTAAACATCGAGTAATGCAAATAAATCTGATTTCCAATCAATTGAAGATGCTTGTAATTCTGCTAAAGCGCCTTTAGTAAGTTCTGAAACTTCTTCTTTTGCTAATGCCCAATCTGCCATTGTATTAATAGCAACAAGAGTTAAATCAGTAGAGAATAATTTTTCAACTATTGAACGTAACACTGCAACATCTAATTTTAATGGATTAATGTCTACAGTTGGATAATTAGAGAAATCTACTAAATTTAATGCACTTCTTGCAACATCTACATAAGTTCTTAAGTCGCTCATTTGAACATAAGGTTCTAATGACATTATAGCTGTAAATAAAGCTTCATCGCCTAAGTCTACTGAATTTTCAATGTATCCGAATACCACTTCTGTTCCAAATGCTTCCATAATTTGTAAAGAAGTAAGTTCTTTAACTGCTGCAAAAGTACTATCAAGTTTAACAGGATTTGTTAATATAGCTTTAATAGCTTCATCATTAAATTGTAAATCATCAACATGAGCTAAAACTTCTTGAGCATATACATAAATATCCACTAAGCTATCAAATTCTTGTTTCCAATCGATTTCAACTGTTTCATAATTGATTTGACCAATCATTTCTTCAATTGAATCCATTGTGAACACGATAGCTAAAGCAATATCTAATCCTTCATTAACAATGTTTGTATCAGAAAGAGTATCTAATGCAACTCTTAATTGTTCAGCATCTAACTTTAATAAATCAAAATCTTCAGCAAAGAAGTCTAATGCGTAAACTTCAGCAACAAAGTCTAGTAATAATGAAATATCATTTTTCCAGTTATTGTAACGTAAATCTAAGAACGCATCTTCTTGACCAGCTTCTTCTAAAATAGCTTGAATATCTTCAACTTCATAAGCTACTTCAATAATAGCAGGCATAACTTCAACGATTAATTTTGAATCTTTAAGTTCGTTAAGAGCGTTAGTTACTTCAGTTGTTGACCAAGTACCAACTTCAATCTTACCATTTAAGGCATTAACAGTTTCTATAACAGTTTTAATTTCATCTGTTAAATAAAAACTTTGATTTTTAGTTTCTACTTTAAACATGTTATCGAACATTTGTTCACTGAATGAAGAACCAAAGAAGAATCCTGGAGCTTCAATAAATTGTCCTAAAGCACTTTCGTTATATGCTTCGGCAAAATCAAATACTGTTTCAACTACATCATTTGATTGTGACACGTTCTCCATCTCACCATTCATAACATTACTTAATAATGCTTGGGTTTTTGGTGAGGCAGTGTTTAGAATAGACACTAAACCTGAAAGTGGAGCACAAAGAATCATTACAACAAAAGCACCTTTTAAAGCACCTGTAAGAGCACCCCATAAGCGTCTCTTTCCAGCTGGTTTAACTGGTAATTCATTTGCTTCTTTTGTAATAACTGCTTCGTCAGCACTACTTTCACTACTAGGGATGATGATTTGTTCATCTACTTTTTCTTCTTCTACTTCAGCAACTTCTTCAGTAGCGCCAGATGCAGCTGCCCTAGCTGCTCTTCTTTTAGCATTGCCTTTTTTAATACCACGAATTATCATACCGATAATTCCAGTGATAAAACGAATAATAGGACTAATAACTAGAACTATTATTGTACCTGCAAGTAATCCAACAAAATGTAAAACTGCAGAAACAATACTGTGGAAAAGAGCATACGTTTCCTTTCCTTCAACTAGTAATGCTTCACCATTTGGAATTAAATCTTTTGCAAAAGCAACGATTACATCCCAAAGGGTAGAAATAGAATCACCTTCAACTTCTAAAAGGCTTCCTGCTACACTTCCTAAAGCTTTATTGTTTAAGAATGTAGCGGCATCGCCAAATACAAGCCAAAATAAAACTAGTAAAACTATGAAAACGGCTGTGCACTTTAACTCTCTTTTTAACCCTACAAGAAAGCCTAAAAGTGCGAATAATAGTACTACCGCTAATACACCTAGACTAGCGAATAGTAAAATTTGATTAAAATCCATCATTTTTCACCTCTTTTTTTCATGACTTTACCTACTTATTTTACCAAAAACTTAATTTTTTTGCAAGCGATAATATCTATAACTGCAATAAAAAAGCCCATTTTACAAAAATTAACATTTTTTTTAGAAAACTTTTGTATTTTACTTTTTGGCAAAAATAGGAAATATTTGCTTATTACAAGAAAAGAAAATATCTATAATATTCATATAATTTTATTAAATATAAATCAATAATATTCATACAAAATTATAAGGAAAAAGTGCTAAAAATTTAGCACTTTTACTATTAATTTAATACTTGTAAATATTCAAGAATTGCTTGAACAACAGTTGATGATTCTACATTTTCAGCAAGGTCAGGATATTCATTAATATCGAAAATTTCACCATCGTTTGTACTATTATATGCAGTTAAAACATCTGCTACAATGCTAGCTTCATCGCTCCAATTTATATCACTAGGAACCTCTACTTCAGTTGTCGGTGCAATAGTATTCAAAATGTCTTCTAAAATAACATTATTATTACCTTCATTACCTAAATTAGTTATTAATTGTTTAACATCTTCTATATCTGTTGAGTTCATATCATCAACATTTATATTGTTCATTTTCTTATGTAATTCAATATATGTACCAACACTAATTGCTTCATTTTTCAACACATTAGGGTCTCTAAAATCATACTTATGATTACCATTTTCATCAACAGGATTCATACCTATTCCATCAGGTCCTAATAAATCATTAAGAATAGTTCCTGCAACTTTTGATGCTATAATACCTTCACTAGCTTTTAACATAAGATTTGTAACATCTTCTCCTGATACATTATTAATATCAAAACTTCCGCTACTTGAATCACCTGCCAAAGTTTTCCCTTCTTTTATAACTTCTGCAAGTAATTTAAATTCTTCTTCACCTGTATTAACAATAATTTGTTCTCTTTCTGCATTATCAAATGTAATCTCATATCCTAAATTAGTTACAAGATTTTCTAACAAATTAAACGCATGATTTTTTGTTATATTGCATTCATATAAAGAATCAAATGTAATACCTATTAATGTAACAATTTCCACAAATTCTGGATCATCTATCATATTTTCATTAAGTTTATCCATAACAGATCCCATTTTAACAATATTAACAAATAGGTTTGTTAATTTTATATTTTCTTCTGCCCATACAAGATTTTCAAAATCTGCATCAGTTATTGGTAATAACTCTTTTAAATTAGCAAGTTCAGATACGTATAAAATTAATTCTTTTTGGTAGCCATCAATAAGTTTCAATGTTAATACTTTAGTAAACATATCTTTTAATTTTGTTTCATTTGTTGAATCATTAAAATCAATTTTATATTCACTTGCAGAATCGAAATGTTCCATTAATTTTAATTCTTCGAATAACTTATATGCATCAATTAATTGTGAAAAATCAGTTGGCAATTCATTTTGTAAATAATCTTTGTCTATTATTCCTACTAAGAAAATTAAATCATTACTTGTTAAAGCATCATCAATTGTTTTAATAATTAGCGGAGCACCTATTTCTTCAACCAATACGATATCAAATAATTTATCTATAAGTGATGCTATATTTTCTATTGTTTCTTCGTTATCTAATATATCAATAAATTGATCAGTACTTTCTGTATCATTTAAATCTATTTCTTTTAATACACCAACTATAAGTTTCAATAAACTACCTATTTTATCAAACTCATTTTCAATATTAGCATCATGTATTTTTTGTAAATCTACATCAATTTTATAACCTTCAGATTCTTGCATTGCATCATATATTATTTCTGGTGCAAGATCATATAAATTTTTAATAAGAACGCTATCTTTCATAACAGAAATAACATCATCAATATCTTCGTCAGTCACTGAATCAATCAATTCATTAATATCAACATTTTCTTCACCAATTATACCAACAAATTTTTCAATCACAGGTGACAACTTATAAAATGTATTTACTTCTTTAATCAAATTAATTCTGCCATGATCAGTTTTAATTACTAAATAAGATCCTACTGATTTTGCACCAACACCAAATACTTCATTTTTTCCTTTGCCAATATTAGAAGTAGCTTTTAGAATAAATGAACTATCTAAAGCATCTTTTACTTCTACTATGATTTCATCTTCTGAACTACTTAATTGTTCTTCTGGCGCTTCTACCATCAGAATTTCACTTTGTTCAAGTGCAAAATTAGTAATTTCTAAAATCCCATATATAGGAAGAGTTAATATACAAAAAGTTACTATATAATATACTCCTCCAACAATAGCTCCTGCCCATTTTAATACAGGTGCACTTTTTCTTTTAACAAAAGGTAAAACTATTTTTAATATAAGCCTAATAATAGGTGAAATGATATGTATCAAAATTAGTCCTACTATTAATATTCCAACTCTAACAACAGTTTTAATTACACTTGTTATTAATTCATGACAATATGTTGGTACATCCATTTCATTAATAACAAATTCAGAAAGTTTTAAACCATTTGTAAATGGCAAACTTTGAATATTTAAACCTGCTTCTGCAATACTAAATGAAAAAATAAGCAATAATATTAATAAGGCTACTTTTACACCACCAAGGATAGAAGTTTTTAAAATTCCTCTTCTGTAACCCCTAAAAATTGCTAAAGCAAATCCTAATATAATTAATATATCAAATATAATTAAAGCAATACCCATAATAAAATCCTCCAATAATAATATTATACTTGATATTATTTTTTTTGGCAACTTAATAATCTATATATTCAATTTTTAAACCTATACTATTTAACTTATAAATTAAATCTTCATAACCTCTTAATATATATTCTATATCTTTAATATCAGTTACTCCTTCTGCTATACAACCAATAATAATGCAAGCAAATCCGCATCTTAAATCATGTGAAGTTAATAACGCAGCTTTCAAATTTGAAGGATTAATATATATATACCCATCTTCAAATTTTATATTTCCACCTGCTTTTTTAATTTCTTCTAATTGTGAAAGTCTATTAGGATATACTAAATCTTTTATTCTTGATGAATTTATTGCTTTAGTGCAAACAACACATAACAATTGTTGTAAGTCTGTTGGAAATGCAGGATACGCATCTACTACTAAATCTAATCCTTCTATTTTATTATTTTTTCTTACAACTATTTGATTTTTTAATGTAGTTATTTCTACTTTCATTTTCCTTAATACATTTATCACTTCTTCTAATGTTTCAATATCTACATTTTTAATAATCAATTCGCTTTTATCTACAGCGCTTGCAAGGAGCATATAACTGCCCGCTTCAATTCTGTCACTAATTACTCTATGTTTTACACCATATAGTTTATTTCTTCCTTCAATAACAATACTGTCATTTAATATTTTAATACAACATCCCATATTGTTTAATATTTTTACAATCTCCATAACTTCTGGTTCAAAAGAGGCATTATTAATTGTTGTAATACTTTTTTGCAAACTTGCTGCAAACATAATATTAATAGTTGCGCCAAGAGATTTTTGTGGTAAATCTATAGTTAAAACACTAGGATATTTTTTTATTTTCTTAAAACATAAAAATTTTTCTTTTTCAATTATTTTATATCCCATTTGTCTAAAAGCATTCAAATGATAATCTATCGGTCTTTTACTAAATGAACAACCACCCGGATAAATCGTCTTAAAATCTAATCCCTTAGCTATATATATACCCATTAAATAATATGATGCTCTAATAGATGATACTTCCTTAATATCTAACACTGATTTTAAATTAGTAGTTTTTATAAATAATTCCTGTTCCTTAATATTATAGTCAATAAAACAATTAATATATTTTAATATATTCATCATTTTATCAACATCACTGATATGTGGAACATTAGTAAGAACTTGTAATTCATTTGTTAAAAGTGCTGCACACATTAAAGGTAGTACAGCATTCTTTGCACCACTTATTTTAATCTCACCTTTAATTTCTTTAGCTTGATTTATTTTTAATTTCACATATATCACCTTATAACACTTTATGATTTAAATATTATTTTTATAATTAATTATTTGTAAAATTTTAGAAAATGTGATATCATATATAAGGTTAATACAAATATAAGGTGGTACACCAATATGAAATATCGTATAGAAAAAGACCTTTTAGGTGAAAAACAAGTTCCTCATGAAGCCTATTATGGAATAGAATCATTAAGAGGAAAAGAAAATTTTGAGATAACTAAACGCGGTATCAATCGCCAAATGATTAAAGCACTGGCTATTGTTAAAAAATCTGCAGCAAAAGCAAATAGTGATGCAGGAACAATAGATGCAAAAGTAGCTAAAGCTATAATGCTAGCATGTGATGAAATATTAAACGGAAGACTTCACGGACAGTTCATTACCGACTGGATTCAAGGCGGTGCTGGAACTAGTATGAATATGAACATTAATGAAGTTATAGCCAATAGAGCTAACGAACTTATGGGTGGTAAAAAAGGAACATATGAATTTGTTCACCCAAATGATCATGTTAACTGTGGGCAATCTACAAACGACGTTATCCCAACAGCTGGTAAAATCGCAGTAATTAAACAATTAAAAAAATTATTACAAGAATTAAAAAAACTTTATAATTCTTATTTAGTAAAAGCAAAAGAATTCAATCATATCGTTATATCAAGTAGAACTCACTTACAAGTAGCGCTGCCTATTAAACTAGGACAAGAATTTAGCGCTTATGCTAGTGTTCTTTCAAGAGATATGAAACGAATTGAAGCAGCAATTGAAGCTTTAACAGAAGTTAACATTGGTGCAACAGCAATTGGTACAAGTTTAAATGCAACAGAGAAGTATCGTAAAAAAGTAATTACTCATTTAGTTAAGTTTTCAGGTGAACCTGTAAAACTTGGAAAAGACTTAGTAGATATTACAAGAAACTTAGATGCGTTTGGAACTGTCAGTTCAGCTCTAAAAATTTTAGCAACTAACTTAAACAAAGTTGCAAATGATATGTACTTATTTGCAAGTAACGGAGAAAAAGGTTATAACACTTTAGTTCTTCCTAACGTGCAACCTGGCTCATCTATTATGCCAGGAAAATATAACCCCGTTATTCCAGAAATGGTAGTTCAAGTAGGTTTCTATGTAATGGGACTTGATACAACTATAACTTACGCTTTAAGTAGTGGTCAACTTGATTTAAATGTATATATTCCTATTATTTTAATGTCTTTATTTGAACAAATCACAACTCTAAGACGTGCAGCGAGAACATTCAATGAATTAACTATATCAGGTATTAAAGCAAATCCTCATATGTATAATGCGGAAGACAGTATTTATCTGATCACTGCTCTTGCACCACATATCGGGCACTCTACAGCTTGTGCTGTTGCTAACCTTGCTATTCAAGAAGACAAAACTATCAAACAAATTATAATTGAAAAAGAACTTCTTCCACTAGATAAACTAAACGCTATTTTAGATGAAAAGAATCTAACAACTGCAGGAATAATTGTCTCAGATATTGAAGAACCTGAAGAAGAATAGAAAAACACTCGCCAGAATTTGCGAGTGTTTTAATTTATATTGATTTTTCTTATTTGTGATTCTTCCAGGTTATCTAACCTATACTCTCCTATACGTATTCTTAAAAGATCAATTACTGTATTTTTAGCATTTACAACAAGACGTCTAATTTGATGGTACTTTCCATCTTGTAAAATGATTCTAAACGAATAATCATCTATTTTATGTACACGCACAGGAAGTGTAGTTTTTCCTTTAATAATAATAGGATTTTCTAAAAGTTTTAAAAATTCTTCATTAATTGGATACTTTACCCATACAATATATTCTTTTTCAACTTTAGATAATGGATTTTGTATTTGATTTGAAAAATCACCATCATTTGTTAAAAGAACTAAGCCTCTTGTATCTTTATCAAGTCGGCCTACACAAAATACTTTATGCTCAAGATTAATAGCATTCATAATGTTATTTTCTATATTTAAATTATTCGTACAAATTAATCCTTTTGGTTTATGATATATATAATATGCTTTGGGAATGTTATTTATAACACGCCCATCAAGTGTTACTACATCATTATCTAATACTACATATGATAGTGGCATCACCTTATTATTAACAAGAATTCTTTTTTCTTCTAATAATTTAATAACTTCACTTCTTGTAAGACAAGCGTTAGTTTTTACAAATGAAGCAAGATGTATTTTCTTAAGATTCATATTCATAAGTTTCAATATTATCTAAATACTTGATTTCTATTGCAAATGATAAAGGGCTGCTTGTAGATTTGACTCTTCCGTTTTCTAGTAAGTTAGATGTTTTTGGAATGAATCTAATTGAGTAACCTTCTTTCATATATTGTAATACTTGATATTCAACTTTTACAAGTTCTAAAAAATGATGCCATAAATCATTTCTTCTTAATGTTTGTGGACAATTTTTACCACTAAAGAAATGATGTGGGACAATATCTTTAAAAGTTAGTTTATTAACATCTAATAAATGTGCTGTAAGTTTAGCAGAACGTTGCCAATTTAGATATATATCTTGACCTATATTTATACAAACTTCCATACCAATAGAATTATTATTGCCACCACGATTGGCAATTTTTTTATACACTTCATTATAGTAAGTCAAGCCTAAATGGAAATTACCATTTTTATTAACACATAAAATTCCTGCATCATTAAAATCTTTTTTACTAAGAATTCTTCCGTTATCAGTTGGAGCTAAAATATTTGTTTTTTCACCATTAATTGTATAATACCCATCACTATTAATATCTATATCAAATTCTTCTGTATATTTAATATTAGTATTATACAATGTATAGTCAAACTTTGTCGAGTCCCCTGCATGCCAAGCTACTTCATTATCAGGAATGTTGTGATATATTGCTTTATTATCTAATACATATTGAAAACTTGCAGCATATTTAGAATCACCATTTAACTCATTATACACAGCAGTACTCCAATAAAGAGCATCTTTATATTCATCCGCATCACCTGTATCATGAATTGTAATTAACTTTTTCTCTTTAACAATACCTGGTCTGTTTTCATTATTAAGACTTGCAACATTTTCTGTTATTTTTAAATCTTCAAAAAGATAAGGCACAATACTTCCAATTAAATGATAATCATAATCAAATTTGTACCCATATACTGTTATATCTTTTTCAATAATTTCTTTGTTTATTATACTTTTAAAATAATCTAATACTTTACTCATAATCTTACTTCTTATTTTCTTTATTTCTTAATATATTAAACCATCCAAATCCAAATAATATAATTGATACATATCCAATAAGTGGAATCAAATATTGAATTAAAGGATAACTGCTTTCTTTAAATATACATACAAGTATATATAAACTTATAAAACCAAGAAGTCCTAAAACTACTAAACTTATATATACATATTTCACTAAATATCACCTCTTGCAATACTACTTGATACTTCAATAGATGTTTTAATTTTCTCACCAGTTACAGTTAAGATAATATCACTTATAATATTATCGTTATAAAAAATTAAAGATCCTCCATTTACATATACATCTATAGTATTACCATCTAAATCAGAAATATTTAATGTTGACTCTGTAAAAGATACATTAGTCGTTAAAATTTTTGTTGAATTTACTAATACTGTTGTATTATTTAATTCCATATTGCATGTTGTTATATTACCATTTAAAATATCTACTTTACCTTTAGTTGAAGATATATCTACAATAACTTCAAATGTTTTATTGTTATATAAATCTACCATATATTTGATATCTTCATCATCACTATTACTATTAATAGTTTGATTTGTATTATAAAAATTAACAGTACCATTTTTATTATCAATCATAATATTTGGAGCTTTTAAATAACTTGCATTAATATAACCTATATCTGTAATTAATGTTACATTACTATATGCTAGAAGTTTATCAAGTGTAATATTAGAATTCCCTATTGATGAAAAACTAGCTTCATTTGTAATTAAATTATAGAAATAACTTTCAGAATTAGCATCAGTATAATTTAAACTATTAATATTTACTTGATGGAAAGCAACTTTAGTTGATTGACATTTTATTATAGCATTTTGAATATAACTGCCTTGCATAATTATTTCACCAAGCCAATTATCTATATTCATACTTCCATACTTATTATCAACACAATAATATTTACCAGATGTCATTTTTAGATTCATATCATTAATATTATTTTTTTCAAAAGAACTTTCAATATAACTTCCTTCAACAATACAATTTGTAACATTACATTCAGTCATTGCGAATGTAGTATGTTTAGATTTAACTTCTACATTAACGTTTTGTTCAATATATGCAAGATCAATATAACTATCATACATTTCGATATATATATCTTCCACATCCATAGTAGTTGGAATTAATATTTCTATTTGCATTAGTGGTTCATCTAAAATATTTAAAAAATCATAACTACTACTTTTAATGTTTTCTATAACTAATTCATTATTAGAAACACTATATTCAAGTTCACTATTAAACTCACTTCCATAATTTACATTAACTCTTAAAATTTCACTACTTTCTTTTATTCTAACAATAGCTTTAGAATTTTTGATACTAATCTTTTTAATTTCTCCAGGAATATCTAGATTTTCTTCAACTCTTACTTGTTCATTCATTGAGCGATAAATATAACCTTTAACAAGATAATTTCCAAGACCAAACACTAAAAAACAAACAAACGTTACAATTAAAGTTTTAACAACTAATTTTTCTTTTTTAAATTTTTCTTCAATAAACGCTGATAAAGAGAAATCTAAGAAGTTTTTATCACTAAGTTTTGGGCGCCATGCGTCGAAAATATTTTGTAAAAAGAAACAACCTATAATATATAATAAATCAAATATATATATCATTCCAATTAATAATATCAAAATATAAGTAAGTATAAATAAAGAAATACTTGCGATATCAACAAAATTATCAATATCAAATGTTTTTATCATTAGGGAAAATAAATTAATAACTGATACAGATAAATAATATCCAATAACAAATAAACCACTTATAACAAACACTAACATTAAACATGATAATATAGCTTTAATATTCAAATTTCTTTTTATTTTCTTTTTTCTAATATTTAAATAATCTACACCTTTAGATTTGTATATATCTTCAGCAATCTTTTTAGGATCTGGAAGACTTGCTAAAATCTTTTCTTCACTATCTCCATAATCACTTGCAATATTGATTTTATCACGATAATGAATTAACACTTCACGAGCATCTTTAGGATTTAAATATTTAAGTTCATCTTCTAATATATCTAAAAAATCATTAATGGATTTCATTAATACCACCTCTTTATGTTAATTATATCATTTTCTTCATTTTTCTTCAAGAATATAAGATATTATTTAAATATCTTATATTCTTAATAAATGAACCGCAGTTTAAAAGTCCATTGCTTTTTTTTACAAAAAAGCAAAAAAAAATAAATACTTACAAAGTATTTACCCTAAAAAATAAAAATGGTAGGGCTAAATGGATTCGAACCATTGAAATGACGGAGTCAAAGTCCGTTGCCTTACCGCTTGGCTATAGCCCTAAAAAAATGGTGGAAGGGGACGGATTCGAACCATCGAACTCGGAGAGAGCGGATTTACAGTCCGCCGCGTTTAGCCACTTCGCTACCCTTCCATTTAACAACATGAAAACCACATTGCTAAAATATTATACTATATTTTTAGATATTTGTAAACAATAATGCAAATTTATTTTTTCTTTTTTTGTTTTTTAGTAAAACTTTTCTTAATAATAGTATATTCTCTTTTAAAAAATTTATTAATATAATTAAAAAAAGTTTTAGAATATAATAGAAAAGAAAGCTTATTCAGTATATATTTTACAATTTTAAATATATATTCAAGGTTTTTTATAAATGCCTTTTTAAAGAATTTATAATATATATAATATCCACTTAATATAAATAATCCAAAATAGATTGGAACATATCCATCCATGATATTATAACTAAATATATAAATTATATATATTTGTATTAATATAAAGCCTATACTTATAATGGTTTTGTAAACTATTTTTTTTATTTTCAATAATAATAGATCAACAAAATCAATAATAGATGATAAATATATTCCAAATAAAAATAAATATAATATTATAAACAATTCTTCTTTTAAAGTATATATCATTTAAACACTTTTGAAAAGAACCCTTGTTTTTCTTTTTTAGTTTGTTCGACATATTCAATAATATTCACTTCTCCAATAATCCAAATATGTCCTTTATCTATGTCTAGTTGTTGCATTTCTAAATCATTTCCTCTAATGTATAATAGACCAAGTTTGGTATCAATTAAAAATTCTTCACTATTTAATGTTTCAATTTTCTTAATTCCTGTAATTTCTAATTTTTTACGATCTTTTAAAATTATATTTTGATTCATTACATTTGATTGTTCATTATAATTCATATAAAAGTCCTCCTACATATATATATGTGGGTTTTAGTTTATTTATTAGTAAATTTTTTGTTATTTTTTATAAGTTGTGATATAATAAGTAAGAATTATAATTACAAATAGGAGGATATATGGAAGATATTCGTTTAAGCGAACAAGAAATCGTTCGCCGTAATAAAATGAAAGATCTATCTGATAAAGGAATCGACCCTTTCGGAAGTAGATACGAAAGAACTGCAAATACTTTATCTATTAAAGAATCTTATCAAGAATTAACTAAAGAAGAATTAGAAGACAAAAACGTTACAGTTAAAATTGCTGGACGTATCATGACAAAACGTCGTCAAGGTAAAATTGGATTTATGCATATCCAAGACCGTTTTGGCCAAATTCAAATATTTTTACGCCTTGATGTACTAGGTGAAGAACAATATGAATTATACAAAGTTTCTGACATCGGTGACATCGTAGGAATTGAGGGAACAATAATGAAAACTCAAACAGGTGAATTAAGTGTAAGAGCATCAGTTTACACTCACCTTACAAAAGCTCTAAGACCTCTTCCAGAAAAATTCCATGGTCTACAAGATAAAGAGGAAGCTCGCCGTAAAAGATATCTTGATTTAATTATGAATGAAGATGCTAAGAAAAAAGCTTTCACAAGACCTAGAATTATTCGTGGTGTTCAAAAATATTTAGATTCAAGAGGTTATACAGAAGTTGAAACTCCAGTACTTAGTCCAATTCTAGGTGGTGCTTCAGCAAGACCTTTCGTTACACATCACAATACTTTAGATATGGATTTTTATTTGAGAATTGCAACAGAACTTCATTTAAAACGCTTAATCGTAGGTGGTATGGAAGCAGTTTATGAAATTGGTAGACTTTTTAGAAATGAAGGAATGGACGCAACACATAATCCTGAATTCACAACAGTTGAAGCATATCTTGCTTATGGTGACTTATCAGATATGATGGATTTAATCGAAGGATTAATTTGCACACTTGCAAATGAAATCATTGGCAAAACTGATTTCGTATGGAATGGTTGTGAAATTTCTTTAAAAGCTCCATTTAAACGAATTCATATGGTAGATGCAATTAAAGAAGTTACAGGTATTGACTTCTGGAATATCACAGATTTAGATGTTGCATTAGATCTTGCGAAAAAACACGAAATCGAAGTTCCAAAACACCAAATGTCAGTTGGACATATCATTAACTTATTCTTTGAAAAATATGTTGAAGAAACTTTAATCCAACCAACAATTCTTTACGGACATCCAATTGAAATTAGTCCACTTACTAAGAAAAATCCTATTAACCCACGTTTTACAGATCGTTTTGAATTATTCATTGGTAAAAAAGAATTCTGTAATGCTTATACTGAGTTAAATGATCCAATCGACCAAAAAGAAAGATTCTTAGCTCAACTTGCGGAACGTGAACTTGGTAATGATGAAGCTAACGATATGGATAATGACTTCTTAGAAGCATTAGAATACGGTATGCCTCCAACAGGTGGTATCGGTATTGGTATTGACCGTCTTGTTATGTTACTTACTGAAACAGATACAATTCGTGATGTACTATTATTCCCTCATATGAGAAACAAATAAACTGCTAACTATTTAGCAGTTTTTACTTTATTAACGAAAGGATTTTATATATATGAAATATTTAGTAGCATCCGATATTCATGGTTCACTTTACTATGCAAAAAAGGTAGTAGAACTTGCAAAAGAAGAAAATGTTGATAAAATTATATTACTTGGTGACCTATATTATCATGGTCCAAGAAATCCACTTCCTCTTGAATACAATCCAATGGAAGTATCAATTTTATTTAATAGTATCAAAGATAGACTACTTTGCGTTAGAGGTAACTGTGATGCGGAAGTAGATGAAATGATATCTGAATTTGATTTTAATAATCATATAATACTTTCTATCTCAAATAAAACTTTCTATTTTACACATGGACATCATTTTAATAAAGATAATATTCCTGAAAATGTTGACGTTTTAGTATATGGACATTTCCATACAGGATTTATTGAAACTATCAATAATACAATTTGTGTAAATAGCGGTTCTGTCACTCTACCAAAAAATAATACCCCAAATAGTTACTTAATAATTACAAATAATGAAATTATTTTAAAAGATTTAAATCAAAATGTAATACAAAATAAAAAATTTGTTATATAATGTTATTAGAAAGGAAGTGTTAATATGACATTTAAAGAATTAAAAACAAATGCAAAAGCAAAATTAACTGGAAAATATGGAACTGCAATTGTTGCAATAATTATATATAGTCTAATCATGAGTGCTGTTAGTTCAATGGGGTTATCTATTATTATTGTTGGAGCATTATCAGTTGGTTATATGAGTTTCTTCTTACGTCTTATACGAGGAGAAAAAGCTGAAATAGAAAATTTATTCGATGGTTTTAAAGATTTTTCTAGTAATTTAGTATTAGGATTACTTCATACTTTATTTATTGCACTGTGGTCACTATTATTTATTATCCCAGGAATCGTTAAATCATATGCTTGGGCACTTGTTTATTATATTAAAAATGATCACCCAGAATATGATTACAAACAAGCTTTAGATACAAGTGCAACTTGGATGAAAGGTCATAAATGGGAATTATTCTGTTTATCTTTAAGCTTTATTGGATGGATGATTTTATCTATATTCACATTTGGTCTTCTTCTTCTTTGGTTAGAACCATATATGCAAGCAACAATGGCTGAATACTATGAATACATCAAATCATTAAATGAACCTGTTGTTGAACCTGTTGTAGAAGCTGAAGTAGAAACTGAAGCAAACTATTATACTATTTAGTCTGATTATTTAATCAGACTTTTTTTATAAAAAAGAATAACTTATATAAGTTATTCTAATTCTAAAGTTTCCGCAATCATTTGAAATACATTATAAACTGTTTTATAATCATCATCTTTTAATTGTAATTGCCCTATTTTGGCATCTATTAAGAGAACTAACGATTCATCATATTGTTTTTTGTTTATTAAAATGTTATCTATCTTAGAACTTAAATCATTCAGTTCTTTTTCAATATCATTATTAAGTAAGTCTCTAACTTCAAGATGTCCTTTATAATCATCAATATAAACTGAATATAACATAAGTTCTGCATAGTAATTAAAAGCATCTATATCTTTATTATAATAATCTTCAAAATATGTTTTTAAATCACCTAACACATTAGAGATATATCCAAAACCTACTTCAAAAATTTCTTCTAAATCTTCATCAAGTTTGTTGTTTTTAGAATATTCTTGATAAACATAATCACAAACTTTAATTACATCACTAATAACATAATAAATTGAACTAGATGTTTCTAACATCTTTTCAATTAATTCTTGACATTCTCCCATATAATTTACATAATCTTCATATATATTCATAATATACACCTTCTTCTTTTTTATCTATATATATTATAATTAATTTTTCATATTTGTCAATTTTAGCGTATTAATATTTTGCTATTTTTTTTAATATATGATATACTAATTATATATAAAAACGAGGTGAACATATATGAGCGATGTTATAGTTAAAGCTCTAGCATATAATAAAACTGTTAGAGTATATGCAGTGTCAACAAAAGATGCGGTAAATTATATAGGAAAAAGACTTAACTATTTTCCAAGTGCACTAGATGCAATGGGGCGTGTTCTTAGTATGGGCGCAATGATGGGTTCAATGTTAAAACTTGAAGAAACTCTTACATTAAAAATTGAAGGTGATGGACCGATTGGTAAAATTATTGTTGACAGTGATGCCCACGGACATATTAGAGGATATTCTGATAATCCACATTGTCACTTTGAATATAATGATTATCGCCTTAACGCAAAACAAACAGTAGGAACAACTGGCTTTATTAGCGTTATTAAAGACTTAAAATTAAAAGAACCTTTTGTTGGTTCAATTCCTATTATCAGTGGTGAGATTGCAGAAGACTTTGCATACTATTTCCATGTATCAGAACAAATTCCATCGGCAGTAGGCCTTGGAGTATTAGTTGATACAGAAAATACTGCAGTTGCAAGTGGAGGTTTTATTATTCAAGTGCTACCAAACACTCCTGAAGAAGTTATTGAAAAACTTGAAAGCAAACTAAAATTAATTCCTACAGTTACAGAAATGTTATCTAGCGGATATTCTCCAGAAGATATAATTTATAACATCAGTGAAGATGTCGAAATTATCGATAGAATTCCTGTTGAATTTAGATGTAACTGTTCTAAAGAACGTTTTGCAAGAGGAATCCTATCTTTAGGAAGCGCAGAAATTAAAGAATTATTGAAAGGAAAACTACCAATTGAAACTGTTTGTCATTTCTGTGGCAATAGTTATGCATTTGATAAATATGAAATAACAGATTTACTAATCGAAGCACACCTTAAGGAGAAAAAAGAATGTTAGATATTAAATTACTTGAAAAAATTACATCTATTCCAAGCCCATCAGGCTTTACTCACAATCTTACAAATTATATTAAAAATTATTTAGAAGGCTTAGGATATACTCCTTACTTTAACCAAAAAGGAAACCTTTTTGTTGAAGTAAAAGGAAAAAGTGATTATAAGCTAGCTTTAAGTGCTCACGTTGATACTCTTGGTTTAATGGTTAGAAGTATTGACTCAAGCGGTAAAATCTATTTTACTACACTTGGAGGACCAATCTTAAATACATATGATGGCGAATATTGTAAAATTCATACACGTACAGGTAAAACTTATACAGGTACAATTTTATCAACTTCACCAAGCGTTCATGTATATAGCGATGCAAAAACAAAAGAAAGATCTATTAATACAATGTATTTAAGACTAGATGAGGTAGTATATAACAAAAAAGATGTAGAAGCACTTGATATTGAAGTAGGGGACTATATATCAATTGATCCTAAGTTTGAATATACTAAATCTGGTTTTGTAAAAACAAGATTCTTAGATGATCTTGCAAGTGCATTCTTATTCTTAGAACTATTAAAGGACTTCAAAACAAATAATTATGTTCCAAAAGATAATTTATTATTTGCTTTTACAACCTATGAAGAAGTAGGTCATGGTTGTTCTTCAATCCCAACAGTTGATGAAATTCTAGTAGTTGATATGGGATGTATTGGACTTGACCTTGGTTGTACTGAAGAAATGGTATCAATTTGCGCAAAAGATGGATCTGGTCCATATGATTATCACATGACTTCAAAACTAATAAATCTTGCAAAAGAAAATGATCTTAAATATGCGGTAGATGTATACCCATTCTACTCATCTGATGGATCTGCTGCTCTTCGCGGTGGAAACGACATTAAATGTGCACTAATCGGTTCAGGAATTCATGCATCACATGGAATGGAAAGAACTCATATTAATGGTCTAATTAATACATATAAATTAATTAAATTATATATAGAAAATAGATAAGGATAGCTCCTTATCTATTTTTT
This sequence comes from uncultured Staphylococcaceae bacterium, assembly GCA_964409955.1. Taxonomy (GTDB): domain Bacteria; phylum Bacillota_I; class Bacilli_A; order ML615J-28; family CAG-313; genus CAG-313. The sequence continues at coordinate 43,002 of CAYPEY010000012.1, forward strand.
ATTCTACTCTAAAATTTTTATACTCTTTAAATATTTTGTTATATGTTGGTTTATTAAATGGACCATAACTATATAGAATTTGTAATTTCGTTAACAATTTCTCTTTTGTTTTTTCATCTATCGATAAATCAGTATCTATTTCTGTACCACAATATCTTATATAATATTTTTTATTGTTATTAACCTCTGGTACATAACATATAAACTTTAACCAATAATCGTTTTCTTTAATTATTTCTTGTGTTCTTATCTGTATGTTCATTTTACTATATAATAACCCTTTTTTTTACTTCACAAATTTTAATACACTATCTAAAATAGCAATTAAATCTTCATAAGATAAAATACATATAGAATATATTTTCTCTTTTTGTTCATTCCACATAATATACATTTTTTTATTTATAATAAAATTACCATGAGCAAAAGCATTTCTTATTCTATAAAATAACGAATCTAATTGTCCAATACCATTATTTTTAAATATTATCATTTTAGAAGAATTCTTTATACAATTATCAAATTTCTCTATTAACTCTTGTTCTATATGTCCTGTTTTAATAAACATATAGTTTTCTACATTTACTAATTCTCTTATGGATTTTAATACTTTAGAATAATCATGTTTATTACATAAGCCATAATCTTTAAATTTTTTAGATTGTTTCGAACCATCTTTACATGGATTATTTAAAACATAGTTATATAATAAATTTTTAATTTTATCTGTATCTTTTTTACTATAATTTTTTGTGTATTTATTAATTATATTATTAAATTCTTTATATAACATTTTTTGACCTTTATTTTTTAAATTGTTATTTCTAAAGCAGGTCGAATACCGCAATATTTTCTATCCACGTCAATTACATAATAAATACCATCGTCATCATTTATGCTACCATCATAAAATACATAACGACTTTGGTAATTATAGGCATTACCTGTTCGTGTCCACCATATACCATTACCACTACTAATCATTTTACACCCATTACTTCTAGCATAATCTGATATTTGAGTTTGTCTATTGGTATCATTATTAAATCCATAACTTGATTCTAGTACTTCACCAATACTTAATAGATATATTTTATCTGTTGTATCATTAGATGTATTATTATCTACAAGAGTACTATTTATCAGTATTTTTTCAACTTCAATGAAAGCTATATCATAAAAACCTTTATTTGCGTAATTATCTACACTATAACTAGTTCCATTATATCCATTTAACCATGCTCGAATATTTGAGTATTGATAATTATTTGCATATATTTTATTCCTATCATAAATATGATTAAAATAGCAACTATTATCTAATATCATTTCTGATAATAATTTATATGTTCCATCACTATTATAAAGTACTCTCCATTTGATTGGTTCTACTTTAAAGTAATATGTTTCACCACTAGTTATTGCATTCCCATTAATAAATCTATAACTAGATGCATATGGTGATGCAACTGATTTTTTATATTCTTCACTATTATATTCAATATAACCTAATTCGTTAGTTTCAGTTATAGTATTTAGATTAGTTATAATAGTTGTATCTGTTACTACTGTTTGTGGATAACGTCCTATATTAATATAAGTTATACCATCTTCTACATATGGTCCTATCCATCTAGCGACTAAATATACATCACTTGATTTATTCCATATACCATTTGTTGAAACTAATTGGTTATTATCATACCATCCTTTAAATGAATTATCTATTCTTATAGGTATAGGCAGTTCATATACAGAATCGTATTCTATATCGTATGATATTACCGTAAGGTCTTCTCCTCCATTTACGTCTAAAGTTACTGTATATATATTAGCTTCCCAATTAGCTACAAAAGTAAGTTCTCCTGTTGTATTATGTAATATAGTTACTTCTTTTGTAGGAACACTATTAGTAGGGGTTGTCCAGCCTATAAATGTATAGCCTTCTTTTGTAGGTTCTTTTATTGTTATATCATCACTTTCATATGTATATGTTGATGGGTTATTTATATTATTAATTCCATCGTCTAAATTATAATTTATTGCATAATTTATAATTGCCCATTTTGCAACTAATGTTAAATCAGTTGTATATGTATAGGTTCCGCTATTTATCTTTGTTGATCCGTTATACCAACCTTGGAAAGTATAACCTGTTCTTGTTGGAGTTGGAAGTGAATATGAATTATTATAAACTATACCTACAGTATCATTTTCTAAATTGTCACCGCCATTGACGTCATATGTAATGTAATAGGTGTTAATTTGCCAATTAGCTACAAAGTTATAATTACCCGTTGTATTATGTAAAATTGTAAATTCTTTAACCGGAACTAAAGCGTTATTTATTGTCCAACCTAAGAATGTATAACCTGTTCTTTTAGGTTCATAAATTACAATATCATCATTTTCATAGTTATATGATGATGGATTATATGAATTATTTGTACCATTATTTAAAGTATAAGAAATAGTATATGTAATTATGTTCCATTTAGCTATTAAAATTATATTTTCTGTATATTTCCATGTTCCGCTATTGACTTTTGTTGTTCCATTATACCATCCTAAAAACTCATATCCTGTTCTAGTTGGAATAGGCAGTGTATATGCATCATCATAATTTATATTAAATTCAGTTTTTTCTAAAGCATCTCCACTATTTACATCAAGTATATATGTATATGTATTTGGTGTAAAGTTAGCTATTAAAGTTATATGACCTGTACTATTATGAGGTATTACATAATTTTTAACTGGTGTGGTAATTGTATCTGTTGTCCATCCATTAAATGTATAGCCTGTTTTATAAGGATCTTCTATCAATATATCTTCATATTCATAATTATATTTAATAATATTTGAATTATTATTAATACCATTATTTAATATATAATTAATATTATATGTTATAATTTCCCATTTTGCAACAAGTTCTACATCTTTAGTTAATTTCCAATTCCCATCTATTACATTAATGGTACCATCATACCATCCAACAAATTTATATCCTGTTCGTGTAGGTACAGGTAAATTATAATATGTATCATATACATATATATAATTAGATATTTCTAAGTTATTACCACCATTTACATTAAATGTTACATTATAACTATTAGCAGTAAAATTTGCTATAAATGTTTTATCATTATAACTACCTTTTGCAATTTCTAAATTTTTAGCAGGAGAAGTAATAGTGTCTGTTGTCCATCCATTAAATGTATAACCTATTTTACTAGGATCTTTTAAAATAATTGTATCTGTTAAATATGTATAAGTGGCAGGATTATCAGTATTATTTACTCCACCATTTAATACATAATTAATATTATAATTTGCAATAGTCCATTTAGCTTTCAAATCTAAGCTAGATGTCTTTTGCCATATACCGCTTGTTACTTTAGTAGAACCGTTATACCACCCCATAAAAGTATATCCTTGTTTAGTAGGTGTTGGTAATATATATTCATCATCATATATTACTTCTAATGTATCGTTAACACCTGTACCACCATCTAAATCAAATGAAATAATGTAAGTTTTAGGTTTATAGTTTGCTGTAAGAGTAATATCACCACATGTTGAATTATTTATTACATAATCTTTGATTTTATTGTTCGAATCATTAACATACCAACCCGTAAACTCGTAACCAACTTTAGTAGGATTAGTTATATGATATGTATTTCCTACAGTATAACTAGTTGGTTTATTATTTGATAAATTACCACCATCTAAGTCATAAGATATATTATAAGTGTTTGGTGTCCAATTAGCTACTAAATTTATATTTTCATCTTGTGTCCATATGCCACTATTATATTTAGTATTATCTTTATACCAACCATTAAAAGTATAACCTTTTCTAATAGGAGTTGGTAAAGTTACATTTGTATTATAAGTAACACTCATACTATTTGAAGAAATCGTACCACCATTTGAATCAAATGTAATATTATACGTATTAGGGGTCCAGTATGCGATAATAGTTAAATTTTCCACAACTGGATTAGACATATCATAACTCCATTTATTAAATGTATAACCTTTTTTAGTTGTTGTTGGAACAGTTATGAAACTATCTTCTTCAACTTTTTGAGGCAAACATATAGAACCCCCATTTGTATTAAAGTTTACTATATACATAGGGCGTCGTCTTACAGCAATATTATATTGTTTAACTTTATTAGTTTCTGTATCCGTTACTTGAATAAAATATATATTATTACCAACTTCTAACTCTACTGTTTTACTAGTAATTATATTATTACCAGAAACATCTGTAGATACAGTCCAAGTAGCTGTATTACTAACATGTACATAATCACTGAAAGGAAATACTATTGTACTATTAGATACTTTAATCAAATATGTATCTCCTATTGAATTACTTGATACAATAGTCCCATCTTTAAATTTTAAATCTGTCCCAACCGGATCATCTTCACCAATAAAATACGCATATACATTCATATTTTCTTTTAATTTAATATCTAGTAAAGAATTAGCAGAGAATGGTTTTAACCATGTCCCTTGATCCCAATACCATCCATCAAATATGTATCCTTCTTTTATTGGATCAACTGGCATAGCAATTTCTTCTGTACCATTAGTACCAACAACTTCATATACTTCGTTGTCTATATAAAAACTAACATTAAATTTAACTTTTTTATTGCAACTGATTAAAGTCACAAACAAAGTTAATATTAACAAACTCATTATTTTATTTAAGTATTTCACTATTATTATCTCCTCTCCATAAATGTATAC
>CAYPEY010000013.1:0-46720 GCA_964409955.1 uncultured Staphylococcaceae bacterium
GTGAAACTGGTCCTGCTGGCCCTCAAGGTCCTATTGGTGAAACTGGTCCTGCTGGTCCTCAAGGTCCAATTGGTGAAACTGGTCCTGCTGGATCTATTGCCAATTTTGCTGATTTCTACGGAATAATGCCACCGGATAATTCAGCAACAGTTGCACCTGGTGCAGATGTAGAATTTCCACAAGATGGCCCTACTAGTAATAGTACAATATTACGATTAGATGATAGTTCATTTAATTTAACTGATATTGGTACTTATATGATTTTATTTCAAGTAAGTGTAACAGAAGCTGCTCAATTAGTTTTATCCTTAAATGATGCAGAACTTGCTTACACAGTTGTAGGGAGAGCAACAGGAACTGATCAAATAATAGAAATGGCCATTATTACAACTACGGAAATTAATTCTACTCTTACAGTAAGAAATCCTGCTGATAATGCTGCAGCAATCACTATTACTCCTGTTGCTGGTGGAACTGAACCTGTAAGTTGTCATTTAGTTATTATACAACTTCAATAAAAAATAACTGTAGAAGAAATTCTACAGTTATTTGTTGTTTTTTAAATTTTTGTATCCCAAAGTCCACAGAAACTATCAATAGGATCTTTTCCTTTAAATGCTTCAGGACCTTCTAACAAATTATTTACAAGAGCATCCATTGTTGATGGTTTAGAATCATATGCATTGATATAAGTTCTAACTTGTGGAATATCTGCAAGCATTGTTGGTGCATTAACACTAATTGCAACAACAGGAAGTTCAAATACATACCATGGAATTTCTCCTCCACCTTTAGACATACCAAAACTTGGACGACCATTTGCAACATCACATAAAGTAATTACTAAATCTTGTTCAGATTTGAAATCTTCAATGGCATTCTTTCCTGCAAAATATAAGTTAAGACTTGGTTTTTCACCTGCAGCAATTTGTTTTTTCATTTTTTCGATTGGGCTTTCATAAATAAATGCATCAAAGCCTTTTTCAATTAAACGATCTCTTAATTCTTCAGCAGGGTTCTTCTTAGGTCCCATACCACCCATAGCCATTTGGATTAAAGCATCCATTGCGCCAGCAGCACCTTTTACATAAACGATCATAATACGTTTATATTTGTTAGGAGTAAATGGAAGAACATCTTTATCTTTGTATTTAACTAGAGTAATTGCATCATTACTAATTGCAGCACTTGCTTTTTTATGTTCTTCATTATTTAAAACAGCTAAAGCCTCAGGCGATGGAACTAATTCTTCTTTTGTTTTTTTATGAAGTCCCATCTTAGCTTTTAATCCAAGAATACGAGAAAGAGCTTCAACCATTCTTTCTTCTTTAATAATTCCATTATTATAAGCATCAAGCATTGTGTTATAGTCTTCATCTGGATCATTGAAGAATAAGAACATATCACATCCAGCATTAATAGAAAGTGGTAACATTTCTTTTCTTGTCATTCGATTAGTCATAGCAACCATATGACTGGCATCAGTTACAACCATACCATTAAATCCAAGTTTATCACGAAGAAGCCCTGTCATAATTTCTTCACATAAAGTTGCAGGAAGCATTTCATCATCTGTGATTCCAGGTTTGATTTCTTTCATATAATTAGGCATCATAATATGACCACCCATTATTGCATCTAAATCAGCATCTATTAATGTTTTATAAACATGACCAAATGTAGCCATCCATTCTTCTTCATTAAAGATGTTAATATTATTTGAAAGATGAGCATCTCTAAAGTCATGACCATTACCTGGGAAATGTTTTGCGGCACATGCAAAACCATTTACTGTATGTGCACCATCTAAATATGCTTTACTCATTTCTGCAACTCTTACAGGATCGTTACCAAATGCACGTGCTACAACTTCAGTATTTTCCCAGTTATAGTGAATGTCACACACAGGAGAGAATGCCATATTACATCCAAGTGCACTTGCTTCTTCATTAGACATTTTACCTAAATTATAAGCATGTTCTAGCTTTTGAGTTGCGCCAATTTTGATACCTGGTGCAATATAAGTTCCATCACTACATGCACCATTTCCACCAGTTTCAGTATTACATGCAATAAATAGAGGAACCTTAGCATATTTTTGTAAAGTTCTATTTTGCATTTGTACTACTGCACCTGGCATATTATTATAACGGCATCCACCAAGATGATATTTATCCATTAAATTTTTTAAGTATTCTTCATCAATCCCTGCAGTTAATTGGAAAAATAATTGTCCGACTTTTTCTTCAGGTGTCATGTTTTTAATTGTGTTTTCAACCCATAAAATATCTTCATCAGATAAATAATAAGGTTTTGCTTTTAAATTTACCATTTCTTTTTTTCTCCTTTAATTTTTATTATTCTCCTAAATTTTTTAAGAATGCATTGATTCTGTCATCTTGATAACTACCTTTATATGTGCCTTCTTTTAATTTATTGAAACCATTATTAATAAATTCTTCCCAACATTCTTTTTCATGTTTTACCATGATAGGGAAAAAATTAACATTATTTTGTAAAGCTGCATCCATATCTCCTAATGCATCTCCACACATAACCACATCTTCTGGATTATAACCTTTCTTTAAAAGTTCTCCTATACAAAAACTTTTTGTTCCGGCATTTTGGGCAAGTACAATATCTGTATGTTCAAGTAATTTATGACGCTTCCATTCATCTAGTACAGCACCTAAGTTAGCACTTGATACAATTGCAACATCAGCATCTACATGAGCATAAGCTAATGCTTCTTTTACTTTTTCAAAAGGAAGTATTTCTTCTTCTGGAAGCTTTTTAATATTTTCATTAACTGAATTACTCCAAGCAAGAGCTTTCTTTAAAGAAATACTATTTGGATTTTTTTCGATTTCTCTTACTAATGAATTATTAGATAATTCATTAGTAGTTTCTACCCAATGAACTAATGTATCCAAATCTTCAATTTCAAGATATTTACTATTAACCTCTTGTAAGGCTTTTGATAATCCTTTAAACCTGTTGATTCCTCTTGTCTTTGTATAAAGATTTACTTCATTCCAACGATAAAGGATTTCATCACTCCATTTGTTTAAATTCCATTCTTCAACCATACATGGTCCAAAGCAACGATAGTGTTTAATATCCATTGAATCTATTGCGCAGCCATCACTATCTACACAAACAAGATATTTCTTGTTTTTTTGATAACTATCAAATACATTATCCATTTTTTCACCTCATTATAATACATTTATATTATATAATAAATTTTATTTTTTTTCAAGTTATCGTAAAATTTTATTTGTTTTAATAAAAAAAGAATCTAAGAAAATCTTAAATTCTTTTATTTTGTTTTCTTTTTATAAAATACAAGTCCTATTCCCATAATCACAACATATACAATTATATAAAATAATATTGGACAAGAAAAGCTACCTGCTTCTTTTGCTTTTACAAAAGGTAAATAGCCATGAGCATAAACAGCTGCAAACATCATAAATAATGAAGCAATAATTGCAAGTATCGGCATTATTTTATTTTTAAAAACATTTGTCTTTTCGCCTTTAATAATATACATTATTAAAATTGGTATGTACATTCCATAAATAGTTATAATTGGTAGTTCTGATGAATCAAAACTAAATATTCCAAATATCGGTGTTTCAAATAAATTAGCACCATAGAAATAAAAATACCATCCTGCACTAATCAAAAGTCCTAATACACCAGAATTAGTAGGCATATTTGTTTGTTTGCTTAATTCTCCAAATACTTTTGGACTTGGTCCTTCATTTCTAACAGATATTGAATACATTGAACGAGTATTTGCAAGCATTAACCCATTTAAAGTACCAAAACATGAGATGACAATAAATACATTTAAAATAGTTCCCCCAACTTTACCAAATAAATTAGCAAAAGCCTTAGTAGATCCTTCATTAATTAGTGAATCAACACTAGATGCTCCACATAAACTTATGAAGTAAATAACATAAACTATCATTATAATTGCAGTCCCTACAACTAGTGCAATAGGAAGATTCTTCTTTGAGTCTTTTAACTCTGCGTTTATAGATGTTGCAATAATCCACCCCTCATATGCAAATGCACATGCTACGATTGCGGCAAAAATACTTGAAAAGTTAGCACCGACACTACTTGATTGTTGAAATGCATCAATTGTATTTCCATTTATTAATCCTGCGATTGTACCAACTACTGCCATAATAATTAATGGGATCATTTTAATAATGGTAGAACTAACTTGAAATTTTCCAGCTATTTTGGGAGATAATACGTTTACTGCATATGCAACAATTAAATAAAATCCACCTAATGACATACATAGTCCACTTGTTATATCTTTATATCCAAAAAGTACTAAAGTATATCTAGCACTTACCCATGCAAGTACAGAAGTCATTGCGGGATAGTAGATTGTTGAAACGAACCATCCCATTAAATATGCATATCTATTTCCAACAATTGCTTCCGCATAATCTACTATGCCATTTACCTTTTCATGTTTTGTCGCAAAATTGGCAAAATTGTATGCACATATTATCATTACAATTCCGCCAATTATCCAAGCAAGAATACCAACAAGGACATTACCCCCTGTATATTTTAATACATCTTGTGCTTTAAAGAAAACACCAGATCCTATAACTATTCCTACAACCATGCAAATCGCAGTGGCGAGTCCATATCTTTTATTTAATTTATTATTCATAATACTTATCCTTAAGATTTTTTTATATTAATTATAATATATCATATTTCACCAATATTTAATACTATTTTACCATTTTATTTTTTACTATTTTTTTAATATTATTATTAATTAAATATACCAATAAAACTAATATATAAACAAATATTATCATAAATGGTGGCATAATATATTTTGCAATATCTTTGGGTAGTATATAAAAAGGATCTTGTACAACAAAAAACCAATTAAAGAAATGAGAATAATCACCTTTTGTTCCGTTATATAAAGTATTACCAATTAAAGCCCATAAAGTTATTATAGTTATTATAAATAACTCTTTATAAGATTCTTTCCATTTTAAATTAACATCGTCATAACAAAGAGTAAATATTCCGTAAGCGCTCATTACACCATGAAATAATAGCGTTTGAATTACACGATATGATAATGGATGAATCATATACCAACCAACACCGGCAGGATAGATTACATAAATTACATTACTAATTAATCCCAAAATTGCAAATTGAATTTTGTACTTACCAAGTAGTTTAGTATGTCTACTTAAAAAACACAAGACACAAGTTAATGTACAAATATGAAATGGAAGTTTCTCTAAATCTATTTCACCATAAGCAAAAGGCATTAAAAAGAAATCTAAAATATAGAGTCCAAAAGCAATATTAATCGTTATATTAATTGTTTTTAATTTTGTTTCTTTTGATTTATTCTTTAATAATATGGTAAGTAAAATAATAGTACTAAAAATAATTAACAAATAAATAATATGCCAAATTCCGAAGCAACTAAATATAATATCACTTTTTTTATCTTTTAATAATTCATTTAATAGATTATACATATAAATCACCTTACTTTTTTTAAATTATACCTTATTTCTTATTAATAATAAATACTTAGTTAATAGAGTTTTATTTATAACATCATTAATAAATCTACTATTAAAGCACTAACACAAGCTATTAAAGCAATCAATGTTATACTTTTACATTTTAATGCTACTACTAGTGATACTGCAAGGCCTACTGCAGCTGAAAGAATAGAACCTGTTACATAAAGAGCAGCAGGAAAAGTCATTGACGCAAGTACAGTATATGGAATATAACATAAAAATGAATTAATAAAACGATTATTAATTTTTTTACTAATTAAAGAAAAAGGTATAGCACGAATCAAATATGTTGATAGTGCAAGTATTAATAAATAAATGAAGAATTGATTATTATTCATTTTCTTTATCCCCCTTTACCGGGAAAAGGATAGAACAAATTACTGCTGCAAGTACCGCACTTATGCTTATTGCAATACCACTTGGTACCATATTAATTAGTGGAACATAATAAAATATAACACTAAATAATATTGCTATTAAAATTGATGCAAGAACTGTTTTATTCTTTTTTGCAACAGGTGCAAGTATGGCTATAAACATACCATAAATTGCAAGACAAAGTGCATTCATAATTACTTCAGGTATAACATTACCTATTAGAGCACCAGTAAGTGTTCCTATTGCCCATCCAAAATATGGAAGAGTTCCAAGTCCTAAAAAGTAAGATCTTGTAACATTATTTTTTTGTATAGCAAGTGCAAATATTTCATCTGTAATAAAGAAACCAAGTAACCACTTCCAAATACCTTTAAATTTAGAATCAACTTTTTGCGATAAACTTATTGACATAAAAGCATATCTTACATTAATTGTTGTTTGTGATATTACCATTTCTAAATATCTTGCAGGATTTACCATTATTGTGATTGCGGCAAGCTGTCCAGCTGATGTAAGAGTAAACATTGAAATTAGTAATGCTTGCCACCAATAAAGTCCAAGTGATATTGCCATGATTCCAAATGTGAATGAAACCGACAAATATCCAAGTCCGATTGGAAATCCTGCTATTAACCCCATCTTGTAGTTTTTCATATTATGCCTCCACAGGTTATATTAATACTAATTATAACACTTACGACAAAAAAATGCAAGATATGAATCTTGCATTTATATTAGCATACTCCTTGAGCAATCATTGCTTCTGATACTTTTTTAAAACCAGAAATATTTGCTCCAAGAACTGTATTGTACATTGTGTCATAATGTTTAGCACAGTTATGAACTTCAATGAAAATATTTTCCATTTGTTGTTTTAATTTAGCTTCTACTTCCTCAGCTGTCCATGCATATCTCATTGAGTTTTGACTCATTTCAAAACCTGATACCATTACACCACCAGCATTTGCAGCTTTAGCAGGACCAAACATAATTTTATTTTCGATTAAATAATTAGTTGCTTCTAGTGTACAAGGCATATTAGCTCCTTCACATACACAAATTACATTATTGTTTACAAGAGCTTTTGCATCTTCTAAATCAATTTCATTTTGTGTAGCACAAGGAAGAGCAATATCACATTTTACTCTCCATAAGTCTTTCGGGTTAGTTGTAAATTTTGCATCCTTATCAAGTTCAGCATAATCTTTAATAAATAAACGTTTTTCTTCTTTAATTTCTTTTAATAAATCAAAGTTAATTCCGTTTTCATTGTATGCACAACCACTAATATCATTTACAGCAACTACTGTTGCACCAAGTTCAATAGCTTTTTCTACCGCATAAAGTCCTACATTACCAGTTCCTGATACGATAACTTTTTTACCTTTAAATGAGGTATTTCCCATTACTTCTAACATCTTATTTGCAAAGTAACATAAACCATGACCTGTTGCACTAGTTCTTCCAAGTGAACCACCATAACTTAAGCCTTTACCTGTAAGAACTCCAGTAAATTCATTTCTGATTCTTTTATATTGACCATACATATAACCAATTTCTCTTTTACCAGTACCAATGTCACCAGCAGGAACATCAGTATCAGCACCAATGTGCTTACATAGTTCAGTCATAAAACTTTGACAGAATCTCATGATTTCTAAATCACTTTTACCTTGAGGATTAAAGTCACATCCTCCTTTTCCTCCACCCATTGGAAGACCTGTTAGTGAATTTTTAAGTCCTTGTTCAAATGCTAAGAATTTCATAATACTTAAATTTACTGATGGGTGTAATCTGATACCACCTTTATAAGGTCCAATTGCTGAATTAAATTGAACACGGAAACCTCTATTTACTTGAACTTTACCACTATCATCAACCCATGGAACTCTAAAAGTAATAATTCTTTCAGGTTCAACAAAACGTTCTAATACGCCATTTGCTTCAAGCTCAGGATGTTCATTAACATATGGTTCAATAGAACTTAATACTTCGTACACTGCTTGTAAGAATTCTGGTTCATTTTTATCTTTTTCTTTTACGCTATTATATACATTTAATAAATATTTATTAGTCATAACTACACCACCTTCTATTTTACAACATATTATACCATATATTATAAAAAAAATCTTTTTGTATAATAATTTTTTTAAATTTTTATTAAAAATCTAGATTGCGAACAATCTAGATTTATTTATTATTCTATATTAGTATCTCTGACAATAACAATATCTTTAGATTCAATTAAACGTTCATGACTAGATAAAATATAAGTATTACCTTTGGTTCTAGTTATTGCTGTATAGACAATTTGTCTATTTAATAACGGATGTCCTTTTTCTGTAGGTAGAACTACAAGTATATTTTTATAGTCAGATCCTTGTGACTTATGAATAGTTATAGCATAAGCTAAATCAATTTCACTTTTTGTGATAAGTCTTAAAGGATAGAAAACAAAGTCTTTTAATTTAAAAATTTTATCATCAACTTTACCTTCATTCTCAACCAGTTTAGTTGATTTTCTAACCATAAAGTATAAAGTATCATCATTTGCAAATGTTACTAAAACTCCTGAATCACCATTATATAAATCAAGCATTTTATTATTTTTATTTATCATCATAATCATCCCTGGATAATAATCCTTTACTGATGATTTTTTAGTTTTATCGATAAACTTTTTCTTAACAAAATTATTAATAGCTTGAACACCCCTAGGGCTTTTATTTTCAGCACATAGAATCTTACTAATTTCTGTAAATTTAAATAAATTTTCTAAATTTTTAATATTTGTGTAATCTAAATTCGATGCCATTTTTTGCAAGTTTTTATAATAAGTCTCTCCCCAGATATTTGTAACATATTCTATAATATCTTTACATCTAACATTTTCTTTTTTAATATTATAATAAAATATTGGATTAGTGTCATCATCTGGTTTTATTTCGAAACAATTATAATCTTGCCAATCTTCTTCTTTAACAGAAAGTTCGAGACCATTATTAATTTCATAGGCTAGTTCATAAATTTTAGTACCAATTTTAAATCTTTTTGATTCATCAAGTTCAACGATATTTTCTTTTATAGATTCTTTTACTAATAAGTCTCCAAAAACTGCACCACATTCAACTGAAGGTAGTTGGTTCTTATCTCCCATAATATACACATATGCATCATCAGGGATGGCTTCAAGTAAAGCGTTAAATATACATGCATCAATCATACTGGCTTCATCAATTACAAATAAAGTATTCGATGAGAATTGATGATTTTTATTATATACAAAGCCATGTGTTTCATAATCAATTTCAAGTAATCTATGAATTGTTGATTCTTCTAAATTTTTAATCTTGCAAATAACTTCTTGATTTTTTTCTTTGTATTCTTCTTTTATTAAACCTAAACTATTAATGATGCTATCTTTCATTCTACTTGATGCTTTGCCACTTGGTGCAACAAGTTTAACATCCATACTACCATCATCATTTTTTAATAGATTTATTAATAAAAATAAAATAGATGTTGTTTTACCTGTACCAGGTCCTCCTGTTATTACTAAGTTTTTATTAACCCCTTCAACAACAGCGTTTTCTTGGCCTTTTGATAATTCAAAACCACTTTTTATAAAATTTTTATATGGTTCTGCTGGAGGCAAATCTCTTTTTTTAGAAAAAATTCTATTGATAGATTTTATTATTCCACGCCTTGCGACACTATATTTTTTTAAATATAGCCAATTATTATCAATAATAAATATTTTATTATCTCCTATAATCTCTGGTAAGTTTTCTTTTGTTATATCAGATAAATAATCATTAATGCATTTTAAAGATTCTTCTACTTTTTCACAATATTCTTGAACATTGAAATCTTCATTTTCACCTAATAAAATTTTTGTTCCGTTTGTTTTTTCAATCCATTTATTTGTTAATATTTTTTTATCTAAAGAAATACAAATATTTCCATCACCAATTAAACTAAAATATATTGCAAAAATATTTAAGTAATTATCTTTATTAGGTTTTTCCCTAATTTGTTTTTCAATGATATCTAGGATATACTCCCAAATTGGAGTAATAAGTCGGTTTCTAAGTAAAAAGTTATAAAAGTCTTTATAATTATTCATTACTCATTCCTCCTATTTTGGATTTAACAATATGCTCATAAGATCTTTCTAAATCTTGCCATGTTTCCCATGTTTGCGCATAAATACCATTACCTGTATTTTTATTACATCCTCTAATAAAGATATAGTAGATTCCACCAAAATGTTTATCAAAGATTTCACTTTCAGTAAGATTTGGATTAGCTGATTTTAACCACTTAATTAAACAATAAGCATATAGTACTCTTTGAATTGAATAGCTATCATCTACATGCAATTTTAAACTATCAAGAGTTGCATATGATTCAAATGTATCGTTCAATCTATCAGACTTCCAGTCAACTATTGAATAATAGTTTCCTCTTCTAAACATCATATCGACAAAACCATTTAAGTAGTTTTTAAGTTTATTATTTAAAATATTAAAATTAAACTCTACTTCATCAAGTTTATCATCATATGAAATGCTATTTAGTTTAAATGATTCACTTTCTATTTGTGATCCTTTGATTATTGGAAGATCTGCATTTAAAACATTATTCACAATTTCTTTAGTATTTTCTATCCACTCAGGCTTAGCTTTAATTCCCTCGCTTGAAAAACATCTTTCAATTTTTGTATCAAAATACTCTGCATAGTTTTGATAATCTAAATTTTCAAACACAGAATGTAGAGCAGTACCTAGTTTTGTTCCTCGTGGAAAATCATCCGCAAGTACAATAGGGCTAATAGCGTCATCATAGGCGGCTTTTACTGGTTTTGCTAATTTATCAAACTTAGATAACCCATCTTCTCTAATTCCTTCTTTATCAATTGTATCTAATTCTTCTTCAACTTGTTGTTTTTTGTCGTGAGATAACGAAGAATATGAATGCTTATAAACAGTTCGATTAGGACCTTCATCTATTAATCCCTTTAGTATAGATATTTGTTTATCCTGGCTAATCTCCTCCACAATTTTTTCGCTAGAACTATCTAAAATTTTACTTGTTATTTTTCTTAGTTCTTTGTATGTTATAGACTTCTTATGTATTTGTCTATATGAAGTTGGGTGATTAGTCATAAATTGTTCTAAAGATTCCCTTATAAAATCTTTACCATATGTTTTATAATACGGAAGTATAAGCAAAAATTGTGGTCTAGTATATGCAACATAAAATAATCTTTTCCATTCAGCGGTTTCTTCTTTATCAAAAATTTCATTTTTATCAAAGCATAAAGTTTGTCTTTTCTCTTTTGTCTTTTTATCATCTTCATGATATGTATAGATAGAAACGGGATGATAAGGACCTTTAAATCCACAAACGCCAATTACTACTGGAAATTGTAAACCTTTTGATGCATGAATAGTCATTATTTGGACACAATCAAAGTTAGTACTTTTTTCTACTATTGAACCATTTTGTTCATCATCTAATTCATCATTTTTAGATAAATTAGTAAGACTTCGTACTAAATCATCGATTGATTTTCCCTTAGATAAATATTCTATACAATAATTTCCAATTTGTTTATAAATAGCAAGGGACTGAATTTCTTTTAAAGATTTCATATTAGTATTAAGTTCTGAACTATTAATAATATCGTCAAATAAATCTTCCCAATTACGGTTATTAGCTAACTCTTTCCAATAATTTAATTTTTCAACTTCTTTTATATCGTCTTTATTAACATATTCACTATTTATTTGTTCTAAAGTTAACCCGAAGAAATTTGAAAATAAAGCTTTTTTAAGTATGTTTCTGTTTCTACCTGTAAAATCTGTAACCGCTATTGCTTTTAATAAACTTATCCAGTGTACGCATTCTCTTCCTAAGAATAATTCTTTGTTTTTGTATCTTAAATATGGTATACCCGCATTAGCTAAAGCTTTTCCTATTGAAAACATTTCTGATGAAGTTCTTGCAAGAACTGCAAAATCTTTAAACGTTACATTACGATATGTTTTGCTACCTTTATCCTTTATTTGAAGTTTTGTAGATTTTCCATCACTTTGTAAACTACAACAATCAATAATTTGTTGAACTGCTATTTCAGCAAATTCATATTCGCTAATTGTTTCAGGGTTTTCAGGCTGTTGCTTTTTACCCTTTTTTTCTAGTACTTCAGGCTCTTTTATTTCCTTAGGTGTGTTATTTTTAGCTATCCAAAATGCGTTTGTTGGCTTTCCTTCATACATTACTTCGTGAACTGACTTATCGCCATCTGCAAAGTTTAAGTATCCACAATCTTCAAAAGTAGTTCTATCAAAATTATAATAATTAAATAACTTATTACATGATGAAACCATATCAGCAGTTGAACGATAGTTTTTATTTAACATACATTTTTCGCCATCACTTTTTACAATTGCTTCGACAGCATCGTAATAAACATCTATATCTGCACCTTGAAATGAATAAATAGATTGTTTAGGATCCCCTACAACAATTATTTTATGAAATTCATCCTCCATAAAGATGCTTTTAAATATGTCAAATTGTCTTTGATTAGTATCTTGGAATTCATCTATTATTGCAATATCATATTTGTTTTGTAACTTATTCTTCAATTTATCATCATTTAGAATTGTTTCTCTAACATATCTAATCATATCATCAAAGGATTGACTTTTATTAAGCTCTTTTTCTTTTTGCCATTTTAAATAAATGTCTTGTAAATAAATTGATGCTAATACTTTATGATAATTGCAGTGTTTTATAGAATCTTTTAAAAAGTCTTTTATATGTTTAAAGAATAAAAAAGCATTTAATTCTTCAATTGGTGCATCCTTAAAAAATTGCTCCTTATATTTTAAGCCATTGAAGTCAAAATTATCTCTAAATTTTTCTTCGATTTCATCAGCTAGTGGTTTAGATTTTTTATGGGCCCCATTAACTAAAATATTGTAATGGTATGATATTTCTGGTTTTGCTTTTAGAAGGCTATCAAAGTTTTCACATGTATTAAGAAGTACTGGTAAATCTAACAGTATATCACAGTATTCTGTTTTCTTTAATGTTATTATTTTTTTATCTTCATAACCCGCAAAATTTAAATAGTATTTACTTACAGCTTCCTTTAATAATTCTTTTAATTCTACAAGATTTATTTTCACAGAAGTAGTTAATAACTTAGAAATATCTTTTAAGATATCTCCTTCTCTTAAATATCTTTCAACAAAACTATCAATTTCATTTTCATCTATAACATTTAAATTTAAAGGCAGGTTTGCGGAAAGTCCAAATTCTTTAATTGAGTTTTGGCAAAACGAATGAATCGTATATATTGACGCATTATCAGTATCAATACCTTTTAATTCTTTTCTAATACGATCTTTTAATTCTCCTGCTGCTTTATCAGTATAAGTAACAATTAAAATTTTACTAAGATCAACTTTAGTATTTTTAGGATTTTTGGGATTAACTAATTCCTTAACAATTTCAACTATATTATATGTTTTGCCCGTACCAGCTGAGGCTTCAATAACATAATTTTTATTTGATTCATAAGTTTTTACATCAAATTTATTCATTATTTTCAACCTCGCTTTTATTTGTATTTAATTCGAAAAATTTAATTAGTTTTGCAATTTCTATTTTCTTAGCTTCGTATTTTTCAACAAAATTGTCTACCGTATATCCTAGTTGAGTTTCATAATTAAACATATTTTTATCATCAAAATATGTCCAAGGACTTTCATTTGGAGATTTAATTTTATTTATTAAATCATTTAAATCGTTAATTTCTTTATTATAATAAATGAAAGGTAAACATTCATTATCACTGTAATCGTGCATTAATTTATAAATTTCACATAGGATTTCACTAGCTTCACTAGGCTTAATATCAAACATCACCTCTACACCTTTTTTCAATACTACTTTATATGTATCTTCTGGTAATCTTGAAACATCCGCCAAAGCAAAGGCATAAAGAAATAAGAATTTGTGTTCATTCTTTTCATATTTCTTTAAACCTTCTTTAATTTCTATATAAGCTCTATTTAATCCTTCTACTTGTAAGCAAATTTCTTTATTACATGTTATTTCAAAATCAATTTCACCTTTAACTTTTATATCATCTAATCTTATAACATTAGGATTATATGATGTAAATTTATTAATACCATCTATAATTGATTCACATTCAATTAGTATGCGATTAAATGTAGCATCTTGAATAGTTTTATTAATGTTTGGTAATTTATGTTCTAAATTAAATCTTTGTTTTAACGCCTCTTTCTTTTTAACATCTAAAGGAGTTTTATTTTTTAGTACATCTATGCATATTTTTGGAACTAATATAGCACTTTCTAGTCTACTTAGTTCAAACGGTTCATATTCATCTTTGATGTCATCTTCTAATGTATCATTTCTACCAAATAGATATTTTGCTTTAAACATTAAAGGTTCTTCTAAGAAATCAGCTATTTCTTTTACCTTAACTCTCTTTCTTTTTTCATTTTCTTTGATTTCTATCTTTGCATCTATATAATCATCATTATTTGATAATAGACCTAAATAATATAATTTGTTTTTATATTCTCTTTTAGTAAATAAATCACTCCAAGGTCTTTTTTCATCTAAACTAATTTTATCATCTATCTCATCATCAATTCCAAGTCTTGAATTTAAATTATGAATTAATGATGATTTGAAGAAGTCTTCATCAGTCTTTAAATCTTTATTAACATAGCTAATAATGAATTTTTCATTAGCATTTTGATATTGAATTAAAAACGCATTTTCTATATTTTCTTTGTTAGAAATATCATAATTTCTTAAATCTAGCTCACTTTTAATAACAGGTCTTGGGAATTCTTTAGAACTTGCATTTAAGAAAAATACATACTTAGTTGATAATATTGCATCTATATCAAAATCTGCAAACGTAATTCCTCTTGTAAAATATTCTTCTCTTTTAAACTCAGTTGTTATACTAGCATCAATTAACATATAAAATAGTGTATTTAAAGGAACAATATCTTTTGAAATTTCCATGTCATGCCATGAATCTAATACATTAATTATACTCTTGTAGTAATTATTAGTTTCAAACCCATTACTATCTTTTATAGAAAACCATTTATCTAATTCATTTCTTATTAATTGGATATTTTCTTGATTAATTACTTCAATTTCATTTATCACATCAATCCAAGATTTTAAATCATCAACTACCTTAACAAATCTTATAATCGATTCATCATCAAAAGCAATAGTAGAAAAAGGGATATAGTTATCATCTTTTAGTTCAACTATATTGTTATCGATATCATTAATACCAGAAATTTTTGAGCATAATACTCTTTGGCGCACATATGTCCAATCATCACAATCTTCACTATTTCTATATGCTTTCATCTCGACTATTGATTCTAGCCAATTAACTAAATCTTCATCGATTATACCTCTTGATGTTTTAATATCTAGATTATTAATTAAATTAAAGAAATCATATCTTGTATAGAATTTCTTATTGATAATTTCTATTAATTTTTTTAGACCACTAGAAACATTAGTTTCTACTCTTTTTTTATCATTAATAGCAAAAGGTATGCTTGGAAAATCAATATTATCTTGATTAAATACTCTTGGAATTACACCTTCATAATCACTAATATCCGGTGCAAGTACTAAAAAATCACTATACTTAACATCTGGGTCTTTTAGTAACTTGCAAATCTCAGAATGAACTGCTTCTATCTCTCTTAGTTTAGATGGTGCAGCAATTACAGAATATTCTTTACAATATTTTTTATTTTGTTCTAATAATAGTATAGTAACTTTAGAATGAGATGCATAATCTTTAATTATTTTCTCTTGTAATTTAGTAAAATTAATAAAACCAAAAAAGTATAATTCATCATTTTTTATTTTTGTTTTTTTAGTTTTATTAAACATGTAACTTATGGTTGACAAGCCATAATTTGATGCTTCAGTTAATACTAATTCATATAATTCCTTTTGCCAACCGATAATATCTAATTGATCTTTTTCATATTCTAAATATAATTTTGATAACTGATTTGCAAGATCATATATTTTAATAGAATCAATGCTATTATCTTCCTTGATAAAATAACTTTTTATATTTATTGGTAGACTCATACTATCAGAATTTTTTGATAAAAACTTGATAATTAATGATTTAAATGTTTCTCTTTTCATTAATCTATAAGGCTTTTCACATTCTACAATACTTAATAATGCCTGATCAATAGATACAAAATTTACATTCATTAATATATTACTTTCAGTTTTTAACCAATAAGTCTTAAACCATTGTTGAATCTTTAAACTAGGAACAACAACTGTTATAGGATTAAAAATATCAGTTCTTTGAAGAATTGCCGCTTTTAGTTTTTCACCTAATTTCGTTAGTTCGTATTCTTTAAATTGACTCATATTTGTTATCTCCTTTCTTTTTATGCTTTTTTTAAAATCATATTCATTTAATTTATTATACAACAAATCTTCTTTTTTTTCCATTATTTTTAACTTATTAATTGAACATTTAGATAAGAAGAAAAAAAGTCAAATAGAATAACTCTATTTGACTTATAAATATTTTATATCTTGTAATATTCTTACTCTTTTGTTTGCTTATCGCTTATAAAATATTTTAATGTTTTCATTAGTTTCCCTTCATTAAATAATTTTATAATTTCATCTTTTGTCATCCATTTAGTATTTTCTACTTCATCTGTTGTTGCAAGACTTAAATTGGCATCCCCATCATAGTCAAATTCATACACATCAACTATATCTTGAATTCCTTTTCTAACAAAAGATGTAATAAATCTTCCTTTTATACTACTTAAATCAATTCCAACTTCTTCTTGAGTTTCTCTGATTGCTGCATCGTATGTTGTTTCAGCTTTTAAAACAGATCCTCCAACACACTCCCACATTAACGGATATGTTCTTTTTGTAGCAGATCTTTTAGACATTAAATATTCATTCTTACTATTCTTAATCCATACATGTGCCACAAGATGATACTCTCCTTGAGGTATTTTTTCTCCTCTTATGTGGTCTTTATTTAGTTTATTTCTATATTCATCATATAAATCCCAAAGTTCCATATTTTTATCACCTACTAACATTATACACTTATTTAAAATTTTTTTCAAATAAATGAAACTGTTGTGAAATAACATTTAAAAATAATTATAGCTATTCCACAGTCAAGAAATTGAATAGGATCAAACCAATTTTCTTTAAACTCAACCCATTCTTCCTCATGATTTCTTGCCACAAATCTAAAACAACATCAGTTAATAGCATAATTTCATATCCTTTCTTTACTCTTATATTATACCATTTTGGTAGATATTTGATAGATAGATATTTTTCATTTTTATTATTGTTAATCTTTTTTATATATTTATAACTTTTTATATATAAATCTATAATATTTTTTTATTCGACGCACTGAGATTTAAACTAATTATTACTTTAATGCTATTTCTATTAATCCTTTTACATCCATTAACCATTACAAATGTAGAAAATTTACATTTATACATAAAATGACCTATTTTATAGTATTATTTTCTATTTTAGGAACGTAAGTTACGTAGTTAACATCTGGTGCAACCGGTGAGACTCGAACTCACACGTCCAGCTGGACACTACCCCCTCAAAGTAGCGCGTCTACCTATTCCGCCACGATTGCGTATAATGCCACTAAGTGGCATTTTTTTATAATTTTCTTCGTATTATAATATAAGGAGGGATTACTTTGAATCAAGATTTTGATAACTTTAAACAATCAATTATTGAATTTTCTAATTTTCTTGATAATATTCCTCCATATGAATATAGTTTATATGCTACCATAATAGCTTATATTATATCTTCTCTTTTATCACTTAATGCCTTAAATGCTCTTGGTAACTGGTTTGAACAAGTTGGTCAAATCATGCTAACGATTGCTGCACAAGCTAGTGCTACTCCATCAGATGAGGAATACAACGCTTTGGTTCAAGAGGTCAAAGCTTTAAGAATAGAAGTTGAAAGATTAAAAAATAAAAATTAAATATTTTTCCAATAAGGTTTTGGAAGTGGTTCTTTTATACTATTATTATAATATTTAATTTCATCTTTAGAATAATATTTTAAGTTATCTTTTAAAAGTTCATCTAACTTTGAACTTTTTTTATTTACTTTTTCTAATACTTTTGTTAGATATACAATTCTTGAAATATCATAACGATAGAACGGATAATTAAACTCTAACAGTTCTAATGTTTTATCTAATGTGAATCTTTCATCATCTGATAAATAAAAATATGCATAATAGCAAACTACATGAGAACATGTAAATTTGCCCATTCTATTTATTGCCTCAAGTATAGCAAGCTTTGCTTCTTCAGTATTTTCTTCACAACCAATACCATTAAATAAGGCATGCGCATAATATCCATAAGAACAATCGCAATCAATCACCTTAGATACTTTTAATATATCATAAGCTTTTTTATAATGAACAAAAGCAAGGTTATAATTTCTCTTTAATTCTTGAAGACGTCCATATAAACTATTTACACAAGAATCATCTGATTCTTCTTTTAAACATTCTTGCATGTATTTTTCTGCTTTTTTATAGTTTATTTTAAACCCATTTTCACCATAAATGTATCTAACAGCCATTTTCTTTTTAGACCATACATAAAGTTTATTACTATATTTTTTTACATATTTTTTGATTTCTTTATTATAGAAATTAGGATCTTCTGTAAAGTTACAAACATAGTCCATAAACTCTATTTCATCAACATAGCCTTCATTTTTTGCTGTTTCATAATATCTATTGATTTCTTCATGAGGTTTTCCTATTCGATTTGCCGCATCTGCTAAGTAATAACAAATTTCACCTTTATTACTTTTTTCAAGTAAACTCTTTAAATACTCGTAATTATCTTGTTCTTTTTTTAAAGCTTTATTAATTTTTAATATATCTCTTAAAATATTTACATTGGAAAAATAATTATAAGCTTCTTTAAAACAAACTAGTGCTTTTTCTAAATTTTCATCTGACTCATCCATTTCTATAAAGAAGACACCTTTCATATAATGAAGTCGCCATGATTCAGTATTATTAACTAAAGCATTTTCAATAATGTCAAAACATTTTTGATAATCATTTAGTTCGTCATAAACTTTAATTTTTTCAATTGCAAGTTCTTCATCAGTTAGCGTATCTTTTAATGTATCGATTATTTCAAGAGCTTTGTTGAAATCTTTTTTAAGAGTATATGCTTCAATTAATAATGTTTTTGCAAGTACATCTTTTTCTTCGTATTGAAGTGTTATCGTTGCATTATCAATTACACTATCTAAATCGTCTTCTGATTTAGAAGCAGAATAATATGCCATTGCAATACGTGCTTTAATATAATAAAATACCGCACTATATCCAAATGTTGATGCAATTTTATCAAGAGTTTCGCTTGCTTCATCTAAACGTTTTAATGATGTTAGAATATCAGCCTTACAAATGTAATAATTAAGTTCATCTTCAGTATCTTCCATATCAACACACATATTGATATATTCAAGGGCTTTTATTAAAGCTGGTTCACTTTCTTTTCTAGCATATGCTCTAGCAATCGCAAAACACACTTCATCTTTAAATGGCGAATCTTTTTTTAATGCTTCTTCACCATAGATTATAACATTATCAATATCATCTAAACCATCATATACTAAAGCTAAAAATGTAAAAGCTGGTTTTGTATATTTAGTTTTCTTAGATATTAATAATTTTAAATCATTAATAGTTGTAAGACTATGTTTTTTGATTTGTGAAATATCAATCATTGCACGTGCATATCGTGCATCAAAATTCATAGGTTGTTCTTCAAGAATACTAGATAGCATATTATATGCTTTATCGACTTCTTGATTTTGTGCAAGTTGTAGTGCTTCTATAAATTTGTCCATATGCTACCTTTCTTGATGTTTTTTCATCTCCATCAGTTGATCTTTTTTCTTCATATCTTCACGTTTATCATATAGTTTTTTACCTTTTGCAAGTCCAATATCAACTTTAGCTCGTCCATTTCTAATTGCTACTTTTAAAGGTATCAAAGTATAACCATCACGTGAGATTCTTTGATTTAATTTAATTATTTCATTTTTGTGTAATAATAATTTTTTTACACGATCAGGATCATGATTAAAGATATTGCCCATTTCATATTTTGAAATATGCATACCGCTAATATAAGCCTGATTATTTTTAATGTAACAAAAGCTATCTTGTAAGCTTACTTTTGAAGCTCTGATTGATTTTATTTCGGTTCCAGTGAGGACAATGCCACACTCATATACTTCATCAATAAAATAATCATGATATGCGCGTTTATTTTGAGCAGCTATCTTTTCCATATTATTCCTTTCCTAGAAGTTTAAATGTTACTGTTCGTTTAGCAAGACTCGCCTCTAGTAATCTTACACGAACTTTACTTCCAATTTGATATATTTTTTTACTTCTTTCACCTTTTACTTGTCCTTTTATTTCATCTATTTCATAATAATCATCTGTCATGCTATTATATTTTACTAAACCTTCAATGGTATTGTCAAGCATAATATACATTCCAAATTGAGTAATTGATGAAATGATTCCTGTAAAAGTTTTTCCAACATAATCTTTAATATATTCAACCTTTTTAAACTCAGTTGCATCTCTTTCAAGTACTTCTGCACGTTTTTCAGTTTTAGAAGAATTGATTCCAGCATAGTTAACAATACTCGAAAAATAACTAATTTTATTGTTTGCATCTGTTTGACTAATTCCAAGCATAAATTCTTTTATTAAACGATGTACCAATAAATCAGGGTAACGTCTAATTGGTGATGTGAAATGTGTATAACATTCACTCGCAAGACCAAAGTGACCAATATTATATTCTTGATATACCGCTTTAGCCATACTTCTAATCATTACTCTATTAATAATAGCATTTTTAATAACTGTTTCTTCATCATCTGGGTCTGCATCGTTTAAATCAAGTAATACTTGTTGTAATAGTTTAGGTAGAGCTTTTTTATTTTTGATTTTTACTGTATATCCAAATTGATCAAGAGTCATTAAAAGTTTTGTAAGTTTTTCCTCTTTAGGTTCTTCATGAACACGATAAATAAATGGAACATCAAGCCAAGTCATTGCTTGTGCTACTGTTTCATTGGCAATTAACATAAATTCTTCAATTAAGTTTTCTGCAGTCTTTTGAACTCTTAAAGTAATTTTTTCAACTTTACCTTTTTCATTTAATATAAGTTTAGACTCTAAACTTTCAAATTCAAAAGCTCCTCGTTTAATACGCATTTGATATAGAATTTTCGCTAGGTGTTCTGCATCTTTTAACATTGGATAAATATCAATATATTCTTTAATGATATCTTTATTTTGTTCTTCCAACATTTTATTAACATTTTCATAAGTCATCTTATGAAGACTTCTAATAATACCTTCAAAGATATCATATTTAACAACTTCACCATCACTATTAATTTCCATCTCACATGCCATAACAAGACGGTCTGCACCTTCATTTAGTGAACAAATTCCATTAGATAAAGCTTTAGGTAACATTGGAATTACTCTATCTGGTAAATATACGCTTGTTCCTCTTTCAAGTGCATCCTTATCAAGTGGAGATGAATCTTTTACATAGTGAGTTACATTGGCTATATATACCCCAAGTAGATAATTTCCATTGTCGAGCTTTTCTACTCTAATCGCATCATCTAAGTCTTTCGCATCAAATGAGTCAATCGTTATAATTTGATAATCTCTTAAGTCTCTTAAGTTTTTATTTTGTTTTAATTCATAATCTGCATCAATTTTAGATGGGATATTTTTAATCTCTATTAAAGTTTCTTTTGAAAAATCTACAGGTACTCCACTTGTTAAAACTAAACTTGTAATATCAAGACCAGGTAAATTTTTATTACCATATACTTCGATTACTTTTCCATCCGCAGTTAAATTAGGATAATACTTATCAATTTTAACTTTTACAATATCATCTATTTTAGCTTTGTTTAAATCTGATGATTTAATAAATACTAATAACTGAATTTTTGGATTGTTACTTCTAACTACATGTTTTCCTTTAAAAAGTTCTAAATTGCCAATTATCTCAGTTATATTTCTTTTTATAACTTTTGTAATTTCTCCTTCAAAACGACCCTTTTTATCAATATAATATCTAACCATTACCTCATCGAATGAGATAGCACCATTGAGATTATCACGTCCAACAAAGATTCCGCCAAACTCAGTATCAACAAAGCCAAAGCCACCATCTTTAATATCTAGTGTTCCTGTTGCAAGATTAAACGTATTAAGGAGAGCGAAACGTCCTTTAGCATCATACGTTACAATATATTCATCTGCTAGTGTGTTTAGAGTTTTAACAAGAGTTACGAATTCTTCTGATGTTGAAAGATTTAATTTTTGATAGATTTCATCAACAACTTGAGGTTTATAATCTTTTTCTTCCATTAAGTTTAATATTTTTTCTCTTAACATAATCGTTTTTGCCTCCTTTCATAAATTTTAAAAATAAAAAGGGCTATTATAGCCCTTATCATTTTTACAGTTTAGGTAAAATAACTACAAGCATTGCTACAACAAAGAAAGCAATTGAAAGCACTGTTGTAATTTGATTAATAACTTTTTCTGCACCTCTTGGTTTTTGGTTAGCAAATAATTCTGATTTTTCTCCAGAGAATGCTTTTGAAGCATCTTCTTTAGAAGATTGTAATACAATAATTAGAATTAATGCTAAAGAGATTGCTAATAATAAATAATCATACCAATTCATTGCACCCATAATATGGCCTCCTATTAATATTTTAATAAATATTACTATAACGTATTTATTATAACATAAATTGAGATTTATTTCTAGTAATTTACTACTTATTTTTTAATAGCGTGTTTAATAACATCATCTATTGTATCAACAGGAATAATATTTAAGCTATTTTTTACACTTTCAGGTACTTCTTCTAAATCTTTAATGTTGTCTTTTGGAATTAAAATTGTCTTAAGTCCACTACGATGCGCTGCAATTGATTTTTCGCGTAATCCACCAATTGGAAGCACTCTACCCCTTAATGTAATTTCACCTGTCATACCAACAGTGTGATCAACTTTAGATGAAGAGAACGCAGAGATGATTCCTGTTGCAATGGTTACACCAGCTGAAGGTCCATCTTTTGGAATAGCACCCTCAGGTACGTGGATATGAAGGTCACTTTCATTGAAAACTACAGGATCAATATTAAACTTAGAAGCATTTGTTTTAACATAACTTAATGCTGCTTGAGCAGATTCTTTCATAACATCGCCAAGTTTACCCGTTAAAACAAGTTTACCATTACCTTTATAATGAGTTACTTCAACAGATAAAGTATCTCCACCAAATTGAGTATAAGCAAGTCCTGTAACAACACCTACTTGATCTAATGCATCAGTAGTATTATTTGTATATTTAGGTCTACCTAAGAAATCTTCTAGGTTTTCTGCATCTACATCAATTCTTTCAGCATGTTCCATTAAAATTTTCTTAATTGATTTTCTTATAACTGTACCAATTAATCTTTCAAGTTCTCTGACACCAGCTTCTCTTGTATACTCTTGAATAATTCTATAAATTGCTTGATCAGTAATAGAGAAGATAGCACCATCTAGCCCATTTGCGCGAAGTTGTTTACTAAGTAAATGACGGCGAGCAATTTCAAATTTTTCGTATTCAGTGTAGCTTGATACTTCAACAATTTCCATTCTATCTCTTAATGGTGCTGGAATATTACCAAGATAGTTAGCTGTTGCTATAAAGAATACATTTGATAAATCATACGGTTCTTCTAGATAGTGATCACTAAATGCTTTGTTTTGTTCTGAATCAAGTACTTCTAACATTGCGCTAGTTGGATCACCTTTATAATCGCTTGACATCTTATCAATTTCATCCAGTAAGAATACCGGATTATTTGTTTTTGCTTTTGCCATTGATTGTAAGATTCTACCAGGTAAAGCTCCAAGATATGTACGTCTGTGACCTCTAATTTCTGATTCATCTTTTACACCACCTAAAGCTTGTTTTACAAATTGTTTGTTTAATGCTTTTGCAATACTTTTTGCAAGTGATGTTTTACCTACCCCGGGAGGGCCTACTAAACAAAGAATAGTTTGAGGATTTTTATGATTCATAATCTTTACTGCAAGATATTCTAAAATTCTATCTTTTACTAAAGTTAATCCATAATGATCTCTATCAAGTTCATCTTTCGCAAGGTTTATATCTTCTGAGTCTATTGATTGATGAGACCAAGGAAGTTCTAACATAAAATCAATATATTTACGAACCACACCTGATTCAGGAGAACTACTTGGCATTGAAATATAACGATTTAGTTCAATTGTTGCTTTTTCTTCAACACTCTTTGGCATTCCTGCTTCTTTAATTTTCTTTCTTAATTCATCTATTTCAGTTTCACGTTTAGCTTTTTCACCAAGTTCTTCTTGAATAGCTTTCATTTTTTCACGAAGATAATATTCTTTTTGTGATTCATTAATACTCTTCTTAACTTCATTATCAATTTTGATTTCAAGTTCTTTGAACATTTGTTGTTTGTATAAATCTTCTAAAACACTTGTTAATCGCTTAGTAGTATCAAGTTCAAATAAATATTTTAGTTTATTATTTCTATCCATATTAATATGGAAAGCCATTATATCACTGAATTCATCATATGATAAAGCCTTATTTAATACATTAATATTTTGTTTATTTAATTCTTGATCTATGCCATTTTTAATAACGAATTGTTTAATTAAATCATATGTAGCTTTTTCTTTTTCAATATCAGATGAAATACTAACACAAGTCGTAAAATCTACAACAAATTGAGCTGTATTTGGCATAAAACCTCTAACATCACATCTTGCGATTATTTGAAATTTAACTCTACGAGCACCATTTGGACTTGTCATATTTAAAACGACTTTTGCAACAACAGCTCTTCTATAGAAATCATCTTCCATATAAGATGCTTTTTCTCTTTGAGGAACAAGTAATACTACATAATTTTTGTATTGTTCTGCAACTTTTAATGTTTTAATATCGGAATCTCCTGAGAAATCAACTCTTACATCATTGCCAGGAAGTGGCACAAAATCACGAACTACAAGTGCTGGAAGTTGTGCATTTATTCTTTCATTTCTTGTAAACATATGATTCTCCTTTCTATATTAATTATATTTTTCTAATTTGTTCTTCTTCAATTAGGACTTTTTTATTTTTTATATTTGGTAATTCAAACATTGTATCTAGCATCATATCTTCTAATATTTTCCTAAGCGCTCTTGCGCCCATTTTTTCATTATAAGCACGACGAGCAATATTATCGATTGCAGAATCCATAAATGCAAGTTCTACATCACAAGTCTTAAATATTTTTTGATATTGTTTAATAATTGAATTAGTTGGCTTAACTAAGATATCTTTTAAATCATCAATTTCTAGTTCTTTTAAATGAGCAATAATAGGAAGACGACCTAAGAGTTCTGGAATAATTCCAAACTTTTTTAATTTTTCAATATCTTGTTCTAGACTTGCCTCTATTTGATTGAAGCCTACATAATTTCTTTTATTATTATCAAGGCCTTCAAAAGCACCAGCACAAATAAACAAAATGTTTGATGTGTCAATTTTTAAATATTCTTGATATGGATGTTTTCTTCCACCTTGTGGGGGAACGTTAACAATATTTCCTTCAATAATTTTTAAAAGTGAATTTTGGACTCCCTCACCTGATACATCTCTTGTTATTGATGGGTTTTCACTTTTTCTAGCAAGTTTATCTATTTCATCTATAAAGACTATACCATGTTCTGCAAGTTTAATATCGTAATTTGCATTTTGGATTAATCTTAAAAGAATATTTTCAACATCTTCACCAACATAACCTGCCTCAGTATAAACTGTCGCATCACAAATTGCAATAGGTAAATCAAGAATACTCGCCATAGTTTTAGCAAGTAGTGTCTTTCCAACTCCAGTTGGTCCTATCATTAATACATTTGATTTTTCAAGATTTGCACTAGGATTATTAATTCTTAAATGATGTAAGAATAATGCAACTGATAAAATCTTTTTTGCTTCAGTTTGACCAATAACCTCTTTGTCAAGTTTATCATAAATCACTTGGGGGGTTAAATTTATATCCTTTTGTTTAGTTAGCATTTTCGCCTTTTTATCTTCATGCTTTTTAATTTGTACTAATTTATTATATAATTCTAAACAATCAAAGCAAATACAGGTAGTATTGGCCCCCTCTATTCCTAGATTATCTTTATCTATTAAATTATTACAAAATGAACAATGTTTCGACTTAGCCATATAGTAATCACGCTCCATAATTATTATGGAGCGATTTTACAATTTTATAAATTAATTTTCTTCTTTTTTAGCTTCTTTAGTTACAGCATGTTCTTTTAATAATGCTACAACTTTATCTGCTTTAATCTTATAAGCAACTCTTGATTCTGGATATTGTTGTTTTGCTTTTGCTAATTTTTCAGTTTTTTCTTTTTTCTTATCTGATTCATCATAACCAGCAAGCACTTCATATTCAGCTTTAATTTCGTCTTTAGTAGCTTCAATGTTTTCTACTTCCATGATTTTTTCAAGAACTAATTCTTGTAAGAAAGATTTTCTTGCATATTCTTCAGCTTGTTTTTTGAATTCATCTAAAGATGCCATTCCGCTGTATTGTAATAATAATTCTACAGGAATGTTATATTGTTTAGCTTGTTGTTCAACACGATTTACTTGATTTTGAACTTCATTATCAATTAATGATTGAGGGAAATCAGCGTATGAATTTTTACAAGCAGCTTCAACTAATGAATTTACTAAATGATTTTCAGCAGCTTCTTCTTTTTGTTTCTTTAAAGTAGCTTTAACATGATCTAAGTAAGCTTCTACAGTTTCAATACCTTCAACTTCTAATTCTTTTACAAGTTCTTCGTTTAATTCTGGATATACTTTACCTTTTACTTCATGTACTTTTACTTTAAATACAGCAGCTTTTGAA
Source organism: uncultured Staphylococcaceae bacterium (assembly GCA_964409955.1). GTDB lineage: Bacteria > Bacillota_I > Bacilli_A > ML615J-28 > CAG-313 > CAG-313. The sequence goes on from CAYPEY010000013.1 coordinate 27,201, forward strand.
GCAAGTTCAGCATGATAATCTTTAGGGAATACTACATTAACATCAACTTCATCTTCAGCTTTTGTTCCGATTAATTGATCTTCAAATCCTGGAATGAAAGAATTTGAACCAAGTTCAAGAGGATAGTTTTCACCTTTTCCACCTTCAAATGCAACACCATCAACAAAGCCTTCAAAATCGATAACAACAGTATCACCTTTTTCAGCAGCTGTTTCTTTGATTACATTTTCAACTTTAGATTCTAATACTTTTTTAACTTCAGCATCTACATCTTTCTTAGTTACTTTAGTTGATAAAGGTTTAACTTTTAATCCTTTATATTCACCAAGATGAACTTCTGGCCATACATCTACTTCAACAGTATATGTGAATCCTTTTCCTTTTTCTAAAGATGCATAATCTAAATCAACTTTAGGATCAGCAGTTGGGAATACTTTTGCTTTCATGATTGCTTTTGGATATGTTTCTTGGAAAACATAGTTTAAAGCTTCTTCATATAGTGGAGCCCATCCATATCTTTGAACAAAGATTGTTTTAGGCATTTTACCAGGTCTAAAGCCATCTGCCTTAACATCTTTTACTACTTTTTCAAATGCTTTATCAAGTGCATTATCGAATTCTTCAGCAGTTACTTTAATAGTTAATTTTACTGAATTTTCGCTTAAGCGTTCTAAATTTGTACTCATTTTATTTTTCTCCTTGAATTTATATAAATTTCTATCTTATATATTATACTACAATTTGGTAGAATTTGCAAGTTAATAACTTATGCATTATTTATATTGTGCAAGCACATATTCTTCTACATATTGAAGAGGTGCAGGTCCACAATCTAAAATGTATTTATGGAATTCAACATAATCAAAATCATCTCCCGCAAGTTCCATCACTTTAGACCTTAAATCTTTTAGTTTAAAATAAGTAAAATAATATGTTTGAACGTTGTTTGGAACTTCTACAAGTTGCTCATATGTAGCTTTAACTGCATCATCAGTTACATTTAAATATTGTTTTAAGAAGTTAGAAGTTTCATCAAGTGTCCAACCTTCATAGTGAATTCCCATATCCATTCTTGAATAGATTGCGCCAATGAATTCATCTTGAAGAATTAAATAATTAACAAAATCATCACTATAAGTTCCTCTTAAAAGCTCATAACTAAAGATTTCAGTATAAGTCGCCCATCCTTCTGAATTACCTGATGATTTTAAAATTTTTCTAATAACATTAACATCTTTATTTTTAAAATATACATTTTGATATAAATGTCCAGGATAGCCTTCATGAGCAAGAGTTGAATATAAGTAATTATAATCTAATTCACCATTTGATAAAATTACATCTCCACCATTTAAGTAAATAAATTCTTCTGTATAATTATCTATTGCAGAAGTCATATAAGCGGCAGGGCTAAAATGATCTTCCATAGCTTTATCAATATATTTAATAGTAATTGTTGGGTGTGACTCAAGCGGAGGGAAGAATACTTCAAATGCTGTTTCATAATAAGCAAGTTGTTCTTCTGGAGTTACATTCATCAACTTATAATTTGAAAGTTGTGCTTCAAATTCAGAATTTGTAGTCATTAAATTAAAATAATATCTAAGGTCTTCAATATATCCTTCAATTTTTTCATCAATATAAACTATTGCATCTTTAACTTTAATATCATAACCTACTGTATCTTGAAAATCCAGTTCATAGTATTCTTTACCGATTTGACGTCCTGCATCTGTAACATAATAGGCTAGTCCCATTTCATTAGTTGATTTACCCTTTAATTTTGGAAGCTCATTCATTACATAAGTATAGCCTTCAATTAAAGGTCCTTTTACTTTTTCTTCATTTAATGCTTTATATGTTGCTTTTTCTTCAGCAGTTAAGAAATCGCATGCGTCAATTTTTGCATTTACTGTAGTTATCATGAAATGCTCTCCACCACTTGCCAGAGTGATAAAACTTTCACATTGTTTGACTACTTTATCAATTACAAAATTTCTCATTGCATAACCTTTTTCAGCTTTTTCAATTTCAAAATCAACATATGCTTTAAAAGTTTCTGGAACTAAATCTAAAAATTTCATATAGTTATCAACATCCAGTTTTGTTCTAAATTTATATTCAGAAAGCAAAAGCGGAAGTTGTGCTTGATATCCTAAATATGATCCTAAATAATCATTACTTAAATAACTCATTTCTGAATCTTTTGCATTAATATCATCAAGCAAGTCAACAATGATATTATAAGTCATTTTTTGATCATCATTTAATTGATCATAATCATAATCTTTGATTTGACCAAAAAACATATTTAACATTAATTTACTTAAATTAGATGAAACAGCAGGTGTTGGAAGACTTGGTTCATAGTGCGCAAGGCCAAAATCTTCAGGATTTTCAAAATAATAATTTATTGTTAGTTCGTCTTCACCTATTAACATATAAAAAATATCTTTAGTAAAATCATCAAATGTTGATGGATCTAACTTTTGCGTAGACTCTACACAACTACTTGTTGCAAAAATAGTCACTACCATCATTAAAAATGCAAACATTAATTTAAAAGTTTTTTTAAGTTTCATTGTTTATACCTCCTATTATACTTTTATAAACTCTATATTTAAATCATCGGATAGATAAGATAAACTATATCCTTGATTATTGTTATCAATTCGTATAGTGTTAACATTCTTGATAACATCATTTAAAGTACATTTTGGGCATCCTATGCTTTTTCCCATATACTTTACATACGCTTCCATTTTCGTAAACTTTTCATAAAAATCATAGTTTGAAGAACTTTCTCCAAAAAGTTTTAGTGAAAGTTTTGAAATATCTTTATCTAAATCAATGTATTCAATATCTATGCCTATCAAACCATTTGATATACCAACACATACTAGATCTTTACTATGACTAATATTAAAGAAAAATCCATCACATTCAGGTTTTCCATATTCATTAAAAGTCACAACTAACTTTTTGAAATCAATATTAGGCATAACTTTATGAAGTAAACTCCACCCAGCTAGTGATTCTTTATATTTTACATCATTTTTTTTAAGTAATAAATGTTGTCTAATACTTTCTGAAAAATCATTTATATCGATTAGTTTGACATCATCTATTTTTGAATAATAAATTCTTGTCATAAAAAAACCTCTTATATTTTTATTATACCATATTTTTTAAAATAATATAGAAAAAAGATAAAAAAGATACTATTTTATAAAATAGTATCCTAAAACTTCTATTAAATTAAAACAATAAATAATAAATAAGTTAAACCATAATATACAATTACCGCAACTATATCATTCATTGTTGTAATAAATGGACCTGATGCGACAGCTGGATCAATATGAAGTCTTGCTAAAATCAATGGAAAACACGTTCCAATAATACTTGATAGAGTAATTGAAACCAACATACTTATTCCGATTATTCCTGATACCGTTAATGCATCATTCATTACAAAACCGCTACCTATATTTACTTCTACTTTCATTACGAACAAATATAATAGCACAAATACAAAAGAAATTACACCAATTAAAAGTCCATTACAAATACCTATTCTTAGTTCTTTGAAAACACTTTTTCTTTGTTTCTTTTTATCATCATCTATTTGTTCATTAGAAATATTTCTGATAGTTACTGCAAGCGATTGAGTGCCAACATTACCTGCCATACCAAGAATCATTGATTGGAAAAATACAATAACAGGAACTCTCGCAATTACTGATTCAAATACTCCAACTACGCTTGAAACGACTAGCCCCAAAAATAGCAAAACTATAAGCCAAGGTATTCTCTTCTTGATGGATGTAAATACTGATTCATCAATATCTTCTTCTTCAGTTAACCCCCCGAGTTTTGCATAGTCTTCCTCAAATTCATCTACTGTGGCTTCTATTAAACTATCTGTTGTTAATACTCCAACAATCTCCATATCACGATTAACTACCGGAATCAGGGTTTCGCTATAGTCTTTAATCTTTTCAATGCATTCACTCATAACATCATCATCATAAAATGATGGATACGATGTCATTATTAAATCTTCAAAAAAAGCTTCTTTTCTGGAAACTATCAAATCTTTTAAATAAATAGCACCAACATATTTATTATTGTCATCTACTACATATAAAGTGAAAATATTATCATAATCTCCAGCAAGACTTACCATTCTAGACATTGCTGACTTAATAGTACTGTTTCGTGGTATTGTAATAAAATTATCTGTCATGTAACTACCAATCAAAGTTTCATCATATGATTCAATAATTTTAACACTCTCTTGAGCTTCTTCATCCATTAACTCAATGATTTTATCTTTATCTTTTTCATCTAGTTCATTTAAGACATCTACCGCATCACTAGAATCCATAAGTTCAATTATATCAGCAGCAGTTTCTGGATCAAGTTCTTTTATGTATTCTTCAACATCATCATAATAAGCAAATAGTTCTGCAGTTCTATCACGTCCAAGTATCTGATATACTTTTAGCCTTGTGTTTGTATCAACCGTTTCTAGTACATCTACAATATCACCATAGTGATAATTTTCAAGTTGTTCTAAAATTTCTTCGTTTGATAAGTTTGATTCAATGATTTCTAAAAGTTCATTATAGAAATTTTGTTGCATAATCTACCTCCTTATATTATTATAATTTCATTTTTTAATTTTATTATAAAAACGTAAAACACTTACCAAATAGATGGTAAGTGTTTAATAACTATTTTATAGAAACGATTGCTTCTGCAACGTAGTCTAAGTGGTCACCAGCTCTTTCTAAGTTAGAAATTAAGTTGATAAAGACCCCACTACTTTGAGGTTTACATTTACCTTCTTCAAGACGTTTAATGTGATCATTAATTAATGAATTACGTAATTCATCAATTTTATTTTCTAATTTCTTAACATCTTCCATTAAGTCAAATTCATTATTCAACATAATGCGTCTAATGTTATTAAATTGTTCTTTAAGCAATTCTTGCATTTTTGCGATTGATACATTAACACTTTCAGAAAATTCAATACCTGTATTTATAACTGAATTTGTGTATTTTAAAATATTATCAGCAATTTCAGCTTCACGGATGAAGTCTCCAAGTGCATTATGCAAAGCAGAAACAATCTTTTCGTCTTGTAATGAAATGTCTTGAGCAGATACTTTTACGATATAAGCAATGATTTCACGATTTAATTCTTCAATATTTTCTACATTTTGTTTAAGTTTACTCATTTGTGAAGTATCACGTTTAACAAAACCATCAATTGCTTTATCTAACGTATTCATTGCAAGTTCTCCAAGCAATACAGTTTCTTTTACTGCTTGATTTAATGCAATACCAGCAGTATTAATTAAACGTTCATCAAGATATGTTGTTTTCTTATCTTCAGGTCTTGATTTAACAATAAGATGAGATAATTTAACAAACACATTGATAATTCCAAGGAATGCAAATGTACATATAACATTAAATAATGTATGGAACATTGCTATTTGTGTAGCAGGTTCTTTGAATAAACTAGATAACACAACATTATAGAAGTTAGGCCATAACAATAAAATTATGAAGAAAAAAACCGATCCTATAAAGTTAAACAAGAAGTGAATAATTGCTGCACGTCTCGCATTAATTGATGCCCCTATTGATGATAAGAAAGCAGTTATACATGTTCCTACGTTTGTACCTAAAATCAAAAATAAAACTGCGTTTGGAGTATTACCAATTGTCATTCCTGCGCTAGCCATCATAATAATGATACTTGTAATAGCTGATGAGCTTTGAATAGCAGCTGTTATTAAAGCTCCTATTAAGAATAATAACAACGGATTACTGATACTTTGAAGTAAGTTAATTACTTCAGGAGCTTTTGCTAAATCTTTCATTGATCCTGACATTAATTCAAGGGCTATAAACACAATCCCTAATCCTGCTAAAATTAAACCCCAAGTTTTAACTTTATCATTCTTAGAAAGCATATCCATAAACATACCTACTACTGCAAGTGCTCCTAAGAACAATGCTATATCTAAGCTTTGAAGTGAAGCAATATGCGCTGTAATTGTAGTACCAATGTTAGCACCCATAATCATTGCAGTGGCTTGGTACAGGTTCATAATTCCAGCATTAACAAACCCAACTATCATAATCGTAGTTGCACCAGAACTTTGAATGATAGCGGTAACTAAAGCACCTATACCTACACCTATAAAACGATTATTTGCTGTTTTATTAAAAAGTTTTTTTAAACCTGAACTTGAAATCTTTTCAATGTTTTCGGATAGCATTTTAAAACCTAATAATAATGCACCAATACCGCCTAATAACGTCAATATCGACTCAATACTAATCATTTTTAACCTCTTTTTCTTATTAAATTTTTCTACGTTTGTTAATTATTAAACAAATTACCAATATTATTTTATCATAATAAGAATTTTTTTTACATTAATTTACAATGATTTCATAATGAAAACGCTTTAAAAAACACAGTTTTTTACAACTGTGTTAGTAGTTTTTAGCCTCTATTTCGAAAAATGATTGTAAATGATTGCAAGCAGGACACACTTTTGGGGCAGATATATCTGATACAACATATCCACAATTACGACATTTCCAAACGACAAGTCCGGTTTTCTTTGAAAATACTTCATCATTTTCTATATTTTCTAGCAATTTTTGATATCTTTCCTCATGTTCTTTTTCAACCTTTGCGACATATCTGAACTTTTTAGCAATATCTAAAAAACCTTCTTCTTCTGCCACCCTTGCATATTCTTCATACATGTCAGTCCATTCATAATGTTCTCCATCTTTTGCAGACATTAAATTATCATAAGTAGAATTAATTCCATTTAAATATTTAAACCAAATCTTAGCATGTTCTTTTTCATTATTTGCTGTTTCTTCAAAGATTGCTGCAATTTGTTCATAACCTTCTTTTTTTGCTTGACTAGCAAAATAAGTATATTTATTACGTACAGCCGATTCTCCTTTAAAAGCTTCCCACAAATTAATTTCTGTTTTTGATCCTTTTAATCTATCATTATTCATATATAGCCTCCTTAGATATTTTTAGTTTAACCATATATTTACAATTAATACATTATAATAATATTTATTAAAAAGGTAAAATGCTTTACAAAAAACCAATTTTATTGTATAATATTAATGCTGAATTTCAGTTATGTCCCAATAGCTCAGCCGGATAGAGCAACGGCCTTCTAAGCCGTGTGTCGGGGGTTCGAATCCCTTTTGGGACGCCATCTTTGTATTTAAGTGTATTTGAAAAAATACACTTTTTATTTTTTAATAAAAAAATACCCACGTCATTATGACATGGGTATTTAAAAAAGCTACACTTTCGCGTTATATCACGCTTTTATGGTAACCGAAAACATTATTGTTTTTACTCTTATATTTTTATTATTTAATCAACAAATATAATTAAAGGAATAATCTTTTAGATTATTCCTTTTGTTTTTTATTGCATCTTTAAGATACCTATTATATTTGAAGGTCCATAACTTGATAATGTTTGAGTAATACATCCTTTATTTGATGCATTTGTATTATGAAGTAAATAAGGATTACCAGAAGCATCTTCTCCAATATACATCATAACATGACCACTTGAATAAATAAGAGTACCTGGATGATAATTTTGCATTTTTGTAGTTGTGAAACTACTTACTGACTCACCATAAGTTGGTGTTGATCTTTGGCTACTTGTATTTCTTGGCATTTTAAATCCAAAACAAGTATAGAATGAATTCATTGTTGATGAACAGTCCCTACCAGTTTTATATTTATCTCCCCAACTATACTCAATTCCTAACAATTTAAATGCTTGTGTATATAAGTTTTTATAAGTGTAATCTAAATAACCAACATTATAATCAGCTGTTTTAGAAAGTGATACTGCTTTTAAATTTAAAGTACCATCAGTATTACGAGTAGGGAAAGTGATATTATAATTAGTTGATGTTGTGCTTGTTAGCGGGAAAGCTTGTCCCATTCTAACATATGCATTTTCTATAGTTACATAGTCACTAATTACAACTAGTTTGTCTATCGCATTTAAGAAATTAATCATTACATCATATTTACAAGTTGCTATGTATTTCTTTTCAACCCAACCATTATAGTTTTGAGCTTGAACAAAATACCATTCTCCATCTAAACTTTCATGATAAATAGCAACACCTTCTCCAACGTTAAGAGATGTTTCTTGGAATCTATCCATTGTTAAACTACTAGAATAATAGTTTGTTGGATAACTTCTAACCCAAGCAAAATCTACAATTAAACCAAACTCTACTGTAACAGTAGTTGGAATCGCACTTAAATTACGATTATTTAAGATTGTAGTTTTTTCGCTAGTTGAAAGTGCAGTACCTGTTGATGTAACACCATTATATACAGTATATGAATTCATATTTGAATAATTATTAATCATAGATGTTACATTTGTAGATGTTGTTGTTTTTGCAATATTGTTAAAATCTACTACTTTTGTTTTGCTATAGTCACTTAATACTTGTTGATTAAAGTAATCAATTTGAGTACTAGTTAAAATTGTTTTGTTAATATTATATTCATCTGCTAAAATTTGTAACCAATAGTCAGCTGTTGACATTGAATAAGTAGTATTATTTTTTGTATAAACTGCTGTAACTGTTAAATTAGAAGTTACACTTGAAAAGTTCTTATCCCATTTACTAAAAGTATAATAATCTACAGTTGGTGCAGTTGGCGCAACTGCTGATTCATATGCTTTAACTGATTGTGTATCAATAACACTTCCAAACATATCAACAAAACTAACTTCATAATAAATATCATCATATACTGGGTAAACATCTAAATTTGATGTAACGTTTGTATATGTTTTATCCCATCCCATAAATGTACTTCCTTGTTTTGAAGGAGAAGCAGGAGCTGTTGCGTTTTCTCCATAATTTATAACTTGTTCAGATAAAACCACACCTTCTGCATCATAGAATTTTACAGTATATTGATTAATAGTAAATATAGGTTTTACATCTAAAGATGCTTGAACATTTGTATAAGTTTGATCCCATCCTGTAAATGTATAACCTGTTTTTTCTGGGTTAGCTGGTGCTGTAGCATCTGAGCCGTAAGCAACTTCTTCTGTAGAGATTACATTGTTATTTGCATCATAGAATTTTACTGTAAATTTATTTATTTCAAATACAGGATATATTTCCAAGTTTGTTTGAACACTAGTATACTCTTTATCCCATCCTGTAAATGTGTGCCCTGTTTGTGTTGGAGTAGTTGGTGCTATTGCATCTTCACCAACATTTACTTTTTGAACAGATATTACATTATTTTCAGCATCATAGAATGTAACATTACATACACTTAAATTATAAATAGGACGTACATCTAGATTTGAATTAACATTTGTAAAATCTTGATCCCATTCTACAAACACATAATCTTCTTTTGATGGAACAAGTGGAGCTGTTGCACTTTGTCCTTTATTTACTTCTTGAGTAGATATGACATTATTATTTTCATCATAGAATGTTACAGTAAACTTATTGGCAACATATATAGGATGAACTTCTAGATTTGATTTAACATTTGTAAAAGTTTTATCCCATCCTACAAAATCAAAACCATCAATTTCTGTAGCAGTAGGTGCTGTTGCACTTTCATTATAATTAACTGTTTCTGTTAAAATTACTCCGCCATTATTATTATAAAACTTAACCTCATATGTTAAAACTTGATAATTTGATTTATAGATAACATCACCATTATCAAGCACAGATTCTTTTAACCATTCAACAAAGTGATACCCTTCCTCTACCGGAGGCATCGGGAATCTTATATCATCATCTGATTTTATCACTTGCGATTCAACGATATTACCCTCAATACCTAAAAAATAAACATTATAATAATTATCATTCCCTGTTGTATTATCTACGCAACTAGATAATACAAATAAAAACATTGTAAATATTAAAAAACTTATTCTTTTCATTTTTTTACCTCTTCCGCTTATATATTATACTATATTATTGATTTTTTTGCTAATAATTTAAATCACTCATTTTTTAACAATAATTTAAATCACTCATTTTTTAACAATCTAAGCATAAAATATATTGGTGATAAAAAATGATAATTATAGATCCAGGACATGGAGGAGCCGACCCAGGTGGCGGGTCTAATCAATACTTTAAAGAAAAAGATATTAATAGTCTTATTAGTGACTATCAAAAAAGAAGATTTGATGAACTTGGCATTGAGTCTAAAAGAACTAGAACGTCAGACGTTACATTAAATCCTACTGAACGCGTTAATAGAGTTGAAGCTCTTGGCGCAAGCGTTGGGGATATTCTAATCTCTAATCACATTAATAGTGGAGGAGATTCCGGAGGTGAAGTAATTTATTCTTTAAAATCTAAAAAAAATTTACCTCAAAAAATTGCAAATAATCTTGCATCAACTGGTCTTAAAATTCGTAACGTCTATCAAAGGATGGGACGACTTGGCAATGATTTTTACTTTATTCTAAGAAATACCGCTCCCGCAACTTCAATGATTATAGAATACGGGTTTGCGGATAACGAAGAAGACACCTTACGAATACTTTATGAATGGCCTACTTTAGCAGAAGCGGTTGTAAAAGCTATTACTGAATATTTAGGTGTTCCATATTCTGTCTCCCCTACAAAAACTTATGTTGTAAAACCAGGAGATTCTTTATATAGTATTGCTAAAAAGTTTAATACAACCGTTGATTTAATCAAACAAGAAAACGATCTTACTTCAAACGATTTATATCCAGGTAATGTCCTTTATATAACTAATGCGTAAAATAATCTTTAACTCTATACTTTTTTTAATAGCTCTATATTGCTTAATATTTTACTTATTTAATTTTGACAAAGTTAAATCTATAGGACTAGATGTCTTAGAACTTTGGCTATTTAAAGTAATCTTATCAATTGTCCCAATGTACATATTTAGTATGATTCTGTCGATATATCCGCTTGTTTCTAAATTTTTATACAAGATTTGTAAATTTAGCCTAATATTCGAAAACGAATATGCTGTTAGTCTATTTTTAATAAGTTTTTTAACTGGTAACCCGACATCTACTATCTTAATAACTAAAAGTTTAAAAAACAATAATATCTCTTTAAAACAAGCCAGTTTAATTCTTAATTCTTGTTCCTATATTTCTCCTTTATTTATATTATTAATGCTTGGATATAAAATAGGGCTAATTCTTCTTGTATCAAGTTTTTTGAGTAGTTTAATTTTATATATCATTAAAGTTACAAAATTTGATCAAAATAAAACTACTATAAAATATCCTACTTTTAGTAATACTATAAACGATACAATTGAAACTCTACCTTTAGTTCTTTTAAAAATTTTAATTACTATGTGGTTAGTCGCATTATTTAAAGAACCATTTAATTTATTTGATGATATTGTATTTAAATATCCTCTAGATCTTTTTGAAATTAGTACCGGATTAAACAGTATTATAAATTATGAAATTAATATATTAATAAAAATTATCCTTATAAGTTTTATCGTATCTCTTAATGGCTTTGCAATAATGCTTCAAGTATTTAATGAAATAAAAAAAACAAGACTATCTTTTAAGAAATACTTTAAATCAAGAATTATTCATTCTTTATTTAATATTCCTATTAGCCTTGTTTTATATTGTTTAATTGAATTTATTGTATAAAGCTTTCGCAACGTTTTCTGGAACGAAATCTTTAATATCTCCTTTAAATTTAGCGATTTCTTTTACACTGCTACTTGATAAGAAAGAATACTCATGAGAACTCATAATAAATACCGTTTCAATGTTTTCGTTTAAACATTTATTAAGTGTTGCCATTTGTAATTCATATTCAAAATCAGACACCATTCTTAAACCACGAAGCATTGCGGAAGCACCAACTGATGCAGCAAATTCAACAGTTAGTTTATCTGAAGTAACAATTTCAATATTAGGCATATTTTTAGTTGCTTCTTTTAGCAATGAAACTCTTTCATCTACTGTAAATAAAGTATGTTTATTCATATTAGTAGCTACTAAAATATAAAGTTTATCAAATAAATGTGTAGCACGTTTAATTATATCTAAATGTCCATTTGTTACAGGATCAAATGTTCCTGGATATACACCTATTTTCATAAATTACTCCTTTTCTAAGATTAACACTTCACTACTAGAATATCTTCTACATAATTTTTCGTTATAACCTTCATAGTCTTTTCTAACTACATCTTCTCTCGGATATTCGCTTACGATATATCCACCTTCTTCAATCATATCATTTTCAATTAAAAATTCTGTAATTTCATCAATGACTTTCATTCTAAACGGGGGATCAATAAACACGATATCAAATTTCTTATGTTTTAATCCTTCTAAAATTGTAACATAACTTCCTTGATAAACTTTAAGTTCATCTTTAACACCAAGGTTAGCTGCATTTTGTTTTATTATTTTAATCGCTTCAGGATTTAAATCAATAATCGTTGCACTTTTTGCGCCACGACTAATTGACTCAAGTGAAAGTGCTCCACTTCCACCAAAAATATCAAGTACTACATAATCATGAATATAACCACCTAAACTACTAAAAATAGCTTCTTTAGTTTGATCAAGTGTTGGTCTTGTCGCAAGTCCTTCAAGTGTAACAAGTTTTCTGCTTCTATATTTTCCCGCAATTATTCTCATAAATTTTCCTCATTTTTAATGTATATAATCAAATTTAATGGTTATAATATTTTTGTAAAGGATTTATCCTTTGGATTAAAATCTTTTTCTTCTCCTCTATTAATCGTTTATATATTTTGGAAAAAAGCAATATTTTTATATTGCTTTTTTCTTTTTTAATTTTCTAGTATTTTTTCGATATAATAGAAATCATCAACTTCATCATAACAAATACGATAACGTTTACCAACTACCTCGAATTCAGGGTAGTTACTTGCTTTTTCATATGCAGTGTTATGATTTAAAATTATCGTGTTACCTTCATCGGTATTACCACCAAGTTCAAGTGGTCTAACATAAGATACAACCCAACCTACTTGATTTTCAACAAGGTAATCACTTCTTTTTATTTTACGTCCTGTAAAATCATAGGCAAAATCAACATCTCCAAATTCATGTAACCAGATTTTTAATGCTTCTTGTTTTGTCATAGATATTCTCCTAGGTACTTTATTTGTTTTTATTATATCAAAATTTTAACTAAATGTCAAATAGAGAAGGTTTTACAGTCTATCAATTTGTTTATTTTCGTATTCTTGAATGAACTGATTTTTATATAAATTAAAATAATAACCTTTTTGTTTAAGTAATTCTAAATGATTACCTGACTCAATAATTTTTCCTTCTTTTAATACAATTATCTTATCAGCATCTATAATTGTTGATAAACGATGAGCTACGATTAAACTAGTTCTACCTTTTAATATTTCTTTTATAGCTTGTTGGATTAATTTTTCATTTTCGGTATCAATTGATGAAGTTGCTTCATCTAATATTAAAATTTTTGGATCAAGCAGTAGTGCTCTTGCGAAAGACAGCAATTGTTTTTGACCAATTGATAGTTTATTTCCACCTTCACCAATATCTGTTAAATATTTATCTGGAAGCCTTTCAATAAACAAATCTGCCCCAACAATTTTACATGCATTAATCACTTCTTCATCAGTTGCATTAAGGCGTCCATATCTAACATTTTCTAAAATATTTCCACTAAACAAGTGCGGAGTTTGAAGAACATATCCAATATTTGAATGAAGCCATGAAATTGATCTAGCTTTATAATCTTTATCATCTATTAGAATTTCACCAGTTGTTGGTTCATAGAATCTTCCTATTAAATTTATAATTGTACTTTTCCCACTACCTGTTTCGCCAACAAAAGCAATAGTTTCTCCCACTTTAATATCTAAATTAAAGTCCTCAAGTACATATTTGTCAGTTCCTTTATATTTAAACGAAACATTATCAAACTTAATACTTCCGTTTAAATCTTCCCAATTTTCGCGTTTTTGATTATAGATATCACCATATTTTTCTATAACTTCTTTGGTATCCTTAACATCAGGTTCAGTTTCAATTAACGCTATTACTCTTTCAGCAGATGCTTGTGCTTGTTGGAAATCAGAAATAATTCTTGCGATAGACATAATCGGATCAAAAAATCTGATTGCGTAATCAATAAATAAATATAGTGTTCCTGTTGTTATTAAGAGTTTAACATCATCAGTTAACACCATTTTACCACCTTCAATAGCAACTATTGCAACTCCTAAATATCCAAGCACTAAAATACTAGGCCAAAACATTGATGAGAAAACTGATGCTCGCATCGATCTTCTTCTCATTCTTGTTGTAAGTATTTCAAATTCGCTTGCGTTTTGTTCTTCAAGTGATAAAGTTTTAGTTGTATTTGACCCCATAAAACTTTCACTAAAAGATGCGGTAATCATTGAATTGATCTTTCTAACGTTTCTTTGTTCTTTTAAGATCTTATTTCTAAAATATAATGTTAAAAGTAAAAATACAGGAACCATAGCAAGTAATATTAATGCAAGTCGATAATTAATTGCAAAACTTACAATCAATATTCCAAACATTAAAATTAAACCCCATAGTAAATCAACAATTCCCCAAGAAATAATTGATGCAAGTTTTCTAGCATCTGATGTCATTCTTGCCATTATCCATCCTGATGAATTTGTATCATAATAAGAATATGATAATTGTTGTAACTTATCAAAAGCTTGTTTTCTAATTTCAATTGTTGTATTTTCCTCAACAATTGAAGCTGCCCTAATAAATAACCAAACTGTTACTCCAAGTGATATTGCAATAAATGCATACATAACTAGGAATATCCATTTTGAATCAAAATTCGGATTGTCATTAAAATAATTTTCTAAAGCATATTTATTTAGAAGTGGATATACTAAATCATTAATTGCAAGAAGAATGGAACCTATCATCATTTGAGTAATAATTCTTTTATCTTTAACAATAATTTTAATAATTTTACTCCATACTTTTAAATTAATTTTTTCAGCTTTATCTTCTTCTTCATCTGTATCGTCTGATTTTATGGCAAGGTTTTCTTCTATATTACTTTTTTTATTATTAAATTTTAAGAAAATGAAAAAAGCAACTAATATAACTAATACTAAAGAAATAATTACAATAGTTAAAATTTCTATATTCGTCATTAGTTAACACCTCCTTCTAAAATTTGAAGGAATTCTTTCTCAGCTTCACCTTGAATATCCCATAGCTTTTTGTATAAGCCATCAACAATTGATAATTCTTCATGAGTACCTATTTTTGAGGCTTTACCGTTTTCAATAACAATAATTTTATCAGCTTGTTTTGCGGTAGTGATACGATGAGTAATGATGATAGTTGTAGCATGATTATTTTCTTTTAATGCACGTCTTATCATTAAATCAGTTTCAGTATCTACTGCACTAAGTGAATCATCAAATATAATAATAGGTTTTTCATTAAGAAGCATTCTTGCTATTGCAAGACGTTGCTTTTGACCGCCTGATAGTGTTGTTCCTTTTTCTCCTACCATAGTGTCATAGCCTTTTTCAAAACTATTGATATCCTTTTCAATAGATGCAATTCTTGCTACTTTTTGAATTTCTTCTTGAGTTGCTTCCTTATTTGTTATGCGAATATTTTCATACACTGTTCTTGCATATAAGAAAGGCTCTTGTAATATTAAACCTACATTTTGTCTTAAATATGTTTTATTTATACTCTTAAGTTCAGTACCATCTATTGTGATAGTTCCTCCTGTATAATCAAGTAATCTTGTTAATAGTTTAGCAACTGTACTTTTCCCAGAACCTGTCTTACCAATTATTGCCACGGTTTCTCCAGGTTTTATATCAAACGATAATTCATTAAGTAAGTTTTCATCAGTATCATCAAACTTAAATGATACCTTATCAAATACTATTTCTCCTGTAATTTCAGGTTTATTTTCAGAATCGTTTTCAAATTCTCCTTTTAATACAAGAATTTCTTTAATTCTGTTTGCTGCAACAAAACTTTTTCCCATATCTCCTATGATTCTACCTAAACTTCTTACTGGCCAAATGTACGAACTAAGTAACATCATCACCGCAACAACATCAGATCCTGATATAACACCAGGGTTATTGATAAGTAAGAAAATAGCAGTTGCCATAGTTATTAAATATTGAATAAGGGTAGAGGCATCACTTAAGCCCCAAAAAATTGCAGATTTCTTATTTAAGTCAACATTTTTTGTTGAATATATTAAATTTTGTTTTTCGAATTTTTTCTTCTCAAAACTTTCATTTGCAAATGCCTTAACAACTCTAACACCCGATATGTTTTCTTGAATAATACTCATTAATTTTGATTCTTCATCTTCAATCTTTTCAAATTTCTTTTCGATATAAATTGAAAAGATAATAGATGAAATTCCTGCAAATGGTATTATAATTAATGATACTAACATTAAAGTTTTATTAATATTTACCATTTGGAATAATGCAGTAATGAGTACCGCAAATATAGAAATTAACTCAGGCATTTGGCTACATAAAGCATTTCTGATTGTGTCATTATCTGTTGTGCAACGTTGGATTAAATCTCCTGTATCAACGTTATTATGATAAGTATATGGTAAAGATTGGATATGTGTATACATATCTTTTCTAATTTTTTTAGCTAGAGTTTCACCAAAAAATTGTCTATAATATGACATTAAAAATTTAAAGATACATCTTAATAATTGGAATAAAAATAATCCTATTGAAGCTAAATATACTTTTGCTAAAACGGTATCTCCACTATTAAAGAAGTCTATTACAAAATTTGGTAAACTGTTAGTTGCATGAAAATCATTTTCTAATGCCGCAATTATATATTTAATAAACATTGATACATAAGTGTAGGTTGCAGAATCAAATGCTGACATAGCAATTATTAATATTAACATAGGAAAATATCTACCAGATAACTCTAGAATATATTTACCTCCTAATTTATTCTTTTTCATTAACCTTTATCCTTATATAATTATAGTTTACTGTTAATCATCATGAAGTCGTTTTAATATAATAACAGCTAATTATATCAAAAGAAAATTTAGAATTCTTTGCTCATTATTATCACGTCTAATCCTTTCAGTAATATTAAAATAAACGGTATAAGTCTTCTAATGTTTCCCTTCTACTTATTACCTTTACTTCGCGTCCTACAAGTACAATTGCAGGTTTTAAGTGATTATTATAATTAGACGACATAGAGTAATTGTATGCGCCTGTTGCATATACTACTAAGATATCTCCTCTTGTAATATGTGGTATCATAACATCACGTCTTATGATGTCTCCTGATTCGCAACATTTACCAACAACATCAACTAATATATTTTTTTCACTATTCATTTTATTCACAACATCACATTCATAAGTAGCATCATATAATGCTGGACGAATATTATCAGTCATTCCTCCATCAACAAATAAATAGTTTTTACCACCATATGTGCGCTTAATTTGATCACATTCGTAAAGAGTCATACCACTTGGGCCTACTATTGAGCGGCCTGGTTCAATCATTACTTCTTTTATTGATGAACCTGTTCTTACAATTATTTCATCAAGTGATCTACTAATTGCCGATAATACATCTTCAAGTTCAAGATTTTTTTCATCTTTTGTGTACTTAATTCCAAAACCACCACCCAAATTTAGAATTGGTAAAGGTCTTCTAATTTTAGATGCTACCATATTTTGGAATCCTACCATTTTAGTAATCTCAACAATAAATGGTTCAATCTCATGTATTTGTGATCCGATGTGTGCGTGAAAACCTTGAAGGTTAATATATGATGATTCGCTTAAAATCTTAAACAATTCATCAATAATTTTTTCATCATAAATACTTTCACCAAATTTAGATGTAAATGTTGATGTTTGAATATATTTATGAGTATGTGCATCGATTCCAGGATTCATACGAATCAAAATATTTACTTGTTTTTTCGCATCAGTTGTCAGTTTATTTAGAACTTTGAGTTCTTCTAAATTGTCTACGACAATTAAACCAACATTATGACTCATTGCGTATTGTAATTCTTCAATAGATTTATTATTGCCGTGAAATACAATATGTTCCATTGAAAAATTACTTCTATATGCAACATATAAATCCCCTAGGGAAACGGAATCCATATAAAAGTTATAACTATCAACCAAGCTAGCAATATATGGTGTAAGTAATGCTTTTGATGCGTAAACAATTCGTGGTGTAAAAGACTTACCTATAAAGAAGTCTTTAAATGTTTGGCATCTTTTATTCAGTTCTACTTCATCCATTACATACAGTGGTGTTCCATATTCTTTTGCAAGATCATATAAATTATGACCATTTAAGTGAGCTATCGCATTCTCATTTTTAAATCCTTGATTAATCATGTTATCACTCCTTCTATTTGCGCATACTTTATTATTATACCATAAAACATTATTTTTTGTAATATATCAGCGTAAAAAAAGTAAGGTGAGAAAATCACCTTACTCTTCTATTACTTTTTCAACTGTAAAATCATAAGTACATCCGCCTTGAATTGTAGTACTTATAAATAATTTAGAATTTGCAGAAACTTCACAACTTTGACCTGGTTGTAAATATATCGAAGTTTTCTCTAAAATCATCATTGGTTTTTTCGATAAATTTGTTATTTTAATACTATTTATATTATCGATATTATCATATTCATATAATACATAATCATATGGGCCTTCAACAAAAACAGTATTACTTTCATTTAATATTATTGATTGTGAAAAATCAACATAGTTTTCATATTGAAAACCTGTTATAGATGTATAAACATCATACCAAGAATAATTATAATATTTTATATAGTATATGCCAGATTCTTTAATTTCAAAAATTCCCTTGAATACTTCTAAATCGGAACTATACAAATCATTATACGTTTTAATTGTTTTTAAATTTTCATCAAAAACAAAAAAATAACAATCAAACCAACTAGCACCACTAAGGTTAATAGTATAAACCCCAGGCTCGAATTCTACTCTTATCATTGTTGGATATCCAGTTGATGTTGTGTATTTATCAACTGAGTTAAGTCTAATTTTTTCACTATAATCCGTAGTCTCAAATATTTCACTTATGCTTTCTGGTAATAATATTTTATATTTTTGATTAGTAAGATCATGCGGTTCAAATTCTTCAAGTGATATATTTAAATTTGTCGAAATTTCACCGATTTCATATTCGTATTTTGATGCATACTTAATAGTTAATTTTAAATTTATTGAATTATCTAAAAAAGTAATTTCGCATTCAACATGATCATTGTCATTTAAAACCGGTTGTGTGTTTATTTTATGATAATGTCTTAATAGTTAATTTTAGAAAATGTCCCAAT
>CAYPEY010000014.1:0-45865 GCA_964409955.1 uncultured Staphylococcaceae bacterium
CCAAAAAACATCTAATATATTATATCAAATTTTTATTCCTTTGTCAAGAAAATGCACTTTTTTTTGGAAATTTTTATTTTTCAATTTTGCATTTCTTCTCAAGAACGAAAAACCTTTACTATTATATCAAATTCTTTAATGTATTGCAAATCAAATGCTCACTTTATTTAATATTTTTTTAATTCATTTTATTATATGTCCAAATTTTCAAAAAATTACATTAATTAATAACTATCATCAAACTAAAAAGCGCAACGCAAACTAAAATCGGTGCAAGCATAATTCCATATTTCATAAAATCTTTAAATCCAAATTTTAATCCTGTCTTTTTAAGAATCCCCATCCACATTATTCCAGCAAGCGCTCCTACAGGAGACAAGTATGCCCCTACGTTAGAGGCTATAATCGAGCTATAAATTTTTTCAGCCATATACATTTGATTAGAAGAATAAATTAGTTTTTCATACATCACACTCATCGGTATATTATTTAAAATATTACAAGATAAGAAGGCACTAATTCCTTCTATTAAAACCGCTAAATTACTATTTGTTTCAAAGCTATCAAATATATTTGAAATTTTGCTTACAACACCAGTTTTATTAAGCGCAGCAACTATCATAAACATCGAAATAATAAAAGGAATTAAATTATAAGGAAGTCTCTTTAAAGATTGTTTTAAAATTTCCGAATCTTTAAATATACTATATATAATAAGGAAGAATATCAAGCTTAACGCAAACACTAAGCAAATTAACCACATTTCTAAGCCTATATATGAAGATATCGCAAGAAGAATTGTACACAGGCCTAAATGTGTTCCCGCAATAATCGCCATTTTTTTATTCAAAACAACTTCTTCTATTTTAGTTGCATCTTCACTCATTTTAACTTTTAAAGGTTTTCTGAAAATTAAAACTAGTAGCATAAATGCAGTAAGACCCGTTACAGTTGCAGGTACACACATTATTTCAAAATATTCCCAAAAATCTATATTAAATGAAGTAGCCAGGTAAATATTTGTCGGGTTACCTATAATCAAAAGCATAGACCATGTATTAGCAAAAACAAATTCTGCTATTAAATAAGGAATAGGACTAATCTTAGCGTTTTTTGCAAAATAACAAATGAACGGAGTAAAAGTCAATATAACAATATCATTAGATGTAAAAATAGTTAAAACCGATACAACTATTGAAATTGACAAAAATAAAGACATTTGACTACCATTTGTTAATTTAATCGCAATACTAGCGCATTTTTTAAAGAAACCTGCTTCATCTAAAACAATAGACAAAAAGCTAACAGAAATAAAAAGTACCAGAATTTTAATTGGATTAATCGCACTATCACTTAATAACATTTCTTTTAACTCAATTAAATCAAGTTCTTTAAATAAAACTAACAAACTTGCTCCAACTAGAGGAATAATCCAAAAAGTTTGAAATTCAATTTTGCCTAGTTTTATTACAGGTTTAAATATTATAAACATTATTAAAAACAAAATTGTTAATATACTTATTATTATACTAATCATATGATACCTCAAAACTTATAAATTATATCATTTTTTTAAAAATAATTCCTGATATTGGCTTTTTTAAAAAACAAAAAGAGCCAATATCAATTGACTCTTAAGACTTTAACATTAAATTTATGATTTCCTTATCAGTTTCAGCCATACCATATGTCGCTAAATTTCCAACATTTCTAATTGTATTTTCTATACCTTTAGTAACTATTCCCTCTCCACTATAAAATTGATTTCCATCTTGATACAATTTAAAACCTAAAATTCCAGCATCTACGCTTGATGCAATTTTAGCAGCACAAGAAGCTTTAGCTCCATCGCATATAATACCAGAAACTATAGCAAGTGAGTTAACTATTGTATGAGAAATCATTTTCAAATCTCCGCCATGCAGATACGAAATTGCTCCACCTGCAGCACAACCTGCAGCAACAGCTCCACAATACGCTGAAAGTCTTCCAATCCCGGTTTTTATATGAGCAGTCAATAAATTAGATAATACTAACGCTCTTATTAGTTTTTCTTTCGTTACTTGTAATTCTTCTGCATAAATAATTACTGGAACCGAACAAGTAATACCTTGATTGCCACTACCACTATTTATAACAACAGGAAGCTCACATCCGCTCATTCTAGCATCCGATGCTGCAGCAGCATAAGCTTTCGCTCTTACAGAAACATCGTTAGGGTAATTTTTTAATAGAGTTGAACCAATATTAGCACCATAATTATTATCAAGCCCTGCTTGAGCAATAGTCATATTGCATTCTATTTGTTCTTCCATCAATTCTTTAACTTTTGTTAATTCTACATTATTAGCAAATTCATAAATATCATTAACATTAAGAATATCTCTACTAGTAAGATTACTATCTTTTTTATTCTTATATAATTTCTTATTTATTATAGCAGTACCATTTTTCGATAAATGTACAACGTTTGTATGATTATCAACTATTCTTCCCTTTGCATAATTTTCACCATCATACATTTTTATTTCAATATCAAATATATAATTGGTTTCCTTATTATATATAGCAATATCTACATTTTTCAAATATTCTTTACATTTATCAATATCCGATTGCTTAACTTGGCTAATACATTCAAGTTTTAATTCCGGTTTTCCCGCAAGAACTCCAATCGCAACTGCCGAAGCAATTCCTCTCATACCATTTGTATTAGGCACAACAACCGACTTAACGTTTTTTAAAATATTTCCTGATACAAGTACCTCTATTTTCGTCGGAAGATTTTCTAATTCTTTCCTTATTAATGAAGACAAATAGCTAATCGCAATTGGTTCAGTACACCCCATAGCTTTGCTGAGTTCTTCATTTAATATTTTTAAATATTCTTGTTCATATTTCATACAATTACTTCTTCTAAAACTCTATTTTCTTCGTTATTTTTATTTTTCTTATTTGTATAAACCCAAGGCAAATACGATAAAACAAATAATATCGATACAACAAAAGCCATCAGCAGTACTCTTAAAACAAAATTTTTAGGTAAGTAATTCAATAGCGACTTAGTTTCCTCAAGTTCTGCCATGAATAGATAATTTGCACCAGGTCCCATCGTTTGATTTGCAACAAAAGCAATACCCGCTAATACAATTAGTAAGCAATAAGATTTAACAAGTGATTTTACATTTGGACGCATTCCATGAACAAAAGTCATATAAAATATTGCAAGATAACCAAATAAATGTTCTCCCCAAAATTGATAATATCTAAATCTTGTCGGCCCTGTATAAGTAATTACCGTAGGAGTGATTAAAGCAAATATCGTTCCCGAGAACACCCAAAAATACGCAAAATCATACAACGTTTGGTTTTTTGTAACCAATAAATAGCTACAAAAAATAATTGCCCAACCACAAATCGTAATCGGTAAATGTTCATGAGGGTTAGGATTTAATTCAGGAATCCCAACTAAACGCCAAAAATAAGACATTTCACAAACTATTAAAACAAAAGCAAGTGTCATTCTAATACGATCTTCATGCTTATAATTTTTTATATTTGTTCTAAATTTAAAAATTAAAAAAATTATTAACGCCACAATTACAATTGGCAAAAAATGAGCAAGCGAAAAATTAACAAATTCTACTTCATCTCCCTTACCAAAAAAATAATGAAAAAACTCTCTCATAATATACCTCTATTATTTAACCAAAGATAATCTTACAACATTTTCAATATTAGAACTTTGCGGGAACATATCTACAGGTTGTATCTTATCAATATTATATCCTTTTTCTCTCATATATTTTAAATCTCTAGCAAGAGTTGCAGGATCGCACGAAACATATACCATTTTTGGTATTCTCATTTCTGTTACCGTATCTAACAGCACTTGATCGCAACCTTTTCTAGGTGGGTCAACAATAATAGCATCAGCTAAAATACCCGTTTCTTTCCATTTAATGATTTGTTTTTCAGCTTTATTACAAACAAATTCAGCATTAACGATATTATTACGTTTAGCATTCTTTTTAGCATTTTTAATAGCTTCATCAACTATTTCAACACCATAAAGTTGTTTAACATGATGCGATGCGATTAAACCTATTGTTCCAATGCCACAATATGCATCAATTAAAATATCCGTATTTTTAAGTTCAGCTATTTCAATTGCTTTTTGATATAGAATTTCAGTTTGCAAATGATTTACTTGATAAAAAGATTTTGGTCCTATTTCAAATTTCAAGCCACATAAAGTATCACTTATCGTATCTTTTCCATAAATAGTTATACACTCTTCTCCAAGAATTGTATTATTTTTTTGTTTATTTATGTTGATAATAATCGATTTAATCGCAGGATAACGTTTAGTTAGTTTAGCGACTATTTCCTCTTGGTACGGTATTTTTTTATCTAGCGCAACAAGCACTACCATAATTTCAGACAAATCATTATTCATTCTTACTAACGTATGTCTTATTAGTCCTGTTTGGTTTATTTCATTATACCCTTTTATATTGTATTCATTGCATAAATTACGCACAAAATTAATAATATCAGTCGAAATTCGAGGCTGAATTACACATTCAGTTAAAGGAACAACATTATGGGTATCCCTTTCAAAAAATCCACAAATCGTCTTATAGCGGTTCATTCTAAAAGGTACTTGAACCTTATTTCTATATTCTTTAGGATTTTTCATACCAATTGGAGGCAACACTTCTACATCATATAAACCACCAATTTTACACATTGTTTCTTTTACCATTTCTTGTTTAAATTTAAGTTGAGCCTTATAATTTAAATGCATAACATTACATCCACCACAAGTTGCATAATTCTTACACATTGGATTTACTCTATCGATAGATTTTGTTTCAGTAAAAATTTTTACAACTTTTGCAAAGCCATAAGAACTTGTAAGTTTGGTAATTTCAACTTGTCCTTTTTCAGAAGGAAGCATTTCATCTACAAATAAAGGATAATTTTCTACATATTCTTCATCCTTAATTCCGCTGATTTTACAAACACCTTTAGCTTCATGATTAAAACCAATACATTCTACAATCAGTTTGACTCCTTTTTTAATTATAATGTCACTATTTCTTACTTCTTCCATATTAACTCCTTTTGTGTAAAGCAAGCCCTCCAGTTGAAGTTTCACGATATTTTGAATGCAAATCTTTCCCTGTTTCATTCATAACTTGAATTACACTATCGAAAGTAACAAAATGGTTACTTCCTGCTATTTCTACATATTTTACTACATTATACGCTTGAATTGCAGAAACCGCATTTCTTTCAATGCAAGGTATTTGAACCAATCCATCTACTGGATCACATGTCATCCCTAGATGATGTTCCAAAGCGATTTCAGCTGCATATTCAATATCTCGGTTATTTTTTGTAACTAAATATTGTAATGCTCCAGCCGCCATTGCTGCAGCAACACCAACTTCACCTTGACAGCCTACTTCAGCTCCTGATATAGATGCATTAGTTTTTACAATATTGCCAATAAGACCTGCCACCATCAATGCTTCAATTATTTTAGAATCTTCAATATTGTTCATTTCTTGATGGCTTATTAACACTGCAGGAACAACAGCACAAGCACCACAAGTAGGTGCAGTTACCATTTTATGTCCAGATGCATTTTCTTCACTTGACGCAAGAGCATAAGCATATATTAAACTTTCTATCGTAGGATTACTTAAATATTTATTATAAAAAAGACTCGCTTTTCTAACAACATTTAATCCTCCAGGAAGGATTCCATCTGTAAAGATTCCTTTTTGAATAGTTCTTTTCATTCTAGCAAGAATACTTGCTAAATATTCTACAATTGATTCACCCTCATATTTTAATACATAATCTACTAAAGACATATTAGTTTTTTCACAATATTCTAATATTTCTTCCATTGACTTATGAGGATAGATACTTTCTTTAAAAGAGTCTCTTTTTTCATTTAACTCTTTTAAACTTCCGCCACCAACACTAAATACAAGCCATTCATCAATCAATTTTTCATCTTTATAGGCAAAAAACTTCATTGCATTAGGATGATAGCTATATTCGATATTATGATCAAAAATAACTTCAATCGGATATCCTCTAAATTTCTTTTCCACTATATAATCAGTTAAATGACCCTTACCTGTCTTTGCAAGCGATCCATAAAGAACACATTTAAAATTTGTTGCATCTTTATTTTTTTCTAAAAATCTTTCACTTGCTATAGCAGGGCCCATCGTATGTGAACTAGATGGTCCATGGCCAATCTTAAATATCTCTTTAATCGTTTCCATTTTCTATTTTTCTTTCGCTTCTTCTTCAGACACTATTTGCGCAACTCTTGTTGATGCCGCTGCAGCAATAGCCCCTACAATATCATCTAGGAACGTATGACAATGTGAAGTTCCGCTTTTTCCTTCTTCGTTTAATTTTGCAACTATACCTGGTTTATTAACATCAATATCACCAAAATTTGTTTGACCTATTGCCCCATAAAGTCTTGCAATATCAAGACCAAATATTTCATCAATACCAAATACCCCTAAATCATTATCCATAATATCTTGAATAGGACCTTTGAACGCTCTTTCTTCTGTTAAACGATCAATTTCTGCTCCAAGTTGTAATAGATGAAAAACATCTCTTAAAGACAAAATCTTTTCAACACTTTCAATGCAATCTTTCATATCAATTTTAGAATTGTACTTGGCTTGTTGATTGTATGCAATTTGCGCAATTTCTTCAATCGTTACACCACGTTCTAATAATTTTTCAGTATTCAATCTTTGCATTTCTTCCCTTGAATAAAATACATTGTTTTTACTCATATAAAAACTCCTTAATTTAAATATTTCTTTAATCCACCATTAGCAAAATCACTTGCTTTCATTAAACCTTTTCCACTTGGTTTAATTGTAATAAGTTCTATAGTTGTATTATTACCACACGCAACATAAACTTTATTTTTCCCAACAATAAAGATTTCACCATTTTGTTTATTATGTTTAAAGTCTACAACATTAGCTTCATATATTTTCAAAGCTTCACCTTTTAAATTCATATAAGCACCAGGGAATGGATTAAGACCTCTAATATGATTAAAAACGCATCTGGCATCTTTATTAAAGTCTAATAATTCTTCCTCTTTTGAAATATTATAAGCATATGTAACTTTAGATTCATCTTGTTTAATAGGAGCAATACGGCCTTCAATTAGATCATCAAGTGTTTCAAGCAATAAATCACGACCTAAGTATGATAACTTTTCAAACATAGATCCACAACTATCAGAATCTAAAATTGGCATACTGCGTTGAGCAAGAATATCTCCAGCATCCATTTTTTTCTCCATATACATAATAGTAACGCCTGTTTCTGTTTTACCATCTATAATTGCCTTATGGATAGGCGCTCCACCTCTATAAAGCGGTAAAAGCGATGCATGAACGTTTATACTTTTATATTTTGGATACTTTAAGAGTTTAGTTCCAACAATTTGTCCATAAGCTGCTGTTATAATAATATCTGGATTTAAATCCATTATTTCTTGATATTCTTCTCTTATATTAACAGGTTGTAACACTTTAATATTATGAGCAATCGCACACTCTTTTACTGGAGTTGGTTGTAAAATTCTTTTTCTTCCTACTTCTTTATCTGGTTGTGTAACTACCCCTACAACATCGTGTTTTCCTATCAAAGCTTCTAGAATCGGAACACTAAAATTAGGCGTCCCCATAAAAACTATTTTTAACATATTTCACCTCTTAAATATATTTAGGGTATTTATCAAAAATAATCATCGTTGCAGATGATTGATACTGACTGTATATATTAGCATATATCTCGCTAATATTAGATAATCGATGCTTAATAATTAATTGAACTCCTTGATATTGATAATTATATGTAGGTCCCATGATAAACACTTCTTTATCAAGAGCTTCTTTCAACATTTTCTTTATATCATCAGCATCTTTAAACATCGTTTCATATTTACCTTTTACTATTATTCTATTTATATAATAGAAAGGTTCATTCTTTAAAATTTTTCTTGTCACAATTTCATTTTTAACAAATTCATGATAATCATTTGCTAAAAAATCTTTCATAAATTGTTCAATTTCACTATAGCTTTGGACTAATAATATTCCATCATCGATATCACTTATTTTATTCTTTGCATTAACAAGCATTCGATACGCTCTCTCATTTGCATCATAACTCGAAACTTTACTAACTGAATCTATATTAATAATACCAACTAGTCCGATATTATTCACATCTATACTTTTAGCATAATTATCCGTTGTTATAACAACATCTAAAACGCCATCATCTAAATCGGTATTTATCATAGAAAAAAGTTCAAAGTTTGTAGTATCTAAAATTGCTGTTTTAAAATCAGGCAATTTTTCTTTTAAATCTTCTTCAACTTGTTCGATTCCAAATCCACCTAATTTCAAATTATTATTTCCACAACTTGGGCACATATTATCAAATGGTCGTTTAGAAGCACAAGCAGGACATAAAAGCATTTCTTTCTTTTTATTATATTGCATTGAAAGGCCACATCTGTCACATTTCACAACTGTTCCACAGTTTCTACACATTACATATGATGAATAACTCTTATTATTTAAAATTAACAAACTACTTCTACCTTTTGCTTTAGCAAGTCTAATTTGTCTTAAAAGTTCAAGTGATATCGGAGAATTATTACCCTTTCTTAAGTCCTCCTTTAAATCAACTAATCTAACATCTTTTACTGGCGATGACACATCACTTTCTATTACATCATAATATCCTTTTAAACCATAAGTATAGTCATATAAAGTTGGAACGAACGAAAACATTGCAACTGATGAATTATTTAATTTTGCCATTTCAACAACTACTTTGTGCAAATCATATCTTGGACTTTGATCATTAAAATAATTATCACTATCAGAGTCTAAAAGAATATAAGCCCCAACATTTTGGTACGGAAAGAAAATTCCTTTTGATGTTGTAACAATTACGGAATACGAATCATTTTTAATTTCATTATAATAGTCTAACATTTCACCTTCTGATAGGTTAGAATTTATTAAAGCTACACTTAAACCTGTATTTTTTCTTACTACATTTTCTATCGTATAACTAGTTAAAATTTCAGGAGTAAATATTACAACATTTTTATTTTCTTTTTGATAATAGTTTACAATTTGTAGCAAAGCTTTAGTTTGTTCAAAATTATCTTTCGGCATAAATAATATTGGTTTTTCACCAACTTTTATTTTTTCTAATACACTATTAACTATTTTATCATCAATTAGTCTAATTTTTTTATTAATCGGTATATTTCTAACTCTTATACGAGATTCCTTTTCTCTTATTCTTTTTAAGAAACCCTTTTTATACAACGCATTAATATGATAATTACTGATTTCATATTTTTCTATAAGTTCTGCTATTGTTAATGGTGTTTCACCATGTAAAGCTTCCAAAAACGCTTTTTGTTTTGCGTTTTTCAATTCATTAAAATGTAGGTATGTAAAATTTTGATCAAGCACATATTTATTAATCATTTTGTCAAACACAGTGCTTTTTGCGTTATATGATATTTTAATATTACCTTTTTTAACTTCTCTTAAAATTTTCGTATCATATAATGCCATACTTAAAGAATAAGGGATTAGTTTTTCCCCTTTAAATAAATCTATTAATTCTGCATCTATTTTATTATAATCTAATACTTCTAAATACTTTGTCGTTTTTAATTTTAAAGCATCCGGAATCATTAAATTTAGAATCCTAATTAACGGACATATTGCATCTTCCTTAATAAATTTAGCAATTTCAAGTTGTTCTTTTGAAATAACAGGTTCATAATCAACTACTTCTAGTATTTCTTTTAACATACCATCATGGTGTGTTTCTTCACGAATATCGAGGACAAATCCCATGATTTCACGATTAGCTTGACCAAAACTAACACGAACGCGAGATCCTACTTTTGTATATTCTTCTGCATTTGTAGGAACGATATAATCGAATTCTTGATCAACATTACTACTTGGAATATTAACTATTACTCTTGCAATCACAGCATACTCCTCCTTTTAACTTATTATACCACAAATTAACACATATTACAACCAAAAAAGAGTCTTTTTCAAGACTCTTTATATTTTACTATGCAAGTTTTTTCATATCATATACTGGAGCAGTAGTATCTTCAAAAATTTCTACTTGAGAGCTATCTACAAGACCAGTACCAGCAGGAATTAATCCACCGATAATGATATTTTCTTTTAATCCATCAAGTGTATCAACTTTACCACGAATAGCAGCTTCTGTTAAAACTCTTGTAGTTTCTTGGAATGATGCTGCAGAAAGGAATGAATCCGCTTTTAGAGATGCTCTTGTAATACCTAAAATAACAGGTTTTACAACTGGAACACGTAATCCTTTATCGTAGCAGTCTTTAATAATCTTGTACACTTCAGATTTAGAAATGAATGTACCTGGAAGAAGTTGAGTATCACCTTCATCAATAATAACAACTTTTTGTAACATTTGTTTTACAATGATTTCAACGTGCTTATCTGAAATAGCAACCCCAGTTGCACGGTATACTTTTTGAACTTCTTTTAAGATATATTTTTCTACTTTTTCAACCGGAGCTACGCGTAATAATTCTTTTGGATGAATTAAGCCTTCTGATAATAAGTCACCAGCTTCAACTGCTTCACCTTCTTTAACGATAGCTTTTTTACCAGCATCGGTTTGATAAACTTTACTATTTCCTTCAATTGGGCTTTCAACAACAATTTCAGTTCTATTATCGTTACGAACAACAACTTTTGATACAATACCTTTAATTTCAGAAATAATACCTTTACCTTTTGGTTCACGAGCTTCAAATAATTCTTGTATACGTGGAAGACCTTGAGTGATATCATCACCAGATGTAGCAACCCCACCACTATGGAAAGTACGCATTGTAAGCTGTGTACCTGGTTCACCGATTGATTGTGCTGCAACGATACCAACAACTTCACCGCGTTCAACAATTTCAGTAGTAGAAAGGTCAGAACCATAACATTTAACACAAACACCAACTTTAGAATCACAAGTAAGTAGTGTTCTTACGCATACTTCTGTAATACCAGCTTCAACGATCTTATCAGCGATTGCTTCAGTGATAAATTCACCACGATCAACGATAGTTTGTTTTTTACCATCAACACGTCCAACGATAGCTTTTGCAGCAAAACGTCCTATAATACGTTCTTTCATTGGAACACAAATGTTATTAGCAGAATATCCATCTGGAGTTTTTTCTGGGTCTTTATTATATAATGTTGTTACATACATACCCTTATCAGTTCCGCAATCATCACATGTAATTGTAATATCTTGTGATACGTCAACAAGACGTCTTGTTAAGTAACCTGATTCAGCTGTCTTAAGGGCTGTATCTGTTGAACCTTTACGAGCACCGTGAGTTGAAATGAAGAACTCAGACATTGACATACCTTCGATAAAGCATCCTTTAACTGGGATTTCCATCGCTTCCCCATTTGGCTTACTCATCAGACCACGCATACCTGCAAGCTGTGTAAAGTTAGATGCAGAACCACGGGCTCCTGAATCGGCCATCATGAAGATATGGTTTTTAGTTGCTTCATCTTTCATAC
The DNA here is from genome assembly GCA_964409955.1 of uncultured Staphylococcaceae bacterium. Lineage (GTDB taxonomy): Bacteria > Bacillota_I > Bacilli_A > ML615J-28 > CAG-313 > CAG-313. The sequence continues at coordinate 11,703 of CAYPEY010000014.1, forward strand.
GTTTATCTAAACATTTCTTAATTTCTTCTGTTGCTGCATTCCAAGTATCAACAACCATACGTGTTTTTTCTGCACGAAGCATTGTTCCACGACGATACATTTGATTATATTTTTTAACTACAGCTTCAGCTTTTGCAATAATTTCATCTTTTTCTTGAGCAACTCTAACGTCAAATGCAGATACTGTAATACCAGCAATTGTAGAATATTTAAATCCTAAGTCTTTCATCTTATCAAGTGTTTTAGATGTTTCTGCAAGTTTAGATTGTCTAAATACTTCACTAATACTCATACTTAACATACCCTTTTTGAAAGGTGCTACAAGTGGAGCATTTTTGATGATTTCTTTATAGTTTTCACCACGGTTAACAAAGTATTTTTCTGGTGTTCCTTTAGCTAAATTGTCACGAGTTGGTTCATTAACATAAGCAAAGTGTTCAGGGAATACTTGGTTGAAAATCATTTTACCATATGTAGTGATTAAGTATTTTTGTTTTAATTCTTCGTTCTTAGCAAGTTGTACTTCATAGTGTGGATCTTTTGGATCTAACGCAACAAATGGTTTATTTAATGCTTTACCAGGAATTACAAATCTTGTATGGAAGTCAATATCGCCTTTTTCATAAGCATGTACAACTTCATCTACTGTAGCAAAAGCTTTACCTTCACGGCCAGGAACTAAGAATTTTCCAACACTAGGTGTAAGTCCTGCTTCAACAGCTTTTTTAAGAGCCATAATATCTCTATATGATTCTTCATCGTTAACTATTATAGTATTACCATATTCAATTTCACAATCTAAATAAGCTTGGTAAACATCTTCAAATGTTTTATATTCTCTATCAACTTGTGAACGTTCGATTGATAAATAATAGTTACCTAAGATCATATCTTGAGATGGTGTAACAACTGGTTTACCATCTTTTGGAGCTAAGATATTCTTAGATGCAAGCATTAATAAACGTGCTTCAGCTTGTGCTTCTTCTGAAAGAGGTACGTGAACTGGCATTTGGTCACCATCAAAGTCGGCGTTAAATGCTGTTGTAACTAGTGGGTGAAGTCTTATTGCTTTACCTTCAACAAGTTTTGGTTCGAATGCTTGAATTGAAAGTCTATGTAGTGTAGGGGCACGGTTTAATAATACCGGATGTTCTACTACTACTTTTTCTAAAGCTTCCATTGCTTCTGGTGCACCAGCTTCAATTAATTCTTTAGCACGTCTTACACCAGCCTTATCTTTAGAAATAGGCATTTGAACTACACTTTCACCATTTACTAAAGCTTGTTCATTTAATTCTTTTTGACGAAGATAGTTAATAATAAATGGTTTAAATAAAATTAAAGCCATTTCTCTTGGAATACCAGCTTGATACATTTTTAAATCTGGTCCAATAACGATAACTGAACGTCCTGAGTAGTCAACACGTTTACCAAGTAAGTTTTGACGGAAACGACCTTGTTTACCTCTTAAAGCATCTGATAATGATTTTAAAGGACGATTCTTATCAAGTGCAGCTTTATTTTTTCTCTTTGAGTTATCAATTAAAGAGTCAACTGCTTCTTGTAACATACGTTTTTCATTTTTAACAATCATTTCAGGAGAACGAGCTTCAATTTGTTTTCTTAAACGATTATTACGAGATAAAATTCTTCTGTATAAATCATTTAAGTCAGTTGTTGCGAAACGTCCACCATCAAGTTGAACCATTGGTCTTAAATCTGGTGGGATAACTGGAATTACATCCATTACCATCCATTCTGGTTTATTAGTTGATTGATAGAATGCTTCTGCAATTTCTAAACGTTTAATTAATTTTTCACGACGTTGCTTAGTAGCATGTTTTAATTCTGCTCTGATTTCATCAATAGTTTCTTTTAAATCAATATTTTGAAGTAAGAATTTGATTGCTTCAGCTCCAGTTTTAACTTTGTATTTACCTAAATACATTTTGCTATAACGGCTGTGATCTTGTTCAGTAATTATACGACCAGGGAAGATATCTTCAATTGAATCATCTCTAACTTCAGTAATAATATATGAAGTAAGGTTTGCAATTTCTAATACTTCTTTTGTTTTCATATCAAGTAAAATTGCAATTTTACTTGGAGTATTTCTTAAATACCAAATATGAACTACTGGTGCTGCAAGGGCAATGTAACCCATACGTTCACGACGTACTTTACTTTCTGTTAATTCAACTCCACATTTTTCACATACTTTATGTTCTCCCATATTTTTACGAGATTTACCACAAGCACATTGATAATCTTTTGTTGGGCCGAAAATAACTTCACAATATAAACCATCTTTTTCTGGTTTGAAAGTACGATAGTTAATTGTTTCAGGTTTTTTAACTTCCCCTTTTAAAGTATATTCAACTTTTTCTCCATCTTCGTTGATATATTCTACTTTATCTTTACGAAGTGGGTTATATGTAAAATCTTTACCTTGTAATACAGGGTTTGCCCAAGAAATTATTTCTTCTGGAGAGGCAATCCCTATTTGTAAATATTTATATTTTCTCAAAAAATTCACCCCTTAAATATTATAGGCCGCGTTTGCTAGCTTGAGCTTCTGCAAATTCACCAACAAGACTCTTATTAGCTACATCTACTCCATCATTATCTACTAGTTTAACGCTTAATCCTAAACCTTGTAATTCTTTGATTAAAGCACGGAATGCTTCAGGAATACCAGGTGTTGGAAGTGGTTCGCCATCAACGATAGCTTTATATACTTTATTACGTCCGATGATATCATCTGACTTAATAGTCATCATTTCTTGTAATGTATGAGCAGCACCATATGCTTCAAGTGCCCAAACTTCCATTTCCCCAAAACGTTGACCACCGTTTTGAGCCTTACCACCCATTGGTTGTTGTGTTACAAGAGTGTATGGACCTTCACTACGAGCATGAAGTTTATCATCAACCATGTGTGCAAGTTTAATCATATACATGACACCAACTGAAATCTTATTATCAAATTGACGTCCTGTTCTACCATCATATAAGTAAGCTTTACCGTTTTCATCAATAATAGCTCTTGCTTTAGAAGGATCTTCTTTTGCAAGTGCGATATCTTGTTCACGAGCTTCATTCATTATATCTACTAAATCTTGGTTAGTTAACCCATCAAATACTGGAGTTGCAACGTGTACACCAAGTTTTTTAGCAGCCATACCTAAGTGAATTTCAAGTACTTGTCCGATGTTCATACGAGAAGGAACCCCTTGTGGGTTTAAAAGAATATCAACTGGCGTTCCATCTTCCATATATGGCATATCTTCGATTGGTAAAATATTTGAGATAACCCCTTTATTACCATGACGACCTGACATTTTATCCCCTTCAGAGATTTTACGTTTTTGAACGATATAAACACGAACAACTTCGTTTACACCTGGTGGAAGTTCAGCTCCTGCTTTTCTTGAGAAGCGTTCAATTCTATGAACTACCCCTCCACCACCATGAGGTACTTTTAAGCTTGTTACACGAACATCTTTAGAATTATCAGAGAATAAAGCTTGAGTTAATCTTTCTTCAGCAGTAGGTTCTGATACACCTTTTGGCGAAACTTTACCTACTAGTGTATCCCCTTCTTTAACTTCAGCTCCAAGACGAATAATACCAAATTCATCAAGTTGTGCAACAGACTCTTTCTTTTCACCATCTAATATATTTGTGATTTCTTCTTTACCAAGTTTAGTATCACGAACTTCACAAGTATATTCTTCAATATGAATAGATGTATAAACATCATCTTGAACAAGTCTTTCACTCATGATAACAGCATCTTCAAAGTTATAACCATTCCATGTCATGAATGCGATAACAACATTACGTCCTAAGGCAAGTTCACCTTGAACCATTGAAGAACCATCAGCAAGAACATCGCCTTTCTTAACTACTTCACCAGGAACCACAATTGGTCTTTGGTTAACGCAAGTAGAGTGATTTGAACGTTCATATTTATTCATTTCATAACTATGAATTTTACCTTCAGTATCTCTTACAGTAATTTTAATACCATCAACATATTCTACAACACCATCTGTATCAGAACAAATAGCTACACCTGAATCTTTTGCAGTCTTATATTCAATACCAGTACCAACAAAAGGAGCTTCTGGTTTTAATAGTGGAATAGCTTGACGTTGCATGTTCGCACCCATCAGTGCACGAGTTGTATCATCGTGTTCAAGGAATGGAATACATGCTGTAGAAACCGCAACAACTTGTTTTGGTGATACGTCAATTAAATCAACATTCATACGATCTGTTTCAATGAATTCACCGTGTTGACGAGCAATAACTTTTTCGTCTAAAATAACAAGTTGACCTGTTTTTTCATCTTTACCCATGTTAACGTTGGCTTCAGCAATTACAAATTCTTCTTCACGGTCAGCTGTAAAATATTTAACTTCTTCTGTAATGATAGCAAGTTTATTTTCACGATCTTTATTAACTACTAAATATGGAGTTTCAATAAATCCAAATTCATCTGTTTTAGCATAAGATGCAAGAGAGTTAATTAACCCGATGTTTTGACCTTCCGGAGTTTCTACTGGGCAAATTCTTCCATAGTGTGATGAATGAACGTCACGCACTTCGAAACCAGCTCTATCACGAGAGATACCACCTTGACCTAAGGCAGATAAACGACGTTTATGAGTAATTTCTGATAATGGATTAATTTGATCCATGAATTGTGATAATTGGCTACTACCAAAGAATTCTCTAAATTGTGAACTTAAAGGTCTAATATTAATTAAACTTTGAGGAGTAACACTCTTTGTTTCAGCAGATGTAGACATTCTATCACGAATATTCTTTTCAACTTTCATCATACCAATACGGAATTGGTTTTGTAATTGTTCACCAATCAAACGCAAACGACGGTTACTTAAATGGTCGATATCGTCTATCTTACCTACTACTTTTCCAACACCTGCGTGTAAGTTCATATAGTAACTGATTGTTGCGAAAATATCAGATAAAACAACATGGCATGCATCTTCTAATTGATTGTTACCAAGAATTCTTACTTTAATATCCCCTTCATTTGTTTTAACTAAAACGTCTAAAGTTTCTAAAGTAATATTTTCTCCATCTAAAGTGATTTCATATTCATAAACTTTTCTATAATGTTCACGATATTGACTTAATAACTCAGCTGTGCTAACACCAGTTTTTGGATCTTTACGATATGAGATTTCTGTACCTTTAGCCATTAACACTTCGCCTGTGTTTTTGTCAATTAAATCGTAAGCTAAACGATGTCCTATTGCACGTGAAACAACGTCTAACTTTTTATTAATTTTGTAACGTCCTACTTTTGCAAGATCGTAGCGACGAACTTCAAATAAACGGCTAGCAATAAATTTACGAGCTGTATCAGCAGAAGTTTTTTCACCAGGTCTTAAAGTATCATATAATTTCTTTACTGCATCATCTTCACCATAAGATTCATCTTTTGCGAAGCTATTTTCTAACAGTTCAATTACATTTGCTGGACGAGGTGCAACTTCATCATTTTCGCCGATAAATAAATCAACCATTTTCGCATTACTCTTAACACCAAGAGCACGAATGAAAGTAGGTAAACATATTTTTTTAGAACGGTCTAATTTTGAGAACCAAATATCTTTATTACTTTTTTCAAACTCAATCCAAGCACCACGAGTAGGTATGATTTGCCCTGAGAAAATTGAACGGCCTGTTTTTTTATCTACTTCTTCAGAGAAGAAAACACCAGCAGAACGAACAATTTGTGTAACAACTACACGTTCAGAACCATTGAAAATAAATGTTCCCCAAGGAGTCATTACTGGAATTTCACCCATAAAGATTTTATCATCTTTAAATTCACCAGTTTCTTTATTTTCAAGTCCTACATTAACTCTTAATGCTCTTGAATAGTTTACTTTATGAATTTTTGCTTCTTTAATTGAATACTTAGGTTCATCAAATTCATGCTCACCAAAGTGTAATTCAAACTTTTCACCATCACCATGATCTTTGATTGGCGATAGTTCTTTAAATAATGCAGCTAACCCATCCTTCATAAACCATTCAAAAGATTTAGTTTGAATTTCGATTAAGTTAGGTAATTCTACATTAGTTTGAACACTTGCATAATTACGACGAACTCTAGTTCTTCCATATTGGACATTTTTGTAACTCAAATCATTCACCTCATTTTTAAAATTTCGAGTCATACAAAACAGCAAAAAATATGCATTATACCGCATTGTATCGTATCTTACATATTATAAAACAAATACTAATTTTTGTCAACTAAAAAAGCACTTTTTTTAATTTTTATTTAGGAAATTTAGGACTTGACAAAAAAATAATCATAAAAAAACATGTTTCGACTTACCAAAACATGTTTTTTATATTTATATTTTGCTTATTTTTTAGCACAAATTATCCAATATCCTTTGTCTTTTTCTACTGTTTCAACACTAGGAAACACCTCAAGCAATGCCTTGAATAAAGACTCTGCGCCTTGTTTCTTCTGAATAACACACCAGTAACTACCGCCTTCATTTAAGTGTTCAAAGGAAGATTTAGATATTTCATGAACAATCTTTTTACCCGCACGAATTGGTGGGTTACTAACTATCAAGTCGAATTTTTTATTTATGTTTTCATAAATATTACTAGCGAATATTTCCGCGTTATCAATACCATTTAGCACCTTATTTTTACACGCTAATTTAATAGCACGATCATTTACATCAACCATTTGGACATTCAATTCAGGATGAGTTTTTGCAATTGTTAGTCCGATTGTTCCATAACCACAGCCCACATCAAGAACTGTTTTTACTCCATCAAATTTCATAGTTTTTAACAACAAACTACTACCAAAATCAACCCCAGATTTTGAAAAAACGCCAATATCAGTTGTAAATTTCATCGTGATTCCTTTAAAATAATAAGAAATAACAACTTCATTGCTATCTAATTTATCATTGTTTTCATAATAATGATTACTCATTTTACTGACCTCATAACTATTTTTGTAATAATTATACAATTTGTTTTCCTATTTAGCAAATAAAAAGCCCGAGTTTTACTCGAGCTTTAAATTTTAGCGTCTATAGAAACTATTTAATTTCTACTTCTGCACCAGCTTCAACTAATTTAGCTTTAACAGCTTCAGCTTCTTCTGGTGAAACTTTTTCTTTAACAGCTTTTGGAGCGTTGTCAACTAAATCTTTAGCTTCTTTTAATCCAAGACCAGTGATTTCACGAACAACTTTGATAACACCAAGTTTAGATGCACCAGCACTTGTTAAGATAACGTTAACTTCGCTTGGTCCTTCTTCAACTGCTGCTGCACCACCAGCTACTACTGCTACTGGAGCTGCTGCTGTAACACCGAATTCTTCTTCGATTGCTTTTACTAATTCATTTAATTCTAATACGCTCATTTCTTTTAAAGACGCGATAAATTCTTCTTTATTGATTTTTGCCATTTCGTTTGTTCCTCCTAATTAATTTTCTTTTTCTGATACTGCTTTAATAACGCAAGCAATATTGCGGATAGGTGCTTGAAGCACACTTAGTAACATAGATAACATACCTTCTTTGTTTGGTAATTGTGATAATGCTTTTAAATCATTTTCACTAGTTACTTGGCCATCTACGATACCTGCTTTAACAGATAATTTTTCATGACCTTTTGCAAAATCGTAAACAATTTTTGCAGCAGTAACTTCATCTGCACCAGTGATAATAGCACTTGGACCTACAAGATGTTCTTCTACACTTGCAAACCCTTCTTCTGCAGTTGCACGGCGTAAGATGTTGTTTTTAACAACTTTCATTTCACAGTTTTCAGCATGTAGCTTAACACGAAGTTCAGTAACTTCAGCTACAGTTAATCCTAGGTAATCAACGAATAATGTTGATCCAGCTTTAGCGATTTTTTCTCTAACTACTTGGACCTCTTCATGTTTTTTAGCGATTGTCGCTTCATTCATTGTTTTCACCTCCTGAAAAATTTGTTCTTTCAATTTTTGAAAGAAAAGATTTGTTCCTCGGTAGGAAATTAAGCTCTTAGGCTGCCTTATCCTAATTGCACCTACTGTCTACGGCAGAGACTTTTATACTACTTTTATATTATGAATTTTTATTTTTTAAATTGTATTATGCAACTTGGTCTGGATTAACTTTAATTCCAGGGCCCATAGTTGAAGTAATTGTTAAGTTTTGAATATAAACACCTTTAACAGTTTGTGGTTTAATTCTTACGATTTGTTTGTAAATAGCTTGAATATTTTCAGCTAATTTTTCGTTAGAGAAAGAAACTTTTCCAACTGGAACTTGAATGTTACCTACTTTATCAGTACGATATTCAACTTTACCAGCTTTGAATTCTTTAACTGTTTGTTCAATGTTCATTGTTACAGTACCAGTTTTAGGGTTTGGCATTAAACCTTTAGGACCTAAAACACGTCCTAATTTACCAAGTTCACCCATCATATCTGGAGTAGCGATAATTGTATCAAATTCAAACCAACCTGCTTTAATCTTTTCAAGATATTCAGCATCACCTGCATAATCTGCACCAGCTGCTAAAGCTTCTTGAGCTTTTGCACCTTTAGCAATAACTAAAACTCTTACAGTTTTACCAGTTCCATTTGGAAGTGAAACTGCTCCACGTAAGTTTTGTTCAGCTTTACGAGGGTCAATGTTTAATTTGAATGCAACTTCTACTGTAGCATCAAACTTAGCTGTATTTGTTTTTTTAACTAGTTCTACTGCAGCTTCTAATGAATATTTTTCTGCACGATTAACTAGTTTTAAAGCTTCTTGATATTTTTTACCTCTTTTTGCCATTTGTTAATTTACCTCCTAAATGTGGTCTAACGGAATCTCCTCCCACAAGATCGATTTAAATCAATCCGTTTTTAAAGAGAATATAGAACTATTTTTCTACAACGATTCCCATATTTCTAGCAGTTCCTTCTACGATTTTTGCTGCTGCTTCAACAGTATAAGCATTTAAATCTGGCATCTTCATTTGAGCAATTTCCATTAATTTAGCTTGACTGATAGTTGCAACTTTGTTCTTTTTAGAATTGTTAGAACCTTTAGAAACACCTGCTGCTTTCTTTAATAAGTCAGATGCTGGTGGAGTTTTTGTAATGAAAGTGAAACTACGATCTTCATAAACTGAAATTTCAACTGGAATTACATATCCTGCCATGTTAGCTGTCTTATCGTTGAATTGGCTACAGAATTGTTGAATGTTAACACCTGCTTGCCCTAATGCTGGTCCAACTGGTGGAGCCGGATTAGCTTTACCCGCAGGGATTTGAAGTTTAACAACTTTTTTTACCTTCTTTTCTTTAGCTGCCACGTGACACACCTCCTTATTTTGTCCGTGATGTGGTTTATGAACACTATGATGTTCTCCCACACTTTTAAATAATTCATAGTATAAAGCGTCATTGCACGCAGTTAATATTATACAAAATTTTTGCAAATAATTCAACTAAAACACTCTTATTTAATTATAACAGCAAGAAAAAACTCTAAAACCACATAATAATAGTTTTAGAGCTTATTTTTTATTTAAAAACTTTCTTCATATCCGCAAAACTTTGTACTACTTTAAAGCCATTAGATAAATAAATATAACGAGCAGGATTATCAAGTCCCGTAAAAAATGTCATATATTTTGATCCATCATTTGCTAAATATTCACAAAGTTTAGCAAACAAGATTTTTCCAAGTCCATTTTTTCTATATTCAGGGTGTACACAGATTCCATCTAAATGCCCCCTTCCTGTTGCTTCTGTATACATTGCGCCAGTCCAGCCCACAACTTTACCATTGTCTGATGCAACTAAAAAAGGTTTTGGTTTTTTTAAATTTAGATTATATTTAATTGACGAAGCAAATCCAGGGTTATCTATTTGATTACAGAACTCATCAATTCCATAATGTTTTTCAGAATCATACACCTCAACAACAAGATTTTTTTCTAAATTTTCTTTTATTTGCTTTTCGACTTTTTCCGGCATTTTGTACCCAACTAAATCCAAACAAAAGCCTTCGTGGATACTATTAACAACATAGTCATTCTTATATAAAAACAAATACATTGGCGAATTGATTCTTACAGCAGGTGCACCTGGATGCAAATATCCTAGTTCTGTTTTTGCATACCAAGGCCAATTAATGCCGCTTAAAAATACAAACCTAGCAGATGTTTTTCCTTCGTTTCTAAAATATTCTTCCAACAATTGTAAAAGTTTAGTTGCAATTCCTTGTCTTCTATATTCTTTAGAAACTATTAAAGTATGGATAAGGCCTGATGAAGATGGGTTATTTTTATCTATTTCGCGAGTTAATCCACTAATAAATCCTACTACTTTTTCGCCTTCTAACGCAACAAAAGTCCCATCTTTCTTAAAGTTAGCATTATTCATCATCAGATTTACAAACTCTTCTTTCGACAATTCTTTAAAGAATTTTTCTTCTTCAACTAAACTTTGATGTAAAGCATATATTTGGTCTAAATACTTATCTTCATATTGTATATATTTCACACTTTCCTCCTACCTCGGATTATCCGGATCATCTCTTAAATACCATTCAGATTCATCTACTGGTATTAAAGTTCTTGTTGATGATACCGTCAAATCATTATTTTTAGATACAAAAGTTATATTTCCACTTGAAAAAGTCGCATAAACATTTTCTGTATATTCATTAAATCTAGCAACTATTACCTTTTTAGGAAGCTCATATTCATTTTCTTCATTAGATGTTATAACAATATATTCAGGATCAATATTATCCAAAAAATCAACCGTATTTGAAGTCGGAGAACCATGATGATTCGCTTTGAACAAATCAACTTTACCAATATTCAAATCAAGCAAATATTTTTCTTCATTTTTTTCAGCATCTCCACAGAACAGCATTCTATTCTCATAGTGGGTTAAAAGGCAAGCAACCGATCTTTCATTAGGATCATCTTCATCATCTATAGCATATGTTTTATAATCTAGAAAATCAAGATAAGTATCAACTCCTAAATAAAAACGCGATGCCGCATAATCTTTTTGTTCATTTCCAAATACATTATGCATGCTATAATTTACTGTTCCATCATTTACAAGTGAGTCTCTTAATTCGATATAATTTTTATGAAGATTACTTGTATGCTCATAACCATAATCTATCAAATAAAGATACGTAAAACCAGGAATTTCTAAAGCACCATAGCTAGATGATAAACCTAACATTCCACCTAAATGGTCTGCATCCGAATGTGTTATTACTACAAGTTCTAACACATTATCTTCAACATGTTCTTCTAAATAAGGAACTACCGTATTAGAACCACTTCCTTGTTTTCCAGCATCTATTAAAATATCTATGTCACCACATTCAATAAAAACCGAATCCCCTATTTGCGGGTCACTATTATTCCCAAAAAGTTCTAAGAAAGTCACTTTTACTTCTTCCGTAATAGTTCCTTCTTCTACTAAATATGCAACATCTCCTACTACTTTAATTTCTGGTGTATCATCGTTAAAATACGATAAAATTAAATCTTTGTTAAAAAAGCCCCAAATAAACAGTCCTATAAATAATACTATACAACAAATAATAAGCACTTTTTTAGGTGTTCTTTTTAATGCTTCTTTTTTCATCTTTTCTAGAGTTTTTTTGTTTTTACTTCCTTTTGGCCTTCCCACAACCTTACACCTCCTCGTTTTTTTTAAAAAAAGTAGGTATTTATTACCTACTTATTTATCTACTGGTTCTACTTCATCAAATCTTAATTCATTTGGAGTTTGACGTCCAAACATATCAATTAAGACTGTTACCATTTGATTTTCATGATCGATACTTTCTACAACTACTTCTTGACCCATGAATGTTTCAGAAATAACTCTTACAGTATCTCCCACTTTAAATTTAATATTAGATTCAATTGTAACTCCACATTTCTTTAAGATTGGAGCCATTTCATACATAGGAACAGGAACTGGTTTAGCACGGTTACCACTTGAACCTAAGAACCCTGTAACCATTGGAGTATTTCTAACAATAAACCAAGATTCATCAGTTACAATCATATCAACAAAAATATACCCAGGATATGGATTTTCAACTACTTCTTTCATTTCTCCATTAGCCTTTTTTTCAAGATGAATTTCTTCTGGAATAAGCACATTGAAAATATAATCTTGCATATTCATAGAAATAATTCTTCTCTCTAGGTTACGTTTAGCAGCTTGTTCCATTCCAGCATATGATTGAATTATATACCAAGCTCTTTCGTTTTCATTATCGATATCTTCGTTATACATGTTGACTCCTAGTATAATTTATCTGAAATTAATTGTTGAATTTTTTCGATAACAAAGTCACATCCAACAAAGAATAAAGCAAGAACAACTGAGAATACTACTACTTTTAAAACATTAAATAAGAATTCTTTTGCTTTTAATCCTTTAATGTGTTTGATTTCTGCAAATGAAGGATAATAGAATGATGAAGCAACAATACCAATTGAGATTGTTCCAAGACCAATTAAAACCCAACATAAAATTTTAGTATTTAAAGTTCCACCAATTAACCAAGTTTCTTCTGGAATTGTTAAAAGTGTTCCTTGTAATAAAATTACACCAATTTCAATTGCAAAAATTCCTAAGAATAATAGTAAATAATTTTCAATTTTATGTTCAGATAAAAGATATTCAATTACACGACTCTTTTTTTCTGCTTTTACTTTTTCAGCCATAATAGCCCTCCTATTTAGTTTCCTTATGTATTGTATGTTTATTACATCTCTTACAATACTTCTTAATTACTACTCGTTCAGTAGTATTAAGTTTATTTTTTTCTGTTATATAGTTGCGAGACAAACATTCTTCGCAAACGAGTATTACCTTTTCTCTCATAATATAACCTCACCCATTTATTATACTAAAAAAGCCTTTAATTGTCAAACGTTTAAAACTGCAATTTAAGCACTCTTTCTTTTTATTCTATTTATCGCATCATAAACCTTTTTTCTATCACAGGATAGCTCCTTTGCAATATCAGAAATTCTCTTTTTTTCTAAATATAGTTTTTGAAAAACCACTTTTTCTAGTTCAGATAATTCATTTTTAAAATAATAATATTTTTCAGTTTCTTTTATTGTATAACTATCTATAGCTTTATTCACAATTTCATCATCATAAATAATATTATTACGTTGTTTATCATGGCGATACATATCAATAAATTTTCTTTCTAACAATAATTCAAAAAAACGATTGAAACTCATTCTTTGTTCAGTTTGAAAAAACTCAATTGCTTTATATAAAGTTTCCATACCTATTTGTAAAGCATCATCTTTTTTAGAATCTTCTATATTAAACAAATATATTTTTGATTTTATTAAAGGTTTATATTTTTCAATCAACTTTTCTAAAGCTTCATCATCATTTTCCGAAATTAAGTATAACAATTCATTATCATTATACACAAAACATTCCCCCATTAATGTTTTTTATCTATTTCTTAAAATTTCATAAAACAATAAACTTGCGCTAACAGAAGCATTAAGTGATGTAACATGTCCTACCATTGGAATATGTACATTATAATCACAATTTTCTTTAACAAGTCTTGAAATTCCTTTACCCTCAGATCCTATAACAACCGCAATTTTCCCCTTATAATCATGCGTTTTATAATCTGTTGATCCATCCATATCAAGGCCTATTACCCAATAGCCATTATCTTTTAACTTACCTATTGTTTGAACAAGATTTGCAACTTGTACCACTTTTACATGTTCAATAGCTCCTGTTGATACTTTTGCAACTGTTGCATTAAGCCCTACACTTCTATTTTTAGGAATAACGATTCCATCAATACCTGCTGCATCTGCAGTTCTCATTATTGCGCCTAAATTATGTGGATCTTCTAACCCATCTAAAATAGCAAGTGCAACATCTTCTTTATTTGCATTATCTTTAATAAGTTTTTCAAGCGGATAATAATCATAGTCTTTTATTTCAGCAACTATTCCTTGGTGATTTTTGCCGAATTTTTCATTCATTTTATTTGTTGGATAAAAAACCAGTTTTATTCCTTTAGTATCAGCAATCTTTTCATATTTATAGTTTTCATTATTATTTGCTGTTAAATATAGTGTTTCAATACTTTTATTAGTTTTTAACGCTTCATTTACAGTATTCTTCCCATAAATATACAAATTAATCACCACTTTCTACAATTCCAAACATTTCTAAAATTAGGCTATCAAGTCTTTCTTGGAAACCTTTTAAGTACAAATAGCCTATCACTGCCTCTAATCCACTTGACACAACATAAGCACCTTTGTCAACATTTTTACGATAACCCCTAGGTGCATTATTTCTACCACGATTAAAGATTTTAATTTCTTCTTCTGTTAGTTTATCACAAAGTTTATCATAAATTTTTTTATGAGCATTAGCACTAACATAATTAATGCTAATTTTTCTTAACTCATGATTTTTAGTAATTCCTTTTTCTATTAGGTGGCGTCTTACACAAAGTTCATAATAAGCATCCCCAATATAAGCAAGGTTACTACCATTCAATAATTCATAATTCATTATAAACGAATTCCTTTTTCAACAATCAAACTTCTTAATTTGTCTGCTTCTTCGAAGTTCTTTTCATTACGAGCTTTATTCCATGCTTTTACAATTTCTAATTCATCAGACGATAATTTTTCAATTTTTAATTTAATTCCAAAAATATCTAACATATCAGAAATAGTTTTATAATCATTTTCTAATATTTCAAGAGATACACTAGGGTCTCTTAAATTTTTATTAATTTGTTTTAACATTGTATAAAGCACACTTAAAGCATTTGCAGTATTTAAATCATATGCCATCTCTTTTAAGAAATCATCCATTATAGGAAGCACTTGCCCATTAAAATTAGAATTACGAAGTTCAAGTTGACGTTCTAATGAGAAATAAGCTTTTTCAATCCTTTCCCATTCCGCAACCATTTTCTTCATTAACTCTTCTGAATAATTAATTGTTTGACGATAATGATTAGCAAGCACAAATAAACGATATGCATATGGATGATATTCAGTGATAATATCTTTTAGCCATACAACATTGCCAAGCGACTTACTCATTTTTTCACCACTTAAATCAATTCTTGCATTATGAATCCAATAATTTGCTATAGCATGTTTATGTAAAGCTAGTGATTGAGCAATTTCATTTTCATGATGAGGGAATTTTAAATCATTACCTCCACCATGAATATCAATTTTTCCACCAAAGATTTTATCAATCATAACTACACATTCAGTGTGCCAACCAGGTCTTCCCATACCAAATGGACTGTCCCATTTTTTGCCTTCATCTTTAGTTTTTTTCCAAAGCGTAAAGTCAGCAGGATCTTTTTTATTTAAGTTTACATCAATTCTAGATCCACTTTCTAAATTATCAAGTTTTTGATTACTTAAAATTCCATAATCTTCAATACTTCTTACATCAAAATAAACATCATCGCCGTTTTGATAAGCATGATTATTCTTTACAAGTTCGTCAATAAACTCAATTATATCTTCAATGTTTTCGGTAACTTTTGGATGAATTACATCATTTGAACAACCGATTTTATCACAAGCTTTTAAATACTCATAAATATATTTTTCACTAACTTCTTCTTCGCTAGTACCTTCTTCTTTTGCTTTTTTGATAATTTTATCATCTATATCTGTGAAGTTAGATACCATTTTTACATTATAACCGATGTATTCTAAGAATCTTTTTACTGTATCAAAAAAGATAACAGGTCTTGCATTGCCAATATGCATATGGTTATAAACTGTTGGTCCACACACATACATTGATACTTCATTTTCTTTAATCGGTTTAAATTCTTCAACTTTATTTGTTAAAGAATTATATAATTTTACATTATCTTTTTCAATCATTTTAAAATCTCCTATTTATCTTTTTGAAGTAATTCTTTAATCATAATACCAAGACCAATAACAAAAACAATTAGAGAACAAAAACATAATACTCCACATAAATTTTGTTGTTTATCACCCATCATTTTAACGATGTTTGATACTGCTTGGCCAATAGCAAACAATCCACTTCCGATGATACCACCTAAAAACATAGATATTCCGATTATTAATTTTTTATTCATAGATATATAACCTCCATTTTATTTTAATAGAAAAAATAAGACCACAAAAAATCTTTTGTGGTCTTAAATAAACATAAACTAAACGTATAATAATTGATACAATTAACGTTTTGAGAATTGAGGTGCACGACGTGCCTTACGAAGACCATATTTCTTACGTTCTGTTGAACGAGGGTCACGAGTAAGTAAACCTGCTTTTTTAAGAGCTGGACGGTAATCAGGGTTTACAAGTAATAAAGCACGGCTAATTCCAAGACGGATAGCTCCTGCTTGACCACTAATTCCACCGCCATTAACGTTTACATAAATATCATATTGAGTTGCAGTTTCAGTGATATTTAATGGTTGTAAAACGTCTAAACGAATTGCAGCAGAAGGAATATATTCAACGAAATTACGATCGTTAACTACAAATTTTCCATTACCTGGTACTAAACGTACTCTTGCAACAGAACTTTTACGACGACCAGTTGCTTGATAAACTGTTTTTTCCATGTTCTAATCCTCCTATTTAACTTCAAGTGGGAATGCTTCAGGTTTTTGAGCACCTTGTTCATGATTTGGTCCTACATAAACGTAAAGACGGCGATACATATTATCACCTTGAGGACCTTTTGGAAGCATGCCTCTTACAGCTAATTCTACAATTTTTTGTGGTTGTTTTTCTAACATTTCACCAGCAGTACGTACTTTTAATCCACCTGCATATTGTGAATGACGGTAGTACTTTTTACCGTTTAATTTGTTACCTGTTAAAGCTACTTTTTCAGCATTTACTACGATAACGTAATCTCCACCATCGATGTGTGGTGTATAAGTAGGTTTGTGTTTACCTTTTAAAACAGTTGCAACCGCAACACTCATACGACCTAATACAAGGTCAGTTGCATCAATTACATACCATTTACGATTTTCTCTTGCGCTTTCTACTGTATCCATATAAGTTGTACGCATAATTTAATTTCCTCCTAAATTTCTTAAATTGAGGGCTTAAGTTTGTGGGTTTAAAGTCTCTCGACTAAATGTATCGTACTTATTATACACTAATAGGTGGATTTTGTCAAACCAATTACCCTTTTTTATATTATAGTTCTTTGTACATAATTACCGCTAATTTGTTGTATTTTTGTAATGCCTACAAACGCTTTTGGATCGGTCTTTTTAACAACATCTAAATATTCATAAACCTCGAAAGTATTAACATAAACTTCGATTACAGTTTTACCTGTATTAGTATAACCACCTATAGCATTGTATATTGTCATACTGTGATTAAAGTTTTCAAGCAATGCTTTTTTGATTTCATCACCTTTTGTTGTGATTATTTGAATCATATTAGTTTGATAAGTTTTATAAATATATTGAATAGTTTTTAAATAAACAATTAAACGAACTAAAGTATATAATACATTTTCAACATTAATTAAAGCCGATAAACAAATGATAGTCGTATCAACTATTGTTTGATATTTTGTAAAAGCAATACGTTTTTTCATAACTAAATAATTTGAAATTATATCCATACCACCTGTTGAGCCGCCACCTTTTAGGCAAATTGCTGCACCAGCACCTGTTACTATACCACCAATTATCGCATACATCAATTTTGTCCCAGAATGCATATTAGCCATATACATTTCTTTTAACACAAGGTTTTCAGGATTATTTCCAATATTTAAACCACTTCTTAATAAATCAACAAGACCCAAGTTATTTGCTTCTTCTCCAAGTGATACAAAGAAAATAAACGGACTTACTGTAAAGTTGGTTAATAAAGACATAAGTACAGTCTGAATTGCAATTGACATAACTGTTAAAATCGCAAATCTTCTACTTACCCCACGCCATCCTATTAGCAATAGCGGTAAATTTATTAATGCAACAAATATTCCTAAAAATCTTTCTATCTCACTGACATTGGTAAATTTACCTACAAAACCGACAATCAATTGAGATGTTCCTGTTACACCGCCTGAAAAGAATCCACAAAGTTGTAAGATCCAAACAACTCCAAACGAATATATTACGCTTCCTAGTACTACATCAAAAATAGACTTACGCCATTTTTTTTCATTTTTTTGTTCTGCTTCAGTTTTTATTTTTCTCGAAGGTTTAACTTCTTCAAATTCAACTATTGTTTCTTTTGACATTTTTACTCCATAGACCTATTATGTAGTCTTTTTAATGTTATCTAACTGTTGAACCAGAATTAGCTTTAACAGCTTCTAATAATTCTAAATTATCACCATCTGCAGCGCATAACACCATACCATTAGACTCAACGCCACGTATTTTAACCGGTTTTAAATTAGTAACTACTATAACTTTTTTACCAACTATTTCTTCTGGTTTATAGAATTTTGCAATTCCTGATACGATTTGTCTCACTTCATCACCAATCTTAATTTGTGATACAAGTAGTTTTTCCGCATTAGGATGTAGTTTTGATTCAACAATTTCTCCTACCATTAGGGATACTTTTGCGAAATCTTCAATTGTTATCTCAGCAACTTTTTCCTCTTTTACACTTGCTTTTTCAGCCACTTTTTCTTTTGCTTTCTTTTCTTCTTCTAGTTTTGCAAGTTCTTCAGCTAAATCTAATCTTTTAAATAAAGCATCAACCTTACAAGTTTTACAATTTTCAAAAGATTCACCAAAGGCAAGATCAACTAAAGAAATAGATGCATTTTCTTTACCAATAGCTTTTAAAATTTTTGCATATGTATCTGTTAAATAGGGAGCAGTAAGTACTGAAATTACTCTTAATGATTCAACTAAATGATACATTACAGTTGCAAGACGCCCTTTTGTTTCTTCTGATTTAGCAAGAACCCAAGGTGCTGTTTCATCTATATATTTATTAACACGTCTTACAAAAGTCCATGTAGCATTAATTCCATCTTGTAATCTAAAGTTATCAAAGCATTCAATTGTTTCTTTAATCGCGTTATTTGCAACTTCAACAAGCGAATCATCAAATTCAGTTTTATCAACTGGACTTGTTGGAATATTTCCTCCAAAGTATTTATCTACCATTGATACACTTCTTGAAACTAAATTACCTAAATCATTTGCAAGTTCTGTATTATAACGTTCAATAAATCTTTCATAGCTAAATAAGCCATCATTACCAAGTGGAAGTTCTTTTGCAAGATAATATCTAACAGAATCAACTCCATATTTACTAATTAAATCCATTGGATATACGGCATTTCCACGAGATTTAGACATCTTACCTTCTTTAGTTAAAATCCATCCATGAACATATAATTTAAAGTTAAGTGGAATATTTAATGCCATTAACATAATTGGCCAATAAATCGCATGGAATCTTAAAATATCTTTACCAACTACATGACATGCATTATCATTTTCAAGCCAAAATTCATTATATAATGACTCATCATCGCTTTTATAACCAAGTGCAGTTAAATAGTTAAATAATGCATCTATCCAAACATAAATAACATGTTTTGGATTAGATGGTACTTTAATTCCCCATTCAAATGAAGTTCTACTTACACATAAGTCTTCAAGACCAGATTCAATAAAAGAAACTACTTCATTTCTTCTTGTTGCTGGTTGAATGAAATCTGGATGAGTATTAATATAATCTAATAATTTATCAGCATATTTTTTAAGTCTTAAGAAATAACTTTCTTCGGCAACTAATTTTGTTGGTTTTCCACAATCAGGACAAGTTTCCCCTTCCGCAAGTTGTGATTTAGTAAAGAAAGTTTCACATGAAACACAATAATGTCCTGTGTAAGATCCAAGATAAATATCATCTTGAGCAAGTAATTGTTCAAATACTTTTTGAACAGCATCTTCATGATTCTTATCTGTAGTTCTTACAAAGTAATCGTAATCGATTAACATCGTCTTCCATAAAGCTTTTGTTTCATCTGCAACTTTATCAACTAATGCTTGTGGAGTGATTCCAAGTTTTCCTGCTGCTTCTTCTATTTTTTGACCATGTTCATCCATTCCTGTTAAATAGAAAGTTTTTCTTCCCATTTGACGATTGAATCTAGCATATACATCGCATGCAACAGTTGTATAACTGTTCCCGATTTGCACATTACCGCTAGCATAATAAATTGGTGTTGATACATAACATTTTTTACACATATTTTAAAGGCCTCCCTTTATTTGGTCATAATTCATACATATTATAACACATTCGACTTTTTTTATAAAGAAAAATGATTATTCACTTTTTTCTTCCCCTTACTCATAATTATTCTCATAACAATAATAAAGATAGTTATCAGTAGTAATGCACCAACAATAATAACGATTTCAAAATAGTTAACCATATAATTATTAATTATGTTATTTTCAACTACCTTAAATTTAACTTCTTTAACACTTTCGTTACCACTTGAATCTGTTGCGACTACTTTAAATACGTGGTCTCCTATAGTTATTTCTTGACTTGAATAAATTTCACCATCCAAATAAGCATCCACCTTATAACCGGTAAAATTGTCACTCGCGTTATATTTTATTTCATTAAGCACCAAATAAGTTTTTCCTTCTTCAATATTCTCTATTTCTACTATTGGTAAAGTCGTATCAATAACATTTACCATTTGTTTCTTTTTACCGCTCGTATTTCCAAAGCTATCAAAAGCTTCATACAATATATAACCACTTCCACCTCTTAACACTTCTTCTTCAAATTGACTATATTCAACAATTTCACTATCTATATAATATAAGGTAACAAGCGTTACTTCTTTTTCAAAGTTATCACTTACTTTAACACTATCTAAAAAATTAATATTAAAAAAATCAACATCATTTACTTCTATATCATTTACTTCAAGAGTAGGGCATGTTGTATCAATTACTGTTATTAATAATTTATTAGCATCCCCTTTATTATTTACATCATCAACCCCATAATATTCCGCATCTATATCTTTCCCCTTTTTTAACATTTCTTTAATTTCATCAAATGAATAATTCTTATCAAGTAAATAATTAACAACAAGAGTCGGATTATTATCATAATTATCTTTTACATCAAAATAAACATCTATAACAAATTCATCTACTTGATAATCTTGAAGAATTATTTTATCAATTTTATTTACAATAGGCGCTGTTGTATCTATAACAACAAAACTTATATAATCGCTAACAACAACATTCTCACTTGTATCTTTTACTATATATTTAACAAAAGATTCCTTATATTTTAAAATATGAGCCTTAAATTCTTCCAAATTTGAAAGTTTAATATAATCTTTAGTAAAATACTCTACTGAAATTTTTGGTGATTCATCATAATTATCACTTGCATTTATAAAAGATAATAAATCTATCCCTTCTAACATTTTATCTTCAATTTCAATTTTTTCTGCTACTTCTATAACAGGTGAAACTCTATCTACAACTTCTACTACTTTAGATAAAATTATATAATCTGCTGTTGCTTTATCATATATTCCAATATGAACACTTTTCGATCCTATCAAATTAGTATCTATCTTTTTTTCTTCTAATACTTCATACTCTGATTCTGTCCTATTATTTATAATAATATCATTTAAAAAAACAGGAACCTCACTAAATACATCAATTACATATTTTTCTATATCCCAACTAACATTTATCTTTTCTTTATAACTTGCCTCATATTCTATGATATTATCACTTGTATCAAACAAATAAAGGCTCATTCCACCGCTTTCAAAACTATCCAATCTAAAGTAATCAAAAATATTTTCTATATCAACATTTGCAATAAATTTGAAACTACAAACATTGTTTTTATAACTAGAACAATATCCCTCACTTAATTCATCACTTTTAATAAGTCTAAGTCTTAAAATACTTTCTTCAACAAAATCATTAATAATATCATTTTGACAAAAAGACGAATTAGAAAACATAAAACATTTTTCATCTATAACAACAGGAGTTAATAAACTAGAATCAATTTTAACTTGTAACTTCACTTCACTAAGCTTTGCAAAATTATCTAAATTAATACTAACATCAACTGTATCACCTTTTTTGTAACTATTAGAACTCGATATAACATATACTTGTGTAAAACTAGAACTAGCGTTAACCTTAAAAGGAAGAAAAAATAAACTACTAAATAAAGTAATAAATAAAATAAATATTTTTTTATGCATATAAAAATACCTTTCCTTATATAATGTAGGTTTATTATACTAAATCTTATACGCATAATTTATCAAAAAAAGTAACCTATTTATTAATTTATATCTTTATAAAAAATTAAATTGTATTATACTCATTCCCAGATTCTAAAAACGTTACGATTTTACTTATCTGCCTTAAAAATAAGACAATATGCCACACTTTCTATATTAATTTAAATATCATTTACTTGTATGTTTGCTTGTGGCTGAAATATATTTGCTTTGTATAATACTACATTTTAATCTAACTTTTAAGCAATTAAATCATCAACATCAACTCCTTTCCTCAAATTTTCACAAAAAAATACTTGTGAAGAAAATAAAACCTCACCATATATGGAAAGTAAGGAGTAAACAGTTTTACGTTTTTATGTAAATTTCGAACGAAAGTCAAAATGTTACAAAAAAGATATGACACTTTCTATGACATATCTATTGTTTATTTATTATTTAATTGTTATATCCTGCCTTAATATTAAGGCAGGATAAGAAAAATACAACACTACGCCAGTATTTTTGAAATACTTGCAGCAACTGGGATACCCAACTTTTGCTTCTTTTCGAAAAAAAGCAGATATACCGATTAAAGTATACCCGCTCTTAATACTAGATAAAGTTTAGTTAATTATTTATTAAAATATTTTAAAAGATTCATAATTTGTTTCCTAGTATATATTGAAATATAAATATACTTATTTGCATTTGAATTTTTTATATATACTTTTATATATTTACTAAATAAATGAATATATCCAATATATTTCTTTTTATCATTTTTTGTTAATTTAATTATTTCAATTTTTTCCACTTCTTTTAAATTTATTTCATTATTCCATGAAATTAAATTTCTTTTTTGATCATAAAATTTATTAGTAGCAAATAGTGGATTATTTAGAATTTTGACCTTATCCTCTGTTAATTCAATATAATCAGGTAATACAAAATTTTTACTAATGCCGCAATTGCAAACGTTAAAGTAACAAAAGCAATAAATGTCATAAATCCATTAGTATTATAATTAATAAAAAGGTGTAATGCAATTAATAAGAAAATTATCATCATTCCCAAACATAAAATAACAATCTTAATTGAATGAAACTTTTTCATATTACCTCCAAATTTTTAAAATAGCCATTCTAATAATCCTTCAATACCATCTTCAATATAACCAGAAATTGATTTACCATTAATTTCTGTATAAAATATTCCATTAATTATCACACCACCAACAACACCGGCTACAGTTCCAATAATAAATCCAGGAACCCCTCCAATAGCGCCACCAATTGCTGCACCTATTTCACCAGCAGCCCATACATTGAATGCACCTACTCCAGCAGTTACAATCGCACTAGAAACGGTTGTTTGCCAAGAATCGCCTGAATGAATATGTCCTTTAATATCATCATAAGTTTCATATACAACTATTCCGTAACTAAACCATTTTGCGACCTTAACTAATGGAGATTTTAGATTATTCAACATTTGATGTTTCGTAATACCGTAATTGTAATTAAAAAATTCAAAAAATTGTGGGTTTTTAGAAGTCCAGTTAATTACACTTATTGCTCCAGCCATACTAGCGACAAAATCTGCACTTGTCGATAACCAATTTTGTTTTGGAAATTTAACAGAAAAAACATTTGAAGCTGATGAAGGATATCCACCACTGACTACACCATTTCCCATAAAAGAACTAACCATTCCACTACCATAACTAGAAATAGAACTATCATATTTGATAGCAATAGGATTATTAATAGCATACGTATATAGATTTAGTCCATTAATAGATTGTGGATTAAGACTAGAAACATCTGCAGGTTGGATAAATCTTCCAAGTTCTGGAGAATAGTATCTTGAGGATACTAGAAATAAATTGGTTTCAACATCATAATCTTGATTATCCCTATATACTATATAATGTGTTTATAATTTAACTAATAAATTTTAAAAAATTAAATTACTTCATCAAGAATTTTCTTTTTTAGCTTTTTTTGCTTTTTAGCCACAACACATTGTTCATCATAAGTTATTTCTAAGCCACAATTAGGACAACAATAAATGTATGTTACAGAATAATAAGAACTCATCCCTATTGCATGCCCCGCAATTCTATTAGAATAGCCTTCATCACCTTTATTAATTATTTTAGTATTCTTTTTAATTTTAAGTCTAGTACCACAATTTTTACAATACATTTTTTTAAATAACATTCCTGAATCAATTTCACCTTTAAATCCACGCCATCCCATTTTTATTCACCTCCAAATAACAATTTAAATAATTCTATAAAATCTATCGAGGTTGACCAACCAAACCAACCGCCATAAAAGCTATATTTAAACTCTCCATCTTTCAACAGATATGTCATTCCTCCTGTTAATAGAGACGCACTAACATCTATAATTCTTCCATCATATCCAATTTCAATAAATTAGCAGACGCATCAAACCCTGTTCTAGTTTTATTATCTTCGAACGGATTTTTATGAAAAACAAAACCAGCAAATATACCTATATTACCTAACGAAAAATATATAGAATGATTCTCTTCTTTATCAATATAATAACTTCCTTTATATACTGATAATCCCCAATTTATTGCTTCAAAGTCATCATTTGATAAAACTAGAAAACTAGGCCAATCTGTAACAAAAAAAATTATTTTACAATGAGGTTCAGAATAATTAAGATGATGACAATTTTAGATTTTGTAAATTATTAATTTTTCATATTAGATTATTTTATATAACAATAGAAATTTTATCCGTTAATACTTTCTGAGTTTAAATATACAATACCATCTGTACTTATAAACTAGCGAAGTTCATAACTATAATATATTTGTCCCACGATCATAAGTCCCGTTTAAGCAGCATAATTTCGATTTCATTGTGGACAATTGATTCACACAATAATTATACCACATTTTTTATTAATTTGTTTATAAACATTTATACAATAGGATTAATTTAAAAGTATTATAAATTTGTCTTTTTTTGGATATATATAGCAATTTGGCTGCTCACGTTTTTTGCTTCTTATTAAAAAGAAAAAAGCAGCTATACTGTTTTAAGCATGACTGCTTTTAAAGTGGTTAGTGTCTAAATTCTATGTTTTATTAATAATTTTGATTAGAAATATTCATTAAATCTTGTTTTAATTATTTTATTTTAGTTTTTATTTTTTCATTTGGTCTTCTTTTTATATATCATGCATAAGGCATTTTTCTTGCGAAATTTTTAGTAGTAACAACAAACTCAAAAGCTACCTCATTATAATCAATTTTTTTGATTGATATAACATCTTCGAATTTAATTTTTTTATAAAATAAGGTTGCCTAATTCCAAATAGGTTTTTATAATTAGAATTTTTCACATATCTATATTTTGTGTGTTTTATCTATAGTTTATTGTTCAAAATACTATTATTTTTTTCAGACCATTTCTCCAATCTCACTCAAATAAACTTAATTATCATTTATTTCTTGAATAATTTTATAAAACAACTTGGGATCACTAAAGTCTGTGATTGCTTCAACTTCAATACACTGATTAAAATCTAATAATTGATTAATCTCTATTAATTCTTTGAAATACTCTATAGAGCTAACTTTTATATCATCAAACCAAATAGTTTTATTAACAAATTTGCCTCTAATTCCATTTGTTTCAAACCCTAGTTCAATTATATATCTATTTCCAAAAGAAGACTTCACATATAATGTATCCGGTATTTTTGATGATTCTAGCCACAAAATTATTTCATCAATACTTATTTTTATCGAAGAAAATTTAAACTTAACAACTCCCAATTTATATTTATATGTTTTTTTATTATCCATGACACAAGTTAATCTAATAAAAAATAAAACTAATTGATATAAATATATCACGTAAATTATTAATAAAATTATATTTGTACCACTAAAGAAATTAAGTATAAAACAAACTATAATATTAAAAATAGTTAATATGCAAAAAGGTAATATTTCATATTTATACTTTTTTTCATTTGTTTGTACAGAAAAAATTTTTTTAAAAAATTTCATAAAATCCTCCTAAGATTTTAAGAATTAGCATTAATCATCATTTCGTTTAGAAGAATCCCATATATAGCAGATGGAATAGAATTGACAATTTCGAGCAATGCCATTTTCCTTATAGTGTTCATTGAAACATTTTTGATTGTTCCTTTAACTAATTTTGTATTTATTTGTTTTTGAACAGCACTTAAGCTTCCACGTCCAGAAGTTATTCCAGGAATTTTAACATTATCTAAGACGCCGGCTGTTATACCAGAAATAGTCCCCAATGTAAAAGATGTAAAAAATATATCACCTAAAGAATAATCAGATGCGCCTGTAATTTTTTCTAATCCCATTCCAATTATGGAAGAACTTGTACCAGTTATAAAAGCTGTCGCAATAGGATTTAAAAATGGAGTAAGAGCTCCTCCTATTGCACCTCCCAGACCTGCACCAACATAAGTTTGCCAAGAAGATAATTCCCATTCAGAAAAATCCAATTGCTTTTCTAAAATATTTTGTCCTACATCTGCAACTAGTTGCCCAGCTAGACCTAAAACAAGGCCTATACCGGCTCCTATTAACATAGCCATTATAACTGAATGCCCATTCGGATCATAATAATAAATAGGATTATTTTCACAATAGCAATATAAGTTAAGTCCATTAATACTTTCTGGGTCTAAATATTCAATACTATCAGGCGAAATCCAGCGACAAAGTTCTGGAGAATAATATCTAGAGTTGCAATAGAAAAGCTGAGTTTCTGTATCATAGTAATAACCTTTATAAATAAATGGGTTGTATTCTGCTGCAATACATTCTACCATGACACTTTCGCCTATTGGTAATCTTAATTTTCCCCATTCATCTACATAATATTCTATCACATAATTACCATTTTCGTCAAGTATTCCTGTAATATTTCCAAACACATCTCTTACATAATAATATACACCTTCTATTGTTTGAATTCCTACTAACATATTAGAAGCATCATAAATAAAATCTAGTTTTTTAACATTTGTACCACTTGTTACAGTCATTTGTACGATTTTATCTCCTTCAAGTTCATATGTTGTAACTGTAGAGCCTACTGTTTTAGATGTTCTAATTCCGTTTGCATTATAAGTATATGTTACATCAGTACCTACTTTTGTTAAGTTTTTACCATTCCATGTTAAATCTTTTTGTACACCATTGATTGTCATCTGTGTAGGTAAGAATGGGTTAGCTGTATTTTTATATAGAAAATGATGTATTTGTTCTTCTTGTGTTAAATTGTTATTAGTCCATCTTAATTTATCTTTAATTCCATCACTTGAACTATATACATAAGTTGTATCTTCAAAAATATTTTCTTCTTCTACACCGTTAATTGTATTTACAGTTTTATTTTCTACAAATCGTATATTACCATTATTATCATACGTATATGTTTTTATATTATTACCTTGAATAATTTTATATAATCTTCCTAATGCATCATATTCATATGTTTTATCTGAATAACTATTACCATTTATTTTAGTATGCATTCTTGTAACATTACCCATCGAATCATATTCATATTCAATACTTCTACCAAGTGTATCTTCTTCTTTAATAACTTGATACTTATCATATGTATATGTTGTTGTATATTCATAATTTTGAGTTTTCCAAATACATTCTTTTACTCTACCCAAAGAATCTGAAACTTTTCTTACTGAAATCGGATTAACCTTATTTCTTAAGACAGTTATATCTGAACTACTTAATTTATTTTGAGAAAATGCTAATGTTTTAATATGACCATACAAATTAGTTTTACCAGTTAAAGGTGAACTTCCAATATAAGTAATAGCATTTGTTAAATCATTACTCATTTCACTGTATACTAAACTAGAATTATTGATTTTAGAAATTATTTCATTTGAATCATATGTTATTAATAAATGATTCCATTCGTTTAAATTAACTGTTCTATCAGTATTATAGAATCCATTTGGTAACCTTACACATATTTTTCCTTCATTAGTAACATAAACTCCCATTGCTTCATTACCATCAATAATACTTGTGAAAACTGTTCTATACTCATCTGTTATTGTAAAAGGTTCAGTCAATTTAAATAATAATGAAATTGTTCCAGAAGTAGTTAACCCTAATTTATAAGCAAGATGTGAATTTAAATCAGTATTTAAACTATTAATTTTTCCATAACTTGCAAAAGAATGATTCTTATCACTATCATCATATTTAAAAACTTTTGTTTTACTTAAAATGTATGAAGAATCATTAGAAGCTAAATAATATGGTTTTATACCATTTTTAGATTCTAAAGAATTTGTTAAGGAAATTACATCTAAATTATCATATATTTTATCATAATAAGTAATGGTATTGTATTTATCTGTATTTTCTTTTTCAAAATATTTTTTTCCTTCTATATATATAGCATTCATATCTTCAGCAGTATAATCATATGAGCCTACTGATATAAAATTAATTTCAAAAGGCATTGTTAATGCTGTAAGCGTTTCAGATACACCTGTACTAGTAGTTACATCTATAATAATACTTGTATCTTGACGTCCAACAAAAAATCTATTGATATCATAAACATATTCATTAATTCCAACACTTTCAGACATTGTACCATTAACTATTAAGTTACATATTCCTGTTCCTAAATATCCATTAGTAGTAAATTTAATTCCTATTAAATTCCATTCATTTAGCACCAACTTTTCTGTTGAAGCAATCTTTTCTTCACCATCGATAGATGAATAAGCAATAGTGCCATCAGTTTTAACATATAATTTGGATAAAATATTATTAATATCATTAACTTCATCCACTTTTTGAAAAACAAAAATATTTTCCTTTGCAAAGCTATCATTAACTCTAACCCAGGCATAGAAAGTTTTATTATAATAAAATCTATTATACCAAGCATTATAATCAAATACTTTACCTTCAGCATAATTACTAACACGATTTCTATTAAATGTTGTTAAATCATACCAGATTTGATCATAAATATCTGAAAATTTAAATACTGTCATATTTAATTCTTCATCTGTTTTATATTCTACTGTAGGCATTATAGTTTTGCCACCATTAACGCCTTTAGAAGAATTATCACTTATAATAACTTCATCTTGATACAATCTTGCTAATCTATTAAAATAGCCGACACGATTATATTCATTTTGTTCATATTCATAGTCATATTCTATTTGTCTTGTTTCTCCATTAAATTTAAATTGTTTTTCTTGGACATTTCCTAAATTATCATAACTATATTTTATTGTATTATTGTTACTATCTTTTTCCCATAACAATTTACCTTCTAAATCATATGAATAATATTTAGTTACATTATTTAAAAAGTCTTGATATTTATAAATTTGTCTAGATTCATCATATTTATATTGTACTAATAATGTACCATTGAATTTTATTTCTTTTAGCAAATCATCATCATTATATACAAATTCATAATAATCACCATTATTGCCAATAATTTTTTTGGTCAATAGCCCTTTATTAATTCCATTTGAAAAAATGTCATACAAATTTTCTCCAATAACATTATCATTGCATAATACTTTTGTCAATAAACCAAAATTATTATATTCATATGTATATTGAGAGCCATTAGATGATGCTATTTTTTTAATATTATCGAACACATTATTATATTCTAATGTATTACTTGCGTTATTAAATGTAGTGCTCAAAGATGTAATTTGTGATTTATTATTATAGGCATAACTTGTAACTAAACTATTTGGATCTTGGCTTTGAATTAATCTATTCAAATGATCTTTCACACTAGTAAAAGAATAATTATAACTATCAGTAAAAACTTCCTTTTTTTCTAAATCATTATATGTTATTAATTCTTCAATAACATTTCCTTCAGATGATATAATTTTATTCTTAGTAATACGATTATAATCATCGTAAGTCTTAATTATTTCATTTCCAAAATTATCTTTTATTGACGATACTCTTCCTTTGCCATCATATCTATACCTGTTCCAGCTACCATCAATATTATGTTCTTCAATAACTTGATTATTTTCATTATAAATTATTTTTTTTGACATTGAATTGGATGTAATTGCTTCTGTAACATTTCCAAGATAATCATAGTTATAATGTTTAGAAATTGCTCCTTTATATAATTGTACACAATCTATTACTGCTTGCACACCACCATCATATTCAATACCAACATCTATACTTGTATAATCACCATTCGTTTCAATATTTCTTACTAATAACTGCCAACAATCACAATTTTTATCAAAATCAAAATAATAGGTTTTTGCAACATCATTATAATTGATTTTTAAATAACATCTAAAAATCATATTATCAGATACACTAGCTTTTCCCATAACGCTTAATGTAAGTCTATCACCAGCATTTCCCTTTACTAATAAATTTTGATAAACAGATTTAATTTTGTAAATTGTACTTGTTGTAACGTCTTTTTCTATATCTCCCTGAGATATTACTAATGAATAATTTTCAGTATGTCCTCTTTTAAAAAGTGATGAACTATAAGCTTTAACTCCATCATCAGTATCTAAATTTGATGATTCCCAATATGAATCATCAAATTCAAAGAAACCGTTTTTTACTAAATTTTGCTTAGAAAACGCCATTTCTTCTTCTATTTGAATATCATCTAAATAAATAGTTGTTGCTATATTATTCATATAAACCATAACTTTTAGTACCAAATTTTCTGCATTACTTGGTATTTCTAAAATTTCTGAACATATTTCATACCAATCTGTTTTTGTTACATCCATGCTTGCAGCTGAATTTATTGAATAAGCTGTTGTAACAGGACTACCTACAGCATAAGTATTGATAGGATTTAATGTAGGTGTAGTTGTAATCGTATAATCCGCAAATATAGCCGCATAAAATTTACTTAAATCTTCCGTTGTAAGATTTGGATGCTTAATAAAACCAGTTAATCTATATTTTTTACTCGGATCACATCCTTCAATTGTTTGATATACTGTAGTTACTTCATTACCGTTACTATTAATTTTTAAGCATTTATTACCATTAAATCCTCCATCTACAATTTCATATGTTGACAAACTTCCTGTAGTCGTCCATCCATAAATAGAATTATTAGAATTAGAATCTATTTCAAAACTATGATTTTTTACTAAGTTTCTAAGATTTGTCTGAACCAAAGTTTTTCCAGTTAATCTTTGTAATTGTCCATTAACTACTTCACCGTAATTAAATGTTTCTGCATATCCTTTATCATCTAATATAGTTTTTATCATTCCTAATTTATCAAAATAATAATAATTTACATTACCTTTATAGTCTTCAACTTCTGTCATAACAGAATTATAAGAGTATGTCGTATAATACCCTTCCTCACTAGAATCTGAATTAAATAAGGAAACTTTAGTAACTTGGCTTCCTGTATATGTAGGTAAAATATAATAGCCTGTCACAATATCTTCAATTTTAGTAATTAAATTACTTGAAAAATATAATTTAGTTCCTTCTACTAATTCATCTGCTTGTGTGCTATCATCTGGAATATTATATGTTGAAATTGTAATCTGATCGGTTCCATAAACAAATTTAATTTTTCTTTTTTCTGAAGGGAAAACTACATAGTCAATATATCCATCATTTGTATAAGTAACTGTCATTTCTTCATTTAAATTATTTATAATTTTTAAAAGTCTGGCACCATTCCAACTATATGTCAATGTTTGACCTAATTTATTAGTAAAGGACTGAATTTTTGCGTTTGTTGAATCAAGTTTATATTCAATAGTATTATTATTTTTATCATAACACTTAAAAGTTTTGACTCCACTTTCTTCTGTCAAATAAAAATACGAATTATCACTAAATGAATAATATACGCTGCCTTGATTTTCTATATGTTTTATTCCATAATCATTCAAATATACATTCTCATCATTTCTGTCTATAAAAGTATAATAGTTTTTATACCCAGTTGGATCTTCTATCACATAGTCTTCATCATTTAAATAAATTCGATAATGAAAATTTGGAACTAGTTTTTTCTTTATATGTGCAACGCCATCTGTATTATTGAAGTTTTGATAAACCAAAAATGTTATAGGTAATCCGTTCCCCATAGTTTGAAATAAATTTTTATCATAAATAGGTAATCCGTTGCATAAATTAACATTAAAATTACCATTATTGCCAAAAGAATGTGAATCATATTTATATGATGAACTTAACCCACATACTTCAGTGATAGTTGCTGTACAAGCTTCTATTTCATTGCTTAACGCTTCAGGAACATGAATTACTAATTCATCATCAGTTGTATAATCATTTTTAATTATTAATACCACTGTAGGATTAGACGGTGTTATATAAGATGTTACATTTGTAACATCAAAAGTAACTATGTTAGCACCACCTGCTTGTGCTACATTAGCTGATTGATTACTTGATTTTACAACTACTTGATCAATTACAGCTTCTCCTCCTGTTAATGATGCTCTTTCTAATTTTACAGTAGCACTATCTATAGCAGTGATGCTAGATTTAATAACTTTAAAACCAACAGCACTGTTATTATTTTTATATCCTAAGTGCAATTTTAATTTTGCTATTTTCATTACATCTGTTAATCCATTAAAAGTTAATTTCACAAATAAATATCCACCTGAAGTAACTCCAGTATATGCATCTTTACTTTCAACCAAATTATTGTTTATTAATACAGAATCTATACTAATATTAGGACTATTAGTTTTTTCACTAATTTTTTTAATCATTATTTATTACCTCCTAAATTAAAGTTATTACATTTTCCATTTCACATATATCTAATTTTTCTAATGCATGGGAAAAATCTATCAAATCTACCTTTATATTTAATTTAGTTTTAAAAAGTTCCAAAATATTATTTATATTTTGAGCCTTTTCAAAATTTAATAAATTCTTATTATATATTACTAATAAATCTACATCACTTTGAACATTATTAGTGTTTTTTGCATAAGAGCCATATAAATATAACTTTTTTACATTATAGCTATTTTTTAAAACAGGAGTAATAGACTTTATTTCACTAATTAATTGTTCTTTTGTTTTATTACAAATACTCCTATCATTTTTTCCTGTAGATATCATCTGTTTTATAATTATCATTAATTTGTTAAAATTCTTATGCTCTATGGCATTTTTATAAACTTCATGAAAACTATCATATGGTATAGCTATGTTTAAATGTTTTTTCAAATAAATCAAATTTGTTAATAAAAAGGCAAATTCATATTTATAACTATCAATATTATCTAAAACAATGAAATGGATTAAAGTTGCTAGATAATGTGGAGAATTATCAAAATGAATATAATATTGTTCCAAAATTTTTTTACTAATTTCAGGTTTTATACTACTCTTAGTCAATAAATAATAAATTGTTTCTATTATTTCCATAGTTATAATTTGATTTAAATTATTACACAAATATAAAAAAGCATCGCTAAATCTCTTAACTTTTGTTTCTGTATCCGTCTCAGTTTTATATTCATCTAATGAAATTAATTTAAATTTTTCATGAGTCAAATCATAACCAATTAACCTAGATGTAAATTCTATAAATCTATAAAAGTCTTTTATATCAATTTTATATTTTTCATCCATTTAATTTCCCCCCTTAATTTTGTTTATTTAATTGTTTTACAACTTGATTTGTACAAGTTGATG
>CAYPEY010000015.1:0-43248 GCA_964409955.1 uncultured Staphylococcaceae bacterium
CAATCCGGGTAAGGTGTTTTGTAGCATAACACTGTAAAAGTCAGGTTATATCATATTTTAAAAAGATTGTCATAAAATGGTAAATTTCTTTTTATACTACAAGACTTTCATATATAGCTTTTATTGCTTTTTCAAATTGAGAATTTTCAACACCCACTATAATGCTTAATTCTTGAGATGCTTGCGCAATAACTTTTATATTAATATTGTTGTTTCCAAAAATTGAAAATATCTTAGCACTAATACCAGGTTTTGTTGCCATATTACGGCCAACCACTGCAATAAGTGCTATATCATTTTCTACTATTACATCAATAACATCTTCTATAGTTTTTAACTCTGATATAACTTCATATAATCTTTTTGATATTTGATTAGAATCAATTATCAAACTAAAACTATCAATACTAGATGGCATATGTTCTACATTAACATTGTATTTTGCAAGAACTTTTAATACACTTCTTATAACATCTAGTTTAGAAGATTTTTGACGTTTTAAAATAGTTAATGATAAATAATCTTTCTTACCAGCAATACCAGTTATTATTTGGGATGCATCTGTTGGATGCGATGTAATAATTGTACCTGGATCTTCAGGTTTATTTGTATTTTTAACATTAATTGGAATATCTAATTCTTGAACTGGGAAAATAGTATCTTCATGAAGAACATTTGCGCCCATATAAGATAATTCTCTTAATTCATCATACGATATTTCTTTAATTTGTTTAGGGTTATTTACAATTTTGGGATCAGTTACTAAAAATCCTGATACATCAGTCCAGTTTTCATAAATGCTTGCTTCATATACTTTAGCAAGAATTGAACCTGTAACATCTGAACCCCCACGTGAAAGTAAATGAATTTTACCATCAGGATATACCCCATAAAAACCCGGTACTACAATTTTTTCAAAATGTTGTAATTTTTCTTGTAGTGCAGCTTTGATTTTTTCTTCATTAAGATTTCCATCATAATCAAAGAAAATTAACTCTGCAGCATCAATAAAATCATAACCAAGATATGCTGCCATTAGTTTTGCGGCGAGATATTCACCACGACTAACAACATATTCTTTATCTACATTTTTACAAAATTGAGTTTCAATAACTTTGAATTCTTTTTCTAAATCTAAATCAAGGTTTAAATCGTTTTTTACTTCAAAATAACGATTCTTTACTATTTCAAAAATTTGATTCACATCAACGCCATATTTTAAATGAGCACAAGTAAGATATAATAAATCTGTAATCTTATGATCTTCTTTAGTTCTTTTTCCAAGTGCTGATACTACTACTACTCTTCTTGATGAATCAGCATCAATAATACTTTTTACTTTTTTAAATTGATTACTATCAGCAAGACTTGATCCACCAAACTTTACTACTTTTTGCATTTTTTTATATCTAGCGCCATTGCAATTTGAACTGCATTAGCTGCTGCTCCTTTTCTGATATTATCCGCGACACAATATAGAAGGATTCCATTATCACATGATAAATCACGTCTTATGCGTCCTACATATACTTCATCTTTATCTTTAGCAACTATAGAATTTGGATATATATGATTTTTTGGATCATCATATAATACAATTCCAGGATATGCTTTTAAAACATTTTTAACTTCTTCAAGAGTGAACTCTTTTTCGAGTTCTACTTGAATCATTACACCATGACATGCTTCAACAGGTACTCTTATGCAAGTTGCAGAAATTAAAAGATTATCTTGATGTAAAATCTTTCTTGTTTCGTTAACCATCTTCATTTCTTCTTTTGTATATCCATCATCTAAGAATTCATCAATCTCAGGAATACAAGTTTTAGATATATCATATGGATAAAATTCAGGTGATTCTCCACTCTTACATCTATTCAAATCATTAACACCTTTTTGACCCGAACCTGATACAGATTGATATGTCGTATATACTACTTTTTTTATACCAAAATTATCAAGAAGTGGTTTAAGTGGCAATACTGATTGAATCGTTGAACAGTTAGGATTAGCAATAACTCTTGATTTTGTATATGCATCATCAATATTAATTTCAGGTACAATTAATGCACAATTCTCATCCATTCGCCATGCGCTTGAATTATCAATTACTATAGCTCCTTTTTGAGCAGCAATAGGTGCATATTCTTTTGATACAGTGCCTCCTGCACTAAATAATGCTATATCAATATTATCAAATGCATCATGTGTTAATTCAACAATTGTATAATCTTTACCTTTAAAATTAACAATTTTACCTGCACTTCTTGCTGATGCATAAAGTACTAAATTATCGATTGGGAAATCATATTCCTCAAGCACTTTTAAAAAAGTTCTACCTACAAGTCCAGTAGCACCAACTACTGCTACATTATATTTTTTCATGTCTAGCTCCTCATCTAATTTATTTTATATATATTATTATTTTCATAATTATCAATATAATTATTTTCAATTATATCAATAATATCAAGCACTACTGCGCTTGCTGTAGGAAGACTACCCGCTCCCTTTCCAATAAATGTTAAAGTATCATTTGGATATGTTTCAAGTATTACCGCGTTAAATTCATTGTTAACAGCTTGAAAGAAATGAGTGTTATCAAACACTTTTGGTTTTACTGATATTTCAATATGATCATCACTTAGTATACTTTCACAAACAAATTTAATAATTTGATTATTGTCTTTGGCTTTTTTAATATCTTCACTTGTAATATCTTTAATACCCAAATGATGAATCTTTTCAATATTAATAAAAGTATCCCAAGCAAGGTCAGATAGTATTGCGATTTTTCTCATCATATCATAACCTTCTAAATCAGCAGTTGGATCGCTTTCTGCAAAACCTAGCTCTTGTGCTAAGCTAAGTGCATCACTAAATTTCATTTCTTCTTTCATCTTAGTTAAAATGAAATTGGTTGTACCATTTAGAATCCCAGAAATTTTTGTAATTTTATTTAATTTCTTTAATTCTTTTAAATTTTTAATGATTGGGATTCCTCCACCTACGCTTGCTTCATAAGCAAGACATACACCATTTTGTCTACTTAATAAAGTTAAAGTGTTTATATCTTTAGCAATTACTTCTTTATTTGCAGTAACAACGTGTTTTTTCGCCTCAAGTGATGAAATAATGCAAGATTTTGCAAATTCATAACCTCCAAGTACTTCAACCACTAAATCAATACTTTTATCATTTAAAATAACATTTATATCATCTGTAAATAAATCTATTTGATTATTATCAAATTTATCTTTTTTTTCTAATATTTTTACAACCTTGATTAAAGGATTATTCTTACAAATTTCAAATACTCCTTTACCGATTGTTCCATATCCTAAAATTGCAATATTCATCATGTCTATTCTACTCCCATTATATCTACTGATTTAACACCACTGACTTTTGATATATCTTCTTTTAATACTTCAACTGATGTACTCAGTTCTGTTACATCAACCGATAAAGTAATATATGCTGTTCCATCAAATGGCGTATCTTGATTAATTGAAATTATATTTCCGCAAGTTTCATACACAACAGATAAAATTGATGAGAGGATTCCTTTTTCATCTATTGTCTTTAGTGAAAAAATTGCTTTATTTCCACTATTTTTGGAAGTTCTAAAAATATAATCTTTATATTTATAATAAGTTGATCTACTAATATTAACTGCTTTACAAGCATCTGAGATACTATAATCTTTATTGTTGATTAACTCTCTTGCCTCGATAACTTGTTCAAAATAATCTGGCAGGATGCTTTTATGCACAATAAAATATTCACTATTTTTCATAAATATATGCTCCTTGATTATTTACTTTTACTTCTTTTATATCCCAATCAAGATAACTTGGATTTATTTTTTCTTTACTTATTAATAAAATTGTAGGTCCTGCCCCACTAATCATGCAAGTTGCATTATTATTTTTAGCATATTCTTTAAACCAACTAGAACCCTCAATTAATGGAAAACGATATTCTTGATGTAGTCTATCGATTGCTGCATCTTTTAACAATTCCATATCTCCAAACTCTAATGCTTTAATTAATACAATACTATGTGAAATGTTACTTACAGCATCTTTCATACTAACATTTTCAGGTAAAACACTTCTTGCAACACTTGTTTTAAGTTCAAAAGTGGGAATACAAACTGTCCACTTCAATTTATCGCTAACATTCAATTTTACTGTTTTATATATATCATTTTTAAAACTGCATGTGCAACCTCCAAATATTAGTGGCGCAACATTATCAGGGTGTCCTTCAATACGCGATGCAATTTGAAATATTTCATCTATTGACAAAATGTTTTCAAGCACATCGTTTGCAATCATTACTCCTGCAACAATACAAGATGCACTACTTCCAAGACCACGGGATGTTGGAATATTTTGTGATATTTGAATAAGTTTAATTGGAATAATTTCTTTATTTAATACATTAAAAACTTCTTCATAACTTTTAATTATTAAGTTGTTTAGAGGATTTGAATATTTTTCATTAAATTCTTTTACAAAATATTCACTAGCTGCTTCAAACATATATTCATTATATATATTAAAACATATACCTAAAGTATCAAATCCTGGTCCTAAGTTTGCAGAAGTCGCAAACGTTCTAATTATTTTCATCTATTTCACCTATTAACTTTCTTAGGTTTTCTTCCATATTATCTTTTTGCCATACTACTTTATTAAATTGACAGTTATATATATCATATAGTATATCTGGCACTTTTGTATTTGACTTTTTGGCAACTTCTTCAATTTGTTCTAACCCAAGTTTACCACTATTAAATACTTCATCAACTGTTTCAACAAATTTAAAAGGACTTGCTGTTGAAACGATAACAGTTTTCCCGTTAAGTTTATCACATAACTCTTGATATGCACCATATCCAACTGCAGTATGAGGATCTATTAAATAATTATATTCATTAAAACATTTTTTAATATATTTTACTGTATCATCTTTAGAAATTGATGTTGCATAAAAATCATTTAATTTTTCTCTATATCCAATAGGTAACATATATTTACCATTTTTATTTAGACTATCCATTAATTCTTTTACAACAGTTTCATTATTATTTGTAATGATATATAATAATCTTTCAAGATTTGATGAAATTAATATATCCATTGCTGGAGAATTAGTTAAATGAAACATTCGGTTTTTATCATATACATATGTATTAAAGAAATCAGTTAATACATTATTTTCATTACTTGCACAAACAATTTTATCAATATATAGTCCCATTTGTTTTGCAATATAGCATGCTAAAATATTTCCAAAGTTTCCTGTTGGCACTACAAAATTAATACACTCTTTAAATTTAATTTCTCCTTTATTTACTAAATCTACATATGTATAAAAATAATAAATAATTTGTGGAATAAGACGTCCAATATTAATTGAGTTTGCAGAAGATAATTCATAATTATTTAAAGAAATTCCGCTTGTAAAAATCTTTTTAACTAGATTTTGACAATCATCAAAATTTCCTTCTACTGCAATAGCTTTTGCATTTTTACCTGTGTAATAATGCATTTGAGCTTCTTGGAAATCACTTACCCCATTTGTTGGATATAATACTACGATGTCTACATTATCTACATCTTTAAATCCTGATAAAGCAGCTCCACCAGTATCCCCTGAAGTTGCAGTTAAAATCAAAGTCTTTTTATCATAGTTTACAATATTTTTTGATTCTTTCATTAGATATGGAAGTACAGTTAGTGCCATATCTTTAAATGCAAGTGTTGGTCCATGATATAACTCTAAAAAACTCAAACTTCCAAAGTTTTTAATATCTACTATTTTTTCTTTAAAATTCTTTTCACTATAAGCATTATCAATAATACTATCTACAGATTCAAAATCATTTAAAAAGAACTTTAAAACTTTTTTAGCTATATCTTTATATGATAATTTTAAATATGACTCATCAAATGAAAAATCATTAAATTTATCACAAATAAATAAACCACCATCTTCACTTATTCCTTTTAAAATACATTTTGATGCATTTAAACTAATTTTTTTTCTAGTACTTGTATACATAATCCACCTCAAATATGTATATATTATACTACTTTTTGTCTTTAATTGCAAGACAAATGTATTTAAAATAAAGACAAAAAGACTAGATTTTAAATCTAGCCTTTTACTATTCTATTATAATTATTTACTAATTACTTTCTTATTCCATGATCTTTTACCACAATCTGGGCATTTCATATATCTAGTTCTTCCCATATGCATAGACAAATTAATCGACTTATATGTTGGTACATATTTATGACCACATTTCTGACATTCATAATAGCCAGCAACTTGTTCAATTTTTAACATAACCGGAGTAGCTATTAATACTGGTACAAATCCAATTATAATTAACAATATTTGTAACCAATTTTCCATTTGTACATAATTCGCAATTATAACTAACACTATCAATGTTGTAATAGTAATTACACCAATTAAAATTTCTATCCTTAATAGCCTTTTATCAGATTCTTGTTTTTCTTTTACCAACTCTAATAACATTTGTTCTTGTTTTTGATTATATTCACTCATTGTAACTACCTCCCCACTTAATAAATCATTAACACTAATTTTAAGAATATTACACAAATCAAGCATAATTGAAGAATCAGGCATCGAAATACCTCTTTCCCATTTTGAAACTGCTCGATCAGTAATATATAATTTTTCAGCTAATTGCGATTGAGTCAAATTTTGATTTTTTCTACACTCAGCAATAAACTTTCCTATTTTCATTTGATCCATATTGGGTTCCTCCTTTCACAATTAGTATAATATAAAATCATTATTTAGTAAACATACCATTGGTTGAGTTGTGGGGATTCTACTAATAGTAGTGTTAAAAAACATACTTGTTTCAGTAAAGCCTAATCACTACGATATATATTCTATACATATATTTATGGAACTATAACTCTTTAAAATAACTTGATTTAAAATATTGATATTTCATAAGGCATATTAACTCCTAATCTTTTAAAAACGTTTTCTGATTGCTCTTTTACATTAGGTTCTATTCTAATATGAATCAATTCAGTCTTATTAATATTTTTATTCATTATAATTGCCTCTCAAGATGCATGTTTTTTCTAAAAAAACAGTGATAAACTATATAAATAAATCTTATAGTCTATCACTAATTAAATTATCATTCATTTACTTTCCAATAACCGGTTTTATTAGAACCTATTCGTTCAATATACCCAATTTTCTTAAGTGTCGATATAATATTATCAATAGATGTTTTTCCTAATTCACATAAAATCATAAGTTGTTGTTTAGTAACGTTAGGATTATTTCTTATTTCGGCTAAAACTTTGATTTGTGAATTATTTAAATTTTTATTACCCACTTTATTACCCACTTTATTACCCACTTTATTGCTTTCATTAATTCTATTAAATGGAATTGTGACAGTTAAATTATTATCATTAACTTCTATAGATTCTTTTCCATAAACACTAATAATTTTAGGAATTCCTCTTCCTGTTTTTTCACTTATATGCAGTTGTAAAAAAAGTTCTGAAAGTTTATCATTTACAGGAATTGAGTGACCTTTATAAAACCCTTCTAATGTTTGAAGTGGGGAAAGTGTACCTCTAGACATAATTTCTATCCTATCAGAATAAAAAGTAATCATTGGCTCATTTAAATTGATCCATTCATTATGAAGAAATGCGTTGATAACCGCCTCTCTATATACATCAAAATCAAACAATGGAATCTCTTTTCTTTCCATAATTCTTTCGTTTTCATCTGCTTGAGGAATATTTAATATTTCACCATAATTTAATACTTCATATAAAGAATACAATAAACATTTATAACCAAATTCTTTTACTGAATATAACTTACTCGCTTTTGTTTTTCCTTCAAATATTGCAACTCTTATAGGAACGTAAGAATTATCTGAAAGAAGTTGAGCCATAATATTATATTTACCATCACTTGTTAAAAAATGTAAATTAGTTTTAAAATTATTATCATTAAGAATTATTCCTTTTGTCCCATAGTAAGTTATTAGTTGGTTAAAAGTTAAATTTTGATATTCTGATGCTATATTATTAATTGTAGGTAGTCCAAAAGTTAATATTGAAAATAACCGAGCTTCTCTTTCAGGATATTTTTTAAGTGTTTCTTTGCTAGAACCAATTCTAATATATCTTATGTCATTAAATGATGTTGGTACTATTTTTGCTGCAGGTATTATGAGTATTACTACTCTTTTATTATTGATAATTGTTTCATCAAATTCAAATGAAATACTTGGACTTAATTTCCTTGCTAAATAGTGTTTAATTGGCTCATTGTTAATAGTTTTATTATAATCAATATTAGTTCCTATTACTTCATGAGTTTTATCATTAACTCCCCAAATTAAATACGAATATTTTCTACCAAGCATTGCAGCACTATTTGATAAAGCAGAAATATATTCTCCAACATGTTCAACTAAAAAAACATTTTCTTTGAATTCAAACCATTCACGTTCATCTTCATATGAGCAACATTCATTTATAATTTCTTTAATTTTGTTCATTTTAATACCCACCTTTCATTGATTTTATTATACTATATTATGGGTAATAAATCAATTATTTTATTCTATATTATTTTATGTATTATAGCATTTTAAATACTCAACTTAAAAAATATTTGTTATCCTTGTTTATATTGTCTATAAGTAATAATATTGTTTGCATATTACTCAGTTTTTCACAATATAGAAACTTCTAAATTAACTTGAAAAAATTGCAAATATTTTGAGTTTTTCCAAGATGTTTAATTTTAAAATATTTATTTATCTTTTAAAATAATTATTGGGTCCTCCACAATAATAACAATAATGATTGGGTTTATTTACAACCATATCAAGCATTGTTATTAACCCAACAATTTGAGGGGATTGCAATACTGCATATAGTTTAATTGTTGTATCATTAATTGGAACATCTGCACAAGAAACAATTTTAAACTCTTCCATTTTTTGTAAAACGGCTTTTGCTTCATCATATGTTATATTCAAATTATCTATTAATAGTTGTTCAGTAAAGTTACCACTATTTCTTGAATACAAAAATACTAATGTATTATAAAACATTTCGTCACTTAAATATTCACAGAACTTTCTTTGTTTATCTTTACTTATTAGCATTTTTGAATAATCTGATTTATCATCTTTTGGTAGGCACATAAATATTTTATTATCCTTTGCA
Source organism: uncultured Staphylococcaceae bacterium (assembly GCA_964409955.1). Taxonomy (GTDB): domain Bacteria; phylum Bacillota_I; class Bacilli_A; order ML615J-28; family CAG-313; genus CAG-313. The sequence continues at coordinate 9,276 of CAYPEY010000015.1, forward strand.
AGTGATGTAATTGCAATTCCTTCTGGCCCTATTATAGTTGAAAACATATCATCATTTTTAATACGTTCATTAAATTCTTCTTGATCTTCAATTTCATCTCCACGTGTTGCAATAGACATTTTAAAAGCTAAGTCATATACTACATTCATTCTATTCTCTAACTTAAAACTTTGTATGTACTTTGCAAGTTTCTTTTCAATGTCAACAATATCACTTTCTTTCATATCAAATAAATAATCAGTCGTAACATTAAAGTACATTGCTATTGATGGGACTAATTCTAAATCTGGTGATCCACCATTTTCCCATTTTGACACCGCTTGAGTTGAAACATATAATACTTTTGCAAGTTCTTCCTGAGTCACTTTATTTTTAACTCTTAATTCTTTTATTTTATTACCTATATTCATAAATAGCTCCTTTATATTTTTTAGTGATTGGCCTCTCACAATATCATTATAACACAATTATTATATTAAAACAATGGAGGCAAAATTGATAATATCAACCGCTGTTTGATGTCTATAATTATTATACAACACAATTTGAATTTTATCATCATATTAAACCAAATCCCATTAAACAACTACTTTTACAATTTCCAACAAAAATATTGCATCATAAAGTAAATTAAAAATCAACTTTTAGCAAAAAAAAAATAAGCTTTTTAAAGCTTATAAATTTCATTATGTGTCATTACGACAAAAAGTGTTTTATTAATGTTTTACAAATCAGAAAGTGCTTTTTTCTTAATTTACAAAACAAAAAGTGTCAAATGTATCTTTTTGTCGTAATAACCTAATGTAACATATACAACTAAAAATATATTTAATTTTTCAAGCATCCAATAGGAATCACTAAAACGCCATCATCTCTTCTATATCCGTACTTAGTTCCTGTTATAACTATTTTTAAATCCGGCATTCTTAATTTGCACTGTTTTTCAGATTCGTTATATTGAGTTATTAATGTTTCAATTTCACAAAGATGTTTAGCCCCAACTTCAACCTCTTGTTCTCCTAATTTAAACTCAATTAAGGCATATCTACCATCATTTAAATGCAATACACAATCTGCTTCTAATCCGTATCTATCTCTATAATATGAAACACGCCCATCAAATGATTGTGAGTAAATTTTCAAATCCCTTATACACAATGATTCAAACAAAAAACCTAATGTTTTAAAATCTCTATCAAAATACGCTGGCGAAATCCCCATTGCAGCAACAGCAATAGATGGATCAATTATATTTCTTTTTTTCGATGAACGAATAGCAGTTTTTGATCTAATGGCAGGACACCATGGTTCGATATCCTCAATTATATATAATTTACTTAAATCTTCTAAATACGAATAATAAGTAGGTCCTGATAAATCGTAATTTGCTGCAACATCACCGAAAATAGTTTTTGTTTCGGCAAGTGTACAAATATTTCTAGCATAAGATCTTAGGATAGCTTGAGCAATTTGAGGATTTCTTTTTATATTGGAAATCTTGTTTATATCAACTGAATATGTTTGTACAAATAAATCTTTAGCTATTTCTAATTTGGCTTTATCATTTTTCAAATTTAACGAACGTGGCCAACCACCTCTACATATTGCAAATATCAAATCATCTATTGTTAAATTAGAAACACACCCTTCAAAAGAACTAGGATTGTTAAATAAATCGATTAATGAAACTTCACCATTTGATTCATTAGACTCATAAAGACTCATCGGTAACATAGTTAATCTTGAAATACGCATAGTACCAGTGTGAGGTGTATCTACTTCTTGTGAAGACGATCCAGTTAATATATACATGCCTACTTCACCTGTATCATCGATTGATTTTCTAATAGCACCCCAAATCTTTGGAGCATCTTGCCATTCATCAAATAGAATTGGTTTTTCTCCTTTTAAAAGTTTAGATGGCATTGTTTCTGCAACTTTTAATAAGGATTCTCTATTATCTTCATCTTCGAATTCAATTACAGTATTTGCAATTTGTTTTGCAGTTGTTGTTTTCCCACAACCTTTTGGGCCAACAATTAAAGCAGCACCAAAAGCCTCTAACTTAATTTTTAAAAGATCATCAGTAATACGCTTCTTATAATCCATAAAAACACCTCTTCTATTAGTATTATACATTATTATTAATTAAATGTAAAGTATTTTGTTTAAGAGATTTGTGGTGTTTTATTTAAGAGATTTGCGGTGTTTTATCATAATGAATTTTTATTTTTTTGTTATAATTCTTTTCTTCACAATTGCGATTCCATTTCAAATATAATATATCACATTCACGAAAAAAATAATCAAAAATCTTAAAAGATTAGATTAGATTCTGGCCTTGCTAACTGTAAGTGCTGGTCATGAAAGATACTTATTTTTCAAATAGCTTTTTATATTCAGTTTTTTTTATAGGATTAAATATATCACCTTGTATGTCTTCAATAAATCCTTTATACCAAGTCAAAGGACTACTAGAACAAATATCTTTTGTATTAACAACTAATCTATTAAGAAATGGACTAATATATTGGAATGAGTCTTTTTTCATTAATCTATCATACTCCTACGCATAGTATTTTGCTTTTTGTAATGCTTCAATCGACTTATCAACTTCATTTGCTTTTATGTATATTTTTGCTTTTGCTAAATAATTATCTGATATAACATCATTGTAACCTAAATAATTTTCATCAATTATAATAACATTGATAATTTTTTCTCGAGCTTCTATTGATTCAATTGAACAAGTACCTAAATTGTTTAATACCTTATGTATTAAGTCATCTAACATTTTTTTGATGGTGACTTATTTTTTCTTCTCCAACAAGACAATAATCCATCAATTCATACTTAGAAGAATATTCATTATTAGGGTATAGCTCTAAATATTTTTTAGCTTCATCGTATCTTCCTCTAAACGATAAATATTGGACTATTCCACAAATAGAATGATTTCTTATCTTACAATCTTTGCAATCTTCTATTACCCTCGCAAACATTTTAATCGCTTTTTCCTGCGCTTCAATGTATTCCTTATCATCTTTATATTCAAATGATAGCATTGCTTCTGCCCATGCAAGTTCAGATAAGAAAAACATGTCTCCAGGATATTCACATACCGCAGCTTTACATATTTCATATCTTTTTTTAATTCTCCTGTTTGCCAAGTTTCTTGATACATATCTTTTAATTCTTCATATCTAGAATCAATTTCTTCTTTTGGTGTTATACCAAATAATTCATCTGAAGTAACATTAAATAATTTTGTTAGCGGTGCTATCAATGACAAGTCAGGATTTGATAAACCACATTCCCATTTTGAAACTGCTTGATATGAAACAAACAAATAATCAGCTAACTTTTCTTGAGTTAAATCATGTTTCATTCTCAATTCTTTTATTTTTTCACCAATAGTCATTTTTATATTACCTTTCTTTTATGTTTATAATCGATTAAACTAACATTATACTATAATTATATAAACTAGAGAATAAATTAAATTTCGAGCATTATTCAACTGTGGGTTGAGTTAATAATTTTAGTTCGAGTCCATGGCAAGTCTCCTGTAGTCATTAAATCTAAATGTTTCATAAAGGCGTAAAAAAAAGAGACTATTTCACTATATTTCAAGCAAAATAGTCTATAAAATTAAAAACTAGCCTTCTTTTTCAGAAGACTAATAGATTTACAAAAATGTGTCAGTACTATGTAACTAAATGTATCGACGCACCTGAGTGCTATGTAAATGACAATAAGTAAATAAAAAGTCCTATTAGAATATCTTTTATATACTTTAATAGGAACTTAGTAATCATTAAATGCCAATTTTTGAGTATTCAGATTAATTCGAATTAGACAACCATCTAGCAATATCTACAATCCTTACGCCTTCATGGTGACTTTCAGGATGCTTTGTTCTTGCTATAATCATTTTAGGATATGCATCTCTTATTGAAAGTAAAGGTTTTATTTCTCTTTCAAATGTTTCTTTATTTGAAATATCATCACTTACTTGAATATATGTTTTTTCTCCTTGCTTAATCGCAACAAAGTCAACTTCTTTATCGTATAACGCTCCAACATATACTTCATAGCCTCTTCTTAACAATTCAATTGCAACGATATTTTCATATAAATATCCATAATCCGCATTCTTTGTCCCAAGTTCTGCATATCTAAATGAAAGGTCAGCTAAATAATATTTTTTATCGGATTCCAAATATTTTTTTCCTTTAATATCATATCTCTTCATTGGATAAAACAAAAACGATTTACATAAATATTCAATATATGATCCCACTGTTTTATCATTTGTTTTATACGAATTAGATGTTAGTTTATTTGCAACATTTCTAATTGAGGTTTTACTTCCTATATTATCCATTAAGAAATCTTCAATCATTATAAGTAATGATTCGTTTTCTATTTTATATTTTTGTACAATATCTTTAGTTATCGTAGTTCTTAAAATATTTCGTACATAGTTAACACTATCATATTTATTTTTATATAAATATGATCCTGCCATTCCACCTTCCACAACATAATTATCAAAAGATTTATCTATGTCATTACTAGGATAATATAAATTATATTCTTCAAAAGAAAAAGGAAACATGCTTATGTCAAAAACTCTTCCACCAAATAATGTAGCTAAATCACTTGACAATAAAAAAGCATTTGAACCCGTTAAATAAATATCAAATTTTTCTTCTTCATGCAAGCTATTTATTGTAACTTCAAAATCTTTACATAATTGAATTTCATCGACAAGCAAATAATTCGTATATTCTTTTTTGTAATTATCTTGAACAAATTTATATAATTCTTCTGGATCTTTTAACTTTTCAAATTCTTTTAAGTTCAATTTTATTCTAATAACATTTGCGTTTTCTTCTTTTTCTAAAATATCAAAAAACGCATCCATTAATTTAGATTTTCCAGATCTTCTGACGCCAGTAATAACCTTAATATCAGGAATATTTTTAACATCAATTAGTTTATTTAAATAGTGATTTCTAGTAATTAGTTTCATTTTATCACCTCGCATATAAAATATATCATATTTCGCATTTTTTGTCAATTTTTAAAATTGCGAAATATAGACATTTTTAAAATTGCGAAATATAGTCACAATTATTATATGCTAATTTAGTTACAATTATGTATTATATTTTATAAAAGAATTAAAAAAGAGACTTAAACAGTCTCTCATATTTATTAAGTTTTCATAAAGTTTTTTTGTTCGACGCACTGAGGCTAAGACTAATTATTACCTTAATACTATTTCTATGAATCTTACGTCTACATCCATCGAGTATTACAAATGTAGAAAATTTACATTTATATATAAAATGACCTATTTTTATAGTATTATTTTCTATTTTAGGAGTGTAAGTTACGTAGTCAACATCTGGCTAACTGCTACGATATCTATCTTTTTATAAGGTGTATGGGACTATAAGTCACTTATGAAATATAGTCCCATATAGATCTTATTTTATTATTTTCCATCTTCCCATTTTCTTAGAACCGATTCTTTCAATTACACCTTTAACTTGCAAGCTACTAAGAATTCTCTCTATTGTTCTTTTTGATAAAGACAATTCATTAGAAATGGACTCGGCTGTGGAATTTGGATTTTCTAACAATATTTTTATTACTTCATCTTCTGAATGTGTTAAATTTAAACCGACATTTAAACCGACATTTAAACCGACATTTTGTTGTTCTAAAACTTTTTCATCAAATGGAATAATAACTTTAATAAAATTATCTTTTATATCAAAGGCTTCCCTTCCATATCTTTTTAAAATAGTAGGAATTCCATGTCCTGTATGCTCTACAATTCCCATATTAAGAAAAATTCTCATTAACTTTTCATTTCTCGGAATGCTTATACCCTCTAAAAAGTTTTCTATTGTTTGATTATGAGGTAACCCACCATGTGATAAAATTTCTATTCTATTGCTAAAAAAAGATACAAGAGGATCAGTAATACTCCAATCATTGTGCACTATCGCATTAACAATAGCTTCATTAACACAATCAAAATCAAATAAATATGTATCCTTTCGAGGTCTAACTGTCGTATCTGTTATGCATATATTTTCTGATACTAATCGATTTTTTAATTGTTCATATGCAAAAAGTATACATTGATTTCCATAATCACTTCTCTGAGAAATTGATGCTTTATCTTCACCTTTAAATTTTACGAATATTAATGAAGAGTCATTTTTGTCAGAAAATAATTCAGCCATCTTGTTATATTCACCTTTTTCGTTTTTTAAAGATAAGTTAGTTTCAAAGTTATTATCATCTAGATGAAATCCGCGTTCAGAATAATAAACTTTAAGAGTTTTAAAACTAAGATTTGGATAATTTGATTTACTTGAAACTAGCAAGTCTGAATTAAAAAATTTCTTTTCATATCTGCTCTTAATTTGTTCTTGGGTCATTTCTCTACATGATGTACCAACTCTAATGGTACACCCAATAGAAGAATACCCATATTTTTTTTGACAATATAAAGAGTCCGTTCCTTTTTTTACGTATATAGCAATTATTGTTTTATCTCCTTCAAAAATTAATTCATTCCTAATTAACTCTTGTGGATTAGGTTCAATTTGTTGTGTAATAATGTCAGCAATAGATCTACAGGTTTCATCAATATTAGTTGTTCCCATTATAGTGCCATCATCTCTCACACCAATATAAATAGTTCCACCATCAGAATTTAAAAAAGAAACAATTTCTTTACATATAGAATTAGAAAATTTTTCTTTCAATTCAATTACGTTTGATTCTTGATAATGCATAAATTGACCTCCTATGATGTAAGTATTATATCATATTTACAAAATTTTGTCAATATATACCGACATAAACCGACATAAACTTTTATTCTTTTATTAAAATATATTTAGCAGGTTTTCTCTTACCAAATGTATAATCTCCTGATTTCCATTCATAAATTAAGTATTCTATATTTTCTATTTTTACTATTTCATATTTTGATGATGTCATATTATATTTATTATCAACAACTTTACCTTTTGTCCATAATAAATGATTTAATATAGTTCCATTAATTCTATCTTCAATTAATTTTCCATTTTTACAAAATATTAATCTTTGTAAAAATAGATTATCTTTTTTATTTTTTATTTTTTCTTCAATATTATCACTATATGTAAAACCAATAGTTTTCCAAATACCTAATATATTTTCATCATGAATAAATTCATAACTAACATCATCAACATGCTTAATTTCATCAACAGAATACTCTTTATTATCGGTTTTTCTAAATTTAACTTTCTTACCTATTACTCCATTTACATCAACAACACTAAGTACTAATATTTTATCTACTAATTCATATGGATGATAAGTATCAATAATTTTTAAATACCCTTTAGTCCAACTAAACACCCAGTACTCTTTTCCATTAGGTAAAAAATATAATTCTTTAAAGGGAATGGTTCATCTTCTAATAGTTCCCATTTACCAATTACATTATTATCATTCACAAATATCAATTCATTACACCCTTTATTTTCAATCATTGATTCAATATGTTTAATATTTTTCTGTATATTAACCATTTGATCTTTTAAGAAACGAACCTTTGAAATAAGTAAGTCTGGATTAATATTTTTGATTTCTTCTAATGTGAAGCCATATTCTTATATTGTAATATCATTAACACTTGTTCGATATTTTTTTCATCATAATATCTATAACCTGTGTATTTATCAATATAAGCGGGGTTAATTAATCCCTTTTCCTCATAGAATCTAATTGTTTTTACACTTATACCTACAACATTAGAAAAATCACCTATTCTTAAATATTTCATAAAGCCTCCTTTGTAATAATTGCTAGCTAACTTATTACAATATGATTATAACATTACAGTTAACTGGAGAGTCAAGTAAATTATCTTTATTATATTATACATTATAAAAAAGTCAATTTCAAATAAAGATAGTTCAAATCACATTAGCCGACTAAATTTCCAGCACCCTTAAAATACCCTATATTCAAATCCTTTTAGATGCAAAAAACTATAAATATCTCTAGAAAATAAAAAAATTGCATCCATTTGGATACAAAAGCTTATAAATAGGTATCAAAACCTCTATATTTGAACTATAAGTATTATAAATCTATGATTTATATTGATGACTTATAGACACATTCTAATGGAGCGGGTAACCGGAATCGAACCGGCATCTTCGCCATGGCAAGGCGGTATAATAGCCGTTATACTATACCCGCAAGGTTAATTGCATTAATATTATAGCAAAACCAACATATTAATGCAACTAATTTGCTAAATAAATTATTCGTCTGATAGATCTATACCAACTACATTATGATATACATCTTGAACGTCATCATCTTCAGCAAGCATATCAAGTAAACGTTGGAATTGTTCTTTTTCTTTATCTCCTGTAAGTTCTACTTCATTTTGAGCAACCCATGCTACTGTATCTTCTAAGAAGTCTTTACCTTCTGGCATAGCTTCTTTTAAAGCTTCACGGATCTTACCATATTCAGTATTAGGAGCAGTAATTGATACAACACCATCTTCAGATGAAATATCTTCTACTTCACAATCTGCCATAAGTAATGTTTCAAGTGCTTCTTCTTCACTTAAGAAATCAATATCAAATAAAGCTTGGTTTTTAAACATATATGTAACACTACCGCTTCCAGCAATTTTACCACCACATTTTTGAAGTGCTACTTTAACTGCTGTTTGAGTTCTGTTATGATTATCAGTTAAACATTCAACAACAAACATAGAATTACCAGGTCCAAATCCTTCAAGAGTAAGCGGATCATAGTTTTCTTGGTTTGCACCTTTTGCTTTATCGATAGCTCTTTTGATAACATCAGCTGTTACTTGTTCTCTTTTAGCTTTTTCGATTTCTTTCTTTAAGTTTTGGTTAAGATCTGGATCAGGCACACCAGATTTTGCTGCCATGTAAATTAAGCGGCTCCATTTGTTATTTAGTTTTGATTTTGCTGCGGCAGTTTTTGCCATTGATGCAGCACGAACTTCATGTGCTCTACCCATAAATAATCTCCTTTTTTATTTATTACTGACTTATTATACCACTTTTTACAATTTTATTAAAGTGATTTGAAATTTTTTATTATTTAAAACTAATAGTTAAACCATTATTTTCAATATAAGATTCAATATTTCTAATACGTGATTTATTTTCTTCTGAGTAATTTCCATTATCTTTTAATATATTACCCTTTGATGAATCGATTAAAATATTTTTCCTATTTAAATTATTATCAACTACAGCACGAAGACCTTTATATAAGCCCTTAAAATATGCTGTTAAGATTGCATCACTATTATCACTATAAGTCCCCCCACTGTTAGAATAGTGAGTTCCTTCAATTTTATAACTCCATGCATACTCACTTGTATCTGGAATTAACACAGGATTAATATTGATTACTACATTTAAATTAGAAGAAGCTCCTGAACTTGATGAAATTAGTTTAGACAATATTTTTTTAAGTCTTCTAAAATCTGTAACTGATACTTCTGTTACATAATCAGTTAAATTATTATTAGGATTAACTATATCTAGTACCATATAATTTTTCTTAACATTGTTTTTTGGATCTATTTCTAACTTTTGATATATATCTTTTGATACTTCAATTTTATTACCTTTTAAAAATTCATCAACAGTTTTAATGAAACCATTTAAATAGTCTTCATATCTATTATCTTTAAAATATTCATTTAGAGAATAATATAACATAATCTCTAAAATATATCCAGATATATTTAGTTTTTCTGAATCTTTATAATATTTAATAATTTTTAATGCATTTCTAAAATAAGTATAATCACGATTAGCAATTTCAGTAAACATTATTTGTTTTTCTTCTAAACTTGCAAGATAACCATCTTCTAAATATCTTACATGTAAGTTAATTCTAAAACCATTTAAATTAACACTGATAATATTTCTTGTATTATTTCTTGATACATGACTATATTTTACAATTTCTTTATAATTATTAATTAATATATTTTCAATATCATTTAAAACATAGTAATTATCTAACATAAATACTCGTTTATTATTAAACGATACAACAACCATTATATCAATTTCATCAGTATCATTTAACATTACACCTTTTGCCCAAGAGCCAGTCTTTTTAACATCTACTATATTATAATAATTAGAGTGTTTTTCCTCAAGTAGATTTTTTATTTTATCAAGACGAGCTTGTAATTCATTTTTTTCTTCATTTAAGATTTCTAAATCCGTAACTAATCTTCTAAATTCTTTCTCAGTCACAATGAACCTCCTATATATTGTATATATACATCTTACGTTTAACAAAATATACTAAATGATCAAAACCACATTCTTTTATCATTTTTGTGTACTTATCAAACGATGATTTATATCTTTTTACACTATGCGCATCACTTGATAGTGTTAAATATCTACCACCAAGAGATTTATATAAATTTAATAAATATTTTGTATGTGAATCTTTATTAATTGCTTCTTGAACTTTAGTATTAATTTCAAGTGCTTTATTTTTATTAATAAGATTAATCATAACTTGTTTAATCTTTTCTTCAAAAATAGATATATCATAAGAATAATCTTCTAAATATATTGTTTTAAATGCATAATCAATATGTGATAATACATCAAAATTATCAAAATTTTTTGTAGCTTCTATCATTGCATCAAAATACTTATTCATTAAATTATTGATGCCAAATTTATTAAAATATTTTATCCAATAAAAGTCTGCATCAGGTATATCATGAATACTTAAATTTACTAAATCAAAATCTTCACTTTTTATTTGTGAAATTATTTCATCTAATTTATCAGTTCTATATCCTACTTCAATTCCAAGAAGTGGTGTAATACTTGTATATATTTGAGTTAAACTTTTTATTTCTTTCTTAAAAGCATCAAAATCTACTGTCCAATCTTCATGATGTTCTACTAAATCTAAATCAAAATGGTCAGTTGTAACAAAATATTTACATCCCAGCTCTACTGCTTTTTCAAAGTATAATTTTAATTCTTCGTTAGAATCTGCAGAATACTTACTATGGACGTGTTGATCATGTAATATCATATATCTTTGTCCTCCTATAGTAAATCTTTTGTTATTGCAACAAAAAACTCCTTATTCCAAAGCGATAACTTTTCTAAATCTTTTATAAAAGGTTTAACATCTTTTTTAGCCTCTTCAAAGTCAATTTCATTAAATCTTTCTATTAACATCTTTTTAAGTTTTTCTATGTTTAATTCTTCATCTTTGTTAATTTTTTTAGATTCAATAAGCCTATTTTTTAGATGTTCCAAATTTGGTCTTATATTTTTAGATAAATAAAAAACATAATCATACAGATCTCTACCTTTTATTCTTTCCTTCCAACTTCTACATATTACTGCATGTAGTTTTCCTGCAAATAATGATTCTTTATCATATATTTTAATTTTATGTGGCATTGGTAACAAATTATACTTATATTCATAACTTGCATTTAGCGGCGGATTAATATCTATTTCAAATTTAATCTTGATAGTGTCATTTTTTTGTATATGCTTTGATATTTCATCTCCTACCTCTATTAAAATCATATGTTGTAGTGTATTACCTTTTAAAAAAGCCGATTGCATATAAGAATCATTATTTTTTTCTTTTAAAGTAGCTTTAAAAATTAATCCATACGCTTTAAAAGTTTCTTCTAATGTTTTAAAATATTTAACTAGTGAAAATTGTTCATCAGGTATTATTAAAGAAAAATCTAGATCTTCACTAAACCTATCTAATTCATAAAATATTCTAAGTGCAGTACCACCATAAAATGCAGCATGATCAAAAAAATCTGTCTTAGATAACGCATATAGAGCAATTTCTTGAATAACTTCTTTAAAAGCATTAATATAACTATCCTTATCAGATAATTCGTGTGTATTTATCATTTGAGAAATTATATTATTCATTTTCTATTCTCCTTTTTATAATTTTACTCAAGAATTTTAAATTTTTTGATATATATTTATCACAAAGTTCTAAAATCATTATTAAATCAAGCTGCCAAAACATCTCTTCATCTATTCTTAAATTTTCAAATAGTAATTCCTTCAAGCCCTTCATTGATATTACAGTAGGCTTTTTATATAATAAATCACACAATGCTTTTTCCGGAGATGCTATAGCATAGCTATAGTCATTTTCAATTTTCACTTCAACACCATACATAAATGCTTTTACAGGAATATCTGTAAATGTATAATTTCCAAAGTAGTTAGTAAATTCCTTATTATGTTTTTTCATTGTAGTTGCACAAGTATAATTAATTACTCTTTCTGGAATTAGTCCGTATTTAGCAAGTACATATTCAAAAGATAAATAAGATGGGCTGACAATATAATTAATTAATAGATATCCCGAAGTATTTTTATTATCCTCATATACTCCTTTTATTACATTTATTAATTTTCCCTCTGTAACATCTTTTTTAATTTTCATATATGGGCATTTATATTTCTTATATTTTATTAATAATTCTTTTGTTGATATTATCATTTTTCTCACCTATCTATATTTTTTTTATAGTTTGTGTAGTAAATCATTAATATTATAACATGTTTATTTAAAAAAATCAATAGTTTTTGAACAAAAATGATTTTTTTCAAGAATCATTTTAAGGATTTATGATTCTTATTTTATAAGAAGCAATTAGTCAAGCTATTAATTTAGCTTGATTTTTTGTCTTATTGGTACTGTTTTACCTATATTCCTGAAACTAGATAATATATCATGTTTTTCGGGTTTACTTTTTGCCAGGATATTTAATGCGGCATTTATTATTTTTCCACTGCTTGTTTTAAAAAGACTTCTTGTTATTCTTTTATTTTGTTTTTTTGAAAGATTAGTTTTTATTCCATTTGTTTTGAAACCTTTGTTATATGATACCTAAAGTACACTAAAAAATGGTTAATTTGTAAAGATATAAGATAAGTCATTTTTTACAAAAAATAGTGAAAAATGAACTTTCCTTATAGATAAAAAACAAATATGAAAAAAATCATATTTGTTTTTTTAATATTTTATTTTCAATTAAATAATTTGTAAGTTTTGCATTGATTTTATTATAATCATTAACAACATCTACCATTGCTTCTTTAATTTCTGGAGCAAGTTTATTATTTTCTCTTAAAAATTTTAAAGAACTAATTAAACCCATATTAGTGGCTTTAATAGCATTTAAACATATTGAGTATTCTGTATCAAGTGATTTCATCTTTTCCATACATACACCCATTCTTCCACTAAATGTCAAGCTTTTTGTTGGAATTTCATTTAAATCTTTAATTAAACTTACAATTCGTTCTTCATGAGTTTTAAATGTTTCTTGAATTTCAACAATAAGATTCGTCAATTTTTCCTTTTCAATTTCACGAGATGCTTCATAATAAATTCTATACACGCTATTCCCCATATGAATATATGATAAAAATTTATTTAATTCATTAGTTTTTTCCATAAATACCTCCTAATATTAGTATTAATTAAAAAAACAAAAAAATACCCGTTTTTTAAAAACGGGTATTTAAATTAATTATTCAATTGTAATAGAATAATCTAAATCATCTTGATAATTTACTGGTACAAATGTGATACGAATAGAATAATCTCTATCAGCATATCCACCATCAGTAATTGCATTCACTACTTCTTCAATTGATACTAAAACATAACGGCCTTCACTAGGATCTGCATATTTTATTTCAATATCATCAAATACTACTTGATCATTTTCACCATCTTCAGCATCATTTAAAATGATCGATACATATACCATATGTTCAAGATTATTTTTAACATAGTAACCTATCTTAAATTCTGTTGGATTAGATTCATAATCTGTTGCGTCTTCTAAAACGATTACGCCATCAGCTCCTGTTACACTTTCTAAACCACATTCATCACATACATATAATCCAAGATCACTATTCCAATACCAATAATGTTCACTTACATGAATATATTCTTGGTCCATTGTGTGACAAATTTGACAATAATGTAGATAATAACTATCTTGAGTACATCCGCCATCTACATAATTATAAGTGCTATAATTATGATAATTACAGAAATTTTCTTCCTTATAATTAGATGAACCATCTAAATATTGAGTCCTAATAGATCTCTTACATTCGCCATTAAAACTATATGTATATGTTTCAGTATAACCGTATTCTACTTCATTTGTTGATAAAACGATACTATGATAAGTATGTGTTTGTTTTACGTTTAATACATATTCTTCGCTATTACTATCATAAGAACCAGTATTTACATCAGCATATGTATATTCATCATAATTCTTAGAATCATATTCAGGTCTTTCTTCTATTTCGATTAATTTAGTAGTATTACCATTTGCATCATACCATTCTTCAATAATATTTTTAGCATCACAATAACTACATTTATATACTAATTTTTGATAATTTTCTTCTTGAACAGATTCTGCATCTACTTTAGTGAAAGTATGTTCATAATCAACATAAGACATATATCTAATAGTTTGTTTTGCAGTTGTAATATCAGTTCCTGTAATACCTAAATAATATACTGCATATCTAGTTACTTTACATTGATTAGTTGCATCTTGTACATCTTCATATGTATAAGCATAAGCGAAACCACATAATGGATCAGTTAAAGAACAAGTTCTATAATATATCCACTCTTCTGTAGTTTCATCATATACATTTTCATAATCAAAATCACATTCAGAATCAACATAAACATATACATTTATTTCACATAGACATTTACTTAATACAACATATCCATCACAGTGTCCGCCTAAATCAGAGATTGCATATTTTGTTGCAAAAGTTGTATGCCCATAAACTTCATTAGTTTCAGTCCAATCACAATTATTACATCCAATTGTATAAGTAGCGCCACCTTCACAAGAAACACCATCAATAAGAGTTGCTTCAATTAATTTTCCATCATGGCCATTTCTATAATAACTAACAGCTACTTGACCACATTCAGCACAAGTATATACATGGCGACCTAAACCTTCACAACCTTCAGCTTCTTTAAATTGAGTCATATCTTCAACATAATCATGTGTAACATATTCACCTGTTACTTCTTTTGTTTTTGTATTGAAGTATAAATCAAAATATATGTTGTCTGTCTTTTCTTTTGTATTACTAGATACTTCTTCTTCACTAATTAAGCTGTTATCTACAGTACTGTAAATATACTTAGTTTCAGAAGTTGTATATAATACTGGAATATCTACATTAAAGCTAATATTATACCAATCACCACATTGTACATCAATAGAATAAGCTGTAGCAGTTTTTAATAAATCAAGATCTATTTGGCCTTTATATGATTCTTTTGCAACTACTTGATAATATGAGTTAGCATCAATTTCACCTTGATCAATTACTGTTTCATTTGTATCATCTTTGACTAGTTTTACATTATTTCCTTCACCAACTGGTAAATATCCCATTTTCATAGCTCTATATAATTCTGCTGAAAAAATCTTAGCTGCATTTTCTTCTACGAATAAATTAGAAATAAATGTATCAACTTCAGTTTTAATATTTGATAAATCATAACCTGCTTGATAATCAAGTAATACTGATAATTCAATATTAATTGCCTCAGGCATTCCATAATCTTCTGGAATTAATTCAGATGCTAAATCTTCACTTGTTAAATTAACAGTAAGTTTAATATCTTTAATTACAAAGTCGCTATCAGAAACAACTTTTACATTAACACCTTCTAGAATATTAGCTAAATAACTAATTCCTTCAGTTATCATTGTTTCCATTGGGTTTTCTTCTTCACCTGTTGCAGCTTGACCCATATACATCATTACTAAATCAAGAAGTTTAACATCTTTTGTTTGAGCAATATATCCTTCTAACATTGTTTTAACATCATCGTAAGTAGCTTCTTCACCAACATATGGTAAGATTACATCTACTATTCTATATGCTCTTAAATCTTCATTTGCAAGAAGAGCTTCAATGTCAAACTCAGGATTATCCATATACATTTGAAGTAATTCTTCAAGAGTTTCTACTTCATAATCAGCCATCATAACTTTTACAAGTTCATCAAGTGATGCTATTACTTCACTTAGTACAAATCCTTTTGCTTCAACATATGTAATTAAATCACCAACTGAATAATTTAATAATTTAGTTACATCTTCAAGAATTGCTTTACCTACTACTTTTTCTAAAATATCATATATAGTATGAGTAGTTAAATAAGTTAATAAATCATCGATTTCATCTAAATTTAAACTTATAGTATAACCATCTAAATTTTCTTCTACATCAAAAATAGTATTAACGATATCTTCTTTTAATTCTTTTAATGCAACAGAATTAGTTGAAGATACTTTATCAACAACTTTAGAGAAACTATCTTCATACCAAGTAGCTACTTGTTGTAACATTGCTTCTAATTGTTCCATATCAATATCTGAATTTTCAGTTGCTACTGATAAATCATTATATGACCAATCTGTATATTTTACATAACCGCCTTGAGAAGATACATTCTTAACATAAGCTTTATTTTCTAAAATATATACTCTTGTATCTGAATCTTGAGAAACAAGACCATCTATCATACTTTGTTTTACAATAAAGTAACCATTTAAGTTTTCATTTTCATCAAGTGAAATATATCCTTCATAAATAGGAAGTAAAATTTCACCTTCAGCAAGTTTTAATTCAAAGTCTGTTAATTTTAAAGTAATTGTATGACCACTTAAGTTTTCTAATACTTTTTCTACGATATCAGCATTAGTTAATTCAACAGGAACAGCTTCAAGTTTAGGTAAAATTGTTTCTTTTGTAGCTTGACAAGTACCGCAAGTATATGTAATATGACCTGCAGCTTCAACTGTAGCATCAACTTTTTCAGTTACTTCCCAACTATGACCTGTTGCAGGTAAAACTTTTACATAACTATTATTACATACTAAACATGTATGAGTAGTTTTACCATGAGTTGTACAAGTAGCAGGTTCAGTTACTTCTGTATAAGTATGACCTGTTGCAGGAACGATATTAGTTTTATTAGTTTGTGCACAACGTCTACAAATTGTGATTGTATAACCATCAGTAACACAAGTTTCTTCAACTACTACTTCATTATTAATATGTCCATATAATGCACATCTTTCAGCAGGAGTAAGTCTAGTTACTGAATAATATGAGAAGTGGCTAGTTTCAAATGATACAAAACCATTTGCATATGTTGCAGCAATAGTTTCTACAGTACCATCATCTGCTAAATACCAAATACCAATATTATTTGGATCTTCATTAGCTTCTAAAGTATAAGGAATTGTAACAGTAACTTTTCCGCTAAATGTACTAACTTGAGAACCATCTTGTTCCATTGAGAAATTATAAATAGTGTTGTCTCCAAGTTGTGCTTTTTGTTCTTCTGTTAAAGCATTAACAACTTCTTCCCTTGCTGTATCTTCAACAGTATCAGCACTTAATGTAACATCAGCACTTCCAAGATCAGCTAAAGTATCACTATCAAGAGCAATTGATGCATTTTTAAGTTCTACTTCATTACCACTTAAATTTTCAGTAGAAACGTTAGTTGAAACTTCAGTTTTTGCAACAATTGCAGTCTTAGTATGAGTACATCCATTATTTATACAAGCATAAGTTGTAACAGCACCATTTACAGTACCATTATCCCATGTATGAGCAAGAGTATTTTCATATTCTTCTGTAACACTGTCTTGACAAAGTGAGCAAGTATAAGTTTTTACACCAGTAGTTTGACAAGTAGCTTCACTTGTTACTTTTGCAACATAATCATGAATATGAACAGTTACTTCTTTTTCAACTTTTTCTAAACAATATCCACAACGACCTACATATGTTTGAGTATATTCACAAGTAGTACCAGTTTTTAAAACTGCATCGCCTTCTTGGTTCCAAGCGAAAATACTATGTCCTGTTGCTTCTTGAGAAATTACTTCATAAGAATCATCACATCCTGAACATTTATAAACTGTTTTTTCATCATTTTCACAGCTTACTTCTGTATGAGAATAAACAACATAATTATGACCTGTAGCAGGTGTTGTTGATTCTTCATATGTGTCAGGGCAATTGGAACATTTGTAAACTGTATGTGATGCAGCTTCACAACTAGCATTAACATGTATTGCTGCAGCGTAGCTATGAGCTTTTGCTGCTTCATCCACTCTAGTATCTGTTTTATCACAACCATCGTGATTACATATAGCAGTACTAGTTTTATCAACAGTACATAAAACTTCGCCATTGCTAACATAATTTGTGAATTCACATTCATGTTCTTTGTTCCCTCCAAGAGCAATGACAAGAATAACTACTGTCGCAACAACTACTGCCAAAGCACTAGCGCAGATAATTATTAAATTCTTTTTCTTCATATTACCTCCATATTTTATTCTAATATAATATATAACTTTGGTTATATATACTAATATTATATAACTTTGGTTATATATACTAATATTATATAACTTTAGATTTTTTTTATCAAATAAAAAACTATAGAATTTCTTCTATAGTTTTAATGTTTTTTAATTTTTGTACTATCAAACTTTTTACGTTCAACTGTATCAAGTATTGCTTTTCTAAGTCTAATAGTTTTTGGAGTTACTTCAACAAGTTCATCATCATCAATAAAAGATAGATAATTTTCGATGTTAAATACCCTTGGTTTTTTCAGTACTACTGTTGTATCTTTAGTTGCACTTCTTTGATTTGTCATTTGTTTTTCACGTGTTATATTAACCGCTAAATCTTCTTCCCGATTACAAATACCAACAATCATACCTTCATAAACTTCAATTCCTGGTTCTATTAACAACTCACCACGATCTTCAAGTCCACCACACGCATAAGCAGTAGCCATACCTTTATTCATAGATACAAGTACACCAAGTTTTCTTCCTGTAAATACATCTGGTTGAATTGGTCTATAATCTAAGAACGTATGATTTAAAATTCCATATCCATGAGTAGATGTTAAGAAATCAGTCATAAAACCAATTAAGCCTTTTGAAGGAATTGTATATATAAGTCTTGATTGAGAATCTTTACTTTCCATAGATTCTAATATACCACGACGATTACCTAAAAGTTCAATTGCAGAACCAATATATTCATCTGGTACATCGACTTGTACATATTCATAAGGTTCACAAATAACTCCATCTATTTCTTTTAAAATAACACGTGGACGTGACACTTGAAATTCGTAACCCTCACGTCTTAAGTTTTCTATTAAAATCGATAAATGAAGTTCTCCACGACCAGATACGATCCATTCTTCTTTATTGTCTACACGTTCTATTTTTAAGCTAACATCTCTTTGAGTTTCACGGAATAACCTATCTTCTAGTTTTCTTCCGGTAACATGACGGCCATCACTACCTGCAAATGGTGATGTGTTAGTACCAAAATTCATTTGAACAGTAGGCTCAGATACATTTATTTTTGGAAGTGCTTCTTCAAATCCTTCTTTACAAATAGTTTCACCAACAAAGATATCTTCTAGTCCTGCTAAAGCAATAATATCACCTGCATTTGCAACTTCTACTTCTTCACGTTTAATTCCAAGGAATGTATACAATTTTTGAATTCTAAACTTTTTAATACTTCCATCAACTCTCATACAAGATACCATTTCATTTAAATGAATGCTACCTCTTGTAATTCTACCAATTCCAATACGCCCTACATAATCATTATAATCAAGAAGTGCAGGTTGAAATTGAAGTGGTGCATCAATATCATATATAGGATCTGGTATTTCTTTAATTACCAAATCTAATACTGGTCCCATTCCTTTTTCTTGTGCATAAGGATCATCTGAATAACTTGATGTACCATTTACTGCTGATGTATATACAATTGGAAATTCGAGTTGATCATCGTTTGCACCAAGATCAATAAATAAATCTAATACTTGATCAATTACAACAGCTGGACGAGCTGATGGCTTATCAATTTTATTAATTACTACTACGACCTTATGATTATATTCAAGAGCTTTCTTTAATACAAATCTAGTTTGCGGCATAGTTCCTTCATATGCATCAACTACTAAAAGTACACCATCAACCATTCCCATAATTCTTTCAACTTCACCTGAAAAATCAGCATGGCCGGGAGTATCTAAAATATTAATTTTATAATCTTTATAATAAACAGCAGTTGGTTTAGAAAGAATTGTTATTCCTCTTTCTCTTTCTATATCATTGGAATCCATTACTCGATTATCAACAGCTTCATTTTCTCTAAATGTTTGAGTAGAAGCAAGTAGTTGGTCTACTAGTGATGTTTTACCATGGTCTACGTGTGCAATAATTGCTATATTTTTAATTTTCATATATGTACCCTCTTTTTTACATATATATTTTAATGAAACTTATACTATTTGTCAAAAAACAAACTTTCTAAAACGATTACACTTTTTTCTTTTGTATTAAGTTTAACATTAACTCCAATAGGAATATTTACAAATGGACGATCATGCCCACTTGGAAAATTCATAATTATTGGACAAGTTAAATCTTTTGTATAATTATATAATACTTCTTCTACAGTTTGAATACCTTCTCGTTCTGGTTCACATCCTGTAAAATAACCAAATATTATAGCTTTTACTTTTTTAAAAACTCCAGCATTTTTTAATTGACATAAATATCTATCTATTGCATAAGGTTGTTCATCTACTTCTTCAATAAACAATATTTTATCTTGAAAATCAATTTCATACGGTGTTCCCATTAAATTACAAATAAGTGTTAAGTTACCTCCAACTATTGGAGCAATAATTTCACCATCATTGACAAATTCAACATTTGTAAAGCCTTCAAGTAAATTTCTAGGTGCTTCACCTAATAATGTTTTATGTAAATTATCAAATGAGAATTCTTTTTCTTCATAGAAATGTTCCTTAAATACTACACCCATTTCTCCATGAAGAGATGGAAGATTTGCAAATTTATATATAGTATTTAATAATACTGTAACATCTGAAAAACCAACTAGTAATTTTGGATTTTGTTTAATTGCATCAAAATCAATTAAGTCAAGCATTCTTCCTGCACCATATCCACCACGATAACATAAAATCGCATCTACTTCATCATCTTTAAAAAAATTATTAATATCTGTTGCGCGTATAATGTCGCTTCCAGCAAGATATCCTTCTTGCGCGTGTACTGAATCTCCTATTTTATATTTAAATCCAAGTTTAGTTAAATACTCTAAATATGCTTCGACTCTTTTTGCATCTTTATGGCAACCTGAAGGACAAACTATCCCAAAACAAGCGCCAGTTTCTATTTTTCTTACTTTCATACTGTTTATTTAATACCTCTTGTATATTTTATCATTTCTTCTAAACATTGAGCTTGTAAAAGTGAAAAACTTTCCATAGCCATTTTATATCTTGCACCATTACATGCTAGTAAATATCCATGATTATCATTAAATAACATAAAACTACGTAATCCATATGCTTCACCTGTATGACCATATAACCTTGTGTTATATATATCAACTATAACCATTTGTAAACCTTTCATCTTATAAAGTCCACTTCTAGTTTGATCTTCCCAATGAATTTTTCTCATAAGGCGAATTGTTTCTGGTTTTAATAAAATGTTATTTTCATTCATTAGACACATCATAAACTTTGTTAAGTCTTTTAGGCATATAAACATTCCACCAGCAGGGCCTCTAAAGTTATTACCAAGTTTATATCTTGGAAATAAAACTTCATTAAATTTGTGAACATCACGTCTTAAAGAAAACTCATTATTTTTAAGAACATATAAACTAGCAATGCTATCTTGTTTTTTTATCTCATCTATTCTAAAACTAGCATCTACTCCTAAAATGTGAAAAATATTATCATTAACAAAATCAGTAAAATATCTACCTGTTATTTTTTCCACTATACAAGCCAGAATTCCACAACCAAAATTAGAATAATTCCAAGTTGTTCCTGGTTTTACATTTAAAAAAGTATTATTATTATAATATTCATACGAAGGATCAGTTAAAAGACGTTTTAATTCAACAAAAGATCTTGTCATATTAACCGCATCATATCCAGTATCTTCATCATCACAATCATTTAGTGATGAAGTTTGTGTCATTAACATTTTAATTGTTATCAATTCATCTGGAAAATATGGATTACGCACCTGATATCCCAAATATTTTGATATATCTTCATCTAAATCAACAAGTCCTTGATCATATAACATCAAAACTGATGTTGCAACAACAACTTTTGATACTGATGCCATTCTATAAACTGTATCGCTATTAGTTTCTACATCTTCTTCAATTGATGCATATCCATAATGGTATTCCTTAAGAATTTTATCTCTATCCGTAATTATCGCATTTAAGCCTATACAAGCATTTTCTCTACATATATGATCTAATTTTTCTTCTAACATTTTGAATTCTCCTTCCTTGATCTTATAAAATAATATATTAAAATAACAAATAAACTTGATATTAAGTATCCTAAAACATCTATTCCAACATCTATTATACTTCCTGCTCTTCCTCTAATAAATGTTTGAATATATTCAGTCGCAATGGCAAGCAATATTCCGTGTAAAAAATGAAACATATAACATTTTGTTATTTTATCAATACTTATCAAAAAATAAATACATGAAATTATACCAATAACAAAAAATAAACCAAAATGTCCAACTAATTTTCTAATAAAATTATGTACTGAATCTATACCATACATATCTATTATAGATTCATCACCCGGGATTACTATATCCATTAACTCTACTATTACCTTAGTAACACCTAGACTTGTTTGTGAAGATTGTTCAGAATCAAGACATGATTGATATATTATATAAATATCTATTAAAATTAATAAAACCATTAGTATATATTTTAAATATTTCATCTTTTTCACCTAACGTAAGTAATTATAACATATTTAAATTTTACATAAAAGCAATTTTATAATTTTTTTAAAAAAGAAAAAATAGTACTACAAATAGTACTATTAATTCTAATAAAATTTATTATTTGTATAATCATATTCAGGATCAAGTTCACCATAAAATCTCCTGCCTGTTGACATAGCTTTAAGTGATGCATCTAAAAAAACTTGTTTATACTTTGAATTACTTAAAGTTGAATTAGAATAAGCTTGTTCTACAATTTCAAGATTTAAAAGCACTCCATCTACCCAAACAAAACCAAGATATCTACCATAGTTTTCTGTTCTTGCACCTTCTGCTTCAAGCACTATTGTTTCTGCATTAATAAGCCTGTTCTTAGTATACATAGTTGCTGCTTTACCCCAAGGATCTTCACCTGCATATGTTTCTGGCGTATCTATTCCTAAAAATCTCAGTCTAAATATTTCTCCTGTAATCAAATCTTTAAAACGTGCTGTATCACCATCAGTAGATGAAACAAGTTTTACCTCACCAATTCCATCATTAATAAAACTTTTACCTGTATAATCTATATCAAGATGTAACTCTTTAGAATAAGCGATATCAAGTGGCAGTACTGTTGTATATACTCTAAGGTGATTTTCTTTAGAAAAGAAATTACCTTTTTGATAATCTCCACCATATTTAACAAATTTATCTAACATACTATCATTTTCAATAATTGTATAAGCAAATTCAAAACTATATGATACATCATAATCATCTAGTACTTCTTCAATTTCTTTTCTTGACATTCCATCAAGGTTAGGAAGAATCATAAAATTTAAAGAGCTTTTACAACTTGTTATAAAATTTAAAATAAATAATGTTAATATTAATGCTATCTTTTTCATATTAAGCCTCTTTCTATAACCAATTATAACATATATATTCAAATATTACAATTACTTAATTTTATTTTCAATACCAATATTATGAAATTTAATAAACTTATTTACAAAAGGCATCAAAATTTGATATAATATAGGTGAAAGTGGAGGTAATGATGAAAAAAGTATATATATTAATATTTTGTTTATTAGGACTATTTATTCTTACATGTTGCAATAAATTAACCGAATGTGAGAAAAAAGGGCATAGTTTTATAAATGCTACATGTGAGAGTCCTAAAACTTGTTCTAAATGTAACACAACAGAAGGAGATCCTTTAGGACATGATTTTATTGATGCAACCTATACAGCTCCTGCAACTTGTTCTAGATGTAACATAACTAAAGGCACACCTTTAACTGATTTAAATGCTACAATTTCAAATGACTGCATTTCAATATCTGAATACGCATATATAAGAATTCCAAATTATTACGATATGACTTCTTTTGCGATAGAATATGATTCAAGTCTTGTATCTATCGATAATAATGGAAAAGTAATAGGCCTTAAAAAAGGAATGGCAAATATTAAAATAACAAAAATTAACGATGAAAGCTTAGTTTCTTATATAACTATTGAAATTATTGCAACTAAACCAAAAGTATATACAGCTTTAAATAAAATTGGTATAAATCAAAAAACATATATCAATATTGCAAATTTTACTGAAATAGAAGAAAATAGTTTAGCAGATTTTAATATCACATTTAAAAATAATTTGCTAAAATTAAATTCTGATTATTCGATTGAAGGTCTAAGTATTGGAACAGAAACTATCACTGTATCTTCTAAAACAGACTCAAGAGTACTAGGGACACAAGCAATTGAAGTTGTCGATAACACAACTAATTATTTACTAAGTGATGTAACAACTACAGGAGTAGTTCCTGCTGGTACTCAAATTAAACTAAATTTAAATCTTACAAATACTTCAAACATTGTTTGGTCTACATCTAATAGTAAACTTGCAGTAGTAAATGATAAAGGAGTTATTAATACTAAAGCTGAAGGTATTGTAAGTATTAGTATCTATGATAAAACAGATATATCTAATAAGGCTAAAAAATGTACATATACACTAATTATTGAAGGTTCAACTGAAGTCGATTATGTTTCAAGAGTAATCAGAATGGCACTTGGCGAATATGGCACTAAAGAAACAGGAAATAACATTCAAAAATATGGTGAATGGTACGGATATAATGGGGCAGCTTGGTGCGCTATGTTTGTTTCTTGGACTTGGCATCATGCAGGACTAACAACTGATCTATTATGTAAATACATGGGATGTACTGCAGGTCTTACTTGGTGCGCTGAACAAGACATAGTTCACTTTGTAAGAAATTACACTTTCTCAGAACCCCTATCAAACGGTAAGCAAGCTTTTATTAAAGAAAACTATACCCCAGCATCAGGCGATATTGTCTTCTTCTTAAATGGTATTTCTCATACTGGTATTGTTATATATGCTGATGATACATATATATACACTATTGAAGGAAATACCTCTGATATGGTTGCAGTAAGACGTTGGAAACTTGATGATTCAAGAATTACAGCATATGCAAAACCAAATTATCCTGAGTGCTCAAATCCTGAAGATTTTAGTTGGATTAAAAATCCATTATCGGATGGAACATACTGGTGGGATAATGCTGGAGATAATAGTGATGTTTTATAAAATAGAAAAAAGAGATGATTTTTAGAATCATCTCTTATTTTTTTATTAAGCTACACTACCAGGAATGATACTAGATAAAGTAATTGTCTTAGTAGTTGAACCAGTTGTATAAGTTACATCATAAGTAACACATTGAGAGAAAGTTGGTTGAGTAATAATTCTACCATTTGTATCTAAATGAGCACTAGTTGATGCAAATGTTAATGAATAATTAGAATAGTTTTTATAGTAATTCATTTCTTGTCGAACAAGTTCAATGAATTCCCACCAAATTTCCATATCATGTTCTAACATTGGTTGTGGACACCATTTACCTGAGAAGAAGTTATGACCAACAAGTTGAGTAATTGGTAAATTATATTTAATTAATAATTTAGCACAAAGTTGAGCACTATATTGCCATGTTAACCATAAGTCTGATCCTTGAGCACATGATGATTCGATACCAATAGTATCTCTATTACCACCAGTTGAAGCTACTTGTAAGTATGAAGAGTTACCATCTGAAGAATCTGTATCAGCCCATGGTTTAGTAATGTAGTATCTATTACCAACAAGTTTAAATCCAAGTCCCATTGGAGTAAGCGGTAATTTATAAGTTGAAGTATCACCATCTTTCCAAGCTACAAAAGTTTGAGTAGTCTTTCTTCCATTAATATAGAAATAATCATCTTCTAAATTTAATGTAATCTTAGCAAATTCAGGATCTCCTTCTTGCCAATCTACACCAGAATCAACCCATACAGTTTGTTTAGAAGTACCTGCATGCCATGCACCATATTCTTCACTTAAACAAGACCAAATACCATCGTTACCGACTCCATAATGCCATGAAGCAGAAGTATAAGTTTCATACATCTTACCTAATGCTTCACCACCCTTAAGTGGAGTTGAATTTTGCATATCAGCAGCATAGTGGAATGTAATAAATTGGATACCATTTGAATATAAAGTAGATCTTGTACTTGTATTTACATTATAATAATCATCATGAACTACATAATCTTCAAATAATAATTTAGACACACTTCCAATAATAATGTCAGCATAATATTCACCACCTGCACCAGCAATACCGATAATTAAATCTTCAACAGTAAAGATAGATGAATTATTACTATCTGTAAGAAGTTTAACAACACCTGTAGGTTCTTCTGCAAGCACTGTTACATAGAATGTAAATGCACTATCAGGATAAGCAGGATCAGCAACAACGATTGTTGCAACCCCTTCAGCAACACCTGTAACAACACCATCTGCAACTGTTGCAATTGATGGAGTTGAAGATGTCCAAGTAAATGTTGCTTCTGTTCCAGCTGCATATTCTGCACTTAAGTTAATTTGTTCACCAACAACAACCCAAGACTCACCTTCAAATGCCCCAATAATCTTATCGTTAAATGTCCATTTAGCTGTTACTGTTACATCTGTTGTGAAATCAGAAAGTTGTGTATATTTATTACCAGCTTCATCAAACCAACCGTCAAATTGGTGACCTTGTTTTACAGGAACTGGAACAACTGAATCAGTTGTTAAAGTTTCTGAAATAATTGAATTAGAAACAGCTCTTTCGTAGAATGAAACTTCAATTTCATTAGTTGGAGTAGCTTCAGTAATATCTCCTTTAATCATTAAGATATCACCTAATACTAAGTTTTTACTAATGAAATTAGCAGCACCTGTTCCAGAATAACCATCAGCAATAACGATAGCATATTCAGCACCTTCTGGCCATTGAACTTTATTATCTACTGTTATTGTATCACCTGATACAAGAATCTTAACAATTTTGTAGAAACCAGTTTCAGCATCTCTTGCAATGAAGAAACGTCTAGAATACATAGCATCTACATATACTGCTTCACTATAGCAGAATACGTCTGATGTATAAACTGTGAAGTAACCACCAGCATCATTAGAGTGGTCATAGTTATTAACTTTAAGTGATGTAATTTCTGTACCATTTGCAATATATAATTCTTCAGAAACACCACCATTATAATCGAATGTTACTGTAGCGATATTTTGTTCCCATTTAGCATAAACATTTACATCTTCTGCCCAATAAGGACTAGGAACGAATTTTTCTGTTAATGCCGCATCCATATACCAACCAACGAAATTCCATCCTTCTTTTGTTGGAGTTGGTAAATTTAATCCTTCAACAACTGTATATTCAGTTGGTGCAGTTGCAGGGTTAGTACCACCATTTAATTCATAAGTAATAAAGTAAGGATTAGCAACCCATTTAGCATATAAAATTGTAGTTGTAGCTAAAGTAGTTGTTTCTAATACTTTAGAAGAATCAGCGAAATCAGCTGATGTATACCATCCAGCAAATGTATGACCTAATTTCTTAACTGTTGGAAGACTGTTTAAAACAGCTGTATTTTTAGCAACTTCTTTATATTGTGCAGTAGTCATTAAATATGCTGATACATATTCTTTCCATCCATTATAAACGGCATAAGTAGAATAGTTTCCTTCATAAACAACGTTATTATAAACGAATCCATTTGTTCCGTTAATAAATGCTTGAACTTCAGCACGAGCAACAGCTTGAGCATCAGTAGGACCCATAACAGCTTCACCTCTAGCTGTACGAACGTCATTCATTTGATTTAAAATCCAGCTCCATTTATCTGAATATTCATCGCTTACTAAGAATAAATATCCAAGTGATTCATCATATTTACTCCAACTCTTAGCAAAGAAGTTAGAACCATCATCTAAAATTTGTTTCATTTGAGCTGAATAATCAT
Organism: uncultured Staphylococcaceae bacterium; assembly: GCA_964409955.1. Classification (GTDB taxonomy): domain Bacteria; phylum Bacillota_I; class Bacilli_A; order ML615J-28; family CAG-313; genus CAG-313. The sequence goes on from CAYPEY010000015.1 coordinate 37,732, forward strand.
TTCCGGTAGGAGCAGAATTCCAATAAGCTTTAAAGTCAGCTATGAAATCTTTAATCATTTCTTCACGTGAATCATTGTAATGTACAATATATCCACCATCTAAATTATAACCTAAATTTACTGTAGTACCTGTTGATTCTTCTACCCAGTTAGCATAGAATACTTTATTACCTGTTGAACCTGCAACAATCTTAGTTACTGATGAACCTGCAAATGATGCAGTTTCATACCATCCAATAAATAAATATCCTGATTTTGTTGGAGTAGGTAATACTACTTCATCTAACATAGTGTATGATGTAACTGAATTTGTAAGAGTACCACCATTTGGATTATAAGTAATTGTATATTCAATAGTAGTATTATCTTGCCATTCAGCTACTAAATTATAATCTCTATATTCTGTAATACCATCAACTTTAACACCATCTTCATACCATCCAATGAATGTATATCCATCTTTTACAGGAGTTGGAAGTGTTACATTTGCAACATCACTGAATGTAAGAGTTGTATTTACTCCAGTACCACCAGCTGCGTCAAATGTGATAGTGAATTCAGTTGTATCTTTATCCCATTTTGCATATAATGTGATTTTTGCATTTACTGGTGTTGAGAAGTTATAAGCATTTGTACATGCTGCATCAGTATACCATCCAGCAAAAATATATCCTGCTTTTGTAGGGTCAGCTGGTTGTGTTGCAGTTTGACCCATTACAATAGTTTGATTAGCTACTGTGCTTCCACCATTTGAGTTAAATGTAACAACAAATTTAGGAAGTTGAGTAGAATTTTCAGTCCAACTTGCAACTAAAGTTATATTTGCATTTACTGGAGTTGCAAAACTATATGCTGCACCATTTAATAACCATCCATTAAATGTATACCCTGATTTTGTTGGAGCTGTAGGTTCTGTTGCAACTTGTCCTTCTTCAACAGTTTGACTAGCAACACTTGATCCGCCATTTGCATCAAATGTTACTGTGTAAGTTGTAGGAGTTGTTCCTTGGTTTGCTGTCCAACTTGCAACTAAAGTAATATTTGCATTTACTGGTGTTGCAAAGTTATATGCTACACCATTAATTAGCCATCCACTAAATGTATACCCTGATTTTGTTGGTGCAGCAGGCTCAGTTGCTACACCACCTTCTGTTACAGTTTGACTAGCTACGCTAGATCCACCATTTGCATCGAATGTTACTGTATAAGTTGCAGGTGTTGTTCCTTGGTTTGCTGTCCAACTTGCAACTAGTGTAATATTTGCATTAACTGCTGTTGCAAAGTTATATGCTGCACCATTAAGTAGCCATCCATTAAATGTATACCCTGATTTTGTTGGTGCTGCAGGCTCAGTTGCTACACCACCTTCTGTTACAGTTTGACTAGCTACGCTAGATCCACCATTTGCATCAAATGTTACTGTATATGTTACAGGATCAGCTGCTTTTGTTATTGTAATTGTAACTTGAGCTTTTGTTGCATTTTTATCATTACCTGTTACAACTAGCAATACTGTTCCAGCACTAACTGCAGTAACATTACCATTTTGGTCAACAGCTGCACTACTTCCTACGATAGAGTAAGTTAGCTCGAAATTTTTAACTTTTTTCCCTACTGTTACTTCAGGAGTAATAGTCTTAGTTTCGCCAACTGTCATTGTTACGTTTGTTTCACTAAAATTAATAGTTACTTTTTTAGCATCTTTATTACAAGAAGTTAAACTAAATAGTAATACTAATGATAGAAAAACACTTAATACTATTTTTTTCATATCTTTTTCTTTTCCTTTCATAAATTGCATATTATCGCATAATAATTATATAACATTTATCGTTTTTTTTCAATTGATATGTTTTTAAAAATGAAAAGGCTTTCTTAATTTTAAGTTTTCTGTTTTTTCGTTTTAGTTGTTAATCAAAAATTTCCTGTGTAATTTCGAAAAATAAGCAAATATAATGCTTTTTAATTTTATCTGTTATATAATATTAATGTTTAAGATACTTAAACTATCCTAATGGGGAGCATCTGCTGAGAGGTTATTTAGTTAACGACCCACAAACCTGATCTAGGTAATGCTAGCGTAGGGAAAATAAGGTACATTTTTTAATGTACTTTTCAGCAATGTTCTTTGGGTAAAACCAAAGATTTTTTTGTTATAGGAGGTAAAAATGAAAAAAGAAATCTTTACAATCAACACAAAGGATTTAACTGAAATGGCAATTCTTTGTGCACTCGCAATAGTACTTGACAGATTCATCAAAATACCTATTGCCATAACTGGTGGTTCTTTAAATATATCTATGGCACCACTTTATATTATTGCTTTAAGACACGGACCATTTAAAAGCTTTATAGCTGGAGGAATAGTATTTGGTCTAATAACTTGTTTATTTGATGGTTATGGTCTTGTTTGTTATCCTCTAGAATATTTTATTTCATTTGGATCAGTTGCAATTTTAGGATTATCTGGAAATTATATTAATAAATTATTACATAACGATAATGCCAAATCATATTTAATTATTTATAGTATTCTTATTATATCTATCTTGTTAGCAGCAACAATTAGATTCTTATGTGCATCAATTGATTCTGTAATACTTTGGGATTACACTTTTGCAGCGGCATTTGCATATAACGTAACATATGTATATCCATCTGCTATTGCTGTATTATTAGTAGTTTGCTTGTTACTACCAACTATTAAACTATTAAATAGATCTTTTAAAACTACATATCTAAATTAAATCAAAATAGAGACTTCTAAAAGAAGTCTCTATTTATTTTTTTATAAAAATATATTAAGCAACAGTACCTGGAATAATTGAAGATAATGTTACTGTTTTAGCATTACCTGATGCATCAGTGTATGTTACATCATATGTAATACATTCTGTAATTGTTGGTAATGTTTTAACACGACCATTTGAACCAATATATGAAGCACTTGTTGAGAATGCTAAAGTATAATCAGAATAGTTTTCAAATAATTCCATTTCTTGACGAACCATATCAATAAATTCCCACCAAATTTCAAGATCATATTCTAACATTGGTTGTGGGCACCATTTACCTGAGAAAAAATGGTGACCTACAAGACGTGTAAGTGGTAAATTAAATTGTAATAATAATTTTGCACAAAGTTGAGCACTATATTGCCATGTTAACCATAAGTCAGATCCTTGTCTTACTGATGATTCAATACCAATAGAGTTATTATTACCACCAACAGATGAAATATATGCATAATCAGAATTATAATAACATCCACTAATGTACCACTCAGTTCCTACTAATTTAACACCAAGACCCATATCATTTAATTTAGTGTATCCTGTTGTATTTGCTACTGATGTTTTAACACCTTTAATATAGAAGTAGTTATCACTTCCAAGAGTTACATCTGGTGTATATACATCAGTACCAATATCTGCTGTAGTTACTCCTGTTTTATACCATGTCATTGTTTTGCTACTTCCTGCATGCCATGCACCCCATTGAACATTTTGGCAGTACCAAATACCATCATTACCTGTTGCATAATGCCATGAAGCACCTGATGCAGTTTGGTTATAAGATGCTAAGTTTTTGCCACCTGTTAAAGATGCAGTTGCATGATATGGCATATCGGCTGCATAGTGGAATGTAATAAAGTCAACTCCTCCTGTACCAGAACCTGTAAGTGTTGTCGTTTTAGTAGGTGATGCTAAATAATAATCTGTATGTTCTACATATTTTTCAAATAATAATTCAGATACACTTTCAATAATTAAATCTGAATAGTATGAACCACTACCATCTGTTCTTCCAACATCGTATGCAAAACCTATAATTAATTCGTCTCTTGTGTAAAGAGATGCATTATTACTTTCTGCAATTGTTTTAACAATTCCAGTAGGTTCTTCTGCAAATACAGTTACATAGAATGTAAATGCACTAGTAGGATAAGCAGGATCCACAACAATGATTGTTGCAACACCGTCTGCAATACCTGTAACTACACCACCATCAACAGTTGCAATTTCAGGATGTTCTGATGTCCAAGTAAGTGTTGCACTAGTTCCTGTGGCATATGCTGCAGTTAAGTTAATTTGTTCACCTGCAACAACCCAAGATTCAGTTTCAAATGCACCAATAATCTTATCATCAAATGTCCATTTAGCTGTTACAGTTACATTTGTAGTAAAGTCAGAAAGTTGTGTATATTTATTACCAGATGCATCATACCAACCACCAAAGCTATAACCAGCTTTAACAGGAACAGGAACAACTGAATTTGTTGTTAATGTTACATCTAATACATCGTCTTCTACTGTTTCTTCATAAAAATAAATATTTAACGGACTATCAGGTGAAACAGTTTCAGGATTACCTTCAAATACAACTATATTTCCAATAGATATTTGAGCTGCACTAAAGTTTTCTATATTTGTTCCAGCATAACTACTACCTACTACAAGAGAATATTCAGCACCATCTGGAACTGAATCTGTAGAACCAGCAGCATTAATACCAATTATTTTTTTGAAACCAGTAATAGAATCAGTTGCAATAAAGATACGCGTATGGAATTGTGGATTTAAAGTGATACCAGAAATATTATTAAAATAAATCCATTTAGCTGCATTTGTTCCAGAGAAGAATGCGCCTTGTTCTTGATTTAAACAATCAGCTGTAATTGATGAAACCGGAGTTGCATTATTTAAATATAACTCTTCTGTTGCACCACCATCAAAGTCAAATGTCACAGTTGCAACATTTTGTTGCCATTTAGCATATAATGTTACATCTTTTGCCCAATTAGTAGTATCAGTTACAGGTTGAGTAAATTCAGCATCTAAATACCATCCAGTAAAATCATATGTTCCATTTGTTGGAGTAGGAAGAGTTAATCCTTCTACTACTGTATAAACTGTTGGAGCATTTGTAGGATTAGTACCACCATTTAATTCATAAGATACATAATATTCATTTAAAATCCATTTAGCATATAAAATAGTTGTTGTAGATACTGTTGTAGTTTCTAATACTTTTGAAGAATCTGCAAAATCTGAAGATGTATACCATCCACCAAATGTATATCCATATTTTAGTAAAGTTGGAAGAGTAGCATAAATTGGTGTATTAGCAACCACTTTACTATATGAATCAGTTGTCATCATATATACTGTTAAATATTCTTGCCATGCAAATTGTTGTTCAAATGTAGAATAATTAGATCCAAATCCTTTATAACCATTTATTCCACTAATCCAAGATTGTACTTCACCACGTGTATTTGCATATGCATCAGAAGATGAAAGAGCAGTTAAACCTGCTGCAACACGAGTTGCATTAATATGATTTACTAACCAGCTCCATTTAGCTGAATAATCTGCACTAGTTAAGAACGCATATACTGTATTTGTACCATCTGCGTTATAAGTATTATTAAAGAAATTAGAACCATCTTCAGCAATTCCTTGGTGATTTGCATAAGCAGTATAATTTGCTGAAGCAAATGCTTTAAAATCTGTA
>CAYPEY010000016.1:0-42524 GCA_964409955.1 uncultured Staphylococcaceae bacterium
AACAAAGAGCCCTTAATGAATATATGATATTAGGTGGTATGCCAGGATTAATTCACGAGCAAACAGAAGAAGATAAAAAAATGTATTTGAAAAACTTGTATGATGAAATTTATATTAAGGATATTGTTGAAAGAAATAAAATAAAAAGAGAAGATATTTTAAATGATGTTCTTAACTATTTAGCATCTCAGGTTTCCTCACTTACAAATATTACTAGAATCGCCAATGCTATTTCTTCATCTAAAAAAGAAAAGATAACTCATGAAATGATAGATAATTATGTGACGCATATTAAGAATGCTATGTTAATCAAAGAAGCGCAAAGATATGATATTAAAGGAAAGACATATTTTAATTATCCAAGTAAATTTTATTATGAAGATACAGGACTTAGAAATGCAAGGTTAAATTATAGGCAAATAGAACCTGGACATTTGATGGAAAATATATTATACAACGAATTAATTAGAAGAGGATATTCTGTAGATGTTGGTGCGGTTCCTATCAGAGAAGAAAATAATGTAGAATATGTGGAAATTGATTTTGTAGTAAATAGACTAGATACAAAAATTTATGTTCAATCTGCTTTTCAAATGTTAGATGCTGATAAAGTGACTCAAGAAATTAGACCATTTATGTTAACAAATGATTTTTTTAAAAAAGTTATCATTAGAAATGATATAATAAATAGTTTTTATGATGAGCAAGGTGTTTATCACTGTAGATTAATAGACTTTTTATTAGATAAAATAGATTTTTTAAATTAAAATGGATAATCAATATTGTGATGTTGATACTGGATGATCTTATTTATATAGTAGATATTATGATTAATAATTGTTAAATTTGTGACAATGGATCAAATTGAATATTTGGTGCAAGTAGCACAATACAAAGTTTAAATCTATTTACATATAGTGAATGAAATCCGGTTAAGCATGTTGATAATAACAGTAAAGGTCCTTAAGATTTTGCTTGGCAACTATAATAAGATATTTATTGTAGTTGCTTTTTTATGCATTTTTCTTTTATAAATTTTATATATGTGGTATACTATTTATAAGTTGTTAAGAACTTAACAAAAGGAGAATATTATGTTAGAAAAAGCGTCTTTATTTATGGAGATATATGAAGTAAATAAAATGTTTACTGAGTTTATGAATAAAGTGAATACTAGGTATAAGATTAATTATATTCAGCTATTAATTTTGATTTATTCTTGTGAGGATAAAGAGATGAATGTAACAGCTTTATCACAAAAGTTAAAACTATCTCGTTCTGCAGTTTCTCAAGCACTTGTGTGCCTACAAATAAAGAAACTAGTTACAAGAGTACAATCTGTTGGAAACCGTAAAGTTTTTTATGTTAATCCCACTACTAAAGCTAGAAATATTGTGAAGGAATTTTCTAGTTATTATGAAGAATTTTACGAAAAATTAATTAGTGTTTTGGGTGAAGAAAATCTTAATGATCTAGCTAGTTCACTTAATACATTTAATAATACGCTAATGGAATTACAAATAATAGGAGAGGACAAATGTTAAAATTATCAAAGATTACAAAAGATTATATTGTTGCCGATTCTAAAGTAGAAGCTTTAAAAGGAATCGACTTAAATTTTAGAGAAAACGAATTTGTTAGTATTCTTGGCCCTTCTGGTTGTGGAAAGACTACACTATTAAATATTATAGGTGGTCTTGATAAATATACAAGTGGGGATCTTGTTATTAATGGAGTATCAACAAAAGAGTTTACTGATCGTGATTGGGATGTATATAGAAATCATCGTATTGGATTTATTTTTCAAAGTTATAATTTAATTCCACATCAAACAATACAAGAAAACGTTGAACTTGCTTTAACGATTGCGGGGGTCGAAAAAGCTGAACGTGTTGCACGTGCTAAGAAAGCCCTTGATAGAGTTGGATTAAGTGGGCAATATGGAAAACGTCCTAATCAATTATCAGGAGGTCAATGCCAAAGAGTTGCGATTGCACGTGCTTTAGTAAATGAACCTGATATTTTGCTTGCAGATGAGCCAACAGGTGCTCTTGATACTGTAACATCAGTTCAAATTATGGATTTGATTAAAGAAATATCTAAAGAAAAATTAGTTATTATGGTTACTCATAATCCTGAACTTGCAGAAAAATATTCAACAAGAATTGTAAGACTTTTAGATGGTGAAATTGAAAGTGATACAAATGTTTGTAGTGATCAAGAAGAAGTTGCTGCTATTAAAAAAGATACATTAGAAGAAAAAGCGAAAAAAGAAAAAGCTAAGATGTCTTTTTGGACAGCATTTAAACTATCAGGTAGAAACTTATTAAGTAAGTTTAAGAGAACTTTAATGGTTGGACTTGCAGGCTCTATTGGTATTATTGGTGTATCGCTTGTACTTGCCTTATCTACTGGTATTACTGATTATATTGATACTATGCAAGAAGATATGTTATCAGGTAATCCGATTACAATAACAAAAACAACATATGACTTAAATGCTATGATGGGCTCTATGAGTAATATGGAACAAACAGAAATTGTTATTAAAGATGGAATTGTTAGTGTTAATTCAATATTAGCCACTCTCGCAAAAAGATCAGAATCAATGACTTCAATGATGGTTACAAATGAAATTTCAGAAGATTATATTGCATATCTTGAAGCAATGGATAAAGAGCTACTTGAAGAGATTAGTTATAATTATGGTGTAGATATATCAAACAATATATATGCATCATTTGCAACATATAAAGATGGTGAAGGCCGCGAGACATCTCTTTCTGCAATCAAGAGTATATATTCAGCGATGTTATCATCTACTGAATATAGTGATATGTCATCTTTAATTTCAACACTTAGTCAACCGATTGCACAAGCTTTATCAAATGAAGAATATTTACTTTCTCAATATGATTTAAAAAGTGGTAAAATGGCAACTAGTGCTAATGAAATAATGATTGTTGTAAGTAAAGATAGTCAATTATCAGATTTAACACTAGCCCAACTTGGATATTACTCTCAACAAGAATTCTTAAATATGGCATATAAAGCATTTGAACCAGATAAATATAATGCTATATATGAAAAAAATGAATTCACATATGAGGAATTACTTGGTAAGACATTTACATATTATCCAAATAATGCTGTATATAATAAGAATGAATTTACTAATCCTGTGACAGGTGATAAAATTATTAGTTTTTCATATAATGCATATTCAGATCAAATTACGTTAACAAATGATGAAGCATTAGAATTAAAAGTTGTAGGTGTACTACAACCAAAAGATAATATGAATTATGGATCACTATCAAGTGGGTTCTTTTATACTCCAGAACTTGTTGATTATATTTTAGAACAAAGTAAAGATAGTGAAATTGTAGATTATATAGTAAATAATAATAATGGTAATGATATTCAAAGTGGTAAAATTACAAAAGATGGAGTTGTTACTCCATTTGGTATTACTTATGAATATGAATATATATTTGATTTAGATGATACTACACAAACACCTACTAAAGCAACAGGATATGTTGGAAGTAGTTCTATGTTATCACTTATGGGAAGTATGATGCAAGGTATGATGGGTGGCGCAAGTGGATCTAGCGGAAGTGTACAAAGTTCATCTACTGAAATATATACACTATCACTTAATCAAGTAGGCGGTGCAACGCTTCCTTCTAGTATTTCGATATATCCAGTTGATTTTGAACTAAAAGAACAAGTAATAGATTATCTAAATGCTTGGAATGAAAATGGGGATATTATAGTAAACGGTAAGACACTTACAAAAAATGATAGAAGTGAAATTACATATACGGATACTTTATCAATAGTAATTTCTATGATTAATACAATGATTGATGTTGTAACAACTGCTTTAGTTGCCTTTACTGCAATTTCACTTGTAGTATCAACTGTAATGATTGGTATTATTACATATGTATCAGTAGTAGAACGTATTAAAGAAATTGGGGTTATTAGATCTCTTGGTGGACGTAAAAAAGATGTTGCACACTTATTTAATGCGGAAACATTTATTATTGGATTTGTTGCAGGATTACTTGGTATTGGTATAACATATTTAATCTCAATGATTGCAAATGTTATCATTGGAAATATTACAGGTATATATACACTTGCTCACTTAGAAGTTGGTCAAGCAATCATTATGGTAGCAATAAGTGTTTTATTAACATTAATCTCAGGATTAATGCCTGCTAAGTCTGCTGCAAAAATGGATCCTGTAAATGCTTTAAGGAGTGAATAATAAGTGAAAAAAATAATTACTTTAGTTGTACTTTTATGTAGCCTAGTTACTGTTACATCATGTAATTCAGATACAATTATTCCTAAAGGTTATTATGATAGTGATGTATGGACAACATCAAATGTTTCTACATATGCTAACTTTATTAATTATATTAAATATTATTATAATGAAGATATGACAAGTAGCCTTAAGAAAAATAAGTTTTTAGAAAAAGTAGATTCTACGTCTTTAGAAGATTTATCAGAACTTCTTAATATTTTTGAAGAAGAAGTAAATAATTATAACTATGAAGAGGGAAATACTTTAAAAGAAAACTATAATTTAAAAGTTAATAATGTAACATTTGATGATTATATATATATCGACTACCGAGTGAATAATCAATATGATCCAGAAACAAGTGAATCTATATATGATTATTTTATGATATATTATTTTGATGTATCTGATAATACTTTATATTATTGTTCACTTGAGTATTAATAAAAGGGGCATTGCCCCTTTTTATTTGTTAATAGATTGATAAAATTTACAAAATATGATACAATATTATAAAACTTGCGAGGTGCACTATGAAAGACTTTATGCCACAACATCAACAATCAAAAAAATTAGTAGAAAACGTACTTCAAGTTTCTGCTGCTGCAAGAGAAGCTAAGAAGAATAATAAGGATGTAATTAATGCAACAGCGGGTTCTTATTATACAGAAGATGGAAATATTAAGGTATTTGAACCAGTTAAGAATCATTTTGAAAATCCTAATTATAATCAACACTTATCTTATGCATCTGTTGGTTGTAGTGCTAATTTAAAAAAAGCTATTTTTGAATGGGTTCTTGGTGAAAATAATTTAGAAACATATAAAGATTACTATCAAGATGCAACACCTACACCTGGTGGAACAGGAGCGATTTCAATGGCTCTTGCTACATACTTAGAAGAAGGTGAAGGAATTTTGCTTCCTAATTTAATGTGGCCTGCATATGTTCAAATTGCAAATAATATTAAAGTTGAAGCAAATTATTATAATCTATATAATGAAAAACGTGAATTCGATTTAAATAGTCTTGAAGAACAAATAATTAAATCTCAAGAAAAATATGGTAAAGTATTTATTGTAGTTAATGACCCGTGTCATAACCCTACAGGTTTTGTTATGAGTAATGATGAGTATAAAGGACTTGTTGCTTTATTAAACAAACACTCAGTTAATTCTAAAATTATTCTTCTTATGGATATTGCATATCTTGATTATGGAAAAGAAACAGGAGATTTTACAAGAAGTAATTTTAAAGAGTTATCTGCTTTGAACGATAATGTAAAAGTATTATTTGCATTTAGCGCATCTAAAACATTTGGTATTTATGGTTTAAGACTAGGAGCTTTACTTCATATTACTAAAAATGAAGAAGAAGCAATTAAGTTTACTCATGCAACACATTATCATGCTAGATCAACTTGGTCTAATTCATCACATCTTGCGATGAACATAATTGAAGATACATTTACAAATATTGATAAGAAGAATGCATTTAAAGGTGAACTTGCTTTAACTTCTAAAAATTTAAGTGAACGTGCAAATAAGTTTACTCCACACTTAGATAAATATAATGTTCCATATGCTCCTTATCAAAGTGGTTTCTTTATTTTATTATTAATAGATAATCCTTACTTTGATAGACTGCTTGAAGAACAAAATATCTATGGTGTAAGATTTGGTAAAAACTATCGAATCGCTTTATCTTCTATTAATTTAGAAGAAGCAGATCGTCTTGGAGAGATTGTTGGTAAAACATATTTAGAAATACAAAAAGCTTAAGGTTTCCCTTAAGCTTTCTTATTTTTTTAGAAATAAAAAATGGCTTTATAGCCATTATTTATTCTTATGCACGTTCGATTGAACCGTTTTTAAGACCAGTACGTAAAGCACGAGTTGATACATACACTCTTACTACGCGGCCATTTTCATCTTTAATACGTACTTTTTGAAGATTAGGTTTCCAAGTACGACGGTTAGCTTGTAATGAGTGAGAACGACTATTTCCGGCTTTAGGTCCTAAACCTGTAACATAACATTTTGCCATTATGAGTTCCTCCTTAAATTGATACTTAATTCCTATATATTATATCAAAAATTTAACTTTTTTGCAAATGAATTACTATGTAAAAATAAAAATATATGAAATATATTTTTAAAAAAAGCATATAATAGGGTGAAATAAGGGTTAAAACTTAAGTTTTCTATTGTTAAAAAAGTCGGATTTTACTTTGAGATGTAATATATCACTTGCAAAAATGATAAAAATATGTTAAAATATACTAGCATTTAAATAAATACCAAATTAAGGAGGAGTATTATGATGCAACATTTAAAATTAGACGGTGAATTATATAAATCACTAGTCATCAATGGTGCGGCTAATCTTTCAGCTCATTATAAAGAGGTTGATGCATTAAATGTATTCCCTGTACCAGATGGTGATACAGGAACTAATATGCGTATGACAATTGAAGCCGGCGCTAACGTACTTAAGACATTAGAAGAAAAATCAATATATTTAGTATCACAAGCATTATCAAGAGGAATGTTAATGGGAGCACGTGGTAATTCCGGAGTTATTTTATCACAATTCTTCCGTGGAATTTATAGAGGATTACAAGGGTTTGAAGAAGTTGGAGTTAAAGACTTTAGTAAAGCAATGATCTCAGGTGTTGATTATGCTTATCGTGCTGTTATGAAACCAGTTGAAGGAACAATTCTTACAGTAGCTAAAGATTCTTGTAAGAAAGCGCAAAAATTAGTTAAGAAAACAACAACATTTGAAGATTATTTCAAAATTTTAATCGATGAAGCACATGCAGCACTTGGAAGAACTCCAAGCTTACTTCCAGCTTTAGCTGAGGCAGGAGTAGTTGACTCTGGTGGTGCTGGACTTGTTTATGTATTTGAAGGTATGCAAAAAGCATTACATGGAGAAATTGTTGTAGTTGAAGATGAAATGACTTCTCAAAAATCAGTTTTACCTTCTGGAACATTTAATGCTGATAGTGAACTTGAATACGGATATTGTACAGAATTTATTTTACAACTTCAAAATAAAAAAGTTGATGTTAAAAATTTCGATGTTAAAGTAATTGTTGAATATCTTGAATCTTTAGGTGATAGTATTGTTGCTTTAAAAGATGAAGATATTGTTAAAATACACGTTCATACTAAAACACCAGGTAATGTTTTAAATCATTGCCAACAATATGGTGAATATGTAACTTTAAAAATTGAAAACATGTCAGTTCAACATAGTGAAATTGAAGCAGGTGCACAAGCAGAACCTAAGACAGGTGCAGAATGTGATTGTCCTGAATGTGTTGAAGCTCGTGAAAATAAAACTCGTAAAAAGTTTGCTATAGTTGCTGTAGCAAGTGGTGATGGATTAGTTGAAATTTTTAAAGAAATGGGCGTTGACTACGTTGTTTCAGGCGGTCAAAGTATGAACCCATCTGCTGAAGATTTTGTTAAAGGATTTGATACATTAAATGCTGACAATATTATTGTTTTCCCAAATAACTCTAATATTGTATTAACAGCACAACAAGCAGCAAAATATTATCAACATGCTAATATTATTGTAGCACCTAGTAAAACACTTGCACAAGGATATTCAGCGCTTACAATGCTTGATTTAAGTAGTGGTGATGCTGATACAATTCTTTGTGAAATTAAAGATGTTATCGCAAATGTTACAACTGGTCTTGTTACATATTCTATCAGAGATACTGAAATTGAAGGTATCAAGATTAAAGAAGGCGATTACATTGGTATCTGCAATGGTAAAATTGTAGTTTCTGTTGAAGAAAAAGTTGACGCATTAATGGGCATTTTAGAAAATGCTGATTTATCTGAAAAAGAAATAATTACAATTATTTATGGTCAAGACGTAACTGAAGAAGATGTTGAACATATTGAAGAATTAATTTCTGAAAAATATCCAAATCTTGAAATTGATACTATTTGTGGACAACAAGATGTATATAGTTACATCTTATCAATTGAGTAAAAAAGAGTGGAGTTTTCTCCACTTTTCTTAATATAGGAGAAGACACCCATGTTAGAACAATATAAATTAGAAAATGAAGATTATATCTTGGCAAGATACATAAGTCTTTTTAAAAAGAAAGGACTTGAAACAGTTGAGGATTTGTTATTCGACTTTCCTTTAAAATATGAAGACTATACTGTAAAATCAATTAATGATGCCGTAATTGATGAGTCAATAGTACTAGAAGGTACTATTGTATCAAAGGTTACCGTTAATTATTTAAAGAGTAAACTTTCAACTGTAGTGTTTCAACTTGAAGTTGAAGGTGTAAGGATTCGTTGTACTATTTTTAATAGAACATATTTAAGAACAAAAATAAATTATGGAACAGTACTTCGTGTTCAAGGTAAGTTTTATCAAAATATGAATAACTTTACTGTTAATAGTTTATTAATATGTGATGAACTTGATAAAAATATTATTCCAATATATAGAGTTAAGGATATTGCGGAAGCTAAGTATATGGAATTATTAAGTAAGGCGTATCGTAAATATAAAGATAAGATTGTAGAGACTCTTCCTTTAGATTATATTAAAAAACATAATCTTTTATCGCTTGTAGATACAATTAAAGTACTTCATTTTTCTGATGATATGAATAAAATAAAAGAAGCTATGAAGCGTATTAAATATGAAGAATTATTACAATATCAATTCTCAATGAAATATTTGCATCATATGCGCGAACAATATCATAATTGTCCTATTATTAATTATGATGAGGCATATCTCAATAAACTTGAATCGTCACTTAGTTATGAATTAACAGTTGACCAAAGAAAAGTTATTAATGATATCTTGAAAGACTTGAAAGCTCCGTATGCAATGAACCGTTTACTTCAAGGTGAAGTTGGTAGTGGTAAGACAATTGTTGCGATGATGGCTATTCTAGCAACTGTTTCAGGAGGTTATCAAGCAGCTTTAATGTGCCCAACTGAAATCTTATCAAAACAACACTTTGAAACATTTAAAAGTGTACTATCAATATTACCAGATATTAAAATAGCTCTTCTTACAGGAACAACTCTTTCTAAAGAAAGAAAAGAAATTTTAGAGGGTTTAGCAAGTGGTGAAATTGATATAGTTATTGGAACTCATGCATTATTTCAAAAAGATATTGAGTATGCAAAACTTGCTTTAGTAATTGCGGATGAAGAACATAGATTCGGAGTTCGTCAAAGAGTATTAATTAAGAATAAAGGACTTGATGTTAATTACTTAAAAATGAGCGCTACACCAATTCCAAGAACTCTTGCAATATCAGCTTACGGTGATACAGATATATCAGTAATAAAGACAATGCCAAAAAATAGACAACCAGTAATTACTAAATATGTTGCGGAAACAGAAAAACGTTCTGTTATCAATCATATGAAAGAAGAACTTGCGGCAGGTCATCAAATATATGTAGTAACTCCACTTATCGAAGAATCTGAAGTACTAGATACTGCAAACGCTACTGAGATATATGAAAATATGAAAAGGTATTTTGCAGGACTTGCGGAAGTAGGATTAGTTCATGGAAAATTAAAAGCTTTTGAAAAAGAAGATATTATGAATAAATTCTTGAATAAAGAAATCCAAATCTTAGTTGCAACAAGTGTCATAGAAGTTGGTGTAAATGTAGTTAACGCAACAACAATTGTTGTACTTGGTGCTGAACGTTTTGGTGTTGCAACATTACATCAATTAAGAGGACGAGTAATGAGAAGTGATAGTGTTCCTTATTGTTTCTTTATTGCTAATAATCCAACTGAATCTAGTGTTGAACGTCTTAAAATGGTTGAACAAGTTACAGATGGATTTAAACTTGCTGAATATGATTTAAAAACAAGAGGCCCAGGTGAATTCTTTGGCGAAAAACAATCTGGTGCTATGAATTTTAAATATGCATCAATTAGAGAAGATTCAGAACTTCTTGAGGTTGCTAATAGTGATTCAGAAGAAATTATTGAAAAAGGTATTTGTTTTGATGATATAGAATACAATACCTTAATGAGTATTGCGAAAACCAACTATCAACGAAAACAATCTGAATTAGATTAGAAGGTGTTAAAATGATTAATAAGAAAAAATTAGATGAGATATTAGCAACTTATAGCATAAAAGTTACAAATTATGATCACTTTATTGTGGCTTTAACTCATTCTTCTTATGCTAATGAACATAATATGATTAACAATGAAAGAATAGAATTTTTAGGGGACTCTATTTTAGGTTTCTTAGTTGCTAAGTATATATATAATACATTTGATAATTTAACTGAAGGTAAAATGACAAAACTTCGTGCCACTTATGTTTGTGAAAATGCTAATGCGAAACATGCAAAAACATTAAAACTTGATACAATAATTCTTTTAGGTAGAGGAGAAGAAGCAAGTGGTGGTAGAAATAGAGATACGATTTTAAATGATGCTTTTGAAGCATTCCTTGGAGCTTTATATTTAACTAATGGTATGAAGGATGTTCAAAAACTTTTGGAACAACTTGTATTCCCACATATAATTGCAAATGATCAAGTAGAGTTTATTGATTATAAAAGTATATTACAAGAATATGTTCAAGGTGAAACTAGATCATCTGTAGTGTATAGATTAGATAATCATTCAGGAACTCCAAATGAACCATGTTTTACAATGTCAGTTCTTGTTAATAATATAGTAATGGGAACAGGAAAAGGTAGATCTAAAAAAGAAGCAAGTCAAGATGCAGCAAAGAATGCCCTTAGTAAAGTGGCTATAAAATAATACTTTTTCAACAAAATTCGCTAAAATGTAAAAAATACTTGCAAAAAATATAGCATTATGTTATAATACTTACGTGTGTATATTTCCCCCATATAAATAACACACTTTACTTAGAAGGAAGGCGTCCCCCCCAATTTTGCCTTCCTTTGTTTTTTTTAGAATAAAAATGAGCGCATTGCATAAAATATAATGAAATATTAGAATTTTGACCAATAATTAAATTGGTCAAAAATTGGTCAAAAATTGGTCAAAATATTGGTCAAAAATGTTTGCTTATTTATGTGAAAATGAATGTGACATATATATTCAATAATTATAGAGAAATACTAAAATAGCAAATATGTTGAAAAACATATTAAAAATATAGTATAATATTACATATAATTTAAAGATAGTGAAAAGAAGAGTAGTAAAATTCTTTTAGCATAGAGAGCCTTTGTTTGGTGTAAAAAGGTGTAAAAGTTTTTATGAACATGGTCTTGGAATTGCAATGGTGATATTTAGCCATTGACGTGTATGCACGTTACAGCAGAGAAATATGTTAGTATTTCGTAAATGAGGCTTTCAATTATGAAAGTAAATTAAGGTGGTACCACGGGATATGTCTCGTCCTTAAAGAAGAAATTCTTTTAGGACGATTTTTTTATTGTCTTTTAAAAAGATAAGGAGGTAGTATGAGTATCTTAGATATTATTGATTTGTCTAAGTCTTTTACAACTAACAAAGTAGTTACAAACGTTCTTGATAAGATATCCTTAAAGGTTGATAAAGGGGATGTTTATGGAGTAATTGGTTTATCTGGTGAGGGTAAATCAACACTTGTTAGATGTATAAATAGACTAGAAAATCCAGATAGTGGAATTATTAATTTTGAAGGCGTTAATATCTTAGAATTAAAGGGAAAAGATTTAAGAGTTTATAGACAAAATGTTTCGATGATCTTTCAAGACTTTAATTTATTAAGTCAAAAAACAGTATTTCAAAATGTGGAATTTCCACTGACTCTTAATAAGGGGTATAAAAGAACTAAAGAAAATAAAGAACACATAAAGAAGTTAATTAGTTTAGTAGGGTTATCAGAAAAGGAAAATAATTATCCATCACAACTTTCAGGTGGACAAAAACAACGGGTTGCGATAGCTCGTGCATTAATAAATAATCCTAAGATTCTTCTTTGTGATGAAGCAACATCTGCACTTGATCCAACAACCGCAGAACAAATTCTAGATTTATTAAAAACATTAAATAAAGAGTTGGGACTTACAATCATAATAATAGCTCATCAAATGTCAGTAATTGAACGCGTTTGTAATAAGGTAGCAATTTTATCTGATCATAAGATTGCGGAAAACGGAGAAGTTTCTGATGTATTCTTAAATCCTAAAACTGATGCAGCTAAGTCTTTAGTATATTCAGGGCATGTTGTAACAAAACTTCATGAAAAGAAAATGATAAGATTACAATTTAATGGTGATATTGAAACACCACTTGTTGCAAATATTATTCAAGATTGCAATATACTGGTGTCTATTGTATATGCAAATTCTTGGATTGTAAAAGGAAAAACATATGGGCAATTAATTATAAAACTTCCATATTATGATGAAGATATTCAAAAATTAAAGAAGTATCTCGATATGAAAGGTGTAAGTTATGAGGAGGTAATGGATTATGAATTGGGACAAGATAATTAAAGCCATTATTGATACTTTACTTATGACTTCAGTTTCGACTGTATTTGCTTACTTAATAGGACTTCCTATTGGAGTATTATTATATGTTACATCTAAAAAAGGATTAAAACCTAATAACCCATTGAATATGTTACTTGGGACATTTGTTAATATTTTTAGATCTATTCCATGTTTATTATTAATTATTATTTTGATTCCTGTAACTAACTTTATTATAGGTAAAGGACAGTGGTCTGGATCTTGGTATTCAATGGTAATACCATTAATTGTGGCTTCATTTGGATTTGTTGCTAGAATGGTAGAACAATCCTTGACAGAAGTAAATTCAGGAGTAATAGAGGCTGCAAAATCACTTGGAGCATCTAATTGGCAAATCATTACAAAAGTTTTATTAACAGAGGCAATGCCGTCACTCGTTAGTGGATTTGCGGTATCGGTTGTATCAATTATTGGATATACTTCATTTGCAGGATACATTGCGGGTGGAGGTTTAATTTACCACGCTTTCAATTTAGGTTATTATGGAACCGAAACTGTAGGTATGTGGTTATGTATTTTATTTGTTGTTATAATAGTTCAACTTATTCAAGAAGGCGGACTATTTATATCAAAAAAATTAGACAAAAGGAGAAAATAAATTATGAAAAAAGTATTATCATTTTTAGTGGCTATCGTGCTACTTGTAAGTTTATCAAGCTGTGGAAATTCAAAAACAATTAAGGTTGGTGCAACTCCATCTCCACATGCAGAAATTTTAAATAGTGAAGCTGTAAAAAGTTATATTGAATCTAAAGGATATAAATTAGAAGTTGTTGTTTATCAAGATTATGTTACACCTAATAAAGCTTTAAATGATGGTGGTATTGATGCTAACTATTTCCAACATATCCCTTATTTAACAGAAGAAATTGCAACTAAAGGTTATGATTTAGCTGTTGCTTGTGAAGTTCATAATGAACCATTAAACTTATATGGAAAAGAAGCTAAAACTGATTGGAATAACACTTTAATTAGTATCATTAATGATGCATCAAATGTAGAACGTGCATTTAAATTACTTCAAGCTAACGGATTAATTGATTCTTATAGTGTTGAAAACTTTGATGCCGGAAATCCTGTATATACATCATCAATTGGTGTTACTATTGAATGTATTGAATCTGGTTTACTTGCTAAAAAAGTAGATGAAGGTGGATATGCTGTTATTCCTGGTAACTATGCTTTAACTGCATGGCAATCAAGTAAAGCTGCAGAATATAAAATTTTTGGTGAATCTACAGAAGTTGCTTATCCAAATATTATCGCTTGTAGAACAGAAGATGTAGATAGTGAAAAAATTCAAATCTTAATTGAAGCATTATCTCAAGATTCAGTAAAACAATTTATTGAAGATACATATGGACCAACAGTAAATTACTGTTACAAAAAAACTGAAAAATAATAAAAAAATCGGGAATTTTCCCGATTTTTTGTACTTTAAAAAAGCATAAAATATATAAATAAATGAAAAATATAGTATAATATACAAGGTAAAAAAGAGGTAGTTATGAAAAAACAACAAATATTTGGTTTAATAGTACTATTTATCACATCCTTAATTTGGGGGTGTGCTTTTGTTGCCCAAAAGGTAGGAATGAATGCAATAGGTCCTATTACTTTTTGTGGAGTTAGATTTTTATTTTCAGCTATCTTTATGACTTTAGTAGTAATATGTAGAGATATATTTATCAGAAAAGAAATCACATTAAAGAAAATGGATAAACCATCTCGTAAAAAAATTATTATTGGAGGAATCTTGTGTGGTATAGCTCTTACTCTTGGTACTAATTTCCAACAATATGGTATGGTTCATACTACTGCTGGAAAGTCTGGGTTTATCACCGCATTATATATTGTAATGGTTCCAATTCTGGGAATTATAATTGGTAAAAAAGCTAAGACATTAGAGTGGATAAGTGTTGTTGTTGCACTAGTAAGTTTAGTATTATTATGTTTTAAAAAAGAAGAATTAACAGGAAATATCACTATTAATTCATCTGATATTTTAATACTAATTTGTGCTTTCTTCTTTAGTATTCAAATACTTTTAGTTGATTATTTTAGTAAAGATAATGACTGTATATTATTAACAGCCATTGAGTTTATTGTGTGTGCAATTCTATCACTTATTGCGATGTTTATTTTCGAAAAGCCAAATATTGAAGGAATTATAAATGCAATTATACCACTGCTTTATGCAGGGGTAGCATCAGGTGGTATTGCTTATACTTTACAAGCAATAGGACAAAAGCATACACCACCAGTAATAGCATCTATAGTAATGAGTTTTGAAGCTGTAATATCTTTAATTGCAGGAGCAATCTTAATTCATGAAAGATTGACAAATTTAGAACTTATAGGATGCTTATTAATGTTTATTGCGATTGTAATACCACAGCTAACAATTAGGAAAAAATCGAATAACAAAACACCTCAGTAAATAGAAAAGACTGGGGTGTTTTTTCTTATATCTTGCAAAAAGATGAAAAAAATAGTAAAATAGTATAATAAATTTCAAATATTTTGTGTTATGTATTTGAGGAAAGGATACGCTATGCTGATAGTCACAGATAAGTTTATTAATAAACTTAAAGCTAAAGACAATGAAGCTTTCACTAAACTGTATAATGAATATGTAAAATTAGTCTATCATATAGCATATTCTTATACTCATAATAAAGAAGATGCAGAAGATATTACTAGTAATGTATTTATTAGAGTAGTAGAATCTATTGAAAATTACAAAGAACAA
This sequence comes from uncultured Staphylococcaceae bacterium, assembly GCA_964409955.1. Taxonomy (GTDB): domain Bacteria; phylum Bacillota_I; class Bacilli_A; order ML615J-28; family CAG-313; genus CAG-313. Next base: position 15,613 of record CAYPEY010000016.1, read on the forward strand.
GGAAAGTTTAAAGAGTGGATTTGTCAAATAACTAGAAATTTATCAATAAATTTTGTCACAAGAAATAAACATAAAGATACAATTGTTGATGAACAAATTGTATCAACTTGCTTTGCAAGTGAAGAATCATCAAATGATGATTTAATTAGATTATTTAAAGATAATCTAGATGATGTTACTGTAAGTATAATGATTTTGAGATTTATCTATAATTATAAATTTAGAGAAATCGCTTTATATTTAGATTTATCAATAGGTAAAGTTCAAAGCTTATATTATGCAGGACTAGAAATATTAAGAAAGGTGTATTAGAATGAAGAGAATTGAAAAAGATTTAAGAAAAAAGATAAGTAGTTGTAATTTACAAGCTTATGAACCAAGAGAATCTTTATTTAATGACATTGCAAAAAAAATAGGTATAAATGAATCTAAACCATTCATTAGAGTTGTACCATTTATGGTGCCTACTTTTGTTTGTGTGCTTTTAATGCTTGTTATTGTTACATTTGGAATAAGTCAACCTAACCCATACACATCACTAGTTACACCATATCATGCAATAGTTCAAATAGATTATAATCCTAGTATTCAAATGGTTGTAGATGAAACATCTACAGTAGTGTCAATAAGTGGTCTTAATGATGATGGAAAACTCGTTATCATTAACGAAGAATTAGTAGGAAAAAAAGTTAGTGATGTAGTTGATACTATTATTAATGTAGAAAACAAATTAGGTTATTTTAATGAAGATGCTGACAAAGCGTTAACTGTTAAAGTTACAAGTGAAGATAAGAAAAATTTAAATCTTGTTAAAGATGAATTTACTAATGCTATTGAAGATGCATTATATGATGAAGATGTAGATATAGATGTAGAACATATCAAAGGATATACACTTGATGAATTAAGAGGATTTGTTTTAAAATATGATCCAATTCTTACCGAAAGTGTTGTTGAAGATTTTACATTTGAACAACTTGTAAATGTAATTAAAACATATCATTTAGAAATAATCAATTTTGCGACAGTAGAACTTGAAGAATTATATTTAGATTTCAAAGGTATGCAAGTTCAACTTTTAGAACAAAGCTTGCATTTAGATAAAATTAATAAGTTAAGTGTAAATTATGAAGAATTAAAAGTTGAGTTTAATATAGCGTATGAAACTTTAATTGACGTATATGAAACTTTCCAAGTTGAATATTATAATCAATATTTAGATCCATCATCAGATTATCGTCTGACTATTGATAAATTAACTTTTGCAAAAGAGGCTTATTTAAAACAATTAAATTATGTAAATAATTTACCTGCAACAACAGGTGAATATGAAAGATATGTAGAAAATAAAAAATTATCTGATTTAGAGTATGAATATTTGCTATGTCAATTTGCTTTAAAAGACATTAGAAAAGTAAAAGAAGCGACATATAATTCAATAATGAAGAACTTTACAAATAGTGTTGAAATTTTAAATAAAATATTTGCAACAGCACCCCTTGATACAATAAATGTTTTAAGTGCTATCATTGAAAATGATGAGAAAAAGTCAGAACTTAATTCAGCAATTTTACTTAAGTTTGGTGAAACATATAGTGTTACAATTTCAATAACATACGAAAAAACCAACGATAAGAAAAACGAAATAATTGATTCAAACAAATAAAATTACCAAAATTTGATTTATAATATGTAATTTGACATTATGTTTATGCTAGATAATATTCATAATATTGTATAAAGTGTCATGCTATCATTGAAAATGATGAGAAAAAGTCAGAACTTAATTCAGCAATTTTACTTAAGTTTGGTGAAACATATAGTGTTACAATTTCAATAACATACGAAAAAACCAACGATAAGAAAAACGAAATAATTGATTCAAACAAATAAAATTACCAAAATTTGATTTATAATATGTAATTTGACATTATGTTTATGCTAGATAATATTCATAATATTGTATAAAGTGTCAGGATATGTTATAATTTTTACGATTTAAAAACGTCATATACGTTAAAGGAAGGAGACTGTTATGGCACAAGCAGTTTTAGATAATTCATATATAAAAAGTAACAAACAACTAGCAAATAAGATACTTAATATAACATTTGGCAAAGTGCTTCCATATTTAATGATATTAGTACTTGCTGTAAGGGTATTAAGTGTAGGAGATGATATTGCAGATTATGTAAGATTAAATTCGCTTGATATACCAAAGAGAGCAAAAACATTTTCCTTTTTAGCAATATGGATGTTTGATCTTGCAAGTTTATGTGTAATATTGAGAAGTTTCTTTAATTTTAATGCAATTAAAAATTTAGGTAAATGGGTTGCACCAATTTACATACTAAATATTATTTGTCTTAACAATATAATGACTTTATATAATGGTGGAGAGTTTTTTAAAACTATATATATTGTTGAAATTATAATTGGCTTAATGTTATGTATTTATAACTTTGTAAATGATGGAATACCAAAATTTGATTGGAAAAAGATTTTAATAAATTTTGGTGTGTTTTTGTTATTAATGATTCCCGCAATGCCAGTATATATGATTCAATCTTTATTTGGTATGGGAAGTTTCATGTATGAAATTAAAGACTTAACAGAAGCACATCGTGTATTTTTATATATTGGTATAATAATTCCAGTAGTATTATATTTTTGTTTAAGAAATAAATCACAAGAAGTTGTAAGATTTAGTTTAATATATATATCTTTAGCTACTATGATTGGTTTTATTATTAATTATTCGTTTGCTAGCTTTAAAGAACCTTGGACACTGCCACTTCACTTATGTAATACCGCAATGTTTATTGTTCCGCTTTGTTTAATATTTAAAATGAAACGTTTATTTTATTTTACATATTTTATCAATGTATTTGGAGCAATTATAGCAATGCTTATGCCAAACTATAGCGCTAGTACAAATATATATAGTGCACAGATGATAAGATTTTGGTACAATCACTGGATTGCATATTTTATGCCATTGTTATGTGTTGCATTAAAAGAATTTGAAAGACCTAAACTTAAACAATTTATTTGGTCAATGGTTGGTTTTTTAGTTTATTTCATATTTGCATTGTTCTTTAATGTATACTTTTCAGCCCTTGGACATGAGGTGGACTATTTCTTCTTAAATAGTCCTTATGTTGGTGAACAACTTGGTAAATGGGCAGAAAACTTATTTAATAATTTTGTTTGGACTGTTGACGTAAAAGGGTTAACTCTTACATTCCACCCGTTATATCAATTTTTATTCTTCTTAAGTTATATTGGAATCGGGATTGTAACATGGTTTGTATATGGTTTATTCTTTAGAATTGCTGATAATCATTATGAATTATATTTAAAATTAAAAACTATTAAACAAGCAAAGATTGCTAGATTATCTGTACCTACAGATGAAAGAAAGGAAGAACTTATGAATAGTAATATAGAAGCACGCCTTGAATTAAAGCATTTTTCTAAAAAATATGCTACAAGTAAAGTGTATGCGGTCGAAGATGCTAACTTAGAAGTATTTGCTGGTGAAATATTCGGATTCCTTGGACCTAATGGTGCAGGTAAATCAACTATTATTAAAAGCTTAGTAGGTATTCAACCGATTACAGAAGGTAATATGGAAATATGTGGATTTGATGTAACAACACAAAGTGTTGATGCAAAATATCACTTAGGATTTGTTCCTGACCACTATGCTTTATATGAAAAATTAACAGGTCGTGAATATATCAATTATATTGCTGATATTTACGGAGTACCAAAAGAAGAGCGTGATGCAAGACTTGAAAAATATATTGAAATATTTGAACTTGCTCATTCAATTGATAGTAAAATTAGAACTTATTCACATGGTATGAAACAAAAAGTTACTATCATGGCAGCACTTGTACATAATCCAAAAGTTTGGATTCTTGATGAACCTCTAACTGGACTTGACCCTAATAGTATTTATCAAGTTAAAGAATGTATGAAACAACATGCTGCAGAAGGAAACATTGTATTCTTCAGTTCACATATCATTGATATTGTTGAAAAATTATGTGGAAGAATTGCTATTATTAAAAAAGGTAAAATTCAATGTGTTAAAACAATTAAAGAAATTGAAGAATCAGGTTATACACTTGAGGAGTTCTATTTGAAAACTATTGAAGAAAAAAAGGTTGCTGAACCTGTAGAAGAGGCTGCGTAAACTATGAAAGATTTAAAAACGCTAGTCTTAATGCAGCTGCGTGATAAACTTAATCTTGGGTGGATTAAGGATAAAAAAGGAGCATTACTTAGTGCATTATTTTTCCTTGTGAAGTTTTTTGTACTAGTGTATGTTATAGGCTTGATTTTAACAGTATGTTCATCGATAATTCATATCTTTTATTTAGATGAATCTCCTCAAGTAATGATATTAGTTTTGACGGTTTGTCTGGCATTATCCTTGATATCATGTACTGCACAATTAATGAAAAACTTATTTTTTGCAGAAGACAATAAGGTATTAATTACTTTACCTGTTAGTCCTAATAAAATTTTTATATCTAAAATTGTTGTATTTTATGTTTATGAACTTAAAAAAAGTTTTAGCTTTTTAATACCACTTACAATTGCTTGTATGTCGTTTTTAATAGAACTTGGACTTTGTAGTTTTTGGGGGTATATTTGGATATGGCCAGTAATAATCTTTATCCAAGCAGTTCCTGTTTTATTAGGATCCCTTTTTGCGATTCCTGCAATGTATTTATATCGTATAATTAAAAAATATTCGATAACACAAATTATATTAGTTGTTATTATATGTATTGCTGTAATATATGGTTTTATTTATTTAATAAATATACTACCACCGGTTATTGATCTTCCAAATCAATGGCCTGCGATAAGCGAATTTATTCATAAAATTATCTTATCGGTAGAAAACAGATTAGTTTTAATAAGTGATATGATATATATCATTATTGGTGAAAAAGAATTTGTTGGAACAGGTGTTAAGTATTCACTTAATTGGTATACTCTTGTTAAGTATTTAATATTAATAGCAAGTTGTGCGATTCTTGCAGTTCTTGCATACTTCGTATCTAGACCAATATTCTTCAATATGATGTCAAAGAATTTTGAAATTAATAAAAGTAATTCAAAACCAAGAAAAAATAAAGTACATAATAAATATATAACTTTAGTAAATAAAGAATTAAAAATAAATATTAGAAGTCTTGATATATCAATAAATTATATATTAGTATATATATTAGTTCCAATTTTAACATTAATAATCAATTTATTATTTAAAGCAATGGACTTAAAAAATTTCGGTAAGTTATTAACTTATGCTGTAAATGTACTTGTTATTATTTTACCAATGCTTACTTCCAATGCTTTAGTTGCAACATACTATAGTAGAGAAGGGCGTGCTGGTTATATGAAAAAAACTAAACCGCTTCAAGCAGTATATCCACTTGTTGCTAAACTTTTCTTTAATATTGTATTATCAATCCCAAGTGTTTTAGCAAGTGCTTTAATATTTGGTACTATATCTGGCCAAACACTAAAGAATTCATTATTATTTGCTGGATTTATATTTACAGTTCATTTAGGACATATGTTATATAGTGCAATGCTTGATATTATAAATCCTCAAAATGAACAATATGCAACAACTGGAGTTACAAACGATAATCCTAATGAAAATAAATCAACTTTAATTGCTTTTGTAGTTTCCGCATTACTTGCATTTATAAGTTTTACATTCTTTAATGAAACATCGTTTGAACTTATAGGTAGAGTATTTACAAAATTATTATTTATTGGAATTTTATTCTTAATAGGTTGTGCATCTTTATTCTTCGCAAGAATAAAAGCTTATTATTATGAAATACAAGGGAGATAGACTATGAAAAAATCCGTTATTTTAGTTATAGCTGTAGTTTATTTAGTATCTATTATTTTAGTAGGTTTTTATGGTATTAATGTAAAAGTGTATAATGAAACAACTTATGTAGAATACATTGATTGTTTAACAGAAGGTTATACACCATATGATCCTAATAACCCTGATGAACTGGCTTTTATTGAAGAAGGAAAAGATGGTTATATTAGCTATAAGTATACAGAAGGTTTAGTAGTTAATTTAAAATGTGTTGCAAGACCAGATGACGCTACAAATAAAAAATTGAAATATACAACATCAGATACAAATGTTACTATATCGGATATTAAAAATGATGGAACAGTTGATATAACTTTTAATTCTAGTGGTGCTGCTATTATTACAGTAACTGCAGAAGATGGTCGTGATGCTACATTAATTATTGTAATTAGAGCATCAAAAATAAATATTTAAGAAATTTATTTATGATAATATTAGGATAAGTTATCGACTAATATATCTATTAAAATATTAAAAAAGATAACGAAAGTGAGGAAGAAAAAATGAAAATTAAAAAATTATTATTAGCAGTAATTTTATGTTTATTCGTAGTCACACTTACAGCATGTGGTGGTGATGAAAAAAATAAATATACTGTTACATTTAATTCAAATGGAGGAAGCGCTGTTGAAAGTGTTACAGTAGAAGAAGGAAAAACAGTTGCTGCTCCAGCAAGTCCAATTCGTGATATGTATGATTTTGCTGGATGGTTTACAGATTTAGAATGTACAAGTGAGTATGATTTTTCAATTGGTGTAACTAGTAATATTACATTATATGCTAAATGGAATGCGGTAGACCCTGCATCTATTTATACTATTACATATGAACTTGATGGTGGACAACTTCCAACAAGTGCTCCTAAACAATTTACAAATTGTCAAACAGTAGTACTACCTACACCAACAAAAACAGATTATACTTTTGATGGTTGGTATGAAGGAGAAAATAAAGTTGAAAGTTTAACAGAAAATAGAAATTATACTTTAGTTGCTAAATGGAGTGATAAAGTTATTTTACTTGTTGAATCAGTAAGTTTAAATAAGAATTTAGCAGCATTTGGAAATAAAGATAAAACATTTGTTGTAGATGATGAAAGTTATTTAGTTGGGGATGATAATAATTGGGTATTTGAACCAGTATTATCACTTATTAAATATGATACAGAAACAGGGCGTGACTGGGTAGTTGCTCAATCAAAAGTAACTGTAAAATATCAAATCGAAATTAGAGAATTAACAGTAGGTTCAAATGATGAATTAGTTGTTGGTGATTTATTAACTTATTATGAAGAACCAACTGATACATTAAAAAATGATTCTAGAATTGATAGTGTTGATTTATATAAATGTACTATTGACTTCGGAACTGCTGCGATAGGGCAAAAATTCCGTGTATCTGTACTTCCACTTGTAACTACAGCTGATAAAGATAAACCTGTTCAACCAGTTTCATTTGATATTGAAGTAGTTGATGGATGGAATGTATATAGTGCTCTTGATCTTGCTTATATCGAAAATAGAACATATGCTAATGATGTTACAGTATCAGCTGGCAAAACTATTAATGATGTTGCTTTAGAGGATAAATATGCATATTATTTAAAAGATGTAGCTGGCTCTGCAGCTTACGATGATTTAACTGCTTGGCAAGTATTCAAAGCTGAAAAGGTTGCTAGTGGTGAATTAATTGAAGGAAATTGTCCTAGTAATTTTGTATTCCATACAAATATTACTGTTGGAAAAAATGATATTCCATCTTATTTCTTCTGGACAAGAGAAGAATTAGATTATGTATATACAGACTATACAGAAGCACAAAAGACTCGTGCAACTGGATCATTGAGAGACTATTCAATGATTTATACAAGAATCCTTAAAGCTGGTGAAACAATGAATATTTATGGTAACTACTTTACTTTAAATACTTCTAATATGCCACTTGTTACTATGCCTTTTAATAAACTTGTAGATGAAACAACAACTATAAATAGTCATGCTACATTATTTAGATTTGAAGGTACTACAACATCAAAAGTTAATGTTGAAACTATTAAATTACTTGGAAATGCTAAAATTTCTAATGAAGTTAAATACTCAGGTGGGTTAATTCAATTAAAAGACTTTGGTGTAGATGTTCGTATGTATAATAACGTATCTTTATGTTACTATATTACATATATGTATGATTGTAATAGAAATGAAGCTTATGCTAATGTACCATTCTTAATTGATTCTTGTTATGCAACAGATTCATATAACTGTTTCGTTTATAACTGGGGAACATCTCAAATGAAGATCGTTAATTCTACAATGTTAAATGCTGGAGGTCCGGCAATTATTCAAGACCATGTAATTAGAGATTTAGATGATGATGATACATGGGATCAAGATGAACCAAGTTGGCCATCATACACTGAAATTATTGATAGTGATATTCAATCTTGGGTAGCTGGTACAGAAGGTTGGTTTATGAGTTTCAATGCTACTGAAGCAGCAACTCAACTTAAAAACTTAGAAGCTGGATTATTCAATAAAGTTGGTAGATCATTCTTACAAACACAAACTAAGAATGGACAAGTTATTGTAGATGCTAATAATAACCCTATTAAATTCTTTAATTTAATTTGTGTTAATAAGAGTGGTCAAAAAGAAGGATTAACTGCCACACTTGTAAAAGGTGGAATTACATTTGGTAAAACTGACACAACTACAAGTTCTTTAGTTAAGAATTTCCCATTCGGTTATGATGGTAATCCATTTGGAACTGATGAAGCAACAGATCATTCATTCTATGAATTCTATGAAGATAATTTAGCTAATTATATTGTTCAAACAGTTTATAAAGATACAAACGGAAATGATCAAACTTCTTACTTAGCAATTAATTCTTCATTTGCTACAGCAGGAGCAGGATCTTCTGCATATACTCCAAATGACTTTAACACAACTGAATTACAACAACAAGTTGCATCAACAATTGATCAAAGTAAGTTCTCTTCAACTGAAGCTTATATGGCAGCAGTAACAGAAGCTGTAACAGCAGCAGTAACAGAAGCATATACAAATGCTATCATGGCGGATCTTGCAAAAGGTGATTATGTTTGTGTATATTATGGTGGTATGTCAATAGTATTTGGTTACTACGATTACGCTGCATAAACTATTAATTAATTTAGTATTAAAAGACTTTGATTAATTCAAAGTCTTTTTTTAATGAAATTTTAAGTAATTTATGGTATGATATATATAAACAAGGTGAGTATTATGAAAGAGATTAAAAATTTAATATTAGACGAAGAAAGAGCATTATATGGGCTAAATGATGTAAAAGTTATTAAATGCTCATTTGACGGCGAAAAAGACGGTGAATCGGCACTTAAGGAATGTAAGAGAGTAATTATTGATGATTGTTTTTTTAATTTAAGATATCCTATGTGGCATGTTGATGCACTTGATATAAATAATTCTAATCTTACAACTAATGCAAGAGCAGCTATATGGTATTGTAATAATATTAAAATAAATGATACTTTAATGCACGGAATAAAGGCACTTAGAGAATGTAATAATACTAATATTATAAATAGCGATATAGTATCACCTGAATTTGGGTGGAAGTCTAAAAATATTAAAATAGAAAAATCTTCTATTACCTCAGAATATGCTTTCTTAGATAGTAGTGATATATATATTAAAGATATAAAATTTAGTGGAAAATATTCGTTTCAATATGTTAATAATTTAATAATTGAAAATAGTATGTTAGATACTAAAGATGCTTTTTGGCATTCAAGTAATATTATAGTAAAAGATTCAATTGTTAAAGGTGAATATCTTGGATGGTATTCTAATAATATAAAATTTATTAATTGTAAAATAATTGGAACTCAACCATTATGTTATGCAAAAAATATTGTCTTTGAAAATTGCACTACAGAAGATTGTGATTTATCTTTTGAAAATAGCATAGTAGATGGTAATATTATTGGGCATATTGATAGTATAAAAAATCTACTTGAAGGAACATTAATAGTAGATAGTGTTGGTGAAGTTATAATTGATAAAGATATATCTAGTAAGATAATTATTAATAAAAAAGAGGTGGTATAAAATGAAAGTAATTTTAGTAAACGGAAGTCCTAGAATTAATGGTTGTACTAATCGTGCTTTAGAAGAAATCAAAACAACTTTAAATAGTGAGGGAATTGATGCAACAATTTTTCATGTAGATAAAAACGTTGTAGGATGCACTGCTTGTGGATATTGTAAAAAAGAAAATAAATGTATATATGATGATTGTGTTAATGAATTTGTACGTCTTGCAAAAGACGCAGATGGATTTGTATTTGGATCTCCAGTTTATTATGGTGGACCAAGTGGAGAGATTATGTCATTTTTAGACAGAGTATGTTACTCTTCAGCAAGATCAACTTTATACCATAAACCAGTTGCAAGTGTTGTAAGTTGTAGACGTGGAGGAAACTCTCAATCATTTAGTCAACTTAATATGTATTATTTAATGAATAATATGATAGTTATAGGTTCACAGTATTGGAATATGGTTCATGGAAATAATAAAGAAGAGGTTGAACAAGATATTGAAGGACTTCAAACAATGAGAATTCTTGCCAAGAATATGGCATGGGTGTTAAAATCACTTGATGTTGCGAAAAAACAAGGTATTGATAAGCCTCTTGTTGAGGCAAGACAAGCAACAAATTTTATAAGATAAAAAAATATAATATATAATTTATTATAAATTTAGGAGGAATTAAGCAATGAAACAAATTTTAGAAAGTGAATTTGAAAAAGAAGTAAAAGAAGCTGAGGGTGTAGTATTAGTAGATTTCTTTACTGAATGGTGTGGATATTGTGATTTACTTGTACCGGTTTTAGAAGAAGTAGATAAAGAACTAGAAAATTTAAAAATTGTAAAAGTGGATGCGGAAAAATGTGTATATATTACAGAAGAATATAATGTAGAATTTTTCCCTCTTATGTTAATTTTTAAAGATGGTACTTTAGTTGATCATATTGATGGATATGTTAAAAAAGATGTGATTATTAAAAAAATTAAGGAGTATTTATAATGAAAGGTTATAGATTAAATCCTAATAAAGATTTTGTAAATAGAATTATAGAAGGAATTCACAGACGTGATGGACATTGTCCATGTCGTAAGACATCAAGTGAAGAAACTCTTTGCCCATGTGATGAGTTTTTAAAAACTGGATATTGTAGATGTGGATTATTTGTAAAAATTGAAGATAAAAAAGAAAATGAATAAATTTACAAAAAAACAATAAAATGTTATAATATACCTAGTAAGATAAAAAGAATTAAAGGAGTAATTAAAATGTTGACTGATATTCAGATTGCACAAAGCATTAAACCTAAAAAAATAACTGAAATCGCAAAAACTGCAGAAATTGATGAAAAATACTTAGAGTTATATGGAAACTATAAAGCTAAAGTAGATTTATCAATTTTAAAAGGAAATCAAAATAAAGATGGAAAATTAGTACTAGTTACTGCAATTTCTCCAACTCCAGCAGGTGAAGGCAAAACTACAACAACAATTGGACTTGCTGATGGATTAAGACAACTTGGTAAGAAAACGGTAGTAGCACTTCGTGAACCTTCCCTTGGACCAGTATTTGGTGTAAAAGGTGGAGCAGCAGGTGGAGGATATGCCCAAGTAGTTCCAATGGAAGATATAAATCTACATTTTACAGGAGATTTTCATGCAATTGGTGCAGCAAATAATTTACTTGCAGCAATGTTAGATAATCATATTTATCAAGGCAATAGCTTAAATATTGATTTAAATAACATTACTTGGAAAAGATGCGTAGATATGAATGACCGTCAACTTCGTTTTGTAACTGATGGACAAGGCGGTAAATTCAATGGTGTTGAAAGAACAGATGGATATGATATTACTGTAGCATCTGAAATTATGGCAGTGCTATGTTTATCATCATCAATTACAGATTTAAAAGAAAGATTAGGTCGCATTATTGTTGGTTATAATATGGACGGTCTTCCAGTTACAGCTCATGATTTAAAAGCAGAAGGCGCAATGGCTGCACTTTTAAAAGATGCACTTAAACCAAATTTAGTTCAAACATTAGAAGGAACTCCTGCACTTGTTCATGGTGGACCATTTGCTAATATCGCACATGGATGTAACTCAGTACTTGCAACTCGCCTTGCTTTAAAACTTGGGGACTATGCAATCACTGAAGCAGGATTTGGTGCTGACCTTGGAGCTGAAAAATTCTTAGATATTAAATGTCGTGTAGCTGGTCTTAAACCAAGTGCTGTAGTAATCGTTGCAACTATTCGTGCTCTTAAAATGCATGGTGGACTTGCAAAAGAAGAACTTGGTGGAGAGAATCTTGAAGCACTTGAAAAAGGTCTTCCAAATCTTTTAAGACATGTATCTAATATTAAAAATGTATATAAATTACCACTAGTTGTTGCGGTAAACGAGTTCCCAACTGATACAAAAAATGAAATTGATTTAGTAATTGAAAAATGTCGTGCACTTGGTGTTAATACAGTGCTTTCAACTGTATGGGCAAATGGTGGTAAAGGTGGAATTGAACTTGCTGAAGAAGTTGTTAAACTTTGTGAAGAGCCTAATGATTTCACATTTAGTTATGATACAAATAAGCCAATTACTGAAAAAATTGAAACAGTTGTTAAAAAGATTTATGGTGGATCTGGTATTAAAGTCTTCAAAAAAGCTCAAGAAGCTATTGATAAATTAACTGAATTAGGTCTTGATAAATTACCAATTTGTGTTGCAAAAACACAATATAGTTTCTCTGATGATCCAACACTTCTTGGTGCTCCAACTGATTTTGAAGTAGCAATTAAAAATGTTAAAATTAGTGCAGGCGCAGGCTTTATTGTAGTACTTACAGGTAAAATTATGACAATGCCTGGTTTACCTAAAGTTCCAGCAGCTGAAGCAATAGATGTAACAGAAGACGGTCTTATAACAGGATTATTCTAAAAAACGAAAGAATGTAGATAAGTTCTACATTCTTTTTTTATTTTTAACCTTGATATAATTTAAATAATTGAAAAATATACAAAATTATATTATAATAGTACCATAAAAAAATTTTGATGCTATAAATTTGTATTCTTGTAGAAAAGTAAAAAATATAAATTTCAAAATGTTATAATGTTAATACAAATTATAACATGGAGGGATTTAAATGTCGTTATATAAAAAAGAATTATTTGGTTTAATTATGTTGTTGTCGTTGTTTTGTGGGTTAATGTTATGTATAGATGTAGTATATATTCTATATTGTTTTAACATTATATCAAATTCATTTTTTGCATTTTTGCCATCAACAATTCAAACAATATTACTTGATGATTCTGTAACATTTTGGATGGTTGTAGTTATTAATTATATACTTATTATAATTATTGATCTATTAACTATTAAAGAATCAGAACATCCAGGTAAAGATATATTAAAACATATAATTAGATTAACAGTATTTGCTGGTATATTTATATTAGAGTATAAAAGATATATAGGATAAAAAATATAAAGAATGAGATAAACGAAACAAATGTCAATAGTAAATAAATATAAAGTATATAAAAATTATTCTTGTAAAAATCAAAATATATAGGAAGGAAAACATATTAATATGAACAAATGTGAACGTTGTGGAAAAATTTTAGCTAATTCTGATATAATAATAGATTATAAAAATCATGACATATTGTGTAAAAAATGTCATGCACCTATTAATTCATCAGACTTAGATAAAGACAGAATAAAAAAAATACATACTAGAGATTTATTAAGTAATGAATTAGAATTAATAGATAATATTGTAAAAAGCAATAATAAAATTAATCCTTTAAAATTGCAAGATTTATATAGCCCTTATACTATAAAGGAACAAGATATATTAGTTAATTCTTTTCTTTATGCATTAGTTCAAAGATATGAAGTAACTCGTGATGATATAAAACAAAATGGCGATTCTCGTAGTCTTAATCAAGTTAAAGATAATATTCGTATTATTATTAAACCTTTTAATGTAAGTATTGAAGATTATAATTATTGTGTAGAAAATTTAGATAAAAAGGTTAGAGATAAATCAAAAGGATATAGACTTAAGAAAAAAATCATTTCTATTTTTGCTGCATGTGTTATATGTATAACTTTAATGGCAATGTTTGTTTTAAATTGTGATTATATTGTAGTTAATGGAACAATAATGAAATATCAAGCTGATCAAAAAGATGTAGTTATTCCTGAATCTTATATGGGACAAAAGATTACTAAAATAGGAACAGGCGCATTTAAAGATAAAGATATTTTAAGTGTTAAATTATCAAACAATATAACAGAAATCGGTAGAGAAGCATTTGCTGATTGTGATGAATTAGAGACAGTTGAAATATCTTCTAGTGTTGTAAGAATTTATCCAAAAGCTTTTGCTAGTTGCGATAAACTTAAAGAATTAGTTATTCCATCTAGTGTTGAGATAATGGGTGATGAAATATTAAAAGATTGTGATAATGTTTTCGTATATTTTAGAGGAACAATACCGCCAGAAATGTCACAAAACACATTTGATGGAAGTGAAAACATTACAATTCATGTTCCAGGTGTTACTTTAGACACATATAAAGATGTTTTAAAAGATAATAAAGAGAATATTATAACAGAGACAGTAAAAGTGAAATTTTATTCAAATAATTTGCTGATAGACACTATTGAAATTCAATATGGAAGTAATATTTTTGCCACATCATTTCCTCAAATTCCTGAAAAACTTGGATATATTGGTGAATGGGAAATAGAAGAATTAATAAATGTTACTGAAAATACTGAAGTTTTAGTTTTATGGAAACCAAAAGATAATATCGCTTATAAAGTTATTCATAAAGTGCAACATTTAGACGGCAGTTATGAAGTTAAAACAGAAGAAGTTCGTTATGGAACAACAGATGAATTAATTACTCCAAAAGCAAAAGAAATAGAGGGATATGAAGTAGTTGATGTACCTAGTGGAATAATTAAAGGCGATGGTAGTTTAGTTTTAGAAATTAAATATCAAATAAAAAGTTATAAGATAATATTTAACACAAACGGAGGTAATGAATTAAATAGTATTTTATGCGAATATAATTCAGAAATACCAAATACTTTACCTACGCCAGAACGTATCGGCTATACATTTAATAGTTGGGAAGGCATACTACCTTCACATATGCCTGGGAATGATATTATTTTAACAGCTAAATGGACACCTAATACAAATACTTTATATACTGTTAAATATCATTTAGAAACTTTAGAAAATGAATATATTTTAAAAGATAAAAATAATTATTTTGGAACAACAGATGAATATGCACAAATTATAGAAAAAGAATATAATGGTTTTACGATTTCAGATTATGAAACTAAAAAAATTAATCCTGATGGATCAACAGTTATTGATATATATTATAATAGAAACACATATTCGATAACATATTTGATAGATGATGAAATTTATGCTACTAAAAAAGTAAAATTTGAAGCTAATATTCCAAGAATTTCAGATCCAACTAAAGAAGGATGTACTTTTATCAAATGGGTTAATCTACCGAATGTTATGCCTTCTTCTGATATCAGTATAGAAGCAGATTTTGAAAAAAATGTATATAAACTAGAATATAAGGTAAATGATGAAGTTTATAAAACTAGTAGTGTGGTTTATGGAAATGCTTTGCCAACAGTTACAAATCCAATAAGCGTTGGATATGATTTTGATGATTGGTATTTGGATTCTAATGGACAGGTTTTAAACAATCTTACAAATATGCCATCAAGAGATGTTACATTATATGCCCATTTTACTCCTAGAAGTGATACCAAGTATACAGTTATTTATAGGTTAGAACAAGAAGATGGTAATTTTGTGACAGATCAAACTATTGTTAAAACAGGTGTTACAAATACTATTGCTACATATGAAGTATTAGATTATTCAAGTCAGGGATATACTTCTCCTAAATCTAATTTAATTCAAGAAAAAATTAAACCTGATGGAAGTACGGAGATTACTGTTGATTATACAAAATATTCTATAATGATAACATTTTTAGTGAATAATAATCAATATGATTATATAACAGGAAAATGTAATGAAAAAATTGATATAAGCAAAATCCCAAGTAATCCAGTAGTTGAAGGATATACTTTTACTGGCTGGGACCAAGAAATTCCAACAACTTTCCCGATAGAAAACTTAGAAATTCATGCTGTATTAGAAAAAAATACTTGTAATTTAACATATATTATAGATGATAAAATATATAAAACAGTTGAATATAAATATCAAGATACAATAACAGATTTGATTGAAGGGCCTGTTGTGGAAGGTTATCAATTTGATGGTTGGTATATGGATTCAGATTATACATCTTCACAAATTGTTACAACAATGCCTAGTGATGGATTAAAGTTATATGGTAGACAAAAGGCAGTTAATACAAATTATCAAGTTCAATATATGATTGAAGATTTAGACGGAAATTATGTTCAATATGGTGATACAATTACTTTAAGTGGTTTAACTGATACAAATACAAATGTTTCACCAAAAGAAATTATTGGATTTAGTGCACCTACTGAGATTGATAACGAATTAATAAAGAGTGATGGAAGCACAGTAGTCAAATTATATTATACAAGAAACATTTATATTCTTAATTTTGTTGATGATACAAAAACAACACCTAAAAACTTTTATTATGAACAAACGATTGTTGAGCCATATGTTCCAACAAAGACAGGATACAAGGCAGGTGTTTGGGCGAATTTACCTGAGGTGATGCCAAGCCAAAACTTAACTGTTTATGCTGTATACTCAACAAAAGAAACTTATACTGTTACATATTATGCATATGAAAACAGTTCTGAACAATGGGTATATAATATTGCATATGGAAATAGCGTTCCTGTACCTTCAACTAATCCTACTTCTACTATATTTGGTAAGAAATTTGTGGGATGGGATAAAACAATCCCATCAACTATGCCAGCATATAATCTAACTATTACAGGTGTTTGGGATTATAAAACTAACTATACATTTAATCCTAGAACTACAACTGAATATACTATTACAGATGATGGTAGATTTAATAATAGTTATGATACAATTAATTTAACAACAATTTTTGATATCGCAGGACTAAAAGCATCTGGATATACGACATTTAATGTCTCTATTAATATGGAGTATAAGGAACATGAATACTTTAAAGGAAACCAATTTGTATTCTTATATAATGGAACATCTAGTACAAGTTATATGTTTTCGGAAAAAGAAGTTTATCCAGGTAAGAGTTATGCATATACTACAGTTGAATTTACTGGCATGAGTATTGAACAATTAAATGATTATTTAGTTGTTAGATATGGCGCATCGGGTGATGGAATAGATGATTGGTATAATAGAAATATCAAAGTAACAATTACTTTTGTTAAATAAAGATACCTTCCTTAAATAATTAAATATAGTAAAAAATGGTTACAATAAAATTTGTAACCATTTTTTATGTTTTCTTGTAGAAAATAAAAAAATAATAATATTTTTTAGTATAATCTTAAATAGATATAATAAAGGGCAAATAGTGTACAATTTTGTCTTTTTGTGCTATAATTTAAATTACATAACGGATCTAAGGAGGATTATTGAATATGAATAATAATATAGTTACACCTAAATGTATAGTATGTGGTAAAACACATAATAAATCAATAGTAAGTAATAAATTTTATTGCCAACGTTGTGGTAATCTAAACTATGTGTTAAGTGACTTAGATTCTAAACTTGAAAAAATGTTTTATGATGCCGATCATAAATTATATAAATATGAATGGAAAGATGCTGATGATATTTATTCACAAATAATATCAAATGAAAAAAGTAAAGAAAAAGAATATCAAAATAATGAAGTTTTGGCGATGGCTTATTTTGGAAGAATACAAGTGTATTTTGGTATTGTTTATATAACAGGATTTACGAAAGACAGTATTGATCCAGTTCCTACGTTTGCTAAACCTAATATTAATTCATTAAATTTTGAAGAAACAGAATATTATAAAAATTTACAATCTTTACAGTTATCAAACGAAGTAAGGGATGAATATACTAAAAAGTTTGAAGAATTAAAACAACATCAAGGTATTATTTCAAACAAAGATAAGGACAAATTAAATACAGACGTATTCATTTGTACAAAAATAAGTAGAAAAATTGAAGGGAACCCCGATTTAGAAGGTAATACTAAGGATTCGGAATATGCGGAAGATATATATGATAATTTAGTTCAAAATAAAAAATTACGTAAAAACATTAATGTATTTTATAGTGCTAAATCAATTATTGGACTTTATAATGATTCTCAGATTCATGCTAATCTTGTAAAAAGCAAAGTAATGATTTTAGTTGCTACATCATCAGAACATTTAGAAAGTCGATGGGTTAAAAGCGAGTGGAGCAGATGGTTAAATTATATTGAAAGTGATCTAAAAGAGCCAAAGACAATCTTACTCTATATCCCCAAATCATTTAATAATAGTTCTATGGTTTTACCAGAAGCATTAAAAGGAAAAAATATTCAAATAATGGATACTAAAGAAAAACTATATGATAAGGTAGTAGAAATTTTAAAAGAATATTATAAAACAAAAGAAAAATATGATGTTGATAAGATTGAAAAAATTGACAAAGCAATAGAAACTTTAGATGATTATGATAAGAGTAAAAAAAGTATTTATGATAAAGTATATTTTGAGTATAAAAAATTAACAAAAGAAGAAAAATCTAAAATAACTAATTATCCTTTTTTAAGAAAAGCACAATGGAAAATTAGAAGTAAATATTATTTAATTACAACATTAACTTTATTACTTTTAATGACAGTAGCTTTTTTAGCATATTTCTTTACAAGACCAAGAGTAGAATTTTTAAATGATGATGGTAAATTGATTTCAAAAGAAATAATTTGGTATGATAGTTATGAAATTAAAGAACCAGAAATGCCAACAAAAGACTCCGATTATTACTATAATTATACTTTCGAAAAATGGAATAAAGATTTAAATGATATTACAACTAGTACTAAAGTTTATGCACAATATAGCAAAGAAGCAATATATTATACATTACAGGTGAAAAATGATTCACTATGTGGAAACGTAAATCTTATAGATGGTGCATATACTTATGAAGAAATAGTAAAACTAGAAGCTCTAGCCAATACAGGATATGAATTTATAGGGTGGTATATAGGTGAACAAATTATAAGTTCTAGTAGTAATTATAATTATTCAATGGATCATAATGATATAATTATCGAAGCAAAATATTCATTTATATCGCCAGAGGGATTTATAGTTATTAGTACTCCACAAGAATTATTAAATATGACATCCAACAATAACTATATTTTAGAAAGAAATATTGATATGACTGATTACGAATGGTTACCTCTTGATTTTAATGGTACATTAGATGGAAATAACCATACTATTAGTAATATCACTATTAAATGTAATCAATCAAATACTGGTTTTTTTGGAAGATTAAAAGGAAATGTTAAAAATTTAACCTTAACTAATTTACAAGTCATAAGTGATGGTTATAATCGTGATAATATAGGTGGATTGGCTGGTTCAATTCTATCAAATGTTGAAATTAACAATGTTAAAGTTCAAGGAACTATTCAAAGTAATTCATTCAAAAACCTTGGTGGAATTGCTGGATATATTAATGTAAATGATTTATCTAAAATTACAAACCTGGAGACACAAGTTGATTTATTAGGTTCATCAAACGTTGGTGGTATTTTTGGCTATTGTTTAAGTGAGCAATTAGAGGGTATTACTTTAAGTGATTATAGAAATTATGGAAGTGTAAATGGTAAAGATTTTGTTGGTGGAATCATTGGATATGTAAACACATATAATAAAATAAATTATAATAATTGTACTAATGATGGAATAATTACAAAAGACAATCAAATACTTGAAAATAATGAATTGTTTGGTAAAGTTGATATAATAGTTGACTTAACTATTAATTATTATATAAGAGAAGTAGGAAAAACAAATTGTATTATTTATAAAACATCAAAAATAGCTGGCTTGGTGGGACAACAAATTAATGCAGAAGTAATAAATATAGATGGTTTTGTATTGCCTATTAGTCAAGATATTACTTTAAGTGAAAAAGTTACAGATAACGTAATTAATTATTATTATGATAGAAATATTTATATAATTAAATATTATGACGGTGATGATAAGATAAAAGAAGTAGAATATGAATATGAAGCTATAATTGATAAATTTGTTCCAGAAATTCCATATGGATATGAATTTGATTGTTGGAAAAATGATGCAAATGAATTTGCAGAAGCAAAAATGCCAGCACACAATGTGGAATTACATGCTTACTTTAAGCCTATTAAATATAAAATAAACTATGAACTAGATGGTGGAAATAATTCAAATAATAATCCAACATATTATACAATTGAACAATTAATTGAATTTAGTGATGCTAGCAAAGTAGGTTATACATTTCAAGGCTGGTATAATGATAATGTATTTACGTCAAAAATTTCTAAAATAGAAACTGGAAGTAGTAATGATATTACGCTTTACGCTAAATTTTCCCCAAATACATATTTTATTACATATAATGCAGGAGGTGGAACAGTAGAAGGGTCGACATTAGAAGTAGTTTTTGACCAAAGTTACTTTTTGCCAACTCCTGTAAAAACGGGTTATACATTTATTGGCTATTCATATAATGGGGAAATCGTTAATCAATCAAAATATGCATATACTCAAAATATTGAAGTAGTAGCAACTTGGAAAGCAAATGAATATACTATTACATTAGATTTAAATAGTAGTCTTATTAAAACAGAAATAGATATTACTTCAACAAAATATAGTGTTATAATAGATTGTATGTATACTTTACCTATTCCTTCTGCGAAGTATTATGAATTTTTAGGTTGGTATACATCATCAAGTGGTGGTATTCAATATACTACAAGTGATGGAGTTTCAATTGAAAAGTGGTCGGATTCTGAAGAAATTACGCTATATGCACATTGGCAACAACAATATATAGATTGTATTTATATTGCAACAAAAGATGAATTCAGCAATATAAGAGATAATATGTCTGGAAAATATAAAATAGTTACAGATTTAGATCTTTCTGAAGTATCAGCAATTTCATCTTTTACAGGCGAAATAGACGGACTTGGACATACCTTATCAGCCTGGAAAGGAGTTCAAAACTCAGTTGGTAATTTAGGGCTTATCTCTAAAAATTCTGGCACTATAAAAAATTTAAACATTAAAAATTTCACTATATCTCATACTGATCCAAGTGATTCAGGAGTTTTGAATGTCGGCTTGGTTTGTGGATATAATAATGGAGTAATTGATAATGTTCATATTATCTCAGGATGTAGCATAGATGTTAATTTAGGTAGCCTTAGTCAAAATAATGATTTTGAAATATGTGCAGGATTAATTTGTGGTTATAATGAAGGTGGAACTATTTCTAATTGTAGTGCTGCTAATAATACTTTGAAGGCGTACTGTAGTTCTGATGAAGGAAGAGCGTATTGTTTTAGCGGAGGTATTTGCGGAAAAACTGTAAATGGTTATATTACAAATGTTTCTTCTTCAACTAATAAGATAAGTGCTACGGCCAAAGCTGACCATAATACATATATATTTAATATACATGATGATTTTGGTTATCCTTATTTGTATAATGGAGGAGTTGTAGGATATTCTTCAGGGACAACTTATAGTAGTATTAATGGAACGGGAAATGATTTAACTAGTGTTATTGATAATAATTGTGATAAATGTGGTAATTATGGATATGCTGTTTCTCAAAAAGTAGCATATTCTAATAATGATATATTCAAGTAAAATATTTTATAAATATGCTTATTTAGCATTTGATTATTTCTATTTTTGTTAATATGAAAAACAAAAAAATGGTTACAGTAAAACATGTAACCATTTTTACATTTTCTTGTGGAAAAACATAAAATAATAAGATTATAGTGATATAATTAGATATATTATTTTTTGACAATAAAATCTAAAATATGATATAATAAATCTATGTTGAAGGAGACACAGTTTATGAGTAAAGTTGTACAAGTAATAAAATGCGGAAAATGTGGGAAAAGTTTATCTGAAATATTAAATAATAAATCTACATGTGATAGATGTGGCACAACTAACTTTATAGTAGATGATTTTGAAACTGATCGCTTAAATCTAGCAATAAATCACCGCATGCAATATCAGTTTACAGAGGCAGAAAAAACATATAAAAGTATTTTAGATAATACTGATAATGAGAAAACTAAAGTAATGTGTTACTTTGGAATGTTACTGTCATATTTTGGTGTAGTTTATATCAAAGATTTGCATGGGAATTTAATAATTACAATAACAAATTATAAGCCTAAACATAAAAGTATCACTGATACTGTGTATTATAAAGACATAATTAATAGTGTTTATGCTGAAAACTATAAAAAAGACTTAGAAGAACTAGAAGAAGAGTACCAAAGAATAAAAAAAGAACTTAATAAAGGTAAAAAATATGATGTTTTTATTTGTTCTAAAGTTTCTTTAAAAACAGTTAAAACCCCCTATATTGAAGGATATACAAGAGATAATGAAATTGCAAGATCACTTCACCAAACACTTAATAGTTATGGAATACCAACATTTTATAGTGAGATAGATGTAAAGGGTGGAATAGAATATGATGCGCAAATATTAAGTGCATTATTAAGAAGTGATATTTTGTTAGTTGTTACAACAGACAAAGATTACATTGAAAGCCCATGGGTTCAAAGTGAATGGAAAAGATGGCTTAGTTTAATGGCAAGTGGTGTAAAACAAAAAGATTCACTGTATTTAACAATACCTGCAGATAAAGACTTTATATTACCACCTGAGCTTAGAAAACTTCAATGTTATACTGAAATGAAAGTATTTAATAAAATATCAGAAAAGCTTAGACCTAAAGAACAAATTAAAACTGTCGAAGATTTAATAAAGGAAGCAAATAAAGCTTTAAAATATTGCAAATTTGAAACAGTAGAAGAACTTGCTGAAGAAATCATAGAAAAGTATAATGATTATAGAGGATGGTTATTACTTGTAGATTCATTAGAAAAACAAAGAATAGATTCTAAAGATGTTAAGTATAATATATATATTGAAAATGCGTTATCTATTTGTCAAGACGATAAAATTAGAGAAAGTATTAAACAAAAAT
This sequence comes from uncultured Staphylococcaceae bacterium, assembly GCA_964409955.1. Classification (GTDB taxonomy): domain Bacteria; phylum Bacillota_I; class Bacilli_A; order ML615J-28; family CAG-313; genus CAG-313. The sequence continues at coordinate 38,931 of CAYPEY010000016.1, forward strand.
ATAATAGTTATTTAAGTATTGATAAACAAGCTACTAATAAACCTAATAATTATAATAATAAAATTAATGATTCTTTATCTGCTAAAAAGGAATCAAAGAATGAAACTATAGCAAAAGAAGATAACTTTATTATTCAAAAAAATACTGATGAAAAAAATATTATAAAGAATAATAAAGTAAATGTAGAAGAAAACAATGAGGTTCAAAAAAAAAATCCTGCTACACCAGAAAAATTGTTTAACATAGGCTTAGAATATCATAATCAAAAAGAATATGAAAAAGCTGTAAAATATTATGAGTTGGCAGCAAAACAAGGACATGAAGAAGCCCAAAATAATTTAGGGCACTGTTATTATTATGGAAATGGAGTATCTCAAGATTATAAACAAGCAGTATATTGGTATGAGTTATCAGCCAAACAAGGATATGCAAGAGCCCAAAATAATTTAGGGCACTGTTATTATTATGGAAGGGGAGTATCTCAAGATTATAAACAAGCAGTATATTGGTATGAGTTATCAGCTAAACAAGGATATGCAAGTGCCCAAAATATTTTAGGTATATGTTATTATAATGGAAGAGGAGTATCTCAAGATTATAAACAAGCAGTATATTGGTATGAGTTATCGGCAAAACAAGGTTATAAGTTAGCCATAAATACATTAATGAGTTTAAAAAAATATGAAAAACCAAAAATATATTTAGAAAATGGTATTTCATATATTAATTTCGGTAAATATCCTCAAACTATAGTCACTGATAAAAAACTTTTTAAAAATCTAGATATTATATCAAAAATAAATAAATTAGGTTATATTGAGTATAATGGAGAAGAATATAAAAAAGTAATTGCATCACCATATGAATCAGGTTATACATTTATAAATGGTGAAAAAATTAAAAAAAATAAAACATACTACTTTAAAGTAGAACCTATTAAATGGAGAGTATTATATAATAGTGATGGAACATATAAGCTATTATCAGAAATGATATTAGATAATCCAAATTTTTATCATACATATGATGAAGTAAGAACAATAAATAATAGTACTATATATGCTAATAACTATGAATATTCAAATATTCGTGCATGGTTAAATGGATATAATGGAACAGATTATAATGTAAGTGATTATACAAATAAAGGATTTATTGATATAGCATTCACAGAAGTTGAAAAACTATTAATAAATAGTACTCTAGTAGATAATAGTTTATCTTCAACAGGAGATACAACAAATAACTATATATGTAATAACACAACAGATAAAATATATTTATTAAGTTATAGTGATGCAACAAATACAAGTTACGGATTTAGAAGTAGTTCTTCTGCATATGATGTTGCAAGACAAGCCCAAGTATCAGATTATGCAAGAAGCAAAGGTTGTTATATGTATACATCAACAAATTATTTAGGAAATGGCCCTTGGTGGCTTCGTTCTCCGTACTCTAACTCCTCTTACTACGCGAAGGGTGTCTTCTTCGACGGCAATATCTACTTCAACTTCGTAAACTATACCTATGTTGGCGCTCGCCCAGCTTTAGAAATAACAATCTAAAAATCGAGAGGTCAAAATTAATGCGCCTTGTAATCAAGCACGAAGTGCTAACAAGGCGTAATTTTTTTAAATATTATAAAACTAAGATTTAATATAAAAAGTTTAGTATACAGATTCTTTAGTCTTAAATACTAAACTTTTTTTGTATTCTTGTAGAATAATAGAAAATTATAAACTTATTAATGTTATAATTAAAATATATTAATTTATGACAATAAAGACTAAAATATGATATAATACTATTAAACTGAAGGAGAAAACGTATATGATTCAAGGTATAAAATGTAGTAAATGCGGAAATGGTAATGATTTTATAATATTAGATGATAATATATGGAGATGTAAACGCTGTGGACAGTATCATATAGAAACCAATACTAGAGAAGCTGATTTATTAAAATTAGCTGAACAATATAAAAATGAATGGAATTTCGATAAATCTTCAAATTGTTATAAAGAATTACTAAAAATTACAGAACATGAAAAAATTAAAACAAATTGTTATTTTGAATTATTACTAATAGAGTTTGGTATAGTATTTATTAAAGATTTTGATGACATTAATGTTCCAATAATAATTAAAGAATATGATGAAAACTATACAAGTTTGAAAGATAATCAATATTATCAAAAAGTTAAAAATAGTCCATACTACAATGAAATTATAAATTCTATTGATTTTAAAAGAGAAAAGGATGATATTTTAGATTATTTAGAAGGTTATTATCAATATATAAAATCATCATTTAATAAAGAGCCAAAAGAAAAAGGATATGACTTATTTGTTTGTGTAAAAATATCAAAAAGAACAAATGAGAAGCCATATGAAGAAGGCTTGACTGATGATTATGTCCATGCACTTAAGTTAATAAATGATTTAAAAGAAGAAATTTCAGATATTAATATATTCTTTTCAGAAAATTTGGCTGGGCAAAAAGCAAGTAAAGAGGATGAATTGTATCCAGATTGGAGAATTGCTAGAGCATTAATACAAAGCAAAGAATTATTGGTAATCTCTTCATGTGATGAGTATCTTGAAAGCCCTTGGGTAAAAAGCGAATGGTTAAGATGGATAAGCTACATGAATCAAAAAATTTATCAAAAAAATTCTGGAACAGTTAAATTATATGATTGTGGCGGAAATATTTCTAAAAATGGAATGTTACAACCATATGCTGGTCAATTTTATAAAAATGATTATAAGGACACTAAGGCAATAATAGAGCATTATAAAGATAAATTTAAATTAAAGAATAATGAAGAAACTGTAGAAAAAATATTGGAAATTTGTAATGAAGCATTATTGTATTCTGATTATGATGATGCTAAAAAACATGCTAGAAAAATTATAAATAAACATAATGATTATAGAGGATGGTTAATTTTAGTAGATATATTAATAGACCAAGAAATTGATACTGGTGATATAAGGTACAAAAAATATATTACTAATGCGTTATCTATTTGTCAAGACGATCAAATTAAAGAAAGCATTAAACAAAAATATAATAGTTATTTAAGTGTTGATAAACAAGCAACTAATAAATCTAATGATATAATTAATGATTCTTTATCTGCTAAAAAGGAATCAGAGAAGGAAACTATAGCAAAAGAAGATAAAAAAGAAAATACTACACCAGAAGAATTGTTTAACATAGGATTTAAATATTATAATCAAAAAGAATATGAAAAAGCTGTAAAATATTATGAGTTGGCAGCAAAACAAGGACTAAAAGAAGCTCAATATTCCTTAGGTCGTTGTTATTATTATGGAAGAGGAGTATCTCAAGATTATAAACAAGCAGTATATTGGTATGAGTTATCAGAAAAACAAGGACTAAAAGAAGCTCAAAATGGTTTAGGGGATTGTTATTATTATGGAAGAGGAGTATCTCAAGATTATAAACAAGCAGTATATTGGTATGAGTTATCAGAAAAACAAGGACTAAAAGAAGCTCAAAATGGTTTAGGGGATTGTTATTATTATGGAAGAGGAGTATCTCAAGATTATAAACAAGCAGTATATTGG
>CAYPEY010000017.1:0-41926 GCA_964409955.1 uncultured Staphylococcaceae bacterium
CTTACTTGGAATGGGCAATATCAACCATACAATAAGAATTTTTCACACCATGATGTCTATTTAAGACAAATGTTAGATACTATCCATAGAGATTATCCTAACGCATATATAACTTTATTAGGAATTCAAATTTGTTCAGTAAATGGTGGTATGGCATCAAGTTATGGCGCAAATGGACCATATAGTGATATGTTTGGTGAGGTTTCAACAGCTTTCTATTATAATGAATATTTAGAAAAAGTAACCGAAGAAGATTGCTATAAAGATTTTGTGAGATATGTTGATACTAAAGCACAATTCGATTCTGAGTATAATATGCCAGCTATTGAAAAACCAGTTAACGCGAGAAGCCAAATTAAAGAGTTGATAGGTACTAATGGTGCACATCCAAATATGGCAGGATATTTGCAAATGGGTGATGTGTTCTATCGTGCACTAGTAAAAGATATTGTAGATAAATTTTAAAAAAAATAAAAAAGGTGTTGACGAAATTTAAAAATCTTGGTATAACAACATAATATGAAAAAAAGGAGAGTTGTTATGGATTATTTAAATTTATCAAAAACTACAATTACTGTTGAAGATTAGTTAAAATCAGTTGCTGAAGAAGTTGTACTAGATAATAGTGAAGAATTATCTTTAGTTGCTCTTTCTAGTGAAGAAAGTAAGGAGAAACTATTTAAAGGTAACTTAAGACTTGCTGTATTTATTACTAAAAAGTATTTAAAAGAAAATCCAGAAGATTCTTACAAGTTGTTGAACTGGCAAATAAAGGATTAAAAAAAGCTGTTGAAAATGTTACTGTTAGTAAATTAGGCCGTTTTAATTTTCAACTTATGCAACTTTTCGGATTAAAGAAGAGTTATACAAATAATAAAAAAAAGAGAAAACTACGGTTTTCTCTTTTTTTTTGATCTATTGCATAGAAAAAAATAAAGAAAAGTGGTATAATATATAAGAAATAAGATAAGTAAGGTGATAACAATGGGACAATATAAAAGAGTATTAACTATTCAAGACATTTCATGCTTTGGACAATGCTCACTAACTGTGGCACTTCCAATTCTTTCTGCATGTGGACATGAAACTTGTGTAATTCCATCAGCGGTGCTTTCTACTCATACAGCAGGTTTTAGTGGATGGACTTTTAGAGATTTAGCAAGTGATATTCCTTCTATAAATAAACATTGGATAAAAGAAGGTATTATGTTTGATGCGATTTATACTGGATATCTTGGAAGTACTGAACAAATAGAATATATAAAGGATATAATAAAAACTAATTTAACTAATGAAAAATTAGTTGTAGTAGATCCTGCTATGGCTGATAATGGTAAGCTTTATCCTGCTTTTAATGAAATTTATGTAAATGAAATGAAGACATTATGTTTTGAAGCAGATATTATATTACCAAATATAACTGAAGCTTGTCTTTTAAATGATTCAAAATATCTTGAAAATTATACAAAAAATGATATTTTACAATTATTACAATCACTAACTTCAAAAGGTGCTAAAAAGATTGTATTAACAGGAGTAAGTTATACAAATTCTACAACTGGTGTTGTAGTTTATGAAAATGGTGATTATAAATACTATGAGCATAAACTAATTTCAAAGGGATGTCATGGTACAGGCGATGTTTACGCTTCATGTTTTGTTGGCGCACTACTAAAAGGTTATAGTTTGTATGATGCTAGTAAGATTGCTGCAGACTATACTGTAAGTTGTATTGAATGCACAAATGAAGATACAACTCACTGGTATGGTGTTAAATTTGAAATGCAACTCCCTTATTTAATAGAACTTCTTAGTAAATAAAGCCTATACAAATAAAAGATAAAATTCATAATATATCATAGGAGGTGTATTATGAATTTTTTTTATTTATATCATTCGTTTTTTGCGACCCTAATGACTTGGGGTTTAACTGCACTTGGCGCAGCAACAGTTTTTTTCTTAAGGAAAAATAGTGAGAAAAAGATGTCGTTTATATTTGGGTTTGCCTCAGGCGTGATGATAGCCGCAAGCTTCTTTAGTTTGTTGCTTCCAGGTATAGAGTTATGTAGAACACTTGGACAAAGTGAATTTTTATCAGTTTCTTTAGGATTTCTAATAGGGGGTATATTTATAATGTTGATAGATTTATTTTTACCAAAAATAAATCTAATTAATAATGAATTGGAAAAAAATAAAACGTTAAATCAAAAAATATTATTAGTACTAGCAATAACTCTACATAATATTCCAGAGGGACTTGCGATAGGGGTAGCTTTTGGGACTGTAGCTTTAGGAATAGATGAGGCAACATTAGCTTCTGCATGGATACTTGCACTCGGTATTGGACTTCAAAATTTTCCAGAAGGAATGGCGGTAAGTATGCCACTCAAAAATGAAAATGTATCTACAAAAAAAGCATTCTTTATTGGTCAAGCAAGTGGCATAGTTGAACCTATTAGTGCCGTGCTAGGAGTGATTCTTGCAATGTATGTTAGAGAAATTCTTCCGGTTGTCTTGGGATTTGCTGCAGGCGCAATGATTTATGTAGTTGTAGAAGAACTAATTCCAAGTGGTAAGACTAACAAAGAAAATAAAATTGCAACATTTGGAGTTATGATAGGCTTTGTTTTGATGATGATATTAGATATAGCTCTCGGGTAAAAGCAAAACTTTTATCCTTTTTTTGAATTTTAAAAAACTGCCGTTTGGCAGTTTTTAAAAGTAATAAATTTAATGGCTATTAGATACATCAGTAGTAAAATTAACGTTATTTACTACTGATGTATTTATTAATGATTAGAATAATTGAGAACAAAGAGTTTCACAATTAATAGGATCAAAACATTGAACGGCACCAATACAAGCAATTCGTACAACTATAGTGAAAGTAGTACAAGTAACTTCACCAGTTTCATCGTCAGTAACAAGAAGTCTTAATACAACAGTTTCATCATTTCTAACTTCTTCAACTCTAAATAAATTAGATGTAGTATCTGTAGTTCCTACTTCAACAGTAAATCTAATACCATTATTACAAAAATAAATGGCAATAGGTTTAGTGTTGTACATTGCAGAAATCATACAATTATCACATTGGTTAGTAGCATTAGCAATAATTGCTTCTTTTTGCATTTGATCAATTTTATTTAGTAATTGAGCGATAGTACCATTATTATTGTTGTTATTAGTAACAGAAGTTCCAGTAACAAGACAAGCCATTAAATTCACCTCACTTTCAATATATGATATGAAAAAAATAAAAAAATGGATAGTATTAAGGCCTATTATAAAGAAAAAATATGATATAATAAGTATGGTGATAAAATGAGAAAAGAATTGGAAATTATAATTTTAAAACATAAAGAAAAATATCCTTTAATGCAAATAGAAGATTTTATAAAATTAATTTATCAAAATGAATTTGGTGGTGGACATCTTATTACTAATAAAAATGATTCACTAAAATTCTTGATAGAAGAATTCAATAACATAAAAGATTATAGCGAAAGTTTAAAAATAGAAGAAATTGGTAATAATATAATAAGGGTACCTTTAACATTAATACCTAAACTTGGTCTTAGTTTAAAAGAATTTAATGATGTCTTTGTAGAATCTTGTAACAAGATAGTAGGAAATAATAATAATTATATAGAAAAACTAAAAATATTACAAAATATGACTAAATATCATACATTTAATTTTAGTAGTGACGAGTTGAATATATTTATAGAAAATCATATAAAACTGGGGTGTCCAATGATTTCTCATTCCTTATTATATAAGGAGGCCTATAATCCAAGTTACAGAATAATCAGAAAAGAAAAATTAGAAGATTTGACCGCTTGCAAAAAAATGAAAATTATCGTATAATATTAAAAGAATAAAAGGAGAATAAATTATGTTATTTTTAGAAAACGCACTAGATCCACAATTAATGTTGGTATTTTATATAATTTTTGGAATATGTCTTGTTCCGATTATTATTCTTGCATTAGTATGTTTTGCAAAATTAGTGATTAAGCACAAAAAAAGAATTAATAAAGTTCAGAAAAATGCAACTACATATTTAAGTTTATTTGGTCCAGAATCAAATGTTATTTCAGTAAGTAAAAATTTAACAAGAGTAATTGTAGAAGTAAAAGATTTAGAACTTGTTAATTTTGAAGCATTAAAAAATGAAGGTATTGGAGTGATGATTACAGGTAATACTGTTAAATGTTCTTCTCAAGCATTTGCTGATCAAATATCAGAATAGGGGTAAAATTATGGATTTTAAAAAAGTAGTAAATGATAATAAAGAGTTAATAGTAAAAACTCTTCAAGAATTATTACAAATACCTAGCGTTCTTGATTTAGATAACGCAACAGAAAAAGCGCCATTTGGTCCAAACATTGATAAAGCATTAAATTATATGCTAGATATGGGGAAGAATGATGGCTTTGATGTAGTTAATGATGATGGGTATGCAGGTCATATTAGTTATAAAGGCGCAACTTGTGACAGCGTTGGAATCTTATGCCATTTAGATGTAGTACCTGCTGGTAATAATTGGACATATCCAGCATATGATGCGAAGATAGTAGATGGTAAAATTTATGCTCGTGGAACAACTGATGATAAAGGACCAACAATTGCAAGTTATTTTGCTTTAAAATTTATCAAGGATGCTGGAATTAAATTAAAAAAAGAAATTAGAATTATTCTTGGCACTGATGAAGAAACTGCATGGCGTGGGGTTGCTCACTATTTTAAAAACTTTGATATGCCAAGTATTGGATTTGCACCAGACTGTAGTTTTCCTTTAGTATATGGCGAAAAAGGAAGAATGTCTTTTGATTTATCATCATCTTTTGATGAAGAAGATATTGTAGAAAGTATAACTGGTGGAGAACGTTATAATGTTGTACTGGATAAAGTAACAGCAGTTCTTAGAAAAGATTTATCAAAAGAGTTTAATGATTATCTAAAAGTTAACAATTTAAAAGGTAGTGTAGTAGGTAATACTTATGAAATTGAAGGTGTAGCTGCACATGCGATGGAACCTGAAAAAGGAATTAATGCAGGAATTCATATGTGTAATTTCTTAAAAGATTATTCTAATAATAAAATGGTTCAATTTGTTGCTAAATATTTTAATAATGATCCTTTCTTTAAAACAATGGGACTTGATTATAATGATTATGAAATGGGACCTATTACAGTTAATATAGGGATTATGAATATATCAAAAGATGAAACACGTACTACTTTAGATATTAGATTCCCTGTAAGATATGATATGGATAAATATAATAAAGTGTTTAATGAATTAGTAGATGGTGCAAATATTAAAATTACAAATAGCACTTATAAAGATCCACACTACGTAAGTCCAGAAGATGATCTAGTAAAACTTTTATATAAAGCATACACTGATGTAACAGGTGACACTATTAATAAACCATTTACAGTTGGTGGTGGAACATATGCTGGAATCTTAGATAAAGGTGTTGCTTATGGTATGGGATTTCCAGGAGAAGCTGAACTTGCCCATCAAAAAGATGAATATTTAAGCATAGAAAGTTTATTAAAAGGTGTATTGATTTACATTAATGCAATTTTATTATTAGGTGAAGTAGATGCGTAGAAGAAATGTAAAAAACGCTAAAGCTCGTGTGGAAAGCCATCCAGAACTTGTTATCTTAAATCCAAAAGATTATAAAGGAAAATGGAATGTTCTATTTAATAATGATAATCCAATATATTTAGAAATAGGAATGGGCAAAGGAAAATTCTTACTAGAACATGCTAAAACTAATCCTAACATTAATTATATTGGAATTGAAAAGTTTGATAGTGTTATTGTACAAGCTGTAGAAAAGATTTATCCACTTGAACTTACAAATATAAAATTAATAAATGTAGATGCTGAAGAATTATTAGATATTTTTGAAAAGAATGAAATATCTAAAATATTTTTAAATTTCTCTGATCCATGGCCTAAAAATAGACATGAAAAAAGAAGATTAAGTCATAAAAATTTTCTTGAAAGATATCAAGAAATATTAGCAGGAACAATAGAAATGAAAACTGATAATCGTGAATTATTTGAATTCAGTTTAAAATCTTATAACCAAAACGATTGGGAATTTATTGATATCAGTTTAGATTTACACTCTAGAGAAGAAAAAATAATAACAACAGAATATGAAGATCGTTTTACACAAAAAGGAAATGTTATATATTTTGTAGAAATTCAAAAAAGAGGAAAATAATATGAAAGGATTAATCTTATTTGCTAGTCACTTCGAAGAAGTAGAAGCAATTTTAACAATTGATTTGCTTAGAAGAGCTAATATTGAAATAGATACTGTAAGCGTAACTAATACTTTAGAATTAGTTACTCAACAAGGTTTAACGGTTAAAGCTGATAAGTTATATGAAGATGTTGATTTAAATGATTATGAGTACTTAATAATACCTGGTGGTAAAGCGGTATTTGAAACTCATTTAAATTCAGATATTACAAAAACTTGTGTTAAACACTTTAATGATAAAAAACAATTGATAGCGTGCATCTGCGCAGCACCGATGATTCTTGGAACAATGGGACTACTTAAAGGTAAAGATTATGTTTGCTTCCCATCTTGTGAAGATGTGTCATTTAATGGAAATTATTTAAAAGATGCTAAGGCTGTAGTAACAGGTAATTTAATTACATCTAAAGCTGCAGGCACAACTTTTGAATTTGCTTATGAAATTATTAAATATTTAATAAGTGAAGATAAGGCAAAAGAAATATTAGCAAAAGTATATTATTAAAAATTTAACTCTAACTTATAAAAATAAGTTAGAGTTTTTATTTTGCTTTATTATCATATAATGTATAAGGTGATTAAATGGAATATACAGCAGTTTTTCAAGGCGGGGGAATGAAAGGGCTTGCTTATGCGGGAGCGCTTCTTGCTTTAGAAGAAAATGGATTTTATCCTGTAAGAGCAAGTGGTACAAGTATAGGAGCTTTATTTGCTAGTTTAGTTATGGCAGGATATACTGGTTATGAAATAATTAATATTTTAAAAGAAATAGACATTTCTAAAATTTTTAATTCTTCAAAAATTAATATAAAAGAAATAATTTCTACAAAAGGTCTCCATTCAATTAAACCATTAGAAGATGTAGTAACTTATTATTGTTCTAAAAGAGGATTAAATACGTTTAAAGATGTAATTGAAACTGGAAAGATAAAATTAAAAATGGTAGCAACAGATACTTATAATAAAAGAGAAATTGTATTTCCTGATAATTTATATAATTATGGTTTTAATCCGAAACTTTTTCCGATTAGTGCAGCAGTAGCGATGAGTGCAACATATCCAGGATATTTTAAACCTATGAAACTAGGAGGAATAACTGTTATTGATGGAGGAGTTATTAACAATTTTCCATATAATGTATTTGATTATAGGCCAGAAGAACTAATTATAGGTTTTGTTCTGCAAAAAAGTCCTGTTAAAAACGTTAGTCCTCATATTAGACAATTAACTATTGATACAACAGGCGTGAAAGTACTTGATTTTAAAATGGACAAAAAGAAACAATTAGAACTTATTAGAAAAGGATATGAGGCGGGTTTAAAATTTATAAGTAAAATAATTTCAACTTATAATTAAAAAAGTTTAAATAACTTTACAAAACACCTTAAATATGGTATAATATTTAAGCATAAGTATGTACTATGTACTTTGCCTTGCTTTACTAGAGTAAAGCCGTTAGACCAAAAGGAGGTGCAAAAGAATGAAAAAATACGAAGTTATGTATATCATTCGCCCAAACGTTGACGAAGAAGCTAGAAAAGCTTTAATCGAAGAAATCAATGCTGTAATTACAAAAGATGGTTCAGTAGTTGAAAACGTTAAAGAATGGGGTATGAGAGAATTAGCTTACGAAATCAAAGGTGAAACTAAAGGTTATTATGTATTATTAAATGTTAATGCAACACCTGAAGCAGTTAAAGAATTCGAACGTGTAGCTAATATTAAAGAAACAGTTATTCGTTACATCACTGTAGCAGAATAGGAGGCTTGTTATGAATAGAGTTGTTTTAGTAGGACGTATAACAAGAGATCCAGAACTTAGAACTTCACCAAGTAATGTAGCTTTTACTGCATTCTCAATTGCAGTAAATAGAACAGCCGTTTCAGCAAACGGTGAACGTGAAGCTGATTTTATCAATTGTGTTGCTTTTAATAAGCAAGCAGAAAATTTATGTCGTTTTATCAAAAAAGGTGGACAAATTGGTGTTGAAGGTAAACTTCAAACAAGAAGATATACTGCACAAGATGGTTCAAATAGAATCGCAACAGAAGTTATTTGTGATGCAATTCATTTCTTAGAACCTAAGAGTTCTTCACAAGGAGGATACAATGATTATTCTTCTTATGAAACATCTTATATGCAACAACCACAACAAGCTCCATCACAACATCAAAATAATTTCTTCCAAGAACCAAAGAAGAATGATCAATTTGATGAAGTGAAAAAACAATTTGATATTTCAGACGATGATTTACCATTTTAGGAGGAATTAGATATGGCAACTTTTAAAAGACGTAAAAAGACTTGTTACTTCACTGATAATAAAGTAGCTAAAATTGATTGGAAAGATGCAGATTTATTAAAAAGATTCATCTCTGATCGCGGAAAAATTTTACCAAGAAGAATCACTGGTACTAAAGCTATTTATCAAAGAGAATTAGCAATCGCTATCAAACGTGCTCGTCATATGGGATTATTACCATTTGTTAGAGAATAATTTGAAATAATGAATTAATACAATTCACTTTGCAAAAAATCATACAAAACAAATAGCAAAAATATTCAATACAAATGTAATAATAACATATTACAAAATAACAAAAACAAAAGCTTAACATTTAAACATGTTAAGCTCTTTTTTTATTTATATTCAAAATCTAACTCTTCACCCTCACTATTATTATTAACTAAATATTCATCATTAATAATAGATCAACCAATATCAAAAATTAACTTTCTAAACTTATCAATTAATTTTTTACCATAAACTTCCTCAGCATTAATAAATAAATTTTCCTTAATTAAATTATTATTTAGCTTTTTCATATATAAAATCTCCTTATAAATAATTTCATATAATTTAGCACTTAATATATCTAATAAAACTAAATACTTAGTCACTACAAAAAACGTAAACTTTAGTCAACGCAGCTTCACACTTAGTGAAGTCTTTTTAATTTACTAAATACTACTTATAGTCATCTTTTTCATTTAATAGGACAAATATGTCCTGTCAGTGAAACTGACTAAGCTCTACTAGAAAATAAAAAAATCTATCAAAAGGGTGTACGGATTCGACAAAACACGGCATAATAATGCGTAGGAGGATTTATTATGTCTATGTATAAAGAAGAAGTTAAAAGTGAACAAAAGAATAATAAATATACTTGTGTGATCTGTGGTGGTGAGTTTACAGGATATGGTCATAGTGCTATACCTATTAGTGATAAAGGTGTGTGTTGTGATTCCTGTAATACTAAAGTTATAATTGAAAGAATAAAACAGTTGGTTAATAAATAACCTATTTTTTTGGTCTGTTTTCACTGCATTTGGTTTTGTACATTTTGACGCAATTGAGTCTGTGCAGCTACAACGATTAAATATAAAATTAAAGCTTAATACTCAAGTGTATTAAGCTCTTTTTTTGCTTACTTTAACTTAGTTATATTCAGAAAGTTTATCTTTAAATTGATAAAAGCTTACTTTAGTATAAGTATAGTTATCAAATAACCTTTTAGTAAGTAAATGTAAATTTATGGTGTAAATTGTAAAAATTCGACCAAATCTACAATGTAATGTTAAAATGGTTGACTTTTTTTAAAGTAAATGTTATAATAACACTGAAAGGAATGATATTATGTATATAAATAGAGCATTAGAAAAACAAATTATAAAGGCTTCAAGTGAGTTTGCATGTGTAACTATTTACGGTGCTAGACAAACAGGAAAATCAACAATGGTGAGATATTTGTTTAGTGATACTTTTAATTATGTAACTTTAGATGATTTGTCGATTAGAGATTATGCACTTAGAGATCCTAAAGGATTTTTAGATTTTTATAAATTCCCGCTTGTAATTGATGAAATACAAAAAGCTCCATCTATTTTAAGTTATATTAAAATTATAATTGATAATTACAAAGAAGAATGCTTAAAAGAAAATAAACCAGTTAAATTATTGTATATTTTAACTGGCTCAAATCAATTCGAACTTCAAGAAGCTATATCTGAATCTTTAGCTGGAAGAACAGCAGTATTTAATATGACTTCGCTTTCTTTTGCAGAAAAATATAAATATCAAGAACAATCATATTTTGATCCTAACATTGGGGTACTTTTACAAAAAGAAAAATATACTCATAAATACTTAAGTAGAAAAGAAATTTTTGAGGATATATTTAATGGAGGAATGCCTGAATTTGTATTAAACAATATTAATAGAGAAAGATATTATAATTCATATGTAACAACTTATATTGAGAAAGATGTAAAAAAAGTAATATCAGCTTCAAAAGAAACAGTTTTTTTAAGCTTTATGGAATATATAGCTTTAAGAACAGCAAATCAAATTGATTATGCAGATATTTCAAGGAGTATAGGCATTGATGCTAGAACTGTCAAAGATTGGATATCGATACTGGAAACTTCAGGTATAATTAAATTATTACAACCATATATGTCTAACATATCGGATAGAATTATAAAAAAACCTAAAATTTATTTTTTAGATACTGGTTTATGCTCATATTTAGCTCGTATACCAACAGCAGAAATTCTTGAAAAAAGTGCATTTGCTGGTGCATTTTATGAGACATATGTAATTTCTGAAATAATTAAATCATATTATAATTGCTCTAAAGATTATAAAAGAGAAATTTATTATTATCGTGATAAAGATCAAAAAGAGGTTGATTTAATTATTGAAACTTTTGAAGGTATATATCCTATTGAAATAAAAAAAGGTATCAACAGAGTATCACCAAAAAAGAATTTTAATTTCTTAATAAAGTATAATAAAAAAATACTTAATGGGTTAATTATAGATTCTTGTGAGAAAATAGTTCCATTGAATAATGAAATATACTATTGCCCTATTTCAATGATAGGTTTATAGAATGTAGTAGCAATCAAGAGAGCACGTCATATGGCGTTATTACTATTCGTTAAAGAATAGTATAACGATTGAATTAATACAATTCACTTTGCAAAAAATCATACAAAATAAATTGCAAAAACTATTCAATACAAATGTAATAATAACATATTACAAAATAACAAAAAAAAAGCTTAACATTACTACATGTTAAGCTCTTTTTTTATACTTGTCTCTGACATAGGGACAATTCTGTGTTCAAAGTGCGATATAATATTATTGTCTTTGAAACAACAAATTGAGTTATGGCGTAATAATGAGTATATAAACTTTTAAAAAATTTAAATTTTTTACATTCTCTTTTTTAGAGAGAAGAAAATTATAAATTCTCTTTTTAGAGTTTAAAAAAGATACTTGAAAATCCTAATCAGGGGTGGTAAAAGTTAAGAGTTTTTTATATAATATTGTTGTAAATAATAAAGGAGATGATATTATATGAAAGATTTTATTTTAACATGTTGCTCAACTGTAGATTTAGATTTAGAGTTTTTTAAAAAGACAGGTATACCATTTATAGCTTATAGTTTTAATTTAGATGGAGTAGAATATGCTGATGATTATGGAATAAGTATATCTAATGAGGAATTTTATAATCGTATAAAAAATGGGGCAGAACCAGTTACATCACAAGTTAATAGTGAAAGATTTATTGAGTTTTGGGAGCCGTATTTACAAGAAGGAAAAGATATTTTACATCTTGCAATGTCATCTGGTATTACTGGATCATATAATTCTGCATGTCTTGCGAAAAGATATTTAGATGAAAAATATCCTGAAAATAAAGTGTATTTAGTAGATACACTTGCGGCAAGTTCAGGTTATGGTATGCTTGTACAGTCAGCTTATGATTTAAAACAAGAAGGAAAAAGCGTTGAAGAATGTTTTCAATGGATAGAAGAAAACAAACTTAATTTACATCACTGGTTTTTTGCTAGCGATTTAACAAGTTTTAGAAGAGGAGGACGTATTTCTTCAACAAGTTTTTTCCTAGGCAAACTTTTAAAAATATGCCCTTTAATGAATGTTGATTTCAATGGTAAATTGATACCTAGAAAAAAGATTAGAACAAAAGAAAAGGCAATAGTTGAAATTGTAGAAACAATGATTGAAAATGTAAATAATGGTTTAGCATACAATGGTTATTGTTATATTTGTAATTCTGCATGCTTTGAAGATGCTATAAAGGTTAAAAAATTAGTAGAAGAAAAATTTGTTAATCTAAAAGATAAAGTAAAAATATTTAATATAGGTACAGTTATAGGATCACATACAGGAGTTGGAACAGTTGCATTATTTTATTATGGCAAAAAAAGGGTAGATTAATAAAACACAAAAAAAAGGGTAGATTAATAAAACTCTTGCCAAAACTAAAACAATATGATATAATATTCATACTAAAAAATGGGGGTGAATATATGAAATATTATGTTGTGGCAGATGTGCATGGTTATTACAATGCAATGAAAAAAGCGCTAAAAGACGCAGGATTTTTTGAAGAAAAAGAACCGCATAAATTAATTGTTTGTGGGGATTTGTTAGATAGAGGAAATGAAGCTAGACAAGTAATAGACTTCATGATGGAACTTAAAAAACAAGCTAAACTAATTTATATTAAAGGTAATCATGAAGAATTATTTATCCAATGTTTACAAGAAATAGCAAGAGGCGGGACAATGAGAGTCTCAAGTGTAAATTCTCATCATAATACAAATGGAACTTGGGGTTCTATTTTGCAAATAGCAAAAATGGATGAAATAGATGCACTTAATATGTCTCAAGAACTTGTTGCTAGAGTAAGAGAATCTGATTTTTATCAAGAATTATTAGGGTCTTGTGTAGACTATTTTGAAACACAAAATTATGTTTTTGTACATGGTTGGATACCTTGCCATGCATATGGATTTCAGCCTAAAATTGAATATGAATATGAACCAAATTGGCGCAATGCTGATTTAGATTTATGGCATAGATCAAGATGGATAAACGGAATGGAAGCTTGGAAAAACAATATTAGAGAACCTAATAAAGTAATTGTTTGTGGACATTGGCATGCATCTTATGGACATGCTTGTATAAAAAAGAAAGGTACTGAATTTGGAAATGGAGCAATTAATACTCCTTTTGTAGAAAAGGGAATAATAGCTTTAGATGCTAGAACTTCTGCAAGCGGATTTGTAAATTGTGTTGTCATAGATGATTAAAAGTAAAAAAATCGCTCTTTTTAATGAGCGATTTTTTCCTATTTTTAAAACATTGCTTTACTTTAATTAATAAATGTGGTATAATAAATATAATAAATGAGGTGTAAAAATGAAAATAGCAATATTAGGAGATAGTATTTCAACTCAGATTAATAGAAATGCAGTTGATATTAAAATAACTAAAGAAGATATTGAAAAAGAAATATATGCTTTTCCTACATATTATGATATAGGTATCGTAATTGGCGGATATGAAATTAAAAATAGTGATGTTGGCCGAAAAATTAAAGTTATACCTACTATTGATGACTTAAACAAATCAATAGGAAAACCACTAAATTATAACAACGATGTTAAAAAGGTATGGTGGCAATATATTGAGGAATATTATAATTGTGAAATTAATCCTGTTTGTTGGAGTGGTAGTTCTTATACATCACATGAATATCATATCTTAGAATTAAAGGGAAGTTATGCGTGGCATAATTCACAAATTACAAAATTAGGGTTTAGAATAAAAGGCAGTAATGAAAGAATTGCTCCTGATATAATTATATTATATCGTGGATGTAATGACATGACTCATTTTCCTTATTCAAGGATAACTAATGAATATTTTAAGCGATGTGATTGGAAATATCCAGAAAGTGATAAAGTAGAAGAAGAATATGGCATATTGGAAGCAATTAGTATAACTATTAAAAAAATTAGGAAAGTATATCCGAATACAAAAATAGTGTTAGCTACTCATGTGCCATTCAAAAGAATAAATTGTGAAAATTTTCCTTCAAATAATGGATTTTATAATTTATCTCAATTAAATAAAGCAATTAAGGAACTTGCAGAATTTTTTGGTTGTTATACAATTGATTTTGATAAATGTGGTATAACTTTTGAAAATTGTTATAGTGAAGAATATATTACTGATAGTTTAATTAATCCCACTCATCCGAATGATAAAGGTCATGAACTTATGGGTAGACAGGCAATTTATGACTTATTATATAAATTAAGGATAGATAAATGATAAATTAATGTAGGTATTTTGCAATATCTACATTTTTTAAAATCTAAAAAATAACGAAATAGTAGATTAAAAAAACAATTTGTGGTATAATAAAAATATAACTATGCGCTGAAGGAGTGATGAGTTATGAAAAAAGGTAAATTGCTTTATATAAGTTTCTTATCAATAGTAATTGTTGTTACAGCAGTTCTTTCGGTATCAGGCTTAATTAAAATTATTGAAAATGAAATTTTATATATACCTTTAGCAATTTTTATTGTTTCATTAGCATTATTAATATCTGTAGTTCTAAATGCTAAAAATGCCAATGAACAACGTGTACTTAAGAATAGATTAAAAATGTGGAATTCAATAACATATAAAGTTAAAAAAGCAGGAGAAACTGCGTTTAATGAACTTCCTATAGGTATTATTGTAATTAATAATGATAGTAAAATAATGTGGTCTAATGCTAATGCTAGACATGTTTTCATGAGCCCACTAGAAAATATTTATTTAAAAGACCTTCAATTACCATTATATCCTGAACTTGCGAAAAGGTTAAAAGAAATTAACTCAGTAGATGAAAGTACGAAAGTATCATTTAATATAGATATTTATGGTGAAATATATTATGTGGAATATTTAGTCAAACATAATGTAATGTATTTAACTAATATTACAAATCATGTTAAACTTCAAACTTTACATGATAATAAAACTGAAGCTTTAGGTTATATAAATATTGATAATTTCGAGGAAGCTTTAAAAGATTTTGATGTACAAACAAAAGCCGAATATGAAGGTAAAATTATTGGTGCAATTGTTAAATGGGCAAGTGAAAATGGTGTATTTGTTGTTGCGTTAACTTCAACTAGATATTTAATGATTACTGATCAACAACATTTAGATAAATTGATTCAAGATAATTTTTCTATTCTTGATGAAATTAAGTCACTATTCCATACATCACGTATTATACGTATAACACTTAGTATGGGTATAGCATGTGTTAATAGTGATATTGATAATCATGGAGTACTTGCTTCAAGTTTATCTGAAAATGCATTGGAACAACTTGATTTAGCTCTAAATCGCGGTGGTGACCAAGTTGTTGTTAAACGTAATAATGAATTATTATATTTTGGTGCTAAAACAGATCCAATTGTAAAAGAATCTAAAGTAGAAATTCGTGTAATGAGTGAAGAACTTTCTAACTTGATGATTAATTCATCTAATATCTTTGTTGTTGGCCATAATAATATAGATGCGGATGGATTTGCCGCAACAGTAGCAATTTATAAATGGGCTAAAGCACTTGGCAAGGAAGCTTATATTATTAATGATTTATCTAGCATTGATTCAACAGTTGAAAAGTTACTAAATACAATTAAATCTGAATATGTATCGTTTTTAGATGCATTTATAAGTCCAGCAGATATTGGTAAAAAAGCGAATAAAGAAAGTTTATTAATGGTAGTTGATTTCCAAACTGTATATCAATCACCAGATAATAAAATATTTAATCATTTTGAAAAAATTGGTATTATTGACCATCATAGAAAAGGCGAAGGTGCGATTACAAATCATAAATTCTATTATTCACAACCTTCAGCTTCATCAAGTGTTGAGTTAATATTTGAATTAATGTCATTTACAGACGAACCAGTAGAATTAACAGAACTTGAGGCTACATGGATGTTACTTGGTATTGTTGTTGATACAAATAATTTTACTTATAGAACATCATCTTCAACATTTGAAGTTGCATCTATTTTGAAAAAATATGGTGCTGATATGATAACTGTTAAAAATTATCTAAAAGAAGATGTTAATGCTAAACTTGAACGTCATGATATTGTAAAAACGATGGAAAGATATAAAGATGTTGTTGCTATTGCATATGCGGAAGACGATATGGAGTTAGAACGTGCATCACTTGCTAAAGCATCAGATGAATTGATATCTGTATCAGGAATTGAACTTGCTGTAGTCGTAGGAAGAATCGGACCTGATCAAATAGGACTTAGCGCAAGAAGTTTAGGTAAAGTTAATTCGCAAATTATTATGGAAAAAATGGGTGGTGGAGGACACTTAAATAATGCTGCTGCTCAAAGAAAAGGTGAAACGGTTAAACAAACTATTGAAATATTAAAAGAAAAAATTGATAGTTACCTTTTAGAGGAGGAAAATATGAAAATAATATTATTAAAAGATGTTAAAGGAAAAGGAAAAAAAGATGATGTTGTAGAAGTTGCAGCAGGTTATGGAAATAATCTTGTAAGAAACGGTTCTGCAGTTATTGCTTCTCCTGAAAACTTAAAGCATTTAGAAGATGCTAAAAATGAAATTGCTTTAAAAGAAGCTGCGCATCTTCAAGAAATGAAAGATTTAAAAGAAAAATTAGAAAAATCAGAAATTAAAATCGGTGTTAAAATAGGTAAAGAAGGAAAAATGTTTGGATCAGTAAGTACTAAACAAATTGCTGATGCTATTAGCGCTCAACTTCATTTAACTGTTGATAAGAGAAAAATAGAATTAGAAAACACTATTTCTAGTTTAGGTGCTTATCAAATACCTATTCAACTTCACAAAGAAGTTCTTGCAAAAATCAAATTATTCGTAATAGAAGAATAGGAGTTCGTATGGAAGAACAAGTTCGTTCAGTACCTTATAATAATGATGCTGAAATGTATGTGTTAGGGAGTGTGCTGCTTGAAAATAATGTAATGAATCAATTACTTGGAAAATTGTTTCCTGAAGATTTTTACAATAACCAAAATAAAGCTATTTATCAAGCAATGCTTACTCTATACAATAATTCAGAAAAAATAGAAAGTGTTAGTGTCGTAGAACAATTAATACGTGATAATGTTGCTAATGCAGAAGAGTATAAAAGATATTTAATAGAATTAATAGATTTAATTCCTTCAACTTCATCAGTTAATTTATATATTGATATTATTGAAGAAAAGTCTGTTCAAAGAAAATTACTTCAAAATATGCAAGAAATCTCACAAGATATCTTAACATCTCGTCATGACTTTAATACAATCTTAGATAAAGCGGAAGATGTTGTTTTAAATGTAATTAAAAAACGTAGAACATCTGAGTTTGTTACTTTAGCTGAAGCATCTAAAAAGGTTTATGATATAATTGAAGGATATGTAGGAAATAAGAGTGATTTAATAGGTTTAAATACAGGATATCCTTATTTAAATAATGCAACTTTAGGATTTCAAAGAGGGGATTTAATGATTCTAGCAGCACGACCAGCTGTTGGTAAATCTGCATATGCCATCAATCTTGCTTTAAATGTAGCACACTATAATAAAGATAAACATGTTGCTTTCTTCTCACTAGAAATGAGTATAGAACAATTAATGATGAGAATATTTAGTTACAAAGCAAATATAGAAATGCATAAACTTAGAAAAGGTGATTTAAATAGTGAAGATTTATTAATGTTATCACTTGCTAAACAAGATTTGTCAAAATTAAATTTACATTTCGATGAAAATGCATCATCTAATATTGCTGATATTCGTGCAAAGTGTCGACAACTTAAAAATGCAGGGCACCTTGACTTTGTTGTAATTGACTACTTACAATTAATTACAGTTGCGAATTCTAAAGGAAATCGTCAAGAAGAAGTATCAAAAATTTCTAGACAATTAAAACAATTAGCATTAGAACTTCAAGTTCCAATCCTTGCTTTATCACAATTGTCACGTGGTATTGAAGGGCGTGAAGATAAACGACCATCTCTTGCCGATCTTCGTGAATCTGGAAGTATCGAACAAGATGCTGACTTAGTAATGTTCTTATATCGTAGAAGCGATGTTGAAGGACAAGAAGAAACTGAAGAAGGTGCTAAAAAAGAAGAAAAAGCATATCTTGATGTAGTGCTTGAAATAGGTAAGAACCGTCAAGGGGAACGAGGACATGCTGATTATCATTTCTATGGAGCATTCTCTAAATTCTCAGAACAAAAAGAAACTCGCCCTGTTGTGCCTAAGAAGAAGGCTCGCCAAGCAAGAACAAAACAATTAAATGACTAAAATAGATAGGGAGACTTATTAAAATGTTAGATAGATTAGAAGTTATTCGCCAACGTTATGAACAAATTGGTGAACAATTAGTAGATCCTAGTATTGTAAGTGATATTAAAAAAATGACAGCTCTTGCTAAAGAACAAAGATCTTTAGAAAAAGTAGTTGTTAAATATCAAGAGTTACAAAAACTTACAAAAGATATTACTGATTTAAAAGAAATGGTAAATGATTCAGATCCAGATATCAGAGAAATGGCTGAAATGGAACTTGCTGAAGCACAAGAAAGATTACCATTACTTGAAGAAGAAATCAAAATTTTACTTCTTCCAAAAGATCCAAATGATGATAAAAACGTTATCGTGGAAATTAGAGGTGCAGCAGGTGGAGATGAAGGTAATATCTTTGCTGGAGACTTATATAGAATGTATTTAAAATATGCTGAATCTCGTGGTTGGAAAATTGAAGTTATTGACTCTCTTCCTTGTGAAGCTGGTGGATTTTCACAAATTAGTTTTATCATAAATGGAGATTCTGTATATTCATATTTAAAATATGAATCAGGGTCTCACCGTGTACAAAGAGTTCCTTCAACTGAATCAGCAGGTAGAATTCATACTTCTACTGCAACAGTACTTGTAATGCCTGAGGCAGAAGAGTTAGAAGTAGAACTTGATATGAATGATGTTAGAATTGATACATTCTGTGCATCAGGACCTGGTGGACAATGCGTTAATACAACTAAATCAGCTATTCGTGTAACTCACATTCCAACTGGAATTGTAGTAAGTTGTCAAGATGGAAAAAGCCAACACGAAAATAAAGCTAGTGCACTAAAAGTTCTTCGCGCAAGACTTTATGACCATATGCTTCAAGAAAAAGAAGCTGCAGAAGGTGCAGAACGTCAAGCTAAAATTGGTCATGGAGATCGTAGTGAAAAAATTAGAACTTACAACTACCCACAAAATCGTTTAACAGATCATAGAATTGGGTATAACGTTCAACAATTAGATCGTATTATGGAAGGCAGAATTGAAGGGTTAATTGATGCATTAATTGCTTTTGAACAAAAGAAATTATTAAGTGTTGAAGAAAATTAATAGCATAAAATTTAACTAAATATAATATAAAGAAGTGGTGATTGAATATGCCACTTTTTATTTACGCTGATAACATTGAAAACAATGTTAGAAAGATAAAAAACAAAACTAAAAAAGAAATTATTGCAGTGGTTAAAAGTGATGCCTATGGAATAGGGGCTAAAAACATTGTTCCGCTTTTAAAAAAGAATGATATAAATTTTTTTGCATTTGATAAATACAAAGAATTTGAAAAAGTAAGAATGTTGTTACAAGATGACAAAGTTTTAATCATGGAAAAGCCAACTCTTGATATGATTGATAAAAATGATAATCAAAATGTTAGATATTCAATAAATTCATTAATAGATGCTATTCAAGTAAAAGATACTAAAAAACAAATTATTGTACATTTGCAATATGATTCAGGAATGAATAGAATTGGTATAAGATCTGTTGAAGAATTAAATTGGGTAATAGAACTACTTAAAGAAAACGAACTAATTAAAATTGAAGGCTTGTACACTCATTTTTCATCAGACAATTTAGAGTCGAAATATCTTGCAAAACAAGTTAATGCGTTTGAAAAATGCCTAGATATCTATCCGTTTGAGATAATACACGCTAATGCGACAAAAACTCTACATAGGAAAAAAATAGGTAATTTTGTAAGAGTTGGAATGGCAATGTATGGATACCATCAACCATTCTTAGATGTAATACCTTGTGCTAGTATTACAGAAAATCCTTGTAGTATTTTTAAGACTAATAAAAACGATAAAATTGGATATTCTCAAGAACAACCTAGTAAAATTATTGGAGTTATTAATTTAGGTTATAATGATTTAGATTTTTCACAAATGAAAAATATTTATTATAAAAAAATGCCACTTAAAATAATTGGAAAAAGTTGTATGAATCATACTCATTTTATTAGCGATGATAAAATTAATTATCTAAGTTGGTTGTCGATTTTTCCAACAAATGATATAATAATAGGTAGTGATGATTATGATTGGTATCGTATACTAGTATCACTAGATAAAATGCCGAAAAATTATATAAAAAGGAGAAATTATGACATTCCAAAAATATTTAAATACCAAAGCAAAACTTGCGGAAAGCTTAAATTTAGAAAAAGAAGCAGTTAAATTATTAATACTTGAACTTTCAAATATGTCAGGTGCGGAGTTTTTTGCTAATCTAAATCAAGAAATCCCAGAAAATTTAAAGATAAAATTTGACGAAGCAATTGATAAATATTTGAATGATAGAATCCCAGTTCAACATATTATTGGATATAGTTGGTTTTATGGATACAAAATGAAAGTATCAAATCAAGTATTAATTCCTCGCCCTGAAACTGAAGAACTTGTAGGATATGTACTGTCTTATTATGATGAAGTATTTGATGGAGAAAAAGTAGATGTAATAGATGTAGGTACAGGAAGTGGTGCTATTGCTATTGCACTTGCTTGTGAAGAGCCATATATGACCGTTTCTGCAAGTGATATTTCAAGTGAAGCTATTAAGGTTGCTAAATACAACGCCACAGAAAATAGTGCGAATGTTAAATTCTTTGTTGGAGATATGTTACAACCATTCATAGAAAACAATTATAAAGTAGATATTCTAGTATCTAATCCTCCATATATTCCTGATAGCGAATATGTTGAAGATATTGTTAAGAACAATGAACCAAATGTTGCATTATTTGGTGGAAGTGATGGGATGCATTTTTATGAAATTATTTTATCAACTGCAAAGCATGTATTAAAAGAGAAAAATATTATTGCTTTTGAACATAGTCATACAAAAGGACGCGAAATGATTGAACTTTCGAAAAAACATTTCCCAAATGCAAAGGTTGAGTTAATTAAAGATTTAAATGGAAAGGATCGCTTTACGATCATAGTAAATGATTAATATGCTTATAGAAAAAATAGATAATATAACAAAGGAAAAGTTAAAAGGAAAAATAATTGCATTTCCAACTGATACAGTATTTGGAGTAGGTGCTTTAATAGATGATGAAGTGGCAATAAATAAAATTTATGACATGAAAGAAAGAGATTTTAATAAGCCTCTTGCAATTCTTGCATCAAAAATAGAAGATATCATGCCTTATATTGAAAAACCTTGTGATAAAGCATTAGACTATATGAATAAATATTGGCCAGGTGCACTTACTATTATTTTTAAAAAATCAAATAAAGTATCAGCTTCTATTACTAAAGGCCTTGATACAATTGCGTTTAGAATTCCAAATAATGAAGATGCACTAAGACTTCTTCATAAAACTGGTCCTCTTGCAACTACAAGTGTTAACATAAGTGGTGATGCACCAATAAATGACTATATTGAGATTGAAAAAGTATTTGGTGATAAAATAGATTATTTATTTGCTAAAAATGCAGTATCATCAAACAAATCTTCTACTATTATAGATGCATCAACTGAAAATATAAAAGTTTTAAGACAAGGCGAAATTAATGTATAAAATACCAATAATTACCAATAATATTATTGGTGATTTTTGTGAAAAAGAAAATTATAATAATTTTTGTAACTATTGTTTATATTTTAATAATGGTAAGTTGTAATAAAAAGCAAGATGAATTAAGGCTTAGAATTCTTGCTTCAAGTAATTCGATAGAAGATCAAGAAATAAAACTAGAAGTAAAAGATTATTTAGAAGTTTACTTGTTAGATAAAAACGTTAATTCTCTTGATTTAATATTATTGGAAAAAGAATTAACAAATAAATTTAATATAAATATTAAAGTCACAAGAGAATACGTTTTATATGAAGCAAAGTCTTATAAAGGAAAAATTATTCCATCAGGAAGATATGAAACTATTTTAATTACGATTGAAGAAGGACTCGGTAAAAACTTTTGGACTCTTCTTTACCCAGAGTTTTTCAATATTTCATTTGAAGATAATAACGAAATTGAATACCGTAGTTATTTTTATGACTTATTTAGTAATTAAATAGTATTTTATAAAATATAATGAAAATGGTGGTATTAATGAAAATTATAAATATAAATGAAAAAATGATTAAAAAGGTAGAAAACTTTCTATTAAAACTTGATTCAATCAAAGAAGTAGAAACAAAAATTCTTGGCAATGGTGTAGTAATACTTGATGATAATGATATTTGTGGCTATATGACTTTTGAAGAATATGTAGAGTATGGCTTAATTAGATATTTTATTTTTCAAAAAGATATAGACTTTAATAATGTTATTGATATGTTTCATCAACTTACAGAAAACGCAAGAGAAAAGAATATTGAAAGTTTTATTGCAATTGGTAAAAATCAAGAAGTTGTAGATTTATTTAATGTTCTAGAGTTTTATCAGGTTGATTCTGATAATATAGTAATAAATAATCAAAGATTACAAGGAACAAATTTGGAAAAAGCAACAATTTTAAAATATGATATTTTAGAACTCTCTAAAGAATAACTTTAGAGAGTTTTTAGTTTATATGTAAAACAATAAAATTTGTCAAAAATTCTTATAATTTATTAGCATTCAGTTTGTTTATTAATTGGATTTGTGGTATAATAAACAAGTAGCGAGGAGCGTGGAAATAATGAGAATAGCGATTGGATCAGATCATGCTGGTTATGAATTAAAAAGTGCATTAGTAAAATATTTACAACATAAAAAAATTGAAGTATATGATATGGGACCTTTTAATAAAGATTCTGTTGATTATCCTGATTATGCTGTACAAGTAGGACAAACTTTAAAAAGAAATATTAGTGATTTTGGTATTTTAGTTTGTTATACAGGTATTGGCATGAGTATGGCAGCAAATAAAATTCATGGTATTAGAGCTGCACTAGTTCAATCAGTAGAAAATGCCCGTCTTACAAGAGAACATAATAATGCAAATGTTTTATGTATGGGCGCAAAAGATGTAAGTGAAGAACTAGCAAAAGAAATTGTTGATGTTTTCTTATCAACTGCATTTACTGAAGGTCGTCATACTCAAAGAGTTAACAAAGTAAATAACATTGAAAAAAATGAAAAACATTAATAAAGAAAAACTATACGAATTAATAATCGGCAATATTTGGAAACTAATAGCTTTTATAGTATTTGGAGTAGTTGCAGGATATTTATTTGATAAAAATGCAACTGATTCTGATTACAATTATATGATAATTTCTATTGTAACATTTACTTTAATAGGTATTATAACTTTCTTGTGGAATATAATTAAAGGCTTAAAGAAGTAAATATAATAAAAATTATTAATAATATTTTGAGATAAATTCATGTTAGTGACATGAATTTTTTTCTTTTTAAAGAAGGTGATTTAAGTGAAATTAAAAAGTCAAAAAAAACATATTCAATTAAAGAATCGACAAATAAAAGTAATAGTACTATCTCCTATAAAAAAAGATAAGTTATATCCAGGGATTTTATGGATCCATGGAGGTGGCTTTGCGACAGGTATGAAAGAAATGGTTCATATAAGTCGTGGTAAAGAAATAGCGAAAAAATTTGGTGCTGTTGTTGTATCCCCAGGATATAGATTATCAGGGAAACACTCATATCCTGCTGCAATCAATGATTGTTATGATACATTGCTTTGGATGAAGAATAATGCAAAGACACTTGGAATAAATTCTAATCAAATAATTGTTGGCGGTGAAAGTGCTGGTGGCGGCCTTACAGCATCTTTATGTATGATGGCAAAAGATAAAGGAGAAGTAAATATAGCATTTCAATTGCCACTTTATCCAATGCTTGATTGTGAAGAAACAGAAAGTAATAAGGATAATAAAGGGATTTGTTGGAATACTAAAAGAAATAAAAAAGCTTGGGCATTATATTTAAAAGGCGTTGAAAAGGTAAATGAATATGCTTCTGCATCTAGACGGCTTGATTATAATAATCTTCCACCATGTTATACATTTGTAGTACGAGGTGAACCTTTTTATACAGAAACTATAAATTATGTAGAATCTTTAAAAAAATCAGGAATTGAAGCCAAAGTAGATGTCTATGAAGGAAAGATGCATGCATTTGATATGTTATTGCCATTTACGAAAAAATCTAGACTTGCTAGAAAAGTATTACTTGAAAATTATGAAGAAATGATATGCAAATATTTTAATAAACAGAATGATTAATTTATGATAAGGCTTTCTTATTATATAAGATGATAAGGCTTTCTTATTATATAAGATTTGACTAAAAAGCCAAAATATGGTATCATATATAAGGAATTTAAAGTAGAAAAGGTGATTTTATGAAAAAGACAAAAATAGTATGTACATTAGGACCAGCAACAAGAGATGAGAAAGTGCTAGAACAAATGTTATTAAATGGAATGAATGTTGCGAGAATCAATTTTTCTCATGGTGATCATGAGTTTCATAAACAACAAATTGATATGTTTAGAAAAGTAAGAGACCGTTTAGGTGTACCTGCCGCTTTAATGCTAGATACAAAAGGTCCTGAAATTCGTACACAAGAAATAGAAGGTACAAATGTTAGATTAAAAAAGGGAAATATGTTTACCCTTACAACTAAAGATGTAATTGGAAATGAAGAAATTACATCTATAACTTATAAAGATTTACCAAGACAACTTACTAAAGGCAATAAGGTTTTAATTGATGATGGTAAAGTTACTCTTGAAGTAGTTGAAACAACTGAAACTGACGTTATTTGTAAAGTTGTATCAGGTGGTCCTATTGCATCAAAAAAAGGAATTAATATTCCTAATGTTCATTTAGATTTTGAATATTTAAGTGAAAAAGATAAAGCTGACTTAGCTTTTGGTGTTAAAGAAGATTTTGATTATATTGCTGCATCATTTGTTAGATCAAAAGAAGATGTAATATTACTTCGTAATTACTTAGATTATATTGGTGGACGCAATATTAAAATTATTTCTAAAATTGAAAACATTGAAGGTGTAAAGAATTTTGAAGAAATTTTAAAATATTCAGATGGTATTATGGTTGCTCGTGGAGATATGGGTGTTGAAGTAGAGTATGAAAAATTACCAGGTTTACAAAAGAAATTTATTAGAGGATGTTTTAGTTCTGGTAAAGTTGTAATTACAGCTACTCAAATGCTAGAATCAATGATACATTCTACTACTCCAACAAGAGCAGAAATTACAGACGTTGCTAATGCTATCTTTGATGGAACAAGTGCAATTATGTTATCAGGAGAAACTGCTATGGGTGATCATCCTGCAAAAGTTGTTAAAACAATGGCTAAGATTGCAATGCAAGCTGAAAAAGATGCATTTGAAATGGGTATGTATTCATCTATTAATTATGATAACGATACTAATGATACAACAAATGCAGTTTGTGATGCTGCATGTACTACAGCTCGTGACCTAAATGCAAAAGCAATTATTGCGGTAACAAATTCAGGACATACCGCAAGACGTGTTTCCAAATATCGTCCAGAAGTAATGATTATTGCTCCAACACCAAAAGAAAAGACTTTCCATCAATTGGCACTTTCTTGGGGTGTATATCCTGTTAAAGCTATTTTCCAAACAGATACAAGTAAATTATTTGATCATGCAATAGCTTGCGCTAAAATGCATCATTATGTTGATGAAAATGACCGTGTGATTATGGTTGGTGGAACAAATCAAACAACTGATATTTTAAATGTTCAAATAGTAAAAACAAGAGAATAATTGAAAATATAAAACAAATAATAAAGGTGTATGTAAATGGAAAACATTTTAAATATTCTATATTTTGTAATGTTATTATTATCTTATGGATTATTTTTGCATTTATTATTAAAATCTAATTTTGAAAAATTATTTAAAAAAGGTCAAATTGGAGAAATTAGAATAGCTTATTTTGTTACAGCGTTTCTTCTTTCATCTATATTTAGTATTTCAGTGGTAAAAATTGTTGAAGTTATTTATTTCTTAATATTGAAATAATAGGTATAAAATCTAAAAATTGTATCATACTAACTTTGAGGTGATACAGTGAAGAATTGGATTAAAAAAATTGGCCAAAATAAATTTCAATTTTTCTTCTTTGTCGGAATTGTTGCTTTACTTGCAGTGGCACTAATTGTTTCTGCAACAATGGATGGAACAGATACTCCACCTGATGATACAGATACACCGAGTGATGTTATTCCTACTCCAGATGATGAACAAGCAACAACAACTCCAGAAGAAGCATTAGTACTTCCATTCGCTACAGATACAGACTATGTAGTTGTGAGAAAGTTTTATGATAAGAATGCTTCAAAAGAAGACCAAGCTAAAGCTTTAATTAAATATGGAAACACTTATCGAACAAGTAGTGGGACAGGATATGCAAAATCAGATAATACTGCTTTTGATGTTCTTGCATCACTTAGTGGGACTGTAGTAGAAATTAAAGAAAATCCTCTTTATGGTAATTATGTAGTAATTGAGCATAACGATAATTTAAAAACTAGATATTATGGTTTAAGTGAAGTTACTGTGACTGTGGGAACACAAGTTAAACAAGGGGAAAAGATTGGCACAAGTGGTAATACTGATATTGACAAAGAAGCTGGCAACCATGTTTATTTTCAAGTACTAAAGGCAAATAAATACGTTAACCCTGAAACTTTAATTGGCAAAAAACTATCCGAAATTTAAAAGAAAAAAGTGAATTTCTTATGGAATTCACTTTTTGTTTTTTGATATAGTTATTATATAAGGAGAAGTTGGTCTATTATAGTTTTGATATTTAGAAACTAAATAAGTACTTGATTTAAGGTTGAAACAAAAATCATCTATTAATTTACTCTCAATAAGACCTGTTTCATGACCTGGATATAATACAATAATAATTAAGTATTCGTTAGCTACATTTTTTAAAACTTGTTTGATACTATTTAAACTAGATTCAGGAAGTGTCGTTAAATTTTTATCATGACCGGGTAAATAACCTAAATTGTATATTGCGAGATTAATATTATTTATATCAATATTTTCATGAGAATTATTATGATAAATAACATTATCGAACTTATTATTAGAAATCAGTTTTGTAGTTTCTAAAATAGCAACTTCTTGAATATCATATGCATGAATTGTGCCTTTATTATTCAAAACTTTTGCAATATGCAAAGTATCGTTTCCCATACCACAAGTGGCATCAATACAAATTGGAGCATCTTTATTTAATCTTTTTAAAAAGTCAGTTATTAAGATATGTGAAAATTCAACTATTTTATACATAAGTCACCTTGATAGATATTATTTTTTCTCATTAATTTATCAATTTCATTGATAACAACAAATTTTTTTAATGTCCATTTTGGTTCAATTAATAATTCTTTCGGAGAATCACCAGTAACCCTGTGGATTATAATATGATCATTTAAATATCTAAGTTGTGTAGTAACAATATCAACGTATTCTTCTAAAGTTAATACAGAAAAATTATTATCATAATAATATTTTTCTAGTGGTGTGTTTTTCATAATATGTAACATATGAATTTTAATACCATCAATATTTAAATTATTTAAATATTTAACTGTCTCAATCATATCATCTTTAGTCTCACCAGGTAAACCATTTATAATATGAACAATAGTAGCTAAATTATATTTTTTTAATAGCTTAATAGCATCTTCAAATGTATCGTTAAAATATCCTCTATTAATTAATAAAGCAGTATTTTGATGCATTGTTTGAAAACCAAGTTCTATCCATACAGGTAAATGTTTATTTATTGATGCAAGATATGATACTATTTCTTCATTTAAACAATCAGGTCTAGTTGCAATACTTAGGATTTTTATATTTTCGTCAAGCAATATATTATCCTTAATAATTTCATCATATCTTTTTTTAAGATTCTCAAGAGTATCGTATGTATTAGTATTAGCTTGAAAGTAAGCAATGTAGTAGCCATCATTCCATTTTGTTTTCATTTTATTTAGTACATCTCTAAATTGTTCTTTTATAGGCTTACTCTTTTCTCCCGCAAAGTCGCCACTACCTGCCTCAGAACAAAATATACAACCATTATAACTAATTTTTCCATCACGATTTGGGCAAGAGAAATTACCATTTAGTGATACTTTGAAAACTTTTTTATTATAGATACTTTTTAAATAATTGTTTAATGTTACATAATGCTTTTCCGCATTTATTAATGGATTCATTTTCATCACCTCTTATATTTTACAATAAATTAGCTGTTTTGTCATTACTTGTGATAATTTAAAAAGCAATAGAAGTGAAAAAATTGAAAGATTATGGTATAACATTTACGAGGTGAATGAGATGCTATCAAAGATTAAAAATAGTTTTATTATTGGCCAAATAATAATAACTATAGTATATATTATTGCGTTTGTTGGCGCATATATTTCTTATAAATATATAAATTTAGAAAATGAATTATTAAAGTTTTTTATTGTGGATGTAATCGCAACAGTAATTATTTTTATATTTAGTATGATATTTAATAATTCGTCAATTTATGATCCATATTGGAGTGTTGCACCAATGGTGATGGCGCCTTGTTTTGCATATGTTACAAATGGTATTAATCCATATGAAATATTAATTATTGTACTAATTGAAATTTGGGGAATTCGTCTGACACTTAATTGCGCAAAAAGATTTAAAAATTTAGGTATAATGGATTGGCGTTATCAAATGTTCAAAGATAAACATCCAAAGCTTTGGCCGCTTATTTCATTTGGTGGGATCCATATGATGCCTACACTTGTTGTGTTTGTCGCAATGCTTCCAGTTTTTTCTTATATGAATACATTCAATACTGAAGTAGTAGAAGTAAATGCAACTTTAATTTTAAGTGCAGTTGTAACAATATTTGCAATTGTTATTGAAATGCTTGCAGACTTACAAATGGATAAATTTAAAAAAGAAAATAAAAATTCTAGTGCTATTAATGAAGTGGGTTTATGGAAAATAAGTAGACATCCTAATTATTTTGGAGAAATAGTTTTTTGGTTTAGTATGTTTTTATTTAGTTTATCAGTAAATGATAACCTTTGGATATTAATGTTTTGTCCTTTAATTGTATTTTTATTGTTTGTATTTATAACTATTCCAATGATGGAAAAAAGACAATTAAAAAATAAGCCAGCTTATCAAGAATATGTTTATAGAACTAATATGTTAATGCCATTCTTTAAACCAACTGAAGAAGAAATTAAAGCAAAGAAAAATAAGAAAATAAAAAAATAACTTCTCCCAATTTTTTGGAAGAAGTTTTCTTTTTTTAAAAGAGAAACTAGTAGTTGCAAAATAAATCATTAAATTCTCCCATTTATGGTGGTATTAAATATATTAATATGTTATAATTAATGTGAGGTGAATAATATGATAAGTATAGGAGAAAAATTATATACACTAAGAAAAAATAAAAGCATTTCACAAGAAGAATTTGCGGAAATCATAGGGACATCAAGACAAGCAGTTTCTAAATGGGAAAGAGATGAAAGTTTTCCCGATATTGAAAAAGTAGTTTTAATTGCCCAATATTATAATATATCAATAGATTATTTATTAGGACATTCCATAGATAGTTTGGAAATAAATGAATTTATAGAAAAATTAGAAACCACAACAAATAAAAAGAGTTTTGATATAGGCTTAGATGAGATAAAAAGAATATCATTAAAAAATGAAAATAATTATAAATTAAATTTAACAATTGCTATGTATTTGCATCTTTATGGAACGGAGTGTTATAATCAAGATATATTAAATAATGCTATCAAATATTTTAAAAAGACGCTAGCATTGATGGATTATAACGCAGAGTCTAAAGAAGAACGTAGAATTATTCAAAAAAATATCATTGAAACGTATTTTTTGCTTGGAGAATATGAAACAGCAGAGTTTTATATTAAACAATACGATCCAAACGATAAATTAGTATTAATGGGCCAATGCCAATATTCCTTAAAGAATTATGAAGAATCAATAAAATTATTATCACAAAACTTTTTATTATCGGCGACAAATATTATAAATGGTTCACAGTTTCAAGTACTAAATCTAATATGTAAAATGAAGATTAAAGATGCATATAGTTTACTTATGTGGCTTATAGATTTTATAGAATCAATTAGTAAAGAAAATAGTGTATTTCTAGATTTACTTGTTATTGAAAAAATACTTCAAGCTTTTTTAGAAAAAATACAAAAATTAGAATACAAGAATACTATTTATGCTATAAATAATATTATTCATAATAGATTACAATTAGCAGATTCTACAACAGAATCGTTAAAAT
Source organism: uncultured Staphylococcaceae bacterium (assembly GCA_964409955.1). GTDB lineage: Bacteria > Bacillota_I > Bacilli_A > ML615J-28 > CAG-313 > CAG-313. Next base: position 30,848 of record CAYPEY010000017.1, read on the forward strand.
TCTATTATGATAAAAAAGAAAGTCTATTCTCAAATGCTAAAAACGTTAATTTATTAGTAGAAAGTTTTTTAGAACAGATCAAAAATATTAATACATCATATTATAATGATTTAAAAGAAGTTTATGAATATTACAAGGAGAGCATAGAATATGAATAAAAAAGCATTAATAGAAAAAATATATAAGGGAAATAAAATTAGTTTTATAATATTATTATTTTGTTCTATAGCAGAATCATTAACATTAATTGGTGTTTCGATTATGTTAGAGAGAATATTATCGGTTGCGACAGAAAAAAATTTTGATGCATGGATTAAAGAATTAATAATAAGTATTATATTATTGATAGTTGCAATCCTTGTTTATTTATTTTCAATGTATTTTAAACCAAAATATAAAAAGAAAGCAATGAATCAATATAAAAATAATATTTATCAATTAATATTACAAAAAAATATTGCTTCTTTTAATAAATATGAATCATCAACGTATATTTCATCACTCACAAATGATGTTGGCTATATTGAAGAAAATTACATATTTAGTATATTTACAATGATTACTCAAATTTTATTATTTGTAGCATCAATTGTAGTAATGATTTTGTACAGTCCCGTCTTAACGATATTTGCAGTAATCCTTGCGCTTTTACCATTTGTATGTGCTTTGTTAGTAGGAAGTAAACTATCAACAATAGAAAAAACAATTAGTGATAGTAATGCTAGTTTTATGCATTTTGTTAAAGATAATTTAGTAGGCTTTTCAACCATCAAAGTGTTTAAAGCCGAAAAAGAAATGTCAAAATTGTTTAATTGTAATAATAACAAATTAGAAAGTGATAAAGCAACTAAAACTAAAGTTGAAGTTCAAGTAGAATTTATTCAAACACTAACATCTCTAATAGCTCAACTTGGAGTATTCTTTATTGGTGCATATCTGTGCATTAAAACTAATAAAATTGAACCCGCAACAATTATATTATTTGTTCAGCTGATGAATTTCGTAATGCAACCATTAATTTTGGTTCCTTCATTAATATCAAAAAGAGCGGCTTGTAAACCATTATTTGAAAAAATATGTAATCTTCTAAAAGAAGAGGAATCAAATGATCAAGGTCTAGAAATAGTTAATGATAATATAATTATAAAAAATCTTGCTTTTTCATATGAAGACAATGAAATATTAAAAGAAATTAATTTAAAACTCGAAAAAGGTAAATCATATGCTATTGTTGGGCCTAGTGGAAGTGGTAAAACTACATTGATTAATCTTTTAGTAGGTAGAAATTTAAATTACAATGGTTTAATTAACTATGGAAATATAGAACTAAAAGAGGCATCAATAGATTTATTATATAATATAATTTCAATAATAGAACAAAATGTTTTTGTATTTGATGATACGATTGTTAATAATATTACAATGTATTCTGAAGTAGATAGTAATTTATTAGAAGAAGTTATAATTAAATCTGGATTAGGTAGATTAATTAAAGAAAAAGGATTAGATTATAAGTGTGGAGAAAATGGCTGTAATTTAAGTGGTGGTGAGAAACAAAGAATTGCAATAGCAAGAGGTCTACTAAAAAATTCTAAAATAATGTTTTTAGATGAAATAACAAGTGCATTAGATAATGAAACATCAAATGAGATTCTTCATAATATATTAGATATAGAAGATATTACAAAAGTTATGATTACACATAAATTAGATGAGGGTATTTTAAATAGATTTGATGAAATCATTGTTTTAAAAAATGGAAATATTGTTGAACAAGGAAATTATAAAGATTTAATGGATCAAAAAGGTTTGTTGAATTCATTAGTAAAATTGAATTAAAAAAATAAGACTTTCTTAGGAAAGTCTTATTTTTCATTTTCTTCAAAGTATTTAATTTGAATCATATTATTTGTTAAGTTAACAAGTATATTGATAATTGAATTAACATCGGTTTTTGGAATATTTAAAGTCATTGAAACATTATTTGAAAATTGTTTATTTAATATTTCATAATTTTTAAGTTTATTTTCAATTATATCTAAATATGAATAGTTGAATGTTAGTTGAAGTCTAGTATATTCGATTATAGGAATTATAACAGCTTCTTTTAATGCTTGGCTTGCAGCTGTGCTATAAGCTCTTACAAGTCCTCCAGCACCAAGTTTAATTCCTCCAAAATATCTTGTTACAACACAAGCAAAGTTTGTGATTTCATTCTTTCTAAAAACATCTAATACCGGAAGTCCTGCTGTTCCACTAGGTTCTCCATCATCACTATAGTGCCCTGCTTCACCTGTTTTACCAATAATGTATGCTGTAATATTATGAGTGGCATCAGCATACTTTTCTTTTAACATTGAAAAGTACTCTTTTGCTTCTTCAACACTTTTTACTGGTTTTAGATGAGTAATGAATTCACTTTTTGAAATTAGATAATTAGTAATAACTTCATCTTTTATAGTGTACATAAGCTCTCCTCCGTATAATGTATTATAGCATATTTAATAAAAAAAATAAAATAAGTAGTATTAAAATTTACTAAAGTTCTCATTTTTTGGTATAATATAAGATAGGTGATTAAAATGTTAGAACAAAAAATAGTTGATTTATTAAAAGAAAAAAATATGAAAGTTAGTTTTGCTGAAAGTTGTACAGGAGGACTTCTTGCCGCAACTTTAATTAATGCAAGTGGTGCATCTAAAGTCCTTGATGAAAGTTATGTTACATATTCCGAAGATGCTAAACAAAAAATATTAGGTGTTAAAAAAAGTACACTTGATGAGTTTACTGTATATTCAAAAGAAGTAGCACTAGAAATGGCGGAAGGTTTAAAGAAAATATCTAATGCTGATTTTTGTGTTAGTGTTACCGGAATTGCAGAAAGTAATGAAGCTTGTGGATACCATTTTGCGATTATTACACCGAATAAAAAGATTGTAAAAGAAGCCTTTGAAACAGGTACAAGAGCTTCTGTTAGAACCAAACAAACTATTCATATTTTAGAAGAATTATTAGCTCAAATTAGCCAATTTTAAGGGGTGTAATCATTTGCTAAAAGTAGCGATTTGTGGTATAATATCTAAGTATGTGATTTGAAAAATATCAAATGAAAATATTAAATGTTGGAGGAAATTATGGAAAACAATTATATAAATGACGCTTTACTTGGGAAAATTTCGCGCGAACAAAATGTTAGAATTGGACAAATTAGAGCAGTTCTTGAATTAATAGAAGGCGGCGCAACAGTTCCTTTTATCGCACGTTACCGTAAAGAAGTAACTGGTAACTTAGATGAAGAACAAATTCGTGCTATTTATGAAGAATGGGATTATGGACAAAAGTTAGCACAACGTAAAGAAGACGTTATGCGTTTAATTGAAGAAAAAGGTAAACTTACTGATGAAATTAAACTTGGTATCATCAATGCTACTAAACTTTCTGAAATTGAAGACATTTATCGTCCATTCAAAGAAAAGAAAAAGACTCGTGCTACAGATGCTAAGAAAAAAGGTTTAGAACCTCTTGCAGAATACTTATTATCATTCCCTCTTGAAGGTGATGTAGAAAGCGTTGCAAGTGCTTATGTAACTAACCTTGAAGGTAAATCTGATGAAGAAGTTGAAGCAATGAAAAAAGAAGGTATCATTGTTAAAAATGTTGCTGAAGCATTACAAGGTGCTAAAGATATTATTGCTGAAATCGTTTCTGATGAACCTAAATATAGATCATGGATTCGTGAAAACTTTGAAAATACAGCTTCTATGAAATCAGAAGTTAAAGAAGACGCTGAAGATGAAAAGAAAGTATATGAAATGTACTATGCTTATGAAGAACCTATTAAAGCAATTAAATTACATAGAATTCTTGCTTTAAATAGAGCTGAAGCTGAAAAAGTTGTTAAAATTACAATTGTTGAAGATTACGCAAGAGTATTAGAATATATTATGGGAGATATGGTAAAAGTTGCAGATTCTGTAACTGCTCCATATGTTCGTGAAGCTTGTCAAGATGGATATGACAGATTAATTAAACCTGCTATCGTTCGTGAAATTCGTTCAGAATTAAAAGAAAAAGCAGAAGATCAAGCTATCCATATCTTTGGTGAAAACTTACGTAACTATTTATTACAACCTCCAATGAAAGGTAAAACTGTACTTGGTGTTGACCCTGCATTTAGAACAGGTTGTAAACTTGCTGTAGTAGATGCTACAGGTAAAGTTCTTGAAAAGAGCGTTATGTATCCTCACCAAAAGAATAAAGGTGAAGTAGTTCCACCTGCTCGTTATCAAGCTGCTGTTGATACATTCTGTGATTTAGTAAATCGTCATAATGTTGAAGTAGTTGCAATGGGTAATGGTACAGCAAGCCGTGAAACTGAAGCTTTCGTTTCTAATACATTAAAATTAATTGATAGAGATGTTAAATATATTATTGTTAATGAAGCTGGTGCATCAGTTTACTCAGCATCTGATCTTGCTCGTGAAGAATTCCCTGAATATTCAGTTGAAGAACGTTCAGCAGTATCAATTGCAAGACGTTTACAAGATCCACTTGCTGAACTTGTTAAAATTGATCCAAAATCAATTGGTGTTGGACAATATCAACATGACGTTACACAATCTAAACTTGCATCATCTCTTGACTTCGTTGTTGAAACAGCAGTTAACCAAGTTGGTGTAAATATCAATACAGCATCATTCTCATTATTAAAATATGTTGCAGGTTTAAATGCAGGTACTGCTAAGAAAATCGTTGCACACCGTGAAGAAAACGGACGTTTCGAAAATAGAAATGATATCAAAGTTAAAGGTGTTGGTCCTAAAGCATTAGAACAAGCAATTGGTTTCTTAAGAATTGTAGATGGAAACGAAAAACTTGATATGACAGGAATCCACCCTGAAAGTTATGATAATGCAAGAGTTATTCTTGAAAAATTAGGTTTCACTTCAGATGATCTTGGTAAAGATGAACTTGTTAATAAAGTTAAAGGATTAACTGATGAAGATAAGAAAGCTATGATTGCAGAATTAAATATGGGTGAATATACATTCCAAGATATTTTAGATGCATTCGTATCTCCACTTCGTGACCCTCGTGATGTTATTGAAGCTCCAGTTTTAAGAAGTGATATCTTAGAACTTGAAGATTTAGCTGCAGGTATGGAACTTCAAGGTACAGTACGTAATGTTACTGACTTTGGTGCTTTCGTTGACTGTGGACTTCATGATGATGGTTTAGTTCACGTTTCTAAAATGTCAACTAAATTTATCAAACATCCACTTGAAGCAGTTCATGTAGGACAAATCGTTAAAGTTTGGGTATTAGAAGTAGATCTTAAAAAAGGTCGTTTACAACTTACTATGATTGACCCTAATGCTCCAAAAGAAGAAAAACCACAACCAGTTAAAAAAACACAAGAAAAGAACTTCAAACCTCGTCCTAAAAAACCACAAATTGATCCTGAAGTAGAAAGACAAAGAAAACAACGCCAAGAACAATTTGCAAAAAGAGAAGAATATAGACGTCGTCAAGAAGAAAAATATGAACAACAATTAGCGGCATTAAAAAATAAATTTAATAACTAATAAAGGGAGGAAAATTAAATGGTATTCGAAAAAGTAAAAGCTATTATCGCACAAGAATTAAATGTTGATGCAGAAAAAATCACAATGGACACTCATTTAGTTCATGATTTAGGAGCTGATTCACTAGATGCAGTAAGTTTAATTATGGCATTAGAAGATGAATTTGGTATGGAATTCTCTGAAGAAGCAGCACAAGAAATCAAATGTGTTAAAGATATCGTTAACGCTATTGAAAATAATAAATAATCAAAAAAACCTATCGTGAGATAGGTTTTTATTATGGCTTTAAACAATTGATAGGAACAACGTATATTCCATCATCACGTCGATATAATGGGCCGAACGCTGTTATGATCATCATAAATGAAGGAGAAATTTCAGTACTTTTTTCATCAATTTTATTTTTTAATGTGTGTAAAGATTTAACTGCTTGATTGATAGCTTCATTTCCACCTAATTTTATTTCTATAGCTGCCCATTTTCCATTTGGCAGATGAAGAATAGCATCACATTCAAGACCAGAGTTATCGCGATAGTGTCTTATCTCTCCATCAAAAGTAGAAGCGTAAATAGATAAGTCTCTTATTACAAAATCCTCAAAGAAGAAACCAAATGAATTTAAATCATTAAGTAAATCATTAGGGAAAATATTTAAAGCTCTACAAGCTATTGATGTATCTATAAAATGTCTAGTAGGAGAAGTTCTAATAGATGTTTTTGAACGAATATTAGGATTCCATGCTGATATATCTTCTATAATATACAAATCTTTAAGTGCATCCATATATTCATCAAATGTTTTTGGGTCCATTGTTCGTGAATTAGAATTTTTTATATCTGTTATAATTGTAGTATTTGGAGCTTCAGTTGAAATATTTCTAGCATAACTTCTTAAAATCATTTTAAATATTTCTGGTTTCTTGTTTCTAAATTTTTCATTAGCATTATTTTCAAACACAAAAAGGCTATCATAATAATTATGCGTAATTTCTAAACCTAAATCTTTGTCTTCTTGTATAGATGTAGGCCATCCACCTCTACATAGAAGATAAACGGTGTCTGATAGTTGATAATCATTATTTAAATCAAAAAAATTCATATTAGGATCATTAAATAACTCCAATAAAGACACAAGCCCTTTTGATTCTTCTGACTCATATAAAGATAATGTTCTCATTTTTAATGGAGTTATTCTACCAGCACCTGAGTGATTGATTTCTGTTTTATCAACTGGTGTTGAACTGCCTGTTAAGATATATTTGCCAAATTCATATTCGAAGTCAAGAGAATCTTTGACTTGATTCCAAATGTCTGGAACTGTTTGCCATTCATCAATTAATCTCGGATTATCTCCTAGTAGTACACCTTTAGGATTTAGTTTAGCTATTTCTATAATTTGTTTGGTATTTAATTTTATAAAACTTTTTTGGAACAACATACAAGTTGTAGTTTTCCCACAAAATTTTGGTCCTGTTATTAAGATAGCCCCTGAAGATTTTAATTTTTTTTCAATCTTTTTTTCTATTAATCTAGGATAGTATTTTTTTATAATAATCAACTCCTTTGTAAATAGTATATCACAAAAAAAATTATTTATCAATAAAAATAATAAAAAAATCCTAAGATTTTCAATATAAAAATCCCAAGATTTTCAATATAAAAATGCCAATATTTTCAATATAAAAATGCCAATATTTTCAATTTTTCATTTTTTTATGAAATTTGTTAATACTAAAATTTGAAAATAAAAAATACTATAGTTTAAAAAAATAATTATTTAGTTTGACTTTAAAAATAAATTTTATTATAATAATATTAATAGTATAAAAAAATATAGAGGTGAAATAATATGGCTGAAAAGAAAGAAACTACAACAACTGTAAAAAAACGTGTTAGTCCAATTGTACTACCAACTTCTGATGAACCATCAAAAGCTGAAATGAACGCTGCAGCAAAAAAGGCAACAACTACAAAAGAACCTGCAAAAAAAGCTACGACTACTAAAAAAGCCACAGCTACAAAAAAAACAACAACAAAGAAACCAGAAATCAAAGTTGAAGCTATTACATCAACTAAGATAGACCCAAAAACAGGTAAATTAAAAGAAACTAAAAAACGTGAAAAACCACTTGGAGTTCAACCAATAGTAGAACCTAAGAAACCAGTTAAAAAACCTAAAAAACGTTCAGCTCCAAAAAGTTCAGAAGTTACAATTGAACCAGCACCACGTGATAATACACCTAAAGAAATCGTAAGACCAACTCCAAAGAAAACTCACAATTGGAATAAAGAAGAAAAGGCAATGTATAAACAACTCGAAGAATCATTTAATACCGTTGCAAATCTTACTTGGGTAATCGAAGAAAGAACAATGGATACTAAAAATATTCCAGATTTAACTTTAGGGGAAGTTCATGTACTTGAAATGGTTAATAAATATAATAATAAACCAATGACACTAATTGCGAAAAAACTTCATGTAACAGTAGGTGCACTAACTATTGGGGTAAATAGACTTGCTCAAAAAGGATATCTACTGAGAATTCGTGATGAAATGGATAGACGTGTAATTTTATTAAGTATTACTCAACAAGGAAAGAAAGTTCTTAAATTCCACGATAAATTCCATAGTGATATTTTAGGACTAGTACTTGATACTATGACTCTTCAACAAGCAACAAAAGTAATGGCTCAATTTGCAAGCGTACTAGAATCATATTATGATCCTAGCCTACTTGAAGAACAACAAAAAACAAATAATAGAAAGGTAAAGAAATAGTATATGGAAAACTCACAATATAAAACAAGAAGAAATATATTATTTAATAAATTAATAGATAATTCTGTTGCAATCCTTCATTCAGGATATGCTACATTTAAATCTGCTGATGCAGAATTCCCATTTGTTGTAAATAATAACTTTTATTATTTAACAGGTATTGATCAAAAGGATGTTACTTTAATTATTGGTAAATTTGATAATGAGTATAAAGAATGGTTATTCCTTGATCCAATCGATGAAGTTATGGCTAAATGGGTTGGTAGAACTCTATCAAAAGAAGAAGCATATGAAATATCAGGTATAGAAATTACTAATATTAGTTATAATGGTTCTTTTAATTCATTTATTAATGGTTTATTTCAACCATTAAGACATTTCAATAATGTCGCAAAAACAGTATATTTAGATTTAGAAAGAAGACCACAAGAATTGTATAATTCATATGCACTTGAATTTGCGAAAAAACTTCAAAACTTATTCCCAAGTGTAAATATTGAAAATGTATATCCTCTAGTACTTGAACAAAGAATGGTTAAAAGTGAAGATGAAGTAGATTTAATGGTTGAGTCTATCGAAACAACTAAACGTGCAATCTATAATGTAATGAAACATTCTAAAGAGCATAGTGAAGAAAGTATAGCCACAGCATATCATGATTTTATACTTATTAAAGAAAAGAAACAAAATTCATTTGATGCTATTGTTGCATCAGGAAAAAATGCAACAGTACTTCACTATGTAGCAAATAATTCTAAAATTGAAGATAATAGCTTACTACTAATGGATGTAGGATGTTATACAAATCATTATTCATCAGATATTTCAAGAACATTCCCAGTATCAGGAAAATTTACTGAGCGTCAAAAAGCAGTATATGAAGTTGTACTTGAATGTAACAAAAAATGTATTGAATATGCAAAAGCAGGTCTTTCTTGGAAAGATTTAAATGATTATGCGAAAAAGATTCTTTCTGAAGGTTGTAAAAAACTTGGTCTTATTAAAGAAGATAGTGAACTTGTAAAATATTATTACCATTCAATTGGCCACTCTTTAGGTCTTGATGTACATGATCCTGCTATCAATAATTTAGGACTTCTTGAAGGTATGGTAATTACAATAGAACCTGGATTATACATAGAAGAAGAAGGTATCGGTATTCGTATTGAAGATGACATTTTAATCACAAAAGATAAAGCAATAGTATTATCTAAAAATATTATTAAAGAAGTAAATGATATTGAAGAATTTATGAAATAATTAAAAACTCCTGAAAAATTTCAGGAGTTATTTTTTATCTATAAGGAAAGTTATTTTCCCACTATTTTTTATAAAAATAATTTATTTTATATAATTTACTTATATCTTATATAATTTATCTTATATCTTTACAAATTAACCAAATATTGGTATAATTTAGATATAATATAACAAACATTTACAGTCTTATTCATACCCCGTTTGTTTATTAAATAAGCGGGTAAAGAATAAGACTTTTTTTGTTTTTTAAAGAAAGGAGGTGAAAATAATGTTTAAAGCGATACACTATAAATATATTCCAACTAAAAATGAAAGAAACATGTTAAGACTACTTTGTCACATATCTAAGAATCTTTATAATAGTGCACTTTATACTTTAAGACAAGAATATTTTAAAACTAAACGGTTAATATCATATTATGATCTTAATAAGATTTTAAAAGATAATGAAAACTTTCATATCTTAAATACTTATACATCTATTTGTATAATAAGAAATGCTCATAATACTTTTACTAACTTTTATAAAGGATATACAAAACTTCCTAAGTATTTAAAGCAAAATGATTATTATCAATTATATACAGAACAAATAAGACCTATTATTAAAGATAATAAAATGTATATCAAACTTCCCATGTCTAACTTAACTTTGGACTTGTAAAACATTTAATAAAATGTTTGAAGATGAACTAATAAATAAATTCATCAAGGAGTCAAGAATTAAAGAAAATGTTGATATATATTTTAGTATACCTAAAATAATCCCAAACAAAAAAATTAAACAAATAAGAATAATCCCATCATTTAAAGGATTGTCTTATAATATAGTATTTACTTATATAGAATATAATTTATCAAAAGAAGAATCAAAAAAAGATTTAATAATGGCAATAGACTTAGGTATAAATAATCTTGCAACTTGTGTAGTATCTAATAATGAATCTTTTATTATAGATGGTAAATATTTAAAATCAATAAATCATTTTTATAATAAGAAGATTTCTTATTTACAATCCAAGAAACCAAATAATAAAGAATACACATTAATGGAACACAAAGTAACAGAAAAAAGAAATCGAAGAATAAATGACGCAATATATAAAGCATCAAAACAACTAATTGATTATGCAAATAAAAATCAAATATCAGAAATCATAGTAGGATATAACAAAGGTTTCAAAACAAATGGAATAAAAACTAATCTTTCAAAAAAACAAAATAAAAGAATCGATCAAAACTTTATCCAAATACCTTTATCTAAATTTAAAGAAAGAATCAAATATTTATGTATGATAAATAACATTAAATATACAGAAATAAATGAATCATATACATCAATATGTTCATTTTATGATAATGAAGAAATAAAATATCACAACATTTATAAAAATAAAAGGATAACAAGAAGTCTTTTTAAAACAAGCAGTGGAAAAATAATAAATGCCGCATTAA
>CAYPEY010000018.1:0-41565 GCA_964409955.1 uncultured Staphylococcaceae bacterium
CATTATAATTAAGATATGGTTATTATGAGGATACTCGTAATAGCCCTGTCGAAACCAATCTTGCGTTGGTATCCTCAAGATACTATTCTCCAGAACTTGGAAGATTCATCCAACCTGCAGATGTTTCTAGTTTGAATCCACAATCTATTAATGGATTAAATCTATATGATTACGCAAACAACAATCCTATTGGACTTGCGTATAGCAGTTCTGGTGCTGGTTTTGGTTCTAGTGGTGGAATGTTTAGTTCTGTAGCTTTAAGTGGTATTAGTAACGGAGGATCATTAGGAGGATTAAATAGCTCAGGTGGAAGTGGCTTTTTAGGGGATTTAATCTCCGGAGCCTCATCACTACATGGTGGTATTGATAAAATTTCCTCATATTTAGCAGGATCAGTAGATGGACTTTTAACTTATATGAATAATCCTAAGTATAAAGGGTTTCATAATAAATTAAATTCCTATTCTGATTGGTTAATGGGCATAGGAATCGGATTGGATATAGCATCTAGTGCTTATAACAATTATATGAATTCTAACTTAACATCAGGTCAAAAATGGGCAAGTTTTGGACTAGATGTTGGATATATTGCAGTGACATCATATCTTTCTTATAAAGCTGGTGACTTGCTTGCTAAAGGTGCGGTTGCTCTAGGTGCATTAGTAGGTGGTGTCCCTGGAGGTATAATTGTAGTTGTAGGTATTGTTGCTGGAACTGTATTAATCGCGGTAATTTCTGACGCATAAGATAATTGGTGGGAAAAGAAGAAAGAGGAGTGGTTTAACTAATGAAAAAAATATTTCTATTTGGAAGATTGACTAGAATTTTTTCTATAATTTCATTTATATTTATCATTTATGCAATGATTGATATGTGTGTATCCAGTGGATTTCAAATTCGATATATTTTGCTTACAGCAGTTGTTCTATTTTTTGTTATCATAAGTATGATTTGGATTTATTCGCTTGGGATAGTTTTTGATTTTAAGAAAAATAAATTTAAGTTGATATTAGGGTTATCAAGTAAAAATAAATACGAAAGAATTTTAAATAGTATATCTTCTATAGATATAGTTAATGATTTAAATCTTGGAGTTGATGTTATAATCAATTATCTAGATGGACGTAAAGAAAAAATTTATTACCACTTTTATAGAATTTCATTTGTGGAAAAGTTACAGTTTAAAAGATTAAAAAGACAACTTAATAAAGTAAATATTAGATAAAATCAGCAACAGGATAAGAGTTGTGCCCAAATTTTGGGTACAGCTCTAACCCTCCGCAAATGGGATACCCATTTCAAATTTAAAAGAACGAAAGAAGTGAATGTTATTTATCTATTTATTTGTTAGGTAATATTCAAGGATAATCAAGATTATGACGTCGAAACGGGATTATTTTGGTTATTCTCAAGGTATTATAGTCCTGAACTAGGAAGATTCATTCAACCTACAGATGTAACCACATTAAATCCATTAAGTATTAATGGATTAAATCTATATAGTTATGCGAATAATAATCCAATTGGAATTGCGTATAGAAGTTCTAGTACTGGAGTATCAGTTGGTGGTGGAATGGTGAGTTCAGTTGCTTCTAGTGTCGGAGGATTTAATTCCGGATATCATTGAACAATTTCAAATAGTTCGAATATTCTAGGGGCTTTAGGAACAGTATCAACTTCATTTGGTTTATTTGATCAATGGTCTGGTTATATAAGTGGAGGACTAGATGCAGGATTAGCTTATTGGGGACCAGAAAAATTTGGTTTCCAATTTTTAGGCAAATATTCTTCAGCTTTAAACAAATTTGGTAAAGGAATGACAATTGCTGGTAACGTGCTTTCATGGGGAAGTAGTGTTTATAATAACTTTACTAATCCAAATTACACAACAGGTGAAGCCTTTGGTGCTAGTGCGATGGATGTTGCTTACTATACTGGAAAAGGTTTTGGTACTTATTTTTTAGGAGAGTTATTTGGAAAATGGGCATTATCTGCGGGAATCGCAGCTAGTAGCGCTGCTCTAGGAGCCACTGTCTTTGGTACAACAATAGGCTTTGTTGGCGCGTTTGCGATAGGTGGCGGAGTTGCTATTCTAGCAGGTATTGCAGGAGCAGTGGCAATTTATTATATTGGAGAAGGAGTAGATTGGCTGTATGGCAAGTTTAAAGAATGGATCTTCGAATAAAGTTATTATTCATCAAATGACTTTGATAGATCGTATTTTAGGAGTGTGGTCTGGTATATTGTTTACTATACTTCCTATAATGGGATTAATTTTAGATTTTGAACAAGTATTTGTAATGATTATTCTTTTGTTAGTTATGATAGTTTATTGTGTATATATGTTTTTCAGTGTTTTTAAAACATATATATGTTTAGATATAAAAAACAATAAGTTGATCATCCGTGAAACACCAGGTTTTAAAAAAGAAGAGTTGTTTTTAGAAAATATTATTAGTATAGAAGTTTCCGATGGAGTTTATACTAAAGAATTTTTTACAATTGATATTAATATACTAGGATATACAAAAAAAATAAGCCATGGTCGGTGCCGCCAAAATCAAGAATATCTATGTTTGGAGGATATAAAAGGCAAACTAAACGATTAAAAAGATTTTGTGAAAGATGCAATGAATATTTAAATCTAATAAAAAATAAAATTTAGATATTAACACTTTTGTTGCCATTTCTAGGAATTTGATAGATTATAAAAATAATGCATATGGTTTTCAAAACATTAAAAATTTAAAGATGGAATGTGAAACACAATGCTTTTGAATAGATATACTTTTTTAAGTATATCTATTTTTATTTGAGAGGCTATTTAATAAAAGTTTTTGAAATAATATTAATTTTCTTTATTTTTTATTAAGATTATGGTAAAATAATATAGTTAGGAGAAAAAGTTTATGAAAAAAGTTTTAAGATTATTAATTATTTCAATTTGTTGTGCAATAACTTTTTCTTTAAGTTCATGTAAGAAAGGAAAAATAGATATGGAAAAACCAATTTATGTACAAATTTGCATCTCTACAGGAGATAAAATTAATTTAGAATTATATTATGATAAAGCACCACTTAGTGTTGAAAATTTTGTCAAGCTTGCACAAGATGATTATTATGTAGGAACTATCTTTCACAGAATCATTCCTGATTTTATGATTCAAACGGGAGGGTATTATGTTGAAGATAATACTTTAATGGAAAAAGATAAAGCTAAAGCTATCAAAGGTGAATTTGCAAGTAATGGATGGACTGAAAATAATATTACACACGAATTAGGTGTTATTTCAATGGCAAGAACAAGTGATCCTAATTCTGCAACTTCTCAATTCTTTATTTGTAGCGCAACATGTCCATGGCTTGACGGGGAATATGCTGCATTTGGTAAAACTACAGATGAAGCATCAAATCAAGTAGTTTTAAAATTAAGTAACGTTCCAACTGGAAATCTTGGTGGAGGCTTTGCTAATTTCCCTTATGAATTAATTACTATTGAAAAAGTATCAGTATCTAATACTAAATTTGAATAGGTAATAATATGTTAAATTTTGAGTTTGTTTCACCAACAAAAATCTTTTTTGGTCGCGATACTGAATTGAATGTTGGTAATATTCTAAAAGGTTATAATATAAAGAAAGTATTATTACATTATGGACAAAAATCAATTTTTAAAACAGGTCTATATGATAGAGTTGTAACTTCTCTTAAAAATGCAGGAATTGAATATGTGGAGTTAGGCGGAGTAGAACCAAACCCAAAAATTGATAAAGTTCGAGAAGGAGTAACTCTTGCAAGAGAAAATAACGTTGAGTTAGTGCTTGCGGTAGGAGGAGGATCTGTAATTGATTCTGCAAAAGCAATAGCTGCGGGATTCTATGCTGATTTTGATCCTTGGTGTTTTAATGCTCATACAAAAACAGTTGAAAAAGCTTTACCTGTTGGAGTAATTCTAACAATTAGTGCTGCAGGTAGTGAACTTAGTAATTCATGTGTAATTAGTAATCCAGAAACTAATGTTAAAAATGGGTTTAACAGCGATTTAATTAGACCTAAATTTGCAATAATGAATCCATGTTTAACTTTTAGTGTATCTAAATATCAAACAGCTTGTGGTGTAGTTGATATTTTAATGCATACTCTTGAAAGATATTTATCTGATGTAAGTGGAGTTTCATTTAGCGATGAAATGGCACTTGGCCTTGTAAGAAGTATGTTAGCATCAGGAAAGACTGTTATAAATGATCCTGAAAACTATGAAGCTCGTGCGAATATTATGATTGCATCTAGCTTTTCACATAATGGGTTAACAGGTCTTGGTAGCAAGATGTACTTTACAGTTCATAAACTTGAACATGCCGTAAGTGGTTTATTTGATAATGTTGCACATGCTGCAGGACTTTCTGTATTATTCCCTGCTTGGGCAGAATATACAAAAGATTTATTTTTTGATAAATGGGTAAAACTAGGTCGTGAAGTATTAAATATTAAAGATACAAATGAATCTGATGTTGTAAATAAAGCAATTAGTTATTTTAAAGATTATTTTAAAATGTTAGGTATGCCTGTTGCATTTTCGGAACTTGGCATTAATGATGATGATTTAGTTCGCCTTGCAGAACATGCAACAAAAAATGATAATGTTAAAGTAGTGGCAGTAAAACCACTTAATAAAGAAGAAGTACTAGAAATTTTAAAAATTGCGAAGTAGGAGGTTATATGACAAGATTTAATATTACTGGAATGTCATGTGCGGTTTGCGCAAAGACAATAGAAAGAAATCTAAATAATCAAGAATTTGTTATAAGTGCACATGTTAACTTATTAACAGAAATATTAGAAATTGAATATAATGAAACTAAGTTAACAATTGACGATATTATTAAACTTGTTAATGATCTTGGTTATGGCGCAAGTCTTGCAAATGAGAAAAGTACAAATAATGGTAAAGACATACAACTTATTAAACTAATAATAACTATAACACTTGGAGCAATTCTATCATTTGTTGGAATGGGATCTATGTTTAATATAGGTTTTATGATTGAATTTTCCCATCTTGAAAGAGGTCTTTGGTCAGGTATTGTTCAATTTGCTATTTTAATTCCAATTATTGTAATTAACTTTGATATATTTAAAAAAGGTATTAAACTACTTATCCAAAGAGTTCCAAATATGGATAGTTTAGTATCAATTGGCTCTATTAGTGCGATAGTTTATAGTATTTATTTAATTATTAAAGTAATGTTGGATAAGACATTTGTTGCCCATCATTTTTATTTTGAAACTGCAGGTATGATTATCTTTATAGTTAAGATAGGTAAATACTTAGAAGCACTTGCAAAAAAAAGAACTACAAATAGTATTTCAGCACTTGCAAGTGTCCTACCAGTTGATGCTTATGTTAAAGAAAACGATACATTTGTTTTAAAAGAAGTAATAAATATTAAAAAAGGTGATATTGTTCGCGTAAGACTTGGCGAAAGAGTACCTGTTGATGGTGTTATCATTGATGGTATGACATCAATTGATGAATCTAATGTAACAGGAGAATCAAAACCTGTTGTTAAAACAAAAGGTGCAAAAGTGTTTGCCTCAACTGTTAATTTAGAACAAGTAATACTTGTTGAAGTAACAGAAATTATGGGGCAAAGACTTATGGATAATGTTATTAGACTTGTTAAAGAAGCTTCATCATCAAAAGCTCCAATAGAAAGACTTGCTGATAAGATTAGTAGATTTTTTGTTCCCATTATAATAGGTATAAGTATCATTGTTTTTATAATTTGGATGTGTGTTTCAAAGAATTTTGAATCATCGCTTCTTACTGCTATCTCAATTTTAGTAATTGCCTGTCCATGTTCCCTAGGACTTGCTACTCCAACTTCAATAATGGTCGCAATGGGAAAAGGTGCTAAATGGGGTATATTAATTAAAAATGCTGAAAAATTAGAATCAATGCATAATGTTACAACAATTGCGTTCGATAAAACTGGTACGCTTACAAAGGGAGCATTAAAGGTACAAAGTGTAGATTTAAAAAGTAAGGATGAATCGATGGTTTATAGTATCGCAAAAAGTTTAGAACAAAATTCTAATCATCCTTTCGCAAAAGCAATTATTAATTATACTCATTTTTCAAAAAATCTTGAGGTAACTGATTTTGAAGAAATACCTGGTCTTGGAGTAAGTGGAACAATTAATGGTGTTAAATACTATCTTGGAAGTTCTAAATTAAAAGAACAAGTTACTTATGATACATTTGATGAAGTTCCAGGATACAGTTCAATTCATTTATTTACAAAATATCAAATGCTTGCATCATTCCACATTAGTGATGAAATTAAAGCATCAAGTTATGTTTTAATTGAAGAACTCCATAAGATGAATATTAAAACTGTCATGTTAACAGGAGATAATGAAGCATCAGCTAGTTTAATTCAAAAAGAACTAAAGTTAAACGAAGTTATCGCCAATGTTATGCCTGAGGAAAAAGATCAAGTAATTAATAAACTAAAAGCAAATGGTGAAGTAGTTGCGATGGTGGGTGATGGTATCAATGATGCGATTGCTTTAAGTAGAGCAGATATTGGTATTGCGATAGGAACTGGCACAGATGTTGCGATGGACTCAGCTGATATAATTTTAGTAAATAACAATATGATAAGAATAGTAGATGCTGTTTTCTTAAGTAAGAAAACATTTAAAAATATAAAACAAAACTTATTTTGGGCTTTATTCTATAATATGATTGCGGTAACGTTTGCTGCTGGTTTATATTATTTAATCTTCAAAGAAGCATTTAATCCGATGATTGGTGCTCTTGCAATGAGTTTAAGTTCTATATTTGTTGTAACAAATGCCTTAAGATTAAATAAACTTACTCCTCTACCTATTAATATAGAAGAAGATGAAGTGCTTGCATGTACTGATTGTAAAAAAACTGATACTATTAAATATGAATTAATAGTAGATGGAATGATGTGTGAACACTGTGTTGGGCGTGTTACAAAAGCTCTTGAAGACTTAAAAGGAATAAATATTAGTGTAGATTTAAAAACAAAAACAGTTCAAACAGAGTTTGAAAATATAATTGAAGAATCTATAATTATTGATAAAATTACTAAAGCAGGTTACACTGTAATAAAAATTGTAAAATATAGTTAAAATTAGGTTAATTCACTTGATAAAAAATTGATTTTATAGTATAATATTAATGATTTATCGGGAGGAATTTAGAAATGCGTATTAATTTTATATTAAAATGTACAGAATGCGGTGAAGAAAATTATTTAACTGAAAAAAATAAACGTAATACTCCAGATCGTTTAGAACAAAAGAAATTTTGTCCACGTTGCAGAAAAAGTACTGTACACAAAGAAAAAACAAAGAAATAGTCAAAACACTTCATTTGAAGTGTTTTTTCTTTTTTTAAAATTTAAATTAAAAACAACAAATCACTTGCAAAAAAGTGAACAAATCACTTGCAAAAAAGTGAACAAATCACTTGCAAATATGCTGATAATGTTGTAAAATAAGTTAGAGGTGTAATAAATGGAACAAAAATATTTAAAAAGATTATTAGATGATGAATTAGATTTTTATCTTGATACTTTTAGTGCAGTTTTAATAAGAGGTCCTAAATGGTGTGGAAAAACTACGACTGCTGAACAACATGCTAAAAGTATAATCAAAATGCAAGACATGGAAAAGTCAAAAAGTTATATAGAAGCCGCTAACACAAATGTAGCATTAATTTTAAAAGGTGAAAATCCAAGACTTATAGATGAATGGCAAACAGCACCAGTTTTATGGGATGCAATAAGAGTAGCAGTAGATGAAAATAATTCTCCTGGTAGATTTATTTTAACAGGTTCTCATGTGCCAGCACAAGGGTCTACATTACATAGTGGTGCTGGAAGAATAGGGACTTTATTTATGTATCCGATGAGTTCATTTGAGTCACAAGATTCAAATGGTTCCATTTCGTTGAGTAAATTATTTAACGGGAAAGAAAGTATAGATGGTAAAAAATCTAATTTATCTTTAAATGATATTGCCTATTGTATATGTCGCGGTGGATGGCCTGCTAATATAGGGTTAGAATATAGAAAATGTGCACTAAAAATTAAGAGTTATTTAGATTTAATTTATGAAAGTGATGACTTGACATTGAGCAAATATGCAAAAAATGTGAGTGTAGCAAGACAAATTATTACATCATATTCAAGAAATATTTCATCTATTGCAGATTTAAAAACAATTTATAAAGATGTTATAAAAAATGATATTAGCATATCTGAATCTCAATTCTATGATTATATTAATGCTTTAACTAATAATTATTTGATTGATGATGTTTATGCATGGAACCCATCAATTAGATCTAAAACAGCTATTAGATCTACTCCAAAAAAAGAATTAATAGATCCTTCTATTGCAGCATTATATTTAGGGATAACTCCAGATAATTTTGTAGAAGATTTTAATACTTTTGGTTTTTTATTTGAAAGTTTTTGTATAAGGGATTTAAAAGTTTATGCTGCTAGTTTAGGAGGACAAGTATTATATTATAGAGACAGAAGTGGTTTGGAATGTGACGCTGTGATAAAATTAGATAACGGGAATTATGGCTTAGTAGAAATTAAACTTAGCTCTTATGGTATTGAAGAAGGGGCTAAACACTTAAACGAATTAGAAAGATTAATTAAAAATTCAGGATTAAAGGAACCTTCATTTAAAATGATTCTGACAGGAAGTGATTTAGCATATACGAAAGAGAATAATGTTTATGTTGTTCCTATAGGATGTTTAAAAAACTAATTATAGAACTTGAAATTTTTGTAAAATAGTGTTATACTAATATAGTAAAATTTAAACAAAAGAGGTTATGAAAAATGTATTTACCAAATAAAAGACCAGATGATATGAAAAGAATCACAACATTAGAACTTGCTAATGCCTTTATTGATGAACAAATAGCATTAGTTCGTGAACAAGTAAAAGACAAGAAAGTATTGCTTGCTTTATCAGGTGGCGTTGATAGTAGCGTTGTTGCCGCATTATTAATCAAAGCTATTGGAAAACAATTAGTTTGTGTTCACGTTAATCATGGATTAATGAGAAAAGGTGAAAGCGAAAATGTTATTGAAGTTTTCCAAAATCGACTTGACGCTAACTTAATTTATATTGATGCTACTGATAGATTCTTAGATCTATTAAAAGATGTTGCTGAACCTGAGGCAAAAAGAAAAATTATTGGTAATGAATTCGTAGTAGTTTTTGATGAAGAAGCATCAAAACTTGAAGGTATTTCATTCCTCGCACAAGGAACTATCTATCCTGATATTATTGAAAGTGATGGAGTTAAAGCTCATCATAACGTTGGTGGACTTCCTGAAGATATGCAATTTGAACTTGTAGAACCAATCAGATTATTGTATAAAGATGAAGTTAGAGTTGTAGGTCGTGCACTAGGCCTTCCAAAAGAAATGGTAGATCGTCAACCATTCCCTGGACCTGGACTTGGTGTTCGTTGTTTAGGTGCTATTACACGTGATAGACTTCATGCTTTAAGAGAATCGGATGCTATTTTAAGAGAAGAATTTTACAAAGCTGGTTTAACTGATCATGTATGGCAATTCTTTACAGTAGTTCCTGATTTTAGAACTACAGGTGTTAAAAATGGTAAACGTGCTTATGATTGGCCTGTAATTATTCGTGCTGTAAATACAGTAGATGCTATGGTATGTACTGTTCCTGAAATTGATTGGGCTGTATTAAAGAAAATTACTGATCGTATCTTATCAGAAGTAGATGGTGTTTGTCGTGTATTATATGACTTATCACCAAAACCTAATGCTACAATTGAATGGGAATAATATTTTAGCTGCAATATCATTTGCAGCTTTTTTATTTTAAAAAATAAAGATGACGTATAAAAAATAATTCTATTTTATAAAATGACATATTTTTTATATCAAATATGATTAAATATAATGAGGTAAAAAAATATGGCAAAAGAAAAAGTAGAAAGTAGAGAGATAAAAGAAAATAGTAAAGTATTTCATTATGAGATATTAGGGATTGTTTTATTAATTGTAGGAATGTTCGCGATAGGTAAGCTTGGGATAATTGGTGTTTATACAAATTTACTTATTAAAGTCTTATTTGGTGATTGGTATTTTTTAATTATCATTCTTGCATGTGTTTATGGAATTAGATGTATTTTAGTCCATAGGAGACTTAAAATATCAAATGTTAGATATTTAGGATTGTTTCTGATTGTACTTGCATTGATTTTATTATCACACTTTAGTGTACATGCGGTAATTGTTCAATATGAAGAAAACTCACTTATTTTAACACTAAAACTTTATTTTAGTTATTTTAGAGTACAAGATTTTGATTCTATAGTAGGTGGAGGTGTTGTTGGTGCAACCCTTTTCTATATTTTCTTGTATCTTTTTTCTAAGGTTGGCGTTATTATCATTAGTATGATTTTAATCTTTTTAGGAATTGTTTTTATGAGTAAGAAAACAATTAAAGATTTTATTAAAATGATTATAAGATGGTTCAAAGCTCTTATTAGTTTATTTAATAAGATAAGGAAGAAAATGAAAAGTGTTATTGGTGAATATAGCGCAAGTTATGAAAAGAAGAAAGTTAAATACCATATCAAATCTGTTAATAATAACAATTTATATCATATCGAAGTAAATAATGCTAAAAATAATGTTGAAATGATAAAACGAGTATTAAATTCAATGAATGTTTTTTATAATGAAATTAGTTACTTAGTATGTAGAAATATTACAATTTATTTTATTAAATCTTACTATTCATTTAGTTATACTGACTTTTATAATAAAATATTAAATAGTTTTAATAATTTCTCATTAAAAGAAGATGTTGTAAATAAAGAGTTAATTTTAGAAGTTCCTAATATGTATCAAGTTCCTTTAAGGCTTGGAGAGATTAATAAAGAAGAAATTGATGAAATTGTTTTTGGTATTGATGATAGAAATGAATTATTAACATTAAACCAAGATAATAATGCGTTAATTATTTTTGGTAAAGAGAAAAAAATTATTAGTCATTATTTAGATTCGATAATTATTGGAATGATGCATTTTAAGCTAAATGTTGAATATGAATATTTAGATTGCATAACAAATAGTATTCTTGAAACCAATAGTGAATTTGAATTAATAGACATAATGATCACAAGATTAAATAACAGAATTAATAAGATGTTAGATGAAAACATTAAAGATATTGATGAATTTTTTACTAAATATCCAAGTGAAACTATGCAAGTTATCGTTATTAATGGGCTTGATGTGATTTTAAATAAAAGTGGTTTTGTTGAAAAGATTGCATACTTAATGGAAACTTCTAGTAGATATGGTTTTTACTTTATTTTTTCTAGTTATAATAACATTAATAATGTTAATAGAATAATTAGTCAAATTAACTATAGAATATATTTTGAAAATAGTTTTTCTTATGATAACAAGATAATAAAAAATGTTTCTTTTGATGAATTAAATAAAGAAACAGAAGGTTATTTAGTATATAAAAGTATAATGGTTAGAATGAGTTTACTTATGTTATTTGATGATGAGATAAAAAAATAAGAAGTAATTTAAAATTACTTCTTATTTTTTGCATTCTTTTTATATTCTTCTATTAAATCATATCTTTCTTTTAAACCTAGTTCAATTTTTGAACTTGGTTTTGGGTGATAATATTTACGATCCTTTAATGTATCTGGTAAATATTGCTGGTATACCCAAGCATTTGGATAATCATGAGGATATAAATATGGTGTTTGATTAGGATCAAAAGAATAAGTGTTTTTCAAGTGAAGTGGTAGAGTTCCACTTTTTCCATTTTTAATATCTTCTATAGCCTCATGGATGGCAAGATATGCAGAGTTTGATTTTTGTGATAAAGCCATTTCAATAACGATTACGCTTAATGGTAGAATTGCTTCGGGATTTCCAAGCTCTCTTGCGGCATCGACTGCAGCTTTAACACGTGGACCAATTGTTGGGTTTGCAAGCCCGATATCTTCATAGGCAATGCAAAGAAGACGTCGTGATAAACTTTGAAGATCATCAGCTTCAACTAGTTTTGCAAGATAGTGAAGAGCAGCATCAACATCTGAACCTCTAATAGATTTATGAAGACCACTTAGTGTATCGTAATAGTTATCACCGTTAGCATCAAATGAAACATTTGATTTTTGAATATAGTTTTTTGCAATGTCTAGAGTAATATGATCATCAGTAGAAGTTAGAGCAATTGTTTCAAAACTATTAATTAATGTTCTAATTTCAAGATTTGCAGAATTAATAATATAATTATAAGCATCATCATCGATTGTAAGAGGACGCTCAATAAAAGTTTCAGCTCTTTTTAATACTTTTTTCATATCATTAGCAGTTAAATCTCGTAATTTATAAGTATGACATCTGCTTCTAATTGCTGGATTTACTGAATGATAGGGGTTAACTGTTGTTAAACCAATTAAAATAAGTGTTCCATCTTCAACATAGGGTAGTAAAAAGTCTTGAATATCTTTTTTCATACGATGAATTTCATCAACTATAATAATAGCTGAATCTAAAAATCTTACTTCATTTACGATTTGTTTTAAGACTTCTTTTGAATCAGTAGATGCATTGAATTTGAAGTGTTTCATTTTTGATTGTTCAACAGTCGCAAGTGCGATTGTTGTTTTTCCACAACCTGGATTTCCATATAATATAAAAGAAAATAAATGATTAGTATTGATCATTTTTCTTATTACACCATTTTCACCTACTAAATGCTCTTGACCAACTATGTCATCAAAGTTCTTAGGTCGCATTAAATATGCAAGTGGTTTCATAAAATCACCTCTTAATATATTTTATCATAAGTTAAGAAAATTTGCATAAAAAAAGAAAATTAAATGCTTTATGAAAATTGAAAAAAGTGGTATAATAATTTAAGTGGTGAAAGATATGAATAATAAGACTTATCGAATATTAAAAGACAATAGAATAATTCTTTCAATGATATTACTTGCGATTCCGGTAATGTTAAGTAATGTGTTAAAATCTATTCATGATATTGTTGATATGTACTTTATCGGAAATATTAAAGATGAAGCATTAATTGTTGAAGCACAAGTTTCAGCAATCACAATTACAGGTCCAATTTTTCAAATTTGTCAAGCTTTAGCACTTGGACTAATGATTGCAGGGACTGCTATAATGAGTCAATATGTTGGAGCGAAGAAAGAAGAAAAAGCGAAAAAGGTTAGCGCACAGTTACTCATATTATCTATAGTTATAGGTGTAATTTTTAATGTGCTTTTATTTGTTCTATCTAAACCTTTAATTGCTTGGATGGTAGAAGACACAAGTAGTGAATTGTATAAATATGCGGTGACGTATATTAGATATCGCTCATTTGAACTTGTAGGCTTATTTGTAATTTACTCATTTCAAGCAACTCGTCAATCAATGGGAGATACTGTTACACCGGTTATACTAAATGCAATATCAGTAGTTTTAAACATAATTCTTACATGGGTATTTTTAACTTTCTTTGGAATGGATATAAGTGGAGCTTCCCTTGGTACCGTTATTGCAAATATGGCAATCGTACCAGCTATTTTTGTAATGCTTGTAAGACGTAAGAACAACATGTTAAATTTAGAATTAACTGATTTAAAACCTGATTTTAAATATATTAAGAAATTATTTAATTTAGGACTTCCTGCAGCAATATCTCAAGCATTTACATCACTTGGCTTTTTATTAATTAATAAACTTGTTGCTGGGTTTGATGGCTACATTATTAATGCAATAGGAGTTGGAAATAGGATTAATTCTTTATTGCTTTTCCCAGCAATGTCTGTTGGAACTGTTCTATCTACATTTATTGGGCAAAATATTGGAGCTGAACAAATTGATAGAGCTAAGAAAAGCTTATGGAGTGCTATGAAGATAAGCTTAGCAATAACAATCTGTGGAGCCATTTTGCTGTTATTCTTAAGAGGTCCGATTGTAAGTATCTTTATCGATCCTGAACTTAACCCAAATGCATTTGATATGTGTGTTTATTATTTGTTTTTCTTGCTTATTGTTTTACCACTTATGGGGATATTCCAAGTATGGAATAGTTGTTTCCAAGGAGCAGGAAGAACTGAATTAAGCCTGCTTTTATCAACTGTAAGGCTTTGGGTATTAAGATTACCTCTTATTTGGTTTTTAATGAATGTAATTGATGCAGGGCCGTCAAGTGTATGGTATGCAATGATTATTAGTAATTTTGGAGCATGTATACTTGGATGTTTCTTATATAAGTATATAGATTATAAACCACGTATTTCAAAAATGAAACAAAAATTAATAAAAGAAGAAGAAATGGAGTTACAATATGGCCAAAAATAATATCGTACTATTTGAACCAGAAATTCCTCAAAATACAGGAAATATAATGAGAACTTGTGCAGGTACTGACACATTACTTCATTTAATTGAGCCTCTGGGGTTTAAGGTAGATGAAGCTAGTCTAAAAAGAGCTGCGGTAAATTATTTACCAAATGTTCATTTTATTGTTTATAAAAATTGGGAAGATTTCTTATCTAAAAATAGTGGTAAAATGTATTTTCTTACACGTTATGGAATGCATACACCACATGAGTTGAAACTTGATGATGAAAATGAGACTTATTATTTTGTTATTGGCAAAGAATCAACAGGAATACCCAAAGAAATTTTAAAAGAACATTTAGATGATTGTATAAGACTTCCAATAAATGATAAAATCAGATCACTTAATGTAAGTAATGTTGCTGCAGTATGCGTATTTGAAGCATTAAGACAACAAAATTATAATGATTTATCAAGATATGAACCAGAAACTTTAAAAGGTAAAGATTGGCTTTTAAAATAAGCATAAAATAAATTGTGTGTGAAATAATATTTTGGGAAGTGATAAAATGAAAAAACGAGTTCCAAAGTACACACCAGAACAGAATAATCAGTATTTCTATCGTGATTCTGAAATGTTTCGCGCAACGATGGAAAACGAAGATGAAGTAGTAGAAACTGAAGAAGATAATAGGAAATAATTATAAAACAAACTAGTTAGAAAATATACTAATTAGTTTGTTTTTTGATTATAAATTTGTGCTGTATAAAATTGGTACAAATTATTTGCATAATTTGATTGATTTTAAAATATTATTATGGTATAATTATAATCTACCGAAAAATTTGGTAAAATTCGTAATAATATGGGAGGAGTACTTATGGAACATAATAATTGGAACGGCTTTTTAGGTGAAAATTGGAAAAATGAGATAAACGTTCGTGATTTTATTCAATCTAATTATAAAGAGTATTTAGGTGACTCAACTTTTTTAGCTAAGGCAACAAAGCGTACTTCAGACCTTATGGATAAAGTACAAGCCTTATTTAAGGAAGAAAGAAGTAAAGGTGGAGTATTAGATGTTGATGTTGATACTGTTTCAAGTCTTACATCTTTTAAACCTGGATATATTGATAAAGATAATGAATTAATTGTTGGTATGCAAACTGATAGTCCACTTAAGAGAGGATTAAATCCTTTTGGTGGTATGAGAATGGTAATTCAATCATGTGAGGCGTACGGATACAAAGTTGGTGAAAAAGTTTTAAATGAATTTAAATTTAGAACTACTCACAATGACGGAGTATTCCGTGCTTATACTGATGAAATGAGAAAAGCTAGAAGAAGCCATGTAATTACAGGACTTCCAGATGCTTATGGAAGAGGACGTATTATTGGTGACTATCGTCGAGTTGCTTTATATGGTGTTGATAGACTAATTGCGGAAAAACAAAAAGATAAGAAAAATCTAGCAAAAAATAGTTTTACAGTAGATGAAATTCGTCTTAGTGAAGAATTATTCCAGCAAATTTCATTCTTAGTTTATTTAAAAGATATGGCAAGTATGTATGGTTTTGATATTAGCGAACCTGCAAAAAATGCTAAAGAGGCTATTCAATGGACTTATTTTGCTTATCTTGCAGCAATCAAAGAACAAAATGGTGCAGCAATGTCACTTGGTCGTGTTAGTACATTCTTTGATATCTATCTTGAAAGAGATATTCAAAACGGTGTATTAACTGAAGAAGAAGCTCAAGAATTAATCGATGATTTTGTTATTAAACTACGTATTGCACGTCATCTTAGAACTCCAGAATATAATGAATTATTTGGTGGAGATCCTATGTGGATTACAGAATCACTTGGTGGTATGGGAATTGATGGAAGAACTCTTGTAACAAAGAGTACATTCCGTATGTTAAATACACTTTATACTCTTGGATCATCTCCTGAACCTAACTTAACTGTTCTTTGGTCAAATAACTTACCTAATAATTTCAAAAAATTCTGTGCTCAAGTATCTATTGATACAGATTCAATTCAATATGAAAATGATGATTTAATGAGACCAATTTATGGTGATGACTATGCAATTGCATGTTGTGTTTCTGCAATGAGAATTGGTAAACAAATGCAATTCTTTGGAGCTCGTTGTAATCTTGCAAAATTATTATTACTTGCTTTAAATGGTGGATATGATGTTGAAAGTAAAATTAATATTGGTCCTCAAAAAGAAGTAATGAGTGATAAAGTACTAGATTTTGATAAAGTAATGGCTAGATTTGAAGAATATCTTGCTTGGCTTAGTGAACTTTATGTAAATACAATGAATGTAATTCACTATATGCATGATAAATATGCCTATGAAAAAATTCAAATGGCTTTACATGATACTGATGTAGATAGATTAATGGCATTTGGTATTGCTGGATTCTCAGTAGTAACAGATTCATTTAGCGCAATTAAATATGCAAATGTTAAACCTATCTTAAATGAAGATGGTTATATTGTTGATTTTGAAACAACAGGTGATTTTCCAACATATGGTAATGATATAGATGATGTTGACTTAATTGGTAAAGAAATAGCTCATAAAGTTATTACAGAATTAAGAAAAACTCCAACTTATAGAAATGCAACTCATACATTATCTATTCTTACAATTACATCTAATGTAATGTATGGTAAAAATACAGGAGCTACTCCTGATGGAAGAAAAGCAGGAATGCCTTTTGCACCAGGTGCAAACCCAATGCATAATAGAGAAGAAAATGGTGCTCTTGCATCACTAAACTCTGTTGCTAAAATTAGTTATGATGATTGTCGTGATGGTATTTCTAATACTTTCTCAATCACACCTGATGCTCTTGGTAAGACAAATGATGATAGAGCAAATAACTTAGTTAATATTCTTGATGGATATTTTGGAAAAATGGCTCATCATATTAATGTTAATGTGCTTAATCGCGAAACATTAATCAAAGCTTACGAAAATCCAGAAGATTATCCTAACCTTACTATTAGAGTATCTGGATATGCTGTAAACTTCAACAAACTATCTCGTGAACAACAAAGAGAAGTAATCAGTAGAACTTTCCATGAAACAATGTAATATGAAAGGTTATATTCATTCATTTCAAAGTCTTGGAACCGTAGATGGTCCAGGAATTAGATTTGTTGCATTCATGCAAGGTTGTAATTTAAGATGTTCATGTTGTCATAATCCGGATACTTGGAATATGAATGATTCTAAAGAGTATTCTCCAATAGAAGTCTTAAATAAAGTAATTAGATATAAAGAATACTTTAAAAATGAAGGTGGAATCACTATATCAGGTGGTGAACCACTACTTCAAAGTGAATTTATTAAAGAATTATTTATTTTATGTCATAATGAAAACATCAATACTTGCATTGATACTTCCGGTAGTATCTTAAATGATTCAGTAAAAGAACTTCTTGAATATACTGATTATGTATTACTTGATATAAAATACACTAATAATGATGATTATCAAAAGTATGTTGGTACATCTTTAGATAAGGTGATTGAATTTTTAGAATATTTAAATGATAAAAATATTCCTACAACTATTAGACAAGTTATTATTCCAACTATTAATGATAGCTTAGATAATATTGTAAAATTAAAAAATATTACATCAAAGTATTCTAATATAAAAAAAATTGAACTATTGCCTTTTAAAAAAATATGTCAAGTTAAGTATGATAATCTTGGTTTAGAATTTCCTTT
Organism: uncultured Staphylococcaceae bacterium; assembly: GCA_964409955.1. Classification (GTDB taxonomy): domain Bacteria; phylum Bacillota_I; class Bacilli_A; order ML615J-28; family CAG-313; genus CAG-313. Next base: position 18,188 of record CAYPEY010000018.1, read on the forward strand.
TAAAGATAAACCTACACCATCAAATGATTTGATGGAAGAATTAAATAGTAAATTAAAGCACTCTTAATGAGTGCTTTTTCTTTGTCAAAAAGAAACATTTTTAAAAAAAATATTTAGTATTATAGGTTTATTTTATGCAAAAAATAATATAAATATTAATTTTAAAATTTGTAATTGATAAATTAAACTTTATATGTTTGATTTTTTTGAATAATTATAGTATAATAAATAGATGAGGTGTTTAATATGAAGAAGTTATTTATAAGTTTCGTATTAATATTAACAATAATTTTAACAGGATGTTCAGAAACTGTTAAAATTCCGGTTGGTGTAGTTCCTACTGAAAAGTTTACAATAGCAGATTATGTTGCGGATAGCGCAATATTTCAAGCTGATTCTAGTCTTGTTATTGAAGGTAGAGCTCAAACTGGTGTAGTAATGGTAGCTAGTTTATATGATAGTAAGAATGATCTTGTTCAACAAGTATATACCGATACAAATAAAGAAGGTGTGTGGGAATTAAAACTTACTACGCCTTCTGCATCTTCTAAAAACTATAAATTAAAAATTGCTGACTCTAATAATACTTTTTTTGAAGTGTTTGATGAAATAAAGTTTGGTGAAGTGTGGCTATATCTAGGAGATAGTTTAGAAGTTTATGCAGAAAGTGATACAACTTATAGTACTGATTATAATAAAATGATTTATTCAAATAATAATTGGTTTGATATTAGCAAATCAAATAACTTGTTTGTAAATGAATTATTAATAAACTTATCAAGTAGCTTAAAAAATGATACTCCTGTTGGAGTAATAACAGTTGAAGCAACTGATAGTAATATTTATCAATGGTTAAGTAGAGACTCAATTGATTCTAGAAATTATGTAAAGTCTTTCTTAAAAGATAATGATTTATATATTGAAAATGATAATGATATCACAGTAAATGATATGACTTATTATCATCAAAATTATTTAAATAAAATAAGTGGAATGAGTGTTAAAAATGTAATTTGGAATCAAGGTCTTGCTGACACAACTTATTTAGAAAGAAATAGACCAGATGTATTTAACAATTTATATTTTCAAATGTTATATACTTTTGTTAGTGATTTAGAACATGAATTTAATATAGTTAGTGATATCTATGTTCTTCAAGCGGGTTCATATGAAATTGAAAAGATAGAAGATTTAAGAGATGTTCAAAGTAATATTGCAAAATATTTTGGAAAATGTACTTTAATACCAACTTATGACTTAAATCATCTTGAAGCTGTTAAGTGTGATGTAGAAGATGCGGAGAATGTTGAAATAATTGTTCAAGCAATAGATTTAAATTTACTAATTGAACGTATTATTTCATACGATAACAATCATTTAAAAACTCCATGTCTTGATAATGTTGTTGGTATTTATAATGAACTAGATGAAATTACAAAATATGTTCTTACTTTTGCTAATGTTGATAATTTTGATGTAATTAAGGATATTAAGGGTTTAGTATTCTATGATGAAAACAATGAGGTTATTGAATTAGTATATACAATAGAAGAAAATAAAATAATTATAGATTTAGGTATTATTGACAACCTTGATGAAACTGTAACTTATGCTAATCTTACTAAAGTTACATACGGAAACGATCAATTAATTTATGATAATAATTTAACAACTGAAGGAATCCCAGTAGTTCCTTTCCAAATACTATTAAACAAAAGAGGATAATTATGAAAAGACACAATGCAAGAATTTTAGCGGTTTTATCATTATATAATGTTGACATGAATAAATACAACATTGAAGAAGGTATGGCTTGTTATAATGATATTAAACGTTTAGAACAAGAATATGAATATTCTGTTGAAATAGATTATGACTATAGTGAAAAATTAGTCAAAAATACATTAGAAAATTTAAGTGTAATAGATAGCATTATTTCAGGTTCACTTGTAAAATATACAATTGATCGCTTGTCTTATGTTGATCGTGCAATCATCAGAATTGCAACATATGAAATGAAAATATTGGGTTTAGCAAAAGAAGTTGCAATAAACGAAGCTTTAATCATTACAAGAGAATATTCTAACTTAGATGATGAAGCTCAAGTTAAATTTAATAATCGTCTTTTAGAAAATATTGCGAGTTATAAAAATGAGTAATATTGAATATGTTTCAGTTAGTGCCCTAAATAAATATATAAATTATAAGTTTGAAGAAGATATAAACTTACAAGAAGTATATTTAAAAGGTGAAATTTCTAACTTTAAATATTCAGGTAAACATTGTTATTTTTCGATTAAGGATTCTTTTTCAGAAATTTCAGCAATGTTTTTTTATCCAAGTAATCTTTCGCTTAGTTTTAAGCCAGCCGATGGAATGAGTGTTCAAGTAGTTGGAAAAGTTCAAGTTTATCAGAAGAAAGGTACTTATGCTATTATTGTCTCAAGGATGGCACAAGCAGGTATTGGACTTTTATATCAAGCATTTCTTGATTTAAAAGATAAACTTGAAAAAGAAGGATTATTTAGAGAAGATATTAAGTTAAAAATACCTGAATATCCTGAGAAGGTTGCAGTAATTACTGCACCTACAGGAGAAGCGATTCAAGATATAGTATCTACTTTTAATAGAAGATTTCCGCTTGCAAAAATAAAATTATATCCTGCTCTTGTTCAAGGCCGTGATGCTCCAAGTGATTTAGTAAGAGCATTAAAACTTGTCTATAAAGATAATGATGCTGATGCGATTATTATAGGACGAGGAGGAGGAAGTTTTGAAGATTTATCTTGTTTTAATGATGAAACACTTGCAAGAACACTTTTTGAATCGAAGATTCCTACTATCAGTGCAGTAGGTCATGAAGGCGATTATACAATTTGTGACTTTGTCGCATCATTTAGAGCCCCTACTCCAACTGGTGCCGCAATGAAACTTACAAAAGATAAAGATGATATAATAAATTTAATTATTGATTATTCGAAAAGATTAACTGGTTCAATTAAGTCAAATCTTCTTCAAAATTTTGAAAGATATTCAAGACTTAAAAATTCATATGGGCTTGCTAACTTTGATAATATATTAAATATTTATAATAATAAATTGGAAAATTTTACAACAAAATTATCAAGTTTTAATCCTATAGAACTTGTAAAAAATAAAGAAAATATTCTAAATGAAACACATGTTAGATTAAAAAATTCATTTAAAGTTATTTGCGATATGAAATATAGCGAGTTTAATCAATATGACATAAGAAATAAAACGATATTAATAGAAAATATTATAAAACATAAAATTACTGACCTTGAAAAATTAACAGACAAGATTGTTTTATTAAATCCATTTAATGTAATGAAAAAAGGTTATAGTATAATTTATAAGAATGATGAAATTATTTCATCCGCAACCAATCTATCAGCTAATGATGAAATTGTGATAAAAATGGTTGATGGTAGTGTTAAAGCAAAAGTTGAATAGGAGACAGAAATATGGAAAATAAAACTTTTGAACAATTATTACAAGAATTGCAAGAAATTGTAACGAGTTTAGAAAGTGGAAAATTAACACTTGAAGAATCAGTAAAAAAATATCAAGAAGGAATGGCTCTAAGCTTAGAATGTAAAAAACGTTTAGATCAAGCAAAAGAAGTTGTCGTTACAAAAGTTACAGAATAATATTTAATGAAAGATGAGGGGAGAAGATTATGTTAAAAGATCTTACTCTTGAAAAATTAAAACAATTAAATATCGAAGAACTTGAAGCTTTATCTGATGAAGTAAGAGGTGAGATTATTCAAGTAGTTAGTAATAATGGTGGTCATCTTGCTTCTAATTTAGGAGTAGTTGAGTTGACTATTGCATTACATAAAGTATTTGATAGTCCAAAAGATAAGATTATATTTGATGTTTCACATCAATCTTATACTCATAAACTTTTAACAGGCAGAGCTGATACTTTTAACACTTTAAGACAATTTAAAGGTATTAGCGGTTTTACTAAATACTCTGAAAGTTTACATGATGCATATGAAGCAGGACATTCTTCAACAGCAATCTCTGCAGGACTTGGTTATTTAGAGGCCAAAGAAGTAAACCCTAATGATATTGGTGAAGTGATTGCCGTAGTAGGAGATGCTTCGATTACAAATGGTTTATCATTTGAGGCTTTAAACTATTTAGGCTGTAAGAAAAGTCAAAAAATGATTATCATTTTAAATGATAATGAGATGGGAATATCTAAAAATGTTGGTTCTCTTGCAAAATCTTATAATAAAATTAAAACAAAAGGTAGTTTAAAATTCTTAAGAAGCATTACACCAATAACAGTAAAGAAAGCATTGAAGTCTGTATTTTTTGAAAATAGTTTATTCCACGACTTAGGATTTGAATATTTTGAAAAAATTGATGGGCATAATTTTAAAGAATTAATTAAATACTTAAATTATGCTAAAAATGCAAAAGGTTCTATTGTCCTTCACGTTATGACAAAGAAGGGAAAAGGCTATGCTCCTTCAGAAAGTGATTTAAGTGGTGCTTGGCATGGAGTGAGCCCATTTAATATTGAAACAGGAGAACCAAAAGAGTCAAGCAAAGGGCTTACTTATGGTGAAATACTTGGTAATGAACTTATTAACTATGTAGATAATAGTGAAATATCTGAAAAAATTAGGGTTATCACTCCCGCAATGTCACTAGGAAGTGGGCTTGAAAAGTTCGCAAGAACACATCATCGTCACTTTATTGATGCTGGTCTTGCTGAAGAAAATGCAACCTTAATGGCATCATCTATGGCACATGCAGGACTTGTTCCAGTATTATTCGTTTATTCAACGTTTTTACAACGTGCATATGATGAATTACTTCATGATATTGCAAGATGTGGTGAACACGTTGTTATATGTGTTGATCGTGCTGGTATAGTAAGTGGTGATGGGGATACTCATCAAGGTATTTTTGATTTAGCTTACTTATCATCAATTCCAGGACTTACAATTTTATCACCTAGCAATAGCGTGGAAGCTAAAGCAATGTTAAAATATGCATTGTTTAAAATTGATGGTCCTATTGTAATAAGATATCCTAAACAAAATATAATTGATTCTAATGATTTAATAGAATACTCGCCTACTTGGAAATATTTAACAAAAGGCGAAAAATGTATTATTACTTATGGTATTTTATTAGATGAGGTTAAGAACTGGATTGATACTAATAATATAAACGCAACACTAGTTAATGCTCATTCAATTGAGCCAATTGATGAAGAAACATTAATTGATATCGCTAATAATTATAGTGAAGTAATAGTATATGAAGAAGTAATTGAAAATGGTTCACTTGGTAGTAAGATATTAAATTTTTATAACAAAAAAGGTATCTCTACAAAAGTAAAACTTCTAAATTTAGATAGTACTTATTTAGAAGTAGGAACAAGAAGCGAATTAATGCAAGAATATCATATTACTCTTGAAGATTTAAAGAAAGTGATGGATAAATAGTATGTTACAAAGTTTATCTGTAAAAGATTTTGCAATTATTGATAATATAAATATAGATTTTGGTTCAGGATTTAATGCTATTACAGGTGAAACTGGTGCTGGTAAATCTTTGTTAATTGATGCTATTGGATTATTACTTGGAGAAAAAGCATCTCCATCAATGGTAAGAACAGGTTCTATCAAAGCGGTTATTGAAGGAGTTTTTACATCAATTAATGCTTATACTAAAGAAATCCTTGAAAATTATGAATTATTAGAAGATGATGATTTATTGATTATTAGAAAAGAAATTTATTCTAATGGTAAAAGTATCACCCGAATCAATGGTCTTGCAGTAAACGTATCAGTACTTTCTGAAATAGCAGATACTATTGCCGATATCCATACTCAAAATGATACAAAAAAATTATTTGAACCAAAGAATTATTTAACTTTTATTGATAATAAAGAATCATTAAGTATTTTAAAAGAATATCAAGTTGCAAGAACTGAGTATTTAAAAAATTTATCTGAATACGAAAATATTAAAAATAACTTAGATAATTTCAAAAAAGATTATGATTATTTAGAATATCAATATAATGTATTAAAACAAGCAAGTTTAAAAAAAGGTGAACTTAAAGATTTAGAAGAAGAATTAAATATCATGAGTAATTATGAAGTAATTCATAGAAATCTTGCAAGTATAAAAAAAGACTTTAATGATTATAATATTAATAATGGATTATATCAAATTTTAAATAGTTTAGATAAAGTATCTTCAATAGACAGTAAATATCAAAACATGCATCAAATATTAAGTGATGCTTATTATGAAATTTCAGATATTGAATCAACTGTAAGTTATAATTTAAATAATTTAGAATTTGATAATGATCGATATACTGAAGTAAGTAATAGAATAAATCAACTTCATGATTTATCATCAAAGTATAAGAAATCCATTGATGAATTAATCGTTTATCGTGATGAACTTGCAAATAAACTTGAAAATTATTCAGATAGTGATTACTTAATTAAAAATTGTTTAAAGAAAGTTGAATCAGCTTATAATAAAACAAAAGAACTTGCTTTGAAATTATCGAACAAAAGACAAGAAAATGCAAAAAAATTAACTAGTGATATTAAAGATTCATTAGTTGATTTGATGTTATCTAAAGTTCAAATTTCAATTGTATTTGAATCAATGTTAAAAGAAGATATTATAAATGAAAACTTTACAAAAAATGGTATCGATAAAGTTAACATTATGATATCATTTAACCCAGGTGAAGAATTAAAAGAATTGTCTAAAGTTGCATCTGGTGGAGAAATGTCTCGGGTAATGCTTGCGATTAAGACACATTTAATGAGTAACTTAAAGCTTTCAACAATGATATTTGATGAAATAGATAGTGGAATAAGTGGTGAGGTTGCATATCAAGTAGCTTTAAAATTAAAAGATATTTCCAAATATTCTCAAGTTTTAGCAATCACTCATTTACCAATTGTCGCATCACTTGCTGATGAACATATGCATATTACTAAATCATATGAAAACAATTTAACAAAAACTATGATTAATAAATTAAATTATAATGATAGAGTTAATGAACTTGCAAAACTTATTTCTCCAAATGATTCAACTAATCATAGTAAAGAATTAGCAATGCAAATGTTAAATAATAACTAAATAAGTAAAAAGTGCTTTTATACCAGATAAAAGCACTTTTGTTTTTTTAAAATATGCAAATAATAATATAAGAAAGGAGATAAAAAATGAAAAAAATTGCCAAAATATTTTTAGTTATGTTGTTCTTTTCAACTATTATTTTGTTCACTAATGTGAAAGCAAGTTCTAATATTATGGTTGAACTTGGTGGAGAAACCATTGGAATAAAAATGAATACTGGAGTGTATGTAGTAGGCAAATACAAAGTTAAAAATAATGAAGGAACAATTGAACCTTGGTCTAATTCTAATATTGAAATTGGTGATAAGATAGAAAGCATTAATGGAATTATGGTTACAAAAAATCAAGATATTCTAAATTATATTTCTAAAACAACAAGTGATTCTGTTAATTTATCATTAGTTAGAAATAATGAAAAAATTAATACAAGTATTAATATTGTAACTAATATAAATAATGAAACATCTATCGGCTTATATATTAGAGATCAAATTCAAGGTATTGGGACTGTAACATTTAAGACATCAAATAATTATTTAGCATCACTTGGACATGGTATCTATGATAATAAGGTATTATTAGAAATAGAAGAAGGTACAATTTATTCTTCAAAAGTTGATTCTATTAAAAAAGCAATACCAGGGGTTGCTGGAGAAAAAAGAGCAATTTTTAATAATGAGTGTATAGGAAATATAATTAAAAATGATATTACGGGTTTGTATACATCATATAATAATACATTCGATGAAAGTAAAAAAATACCACTTGCTTTAGTAAGTGATGCTAAAATTGGTGATGCTAAAATTTATACGGTTGTAAATGGCACTAAAATAGAAAGTTTTGATATAGAAGTTATTAAAATTAATAATCAATTAGAAAAATCTACAAAAGGGTTAAAAATTAAAGTTACAGATGAGGATTTGATTAATTTGACTGGTGGTATCGTTCAAGGGATGAGTGGAAGCCCGATTGTTCAAAATGGTAAATTAATAGGTGCAGTTTCCCATGTTACAGTAGATAATCCTATACTTGGATATGGGATGTATGCAGAGTGGATGTATGAAGAAATAGAACTTATCAGTTAATATATTAAAAAACGCCTTTTTTTGACAAAAGGACTAAAAAAGGTTAAAAAATTACATAAAAATTTAAACAATTTTGAAAATCCTTCTTTTTTATGTGTTAAAAAATAGCATATTTACTGATTAATACAAAATTTTTTGATAAAATATTAATGCATAAAGGGGGGGATTATATGCACGCAATAAAAATTGTCGTAATTGAAAATCAAGTGGAGTCTGAAACAAATATCAGTTCCGAAATTAAAAAACATGAAGGGATGAACTTAATAGGTACTTACAATAATGAAGTTAGTCTATTTAACACTTTAAAAGCAGTACAAGTTGATGTTCTTATTGTTGACTTTTTAGTTAATGGATTAGATGGGGTAAAATTAATTGAAAACATTAAGTCAAAAAGAGATATTTTCCATCAACCTGGACACATTATTGTTGTTAGTCAATTCTTAAGTAACTACATTAGTACTAAACTTGCGCAATTACAAGTTGACTATGTATTAATGAAACCTGTAGATGTAGATAAACTTTGTGATATAATGATGGGAATGTCTAGAGATAATAGTAGTTCAGGTCCTATTGAATTGGATGCTGAATTAGATGCAGACATAACATCAACATTACATGAAGTAGGAGTTCCTGCTCATATTAAAGGGTATTTGTATTTAAGAGAAGCTATTGCTATGGTATATCATAATGTTGAAGTACTAGGATCAATTACAAAAGTTTTATATCCTGAAATTGCTACAACATATGGAACTACATCATCAAGAGTAGAACGAGCAATAAGACATGCCATTGAAATCGCATGGGTAAGAGGTAATGTTGAGGCAATAAGTGATATTTTTAGTTATACAATAAGTTATAACAAATCAAAACCAACTAATTCAGAATTTATCGCAATGATTGCAGACCGTTTAAGACTTGAACGTAAACGCCAAAACAAAATGAGATATCTTGCATAAAAAAATAGAAGTAAAAACTTCTATTTTTTCTTCTAATTATGATAAACTAATTAATGCAATGATAATACTTGCAATGCTACCTAAAGCCATTAAAGATACTAAAGTTAAAATAATGATTTTTCCAGCAAGAGTTTTTTGTGGAGCTTTAGTAATATAATATTCTTTTGTTCCATTAGCTTTTTCAGATGCTTGAACAAAACCTTTATTATTTTTAGGAGCTTTTTGATTCTTTTTACTCATTTTTTCACCTCTTACGTAATTCATAGTTATATTATATCATATTTTAAAAAAAAAGGGAAGTGTTAGCATTAAAAAAAATCGAATTATTTTACATATAGACATGAATAGCTTCTTTGCAAGTTGTGAAGTAGCTGAAAACCCTGAATTAAAGGGTAAAAAAATTGCTGTAGCACATAATAGATACGATCAAAAAGGTGTTATACTTGCCGCTAGTTATGAAGCAAAAGCTTATGGTGTAAGATCAGCAATGAAAGTATATGAGGCTCTTCGCAAGTGTCCTGACTTAATAATTGTGGAACCAACTGATGGTATTTATAATGAATATTCAAGAAAGTTCTTTGAATATTTTCTAAAAGTTACTCCACTAGTAGAACCTGCAAGTATAGACGAAGGATATCTAGACATAACTGATGTATGTCCACCAGAGGAAGTTGTGAATTTAGCAAAAAAGATTCAAAAAGATTTGGTTGAGTTATATTCGCTACCTTGTAGTATTGGTATTGCGCCAAACAAATTTTTAGCTAAAATGGCATCTGATATGAAAAAGCCATTAGGTATTACGATTTTAAGAAAAAGAGAAATTGCCGAAAAGCTATGGCCACTTCCAATAGAAGATATGATAGGGGTTGGTAAAAAGACATTAGAGATATTATTAAGTCTTGGAATAAAGACTATTGGAGAACTTGCAAATTACAAAGATAAAGAATTATTGGTTCAATTTTTAGGTGATGTTTCAGCAAACTCACTGTATGCTCATGCTAATGGTATTGGAAGTAATGAAGTAGATGTTAATAGATTTAATGATGTGTCATCAATTAGCAATTCACAAACATTTGATAAAGATGAATATTCAATAGAAAATATTAAATTAGTGTTAAGAATACTTATTAATTCTGTATGTAATAGACTAGAAAAACATTCACTCAAGGCCTATAATTTTACATTACAACTAAAGTATAATAATTATCGAAATACAAGTAAAAGTATTACAATTAAGAATCCTACATCTGATGAAAGACAAGTATATAAACTATTAGAATCTATTTTTGATGATTTTTATGATTCTAATTATCCATTAAGACTTGTAGGTGTTGCTGCAGGTAAAGTTATTGAATCAAGTGAAGAAATTAGACAAATGACAATCTTTGACTCTTTAGAAAAAGAACAAAAAGAATTAGAAATTGATAATTTAATTAAATCAATAAATATTAATATTGGTAACAATTTGTTAAAAAAGGGTTTAAAAGCGGAAGTTAAAGAAAAGAAAAATGTAATAAGAACTGATAAATATGAAAAGAAGTTTTAAAAGTATAGAATTTTCTATACTTTTTTCTTTTTTACAAAACTTTAACAAATAAATAATAAAAATTTAATATATAAATTATATAATGTTAGTGTAAAAATTAAACAAAAGAAAAAGGAGATTAAAAAAATGAAAGAATTAGAAAAAGAAATAAAAGATGTAAATGATCAATTTGTAGAATTTTTAGAAACTAAAGGAATTAAAGCAAAATTTAAACTTGCTTTTGATAATATGAAAGAATCAGCAAAAGCTCAACATGAACAAGATGTTAAAAACTTTAATGCTGTAAAAACACAATCAATTGAAGATAATAAAGAATTCTATGAATTCTTACATACTAAGGGATTTAAAGCCAAAGTAAAACTTGTTATTGAAAACATCAAAAAAGGTGCAAGAGAATCAAGAGAAAAAACAAAAGAACAAATCGAAAAATCAAAAAATCTTGCAAATCCTTATAGAACTTTAACAAAAGAAGATTTAAATAAAGAATTTAATGAATTCTTAAAATTAAAAGGATTAAGCGATAAATATACTGTTATAATTGAAGAAGCCTAATATTTACAAAACTTTAACATTTGCTTTATAAAATATTAACTTTTAAATTATATAATATTAGTATGAAAAATAATTTGAAGGAGATTAAGAAAATGGGTACAAATGAACAAAAATATGTAGAAAAAGTATTAAAAAATTATACACCAAAAGAAGCATCTAAACTTGATGAATTAAGAACTTTAGATAAAAAAGCTACTCAACCAGCTACAGTGTTTGCAGCAATCTTTGGCGCAATTGGATCACTTGTTTTAGGATTTGGAATGTGTGTTGCAATGGAAGTTATTATGCCAGGATTAATGTGGGTTGGAATATTAGTAGGCTTTGTTGGTATTTTAATGGTTTCTGTAAATTATTGCTTATATAAGAAAATTCTTAAAAAAGGAAGAGCTAAATACGCAGATCAAATTACAACTTTAAGCAATGAATTATTAAATAAATAAAGAAAAAATAAGGAGATATTTAACCATATCTCTTTATTTAGTTTTATAAAAGTGATATAATAATTAATAAGTGGTGATGAAAAATGATGAATTTAGTTAAGAAATATAAAAGTTTTTCATATGAGAATAAGATTATCTTTTCAGCAAAATTTTCGATAGCTTTTAATGCTATAATGGCTGTAGGTAAGATATTGTTATCAATTTTTCAAGGTGTTTTCTTTTTAGTAGCTGGTATTATTAATGTTTTTATGATGATATCAAAATTACAATGCTATTTAGGAATTAAGTATCCTGAGAAAAAGTCTTTTCAATATCGAAATATAATGACAGGAATCTTTTTAATACTAGCTGGTGTAGAATACAGTATTTATATGGCTAGAATGACTTTTACAGACATTCCCTTAATGAAATATGATATGATGTTAGGAATAATAATAGCTTGTGTTTCTTTTGTCGAACTTGGTATTGCAATATATGGATGTTTTAAAGTTATTGGACGTGACCATTATTTTAGAAATATTAAAATTATTAACCTTTCTTCTGCTTTTACTGCAATCGTACTTACTGAAGTAGCACTAACATCATTTGCAAGTGAAGTAGATGTAAGAGTTATCAATGGTATTGTGGGATTATCTGTTGGTGTACTAATAGCTATTCTTGGTGGCTTTGTAATGATAGCTCCAAAAATTAGTATTGTTGATAGAGAACATAATGTTTATAGGGCGATTGATAACAATAAAATAACAGAAGATATTGAGATTCAACTTACTAATAGTAAATTTTATGGAAATTATTTTTATGTAGGAAAAGCAAATGGTGAAATTATTGATGGTCATATAATAAAAGGAAAAAATCCAATTCCAAAATGGAACATTTATGTTTTGATACTGGTTATAACTCTATCAGAAATTTTAATATTTCCATATGCATTTGGTGGACTTGTTAATTATTTTAAAAATGCTAAACTTATAGATAAATTAGATAATAAAATGTTGGAATTAGGATATAAGAAAATTAACATGGGAGATGAGTAATATGTTAAAAATATTATTATTAGAAGATGATAAAGATTTAAATATGTTAACTTCAGCTCATTTAAAGAGTGAAAATTATGAAGTTAAGTCAGTTTATAATGGACTTGATGGACTTGTAATGTTAGAAAATGAAAAGTTTGATTTAATTTTAAGTGATATAATGATGCCACTTTGTGATGGCTTTGAATTTGCAAGACAAGTCAGAGAATCTAATCCAGATATCCCAATTATTTTCATGACTGCAAGAGATGATAAACCATCAAAACAATTAGGTTATAAAATTGGAATTGATGATTATATTGTTAAACCATTTGATTTAGATGAACTTGTTATGAAAATCAATGCTCTTCAAAGAAGATTAAAAATTGGAATTAGTAGTGATTTAATTGTTGGCAACTTAAAAATGAACAAAGAAGAACATACTGCATACATTGATGATGTTGAAGTTCCTTTTACTGTAAGAGAGTTTGATATATTATATAATATGTTACAATATCCTAAGAAAACTTTTACAAGAGGAAAATTGATGGAAGATTTTTGGGATTATGATTCTTCAGCAACTTCTCGAACTGTAGATGTTTACATGGCAAAACTACGTGAAAAGACTAAAAATTGCACAGGTTTTGAAATCCAAACTGTTCATGGACTTGGTTATAAGGTGGTTCTAAAATGAAAAGACTAGGATATCTAATGTTTGGGTTTCTTGGATTTACTTTGGTTACCGGCTTTAATGTAAGTGTTGCGGTATTATTTTATTCTAAAATTGAATATAAAGAAAATTATCAAATAGCTCTTTTAATGCTAGTAGTTATTTTCTTTAATGCTTTCTTATGTTCATTAATAGATGTACTTAGAAGAAAAATAATGATTGAAAATCCTCTTAACGAAATACTCTATGCGACAAAACAAATTACAAAAGGTAATTTTAAAATAAGACTTGTTCCTCATCATTCTTATGAATATTATGATGAGTTTGATAAGATTAAAGAAAACTTGAACATAATGACAAAAGAACTTTCTAAAAACGAAATATTGAAGAATGATTTTATTAGTAATGTATCACATGAAATTAAAACACCACTTGCGATCATTATGCAATATGCAAAAGTTTTAGAAAAAGATAATTTAACCGATGAAGAAAGAAGAGTTTATTTAAATAATTTACAAGAGAGTTGTAAGAGGTTAAATACATTAGTTATGAATATACTAAAACTTAATAAACTCGAAAATAATAAATTGGATAGTGATGTTGAAAACTTTAATTTAAGTAATTTATTAGAATCTCAGATACTAATGTTTGAAGAATTATTAGAACAAAAAAATATCTCTCTTGATTGTGATATTGAAGAAGATTTAAAAATTAATTCAATTAAGAATTATATTGAAATTGTTGTAAATAATTTAATGAGCAATGCAATTAAATTTACTGATGCTGGTGGTAAAATTAAAGTATCATTAAATAAAGACGATGAAAAATATATTATAGTAGTAGAAGATAACGGTTGTGGAATGAGTAGCGAGACAGGATATCACATGTTTGATAAATTTTATCAAGGTAATACTGCCCATTCAAGTGAGGGAAACGGGCTAGGGCTTGCTTTAGTAAAGAAAGTAATAGATATTCTTGGTGGAACTATTAGTGTAAAAAGTGAATTAGGTATTGGAACTACCTTTACAATTATAATTATGGAGAATGAATAATGAGTGATAAATTTGAATATAAATATACAGCCCCATCTCAAAGCGAAAGAAAAGAAATAGAGAGTATCAGAAACCAATACTTACCAAAAACTAAAGATGATAATAAACTAGAACGCCTTAGATCTCTAGATAGTAAGGTAAAAAACATTCCTGTTGCTTTAGGAATTTCAATTGGTGTAATCGGAATGCTTATTTTTGGTACAGGTATGACATTTTTTTTAGAATGGGTAAATTATTGGTACATTGGTATTCCATTTGTGATAATAGGAACTTTAGCAATGCTTCTTTGTTATCCGATTTTTACAAAAATTCAGAATAATTTAAAGAATAAATATGGCGAAGAAATTGTGAATTTAGCTAATGAATTAATGGATGAAAACTTGTAAGATTCAAAATCTTACAAGTTTTTTAACTAAAAAGTGGTAATTACTATGTTTTTTTGGTATATTATTAATATGGAGTGATTTTTATGATTAAAATAGTAAATACTGAAAAAGAATTAAAACAATTTATTTACTTTGTAAAAAAGTTATACAAAACTGAAAATAACTATGTTTTACCATTTTTTAAAGTCCAATTTAATGAATTGCGCAAAGAAGTGTTATATGATAAAAATTATCATGCATTGCTTTGTATTCATAAAAATGTTGTTTATGGAAGAATTTTATATACTTTTAAAGATGACTTAAAAACAGGTAAAAAAGTTTGTTATTTTTCTTTTTTCGATTTTGTTGATGATTTTAGTATTGCTTATGATTTAGTTGATGAAATGAAAGAACATGCTTTAAAATGTGGTGTAACAAGATTTGAGGGACCATATTGTCCGTATGATCCAGATACAAGGCGCGGTGTATTAACTAATAATTTTAATAAAATGCCTAGCGTCTTTTTAACATATAATTATCCTTATTATGTTGAGATTTATGAAAAATTAGGATTTAAGAAAAAAGTTGATACTTATTCCATGAGTTTAGAAGTTTCAGGAGAAGTTTTAAAAAAAGTATTAAAAATGGGGAAAATTTCAAAACGAGAAAACATCATAATTTCAACACTAAATAGAAAACATATTGAAGATGATATTAAAGCACTTGTTGATGTAATGAGCGTAGCAACAACAGAAGTTAATTATGAGGTTGCTCCAACATATGAGTTAATACAATCAATTTTTAAACAAATGCGTTTGTTTTTAAAAGATGAATATATTATTATTGCAAGAGAACAAGAAACTAACAAGCCTATAGGTTTTCTGGTAATATTACCTGAACTTAATCAAGTATTTAGCAAAATGAACGGTAAGTTTAATATTTTTAAATTTTTATTATATAGGAATAAGATTAATAAAACTCGTGGTTGGTTACAATATGTTATCCCTGAATATCAAAATACGATGTTACTTGGATTAATGTTTTCAAAAGCCGGAGAAGCGCATATTAAAAATAGAATAGTTGAGTTTGAAGGTGGAACCATCGTAGAACATAATAAAAAATCTTATGAGGTGTTTGAACATTTTGGTGGAAAAATAGATAAAGTATATCGCATTTACGAAATGGAGAGTGATGATGATAGTAATTAGTGTAATTCAAACAATAATGATTTTTCTTGTACCGTTATTAATTTTAAAACTTCGAAAATATAAGTTTGTTAAAATGATTGGTATGATAGGAATGGCCTATTTATTAGGAATAGTTGTTGCTTTAATTGTTTTTGTGATTAATAAATTAGGTATAGATTTTAATTTAAATAATGATATAGGGGAAATAGGAAGTTATTTGGCTATTTCTGTTGCTATTCCACTTTTGTTATTTAATTCTAATTTAAAGGAAACTAAAAAACTATCTAAAACTATTTTTAAATCAATGTTAGCTTTAGTTATTTCATTGATAATAGTGATAACAATAACTTTCTTTTGCTTTAAAAATAAACTTGAAAATGTCGAGATTTTAAGTGGTATGGCTATGGGTCTTTATACGGGTGGCACACCTAATTTAAATGCAATTGGGTCAGCACTTACTTTGGATAAAGATGTTATAACTTTAGCCAATCTTGCTGATATGATTATTGGTGGAGTTTTTTATGTTTTTTTGCTTTTTGCATCAAAACCTCTTGTTGGATTACTTTTAAATAGATTTTCTACTAATGAGTATTTGACGAATGAATCAGATATGAAAAATTACGAATCATTGGAAAAAGTTCCTTTAAAAAATGTTAAAAATGTGTTTTTTTGTATATTGCTTGCTGTACTTATGGCGTTAGCTTCTGCTTTAATTGGAATAGTTTTATGGTTTATGTTTGGCGCAAAAGAAGGTGAAATGTTTACATATTTAGTGCCAGCCTTGTTGATTGGCGTAACAGTTATGGGTATTATTGCTTCTTTTAATAAAAATATTCAACAAGTAGAAGGGAACAATTTAGTAGGACAATACTTAATTTTGGTATTTTCGTTTGCCCTTGCAAGTTGTTTAAATCTTGAAAATTTAGGCAGTAATTTCTTATACATTGTATTTTTCTTTGGAATAATTACTGTTGGAACGTTCATTTTACATATAATTCTTTCATATTTCTTTAAAATAGAAACTGATTGTACTTTAATAGTGCTTACAGCAGGAGTTTATGGACCTGCCTTTGTTCCAGCTATTGCTTCGCAAATTAAAAATGAAAAACTTATTGTTCCAGGTTTAATAGTTGGTTCAGTTGGATATGCATTAGGGACATTTTTAGGAATAGGATTGAGCATTCTTTTAATGCTATTTATGTAGAATATGATATTTAGACTAGCGTTAAAAGAAGAAATTGAAACAATTGTTGATTTGTATTACTCAGTAAAAGGTGATGAATATTGTGTTTGGAATGAACTTTATCCAACAATTATGGAAGCAAATCATGACTTTGAAACAAATAATTTGTTTGTTGTAGCTATCAACAATAAAGTTGTAGCATCTGTTTCAATTGTTCCGGAAAATGAAATGGATGAATTTGATGAATGGTGCGAAAAAGTGAATGTTGCAGAGATTGGTAGAGTTGTAGTTAATAAGAATTATCGTGGTCTCAGGATAGGAAA
The DNA here is from genome assembly GCA_964409955.1 of uncultured Staphylococcaceae bacterium. Lineage (GTDB taxonomy): Bacteria > Bacillota_I > Bacilli_A > ML615J-28 > CAG-313 > CAG-313. The sequence goes on from CAYPEY010000018.1 coordinate 35,729, forward strand.
ATTCTTGTTAGAAAATGTAATAGAAGAAATTAAAAAAAGAAACTATAATAGTATTCATTTGTCAACTGCAGTAATAAATACCCCTGCCCAAAAGATCTATGAAAAATTAGATTTTAAAATCGTAGGTGAAAAGTTTATGTGGGGGAATAGTTATTATTTGTGTGAGTTAGTTTTAAAAGAGGGAAAATAATATGAAGAAGTTAAAACCTGATGTATAATACTAGTAGCAATTATAGGCATTATTATGGGGTTTTCATCATCACAAATGGCAACTTCTGATTCATTATTTGATGTTGTTGTATTTGCCACTTGTGCAATTATAGTTATTATAATAGGAATATTAAATAAAATATCTATAAAACTAGAAAAATGATTATAGGTTATTCTATTTTTGTTCAAGATTTGATTAAAAAAGGGTCAAAACGTGAAGAAATAGCACAAGTATACTGTGATGCCGTAAACGAAATTTATTTTAATAATTTTCATAAAAAGATTAATTAATCAATTATCTTGATAATTTTATAAAATTAGTGTATAATACTTTAGTATATTAATTTTTTCTGTGAAAAGTCTGACAAACTTGGAGAAAAACGGATATTTTGCACGTTAAGCAATATAAGAGGGTGGCTTGTCCAAACTAAGGTGGTACCGCGGATTAATAAATTCGTCCTTAGGATTGAGTCACCTCATTTTTTATTTTGTAAAAGGAGTTTAATATTATGCGTACAAAAAACAATGGAGAATTAAGATTAGCAAATGTTAGTGAAGTTGTTACACTAACAGGTTGGTGTGCTAAAAAACGTAATCTTGGTGGATTAATTTTTATTGATTTAAGAGATAGATATGGAATTACTCAACTTGTAGTAGATCCTAATAATCAAAATTATAATCTAGCAAGTGAAGTTAAAAATGAATATGTATTAAAGGTAACTGGTGTTGTTGTAGAACGTCAAAGTAAAAACAACAATATTCCAACAGGTGATATTGAAGTATTAGTAAATGAACTTGAAGTTTTAAATACCGCTGAACAACCACCATTATTAATTCAAGATAATACAGATGCTTTAGAAGATACAAGAATGAAATATCGATATCTTGACTTAAGAAGACCACAAATGCAAAGAAATTTAGTTTTAAGACATAAAACTACAATTGCAATTAGAAATTATTTTGATGAACTTGGATTTGTTGAAATTGAAACACCATTCTTAGGTAAATCTACACCTGAAGGTGCTCGTGACTTCTTAGTTCCATCTCGTGTTCATGAAGGATGTTTCTATGCCCTACCTCAATCACCACAAATTTATAAACAATTATTAATGGTTTCTGGTATGGATAGATATTTTCAAATTGCAAGATGTTTTAGAGATGAAGATTTAAGAGCAGATCGTCAACTTGAATTTACACAAGTTGATGTTGAAATGAGTTTTGTTGATGAAGAAGATGTTTATGTAACAATTGAAAACTTACTTAAACGTATTTGGAAAGAAACTTTAAATCAAGATATCGTTACACCATTTATTCGTATGCCATACGACATTGCAATGAATAAATATGGTAGTGATAAACCAGATACAAGATTTGATATGCTACTTGAAGATTTATCTGATTGGGCAAAAGATGTTGAATTCACAGTATTCCAAAATCAATTAAATGCTGGAAACAAAGTTAAAGCTATTATTGTTAAAGGTGGAGCTAGTAAATATTCTAGAAAAGAAATTGATCGTTTAACTGATATGGCTAAAAAATATCATGCAAGTGGCCTTGCTTGGTTAAAATATGAAAATAATGCATTTGCTGGTTCAATTGCTAAAATTGTAACTGAAACTAATGCGACAAGTTTAGTTGAATCTTTCAACATAGAAAATGGAGACTTAGTGTTAATTGTATCAGATAAAGCAGAAGTTTGTAACTTTGCTTTAGGTGCACTACGTTTACAAGTAGCTAAAGAAATGAATTTAATCGATAATTCTAAATTTAACTTTTTATGGGTTGTTGATTGGCCATTATTTGAATATAATGAAGAAGAAAATAGATATGTTGCGGCACACCATCCATTCACATCTCCTAAAGATGGTGATGAAGATTTAATGTTAACTAATCCTGGCGCATGTCGTGCTAAAGCTTACGATATCGTGCTTAATGGTTATGAACTTGGTGGAGGAAGTATTAGAATTCACAACCAAGAAACTCAAGCTAAGATGTTTAAAGCAATTGGTTTATCAGATGAAGAAGTTAAAAATCAATTCTCATTCTTTGTTGATGCATTAAAATATGGTACACCTCCTCATGGTGGACTTGCTATTGGACTTGATAGACTTGTAATGCTTTTAACAGGAAATAATAACTTACGTGAAGTAATTGCATTCCCTAAAGCTGCAAGTGCAAAATGTCCAATGAGTGATGCACCTACAAGAGTTGCTGATAAACAACTTGATGAATTAAGAATTAAATTAAAATAGGAGTTGCATTATGAAAAGTAATTCATATATTTCTTGGGATGAATATTTTATGGGTGTAGCTTTACTTTCTTCATATAGAAGTAAAGACCCTAATACTAAAGTTGGAGCATGTATTGTAAACCAAAATAAAAGAATCGTTGGTATTGGATACAATGGATTTCCTTATGGATGTTCAGATGATGTATTCCCTTGGGAAAGAAGTGGAGACTTCCTAGAAACTAAATATCCATTTGTTGTACATGCAGAACCTAACGCAATTTTAAATTCTACAAGTGATTTAACAGGTGCTACAATTTATGTATCACTTTTCCCGTGCCATGAATGCATGAAATTAATTATTCAATCAGGAATTAAAGAAATTGTTTATTCTGATGATAAATATAGTGGTACACCAAGCGATCTTGCGTCTAAAAAGATGGCAGATGCTGCAGGTGTAACTTATAGAAAAATGAAACCAATGACAGTAAGGGTGGAAAGTTAATGAAGAAATTATTAAGTGAATATTGGAAATTAATAATTGTACTTGCAATTCCATATTTATTTATAATAATATCTAGTCTAGTAAAAGTAAATTATGACATTACAACCCCCGCAACAATATCTAGTGTATCAGATGTAATTCAAGTAGGAAATAAAGAATCAAATAGTGTAAATACTGTATCTGTGTATTCTTATTCTAAAGTAAATTTATTAAGTTATTTATTTGCAAAAGTTAATCCTTACGCAAGTATAACAGAGAGCTATGAATATGAAGTAACAGATTATAAAGTAGCATATTCTTCAGGATTAATACAAAAAAAGGTTAGTATTTATAATTCAATTATCGCAGGCTATACAGCTGCAGGATATGATAACATTATAGATGACGACTCTTTTAAAGGGTATATTATTCATACATTATACACTTTTAGTCCTAAAGAATTAAAAGTAGGCGATATTATCACTTCATTTAATGGTGTAGCTTTTGATAAGTTATCTAAAGAGAATGAATTTGATAATGTTACAGATGAAATCTTATTTGAAAAAGATAAAACTTATGAAATAACAGTACTTAGAAAAGGTGATAGTATCGATAATTCATATGAGGAATTAAATTTTAACATTGTTTCTAATGGTTATTATATAATAGATGATGTTAAAATAGCAGCATTCGGTATTAATACTTATTCATATACTGTTCCAAATAAAATTGATATTGAAAGTATTGCCTACGATTGGGATTATGGCTATACAATAGGCCCAAGTGGAGGACTCATGCAATCACTTTATGTTTATGCATCTCTTACAGGATATAAAAATTTAAACAAATTGAAAGTTGCAGGAACAGGAACTGTTGATGCATATGGAGATGCTGGCGCAATCGGTGGTATTTACCAAAAAATCATAACAGCTGAACTTTCAAATGTAGATGTATTCTTTATTCCTGTTGAAAGCATGGTAGAAGAAGAATATAAAAAAGAAAATAATTATAAAGATGCTATTGCTGCTTACAATACTTTAAAGAATCCACATATTAAATTAGTAGTTGTAAGTTCATTAGATGATGTAATAGAATATTTAGATTCACGTGTTTTTATGGAAGGTGAATAATGAAAAAATTAATAGATAAATTAAAGAATTTATGGAGCACAATAAGCTTTAAATCTGGCTTTTATACAGTGTTATTAACAATACTAATTGCTATTCCTATTGTAATAGTAATGGTAACGTTATTTTTACAATACTCAATAATAACTTGGCAATTTTGGTTTTTACTAGCTCTATCAATAATATTAGCTGATTTAGTATTATGTGGATCTTCAGTTCTTTATGAAAAATTAATAAATAATTATGAAAATAAAACTATTTCAAAGAAAGAATATGGAAAAATTTTTATAAAAGAATTATTAGGACCAGTTTCAACATGCTTATTAATAGTAGCTTTTATAGTATATTTTGACCAATTAACGAAAATAATTGCGATTAACAACTTAACATCAAAAGGCTCTGTACCTTTTATTGAAGGCTTTATTCATTGGCGTCTTGCTTATAATAAAGGTGCAGCATGGTCTATGTGTTCAGAGCATACAGATGTTCTTGCGATGGTTAGTCTAATAGCAACTTTTATTATGCTATTTTTCTTAAAAGATTACGATTTAAAGAAAAAACCATTTTATAGTATTGCAATAGTTTTTATACTGGGTGGAACTATTGGTAATATGATAGATCGTTTCTTTAGAGTTGATGGTGTAGTTGATTTTATTGAAACTGCATTTATGGATTTTCCAATCTTTAATGTTGCAGATTCATTCTTAGTAGTTGGAACAATTCTTCTTGCGATAAATATTTTATTTTTTGATAAAGTAGAAAAAGATAAATCAAAACAACAAGATGAATCTTTAGAAACGGAGCTTTCAAATGATTAAAGAACAATTTATAGTAGATTTATTAGCAATAGGGATTGAAGAAGAAGAATACCGTATTGATAAATATCTTGCAGAAATGTGCGAAGATTTATCAAGATCAGAACTTAAAGATTATTTCGATCAATCACTTATTTTAGTTAAAAATAAAGTTGTAAAACCTTCATTTAAAATTAAAAACGGTGACATTATTGATATGTTTCCAAAAGAAAATGAAATTATTGATCTAGTTCCAGAAAATATTCCTTTAGATATCGTATACGAAGATGAAGATGTTATTGTTGTAAATAAACCTAGTGGAATGGTTGTACATCCTGCACCAGGTCATCCTAGTGGTACACTTGTTAATGCAATGCTTTATCACTGTAAAGAATTATCAAATCTAAATGGTGATTTTAGAGCTGGTGTTGTACATAGAATTGACAAAGATACATCAGGACTTTTAGTTCTTTGTAAAAATAATATGGCTCATAAATCTTTAAGCGAACAATTAAAAGAGAAAACAACAACAAGAAAATATATTGCAATTGTTACAGGTTCAATAAGCCATAACTTAGGAAAAATTAATGCGCCAATCGGACGTGATCCTGAAAACAGACAAAAAATGGCTGTTGTTGAGGGTGGTAAACATGCTATTACTCATTTTAGAGTAGTTGATAGATTCCGCGATGCTTCACTTTTAGAAGTAGAGCTTGAAACAGGACGTACTCACCAAATTAGAGTGCATATGAACTTTATTGAACACCCTGTAGTAAATGATCCTTTATATGGTGTAAAGAAACAAACTACTGAGTTTGGTCAATATCTCCACGCAAAAACTCTTGGATTCAATCATCCTAGAACTGGTGAATACATGGAATTTACAAGTGAACTGCCACTTGAATTCGAGGAAAAAATCAATGAACTAAAAAATAAATAAAACAGGTTTTGGAATAAAACCTGTTTTTTTGCTTTCAATTTTATAAAGGTATAC
>CAYPEY010000019.1:0-41358 GCA_964409955.1 uncultured Staphylococcaceae bacterium
ACTAATTGCTTCTTATAAAATAAGAATTATAAATTCTTAGAATGATTTTTGAAAATATCATTTTTGTTCTTTTGTCGTTATTGTTATAGTTTTTGTATAAATAGCTTTTCCTTTATAATTTAAAGCAAGTAAAGTTATAGTATAAGTTTTATTAGATTCAAGATTATCAATTGTATAGTAATTAATATCATTAAAGTAATCATCTAAACTATCGAAATTAATAGGATCATTATTGTCGACTATGATAGAATAAGTATATATACTATATTTTATATCATTATCTGGAACAAAATATAAAGTTATACTACTATCAGTTATAGTCTGTGCAGTAAATGATGAAGTCTCACTTTGAATAAGTTCTAGTATTACATCTTTTTTAGTGCCATCACTAAATGTAATAGATAGGTTAAATTCATAATCATATAAATCTTTTAATTCGGATATAGTAACTGATGTATATGAAGGTGTTGGGAATAACATTACTTTGCTTATTTCATTACGTAAGTTTTCTGTTATTTCAATTTTTTTAACATTTCCATAAAATTTATTTGAGAAGCTAATTGTATAACTTCTATCAGTTTCATTATATATACCTTCTATTGAATTGATTAAATTGTCTTTTGTCTCTTCAATAACAGGTTGTTCTTTTTTAGTATTAATTGTTCTAGTTGATTTGATATTTCCTTCTTCATCAAAACGTTTAATTATAATATTTCCATCTTTTGTTTCAATTAGATAAGCAGAGGCTGGATTTGCTTCTGTAGCCCCTTTATTACCTGCAGAATGAAGTGATAAATAATTTACACCAAGATATGCATCAGTTGAGATACTTCCTTCATAATAATTAGCTACATAATCATCACTGTGGTAATGTCCTGATAAAACTAAATCTACGCAGTGCTTTTCAAAAATCGCCATCATTTTTTCGTCTCTATCAATGTTATTACCTTCGTAAAATATAGGCCTATGCATTATAGCTATTGTATATCTTGCTTCTACATTAGTTAAAGTATAGTCAATCCATTCAAGCAGTTCAGATCTACCGGTTCCATCTTCATTATCAATTGCTAGAAATAAAATATCATTATATACAAAATATCCACTACTTCCGAGTTGAGCTTTTGGACCATTAAGTGGTGTTGCATGATTAATAATATGATATCTATTATCAAGCTGAGCAGTACTAGTATTGTTAATATAGAATTCATGATTTCCTACCACACCAATTCTAGGTAAAGTTTTTAGGCTTGTTGATAAATTGAAGAATATATCCCAAGTATTAGAACTTCCTCCTCTATCAATTGTATCACCAGCTGTCGCAATGAATCCGATATTGGGGTTTATTTCTAAAGCTTTTGAAATGAGTTTTTCACTTGATTCAGCGCCAGTAGATGTAGGATTGTTAGATTCATCGTAAGATACATGATAATGAATATCTGATAAAACTAAGAAACTAGAATCAGAACCATCATTCGGACTTGTTTTAAATGAATAAATTTCAGAGTAGGTATTATCGCCTTTATTAATTCTGTATATATATTCTGTATTAGGATTTAAGTTAGTTATTGATACTCTTACGATATTTCTTGGAACAAATATAGATTCAAGCGTTTCACTTGAGTCTTCGAAATAATAGGCGTAACCGGTAACTTCAGTTAAGTTATTGAATTCAGGATCTGTTGCAAGAGTATACTCGACACTAGTTTCAGTATTATATGTATGATAATTAATTTCTATATCTGTTGACGCATTAGTACCAAAACAAGTCATTATATTAAAAACATCATATACATTTGTTTCAAGTAGATGGTGTAAAACCCTGAGTGTAATAGTTTTATAAACTGCACTATTTTGGTTAGATCTTACAGTTACATAAACTTTGCCTTCTTTAATTCCGGTTAAAATACCATCATTCGTAATAGTTGCACTACTTCCACCACTTGTATTTATACTCCAAGTGACATCTTGGCTTGAGCCTTCGGGATAGCAAATCGCCTTTAAATTAATTGATTCATCTACAAGTAAATTAGCAGCTCCAATTATTTCAATACTCGAAACCGTTGGTATTTTTTCACCTTCAGTATCGCCACACGTAGTACACTTTTTAGGACTTTCAGTTGTAGCATCAATCCAAATGTGGCCTTCTTTTTCGCAGATATGTTCGAAGTGAGCATCAAGAGAAATATTAGAAGTAATTTTAGTATTAAAAGAAAATAACTCATCTTTATTATACCACCCAATAAATATATGATTTTCTTTATTTGGGTCATTAATAGGAGTGATGGTTTTTCTTTTTTTAACCTCTATTTCTTCTATAATTTGATCATCTACATAAAACGAAACTGTATATTTTTTAGCACAACTTGTTAAATTTAATATACATATTAGAATTATTATGGATCCAAAAAAATTAATATATTTTTTTAACATTATTAATATCACGTCCTTTCACTTATAATTATACTAAATAAAAAATAAAAACGCAATAAATTTTATAATACATATATTTCAAATAATTTATAAATAGGAAATAATTGTAAAACTAAATGTTCGAAAAATGTCTAAATTTGAATTTTTAGTTTTAAACTATTGCTTAAAAATAGGTTTTATGATATAATAAGTTTGTTAAAATAGGAGGTAAGAAATGTCAGTTAAATTACAAATGTCAGAGGACCAAGTACAATTATTAAAGAAAAAAATTGCTGAACACAAGCAAAAACCAGGTCCTCTAATGCCTACACTTCATGATGCACAAACAATCTTTGGTTGTATCCCACTTGAAGTACAAAAAATTATTTCAGAAGAATTAGGAGAAAGCATTGCTAAAATCAATGGTGTTGTAACATTCTATTCTCGTTTCACACTTGAACCAAAAGGTAAACACGTTATTGGTGTATGTCTTGGAACAGCTTGTTATGTTCGTGGTTCTCAAGCAATTGTTGACGAATTTAAAAAGATTCTTCAAATCAACTCAAATCAAACTACTGAAGATGGATTATTCACATTAGTTGAAACTCGTTGTATTGGAGCATGTGGTCTTGCACCAGTATTCTCAGTAGATGATGATGTATTCGGAAGCGCAACAGTTAAAACTGCTTCAGAAGCTTACGCAAAATATACTGCATAGTTTATGACAGTTGACAAAATAGTAGAAGTCATTCGTGGTAAAGAATTAACTCCACCAATTAAACCAGCAGATTTTGAATTAAAATATGCTTTCAGTGGTGACTTAATGAGTGATGCTTTAATGGTATTACGTGAAGCACCAGAAGGTTTCTGCGAAGCAGGTATTCTAATTACAGGAAATGTTACAATGCAAAGTATAAGAACTGCAGAAATGTTAGATTTTGCTGCAATCTTAATAACTCGTGCAAAAGTACCATCACCTCAAGTATTAGAACAAGCTTATAATTCTGGAATTATTGTTCTTGGAACAAATGATGTATCTTTCACAGTTTGTGGAAAATTATATCAAGCCGGAGTAAAAGGATTAAGTGATTTATAATGATTAATTTAACAGAAGAATTACAAATTGAGGCAATGGATCTCGAAAATGCTGGTATGGTATCTAGCAGAATTAAAAAGAATTTAATTCAAGCAGGTGTAAATAAACCAATCATTAAAAGAGTATCAATTGCAGTATATGAAGCAGAAATCAACGTAGTAATTCATTCTTATGGTGGATTTTGTAAATATACAATGGATGATGAAAAAATTACAGTAATATTTCAAGACAGAGGTCCTGGTATTAAAGATATTGAACAAGCAATTCAACCAGGTTATTCTACAGCAAATACTCAAGCTATCTATTATGGCTTTGGTGCTGGTATGGGTCTTATGAATATTAAAAATGCTAGTGATGAATTTAATATTGAGTCATCACCAAATGGTACAAGACTTGAAATTGTTATTTACTTTAACTAAGAGGAAATATGCGAGTAGTTGAAATTATAGACAAAATTGAAGGAAATATCGTTACAAAATTACAAGATGCAGAATTTGTTGATATCTATGCAGGCGATTTATTAAGTCATGTAATGGGGCACGCTAAAGAAAATAATATGTTTTTAACTATTATGTCGAACATGAATTCGATAGCTGTTGCAAGTTTACTTGATTTACCAGTAATTGTTTTTGCAGAAGGTGTAATGCCAACTGAAGAAATGATTAATAAAGCTGATGAAGAGTCAATTGTACTTGTTTCAACAAAATTAAATGTTGTTGAAGTTATTCGCGCAATTTATAACTTATGAGATATTTTTATGATTTACATATTCATACTGCTTTGTCGCCTTGTGCTGATATATTAATGAGCCCAAATAATATATTAAATATGGCGATGTTGAAGGAATTAAATATTATTGCAGTAACTGATCATAATTCTTGCTTACAACTTGATGTTGTAAAAGATTTGATAGAAAGTTATGAGATGCTTGTAATTCCAGGAGCAGAAGTCGAAGTTAATGAAAAATATCATGTAGTTTGTTTATTTAAAACCTTTGAAATAGCAAAAGCTTTTCAACAAATTTTAGATGGGAAATTAACAAATAGAATGCATGATGAGATAATTTATGGTGAACAACAAGTGTTTGATATATATGATGATATTGTATATAACTATCAAACAAGTTTGATGGGAAGCAGTAATTTTAGTTTGAAAGAGTTAAATACAGTAGTTAAAAAATTTGATGGCTTAATGATACTTGCTCATATCGAAAAATATCCAAGTGATATCTTTGAAAAAGTAAGTAATGAATATTATGGTTACTTTGACGCAATAGAAGTAAATGCTAATTATGATATTTCAAAAATAGAAAATAAACTTGATAAAAGATTTATGATATTAAGAGATTCAGATGCTCATCAAATTGTAGATATATCAGAAGCTGAAAACTTTATTGAACTAGAAAATTTAAGCATTGATTGTTTTTTTGAAACAATAAGAGGTAGTAAACAATAATGATAGATTTATCACTACATATATTAGATGTTGCAAGTAATGCTTTTAAAGCAAATGCAACACTCTTAAAAGTAACAATAGAAGAACAACTTGATAATATTCAAGTGTGGATTGAAGATAATGGTTGTGGAATGAGTGAAGAAACTGTAAAGAATGTATTAAGTCCTTTTTACACATCTAGAAAAACTAGAAAAGTTGGACTTGGAATTCCTTTGTTTGTTCAAACATGTGAACAAACAGGAGGATTCTTAAAAATACAATCTGAATTAAATGTTGGAACTGTATTTCATGCAAAAATGTATACAAACCACATTGATTCAATTCCACTTGGAGATATTGCGGAAAGTTTATTTGTATTAGTGATTAATCCGTATAATGTTGATGTAGTGTTTAATATAAAGTTTAAAAATCTCGAAAAAGAAGTATTTGAACTTGACACTCGTCAAATAAAAGAGGTACTTGATGGAGTAGAAATTACAGAACCATCAATTATGTCATGGATAAAAGATTTTATAAAAGAAGGTCTAAAATAGACTAAATAATAAAAGAATTATTATGAGGAGGAACTATGAAAAGTTTAGCAGATTTAAAGAAAATTAGAGAAGAGGCTGCCAATAAAATTAACCTTCGTACTGCTAAAGATGGTTATCGTGTAGTTGTTGGTATGGCTACATGTGGTATTACAGCTGGTGCTCGTCCTGTTCTTGCAGCATTCGTAGATGGTGTTGCTGCAAAGAATTTAGAAAATGTAACAGTTACTCAAGTTGGATGTCTTGGTGAATGTGCATTAGAACCAATCGTAGAAGTATTTGATGCAGCAGGTAATCGTACTACTTATGCTGAAGTTAAAGTAAGTGATGTTGAAGCTATTTTAGAACAACATATTATTGGTGGAAAAGTAATTGAAGCCAAAACATTAGAAGCTATTAAAGCAGCAAAGTAAGAGGTAATAGATTATGTTAATTCGTTCACAAGTATTAGTATGTGGTGGGACAGGGTGCCTATCATCAAAATCAGATAAAATTAAAGACGCTTTTGTTGAAAATATTAAAGCGCTTGGATTAGATAACGAAGTTCAAGTTATTCAAACTGGATGTTTCGGTCTTTGTGAAAAAGGTCCTATCGTTATTGTTTATCCAGAACAAACTTTCTATTCTCATGTATCAGTAGATGACGTTGCAAAAATATGTTCAGAACACCTTTTAAAGGGTCGTATCTATGAGCCAAAAGCTTATAAAGAAGCAACTGAAGAAGAACTTGCAAAAATTAAATCATTTGGTGAAATCGGATTCTATAATAAACAATTAAGAATCGCTCTTCGTAACTGTGGTATGATTAATCCATTTGATATCGATGAAGCTATCGGTAGAGATGCATATCAAGCACTTGGTAAATGTTTAACTGAATATACTCCTGAACAAGTTATTGATATCATTAAAAAAGCAGGTTTACGTGGACGTGGTGGAGGAGGTTTCCCTACAGGTCTTAAATGGGAACTTTGTGCTAAAAATGCAGCAGATCAAAAATATGTAATTTGTAATGCCGATGAAGGTGACCCAGGTGCATTCATGGACCGTTCAATTCTTGAAGGTGACCCTCATAGTTTAATTGAAGCTATGGCAATCGCTGGTTATGCAATTGGTGCTTCAATGGGTTATGTATATATCAGAGCTGAATACCCAATCGCTGTTGAAAGATTAGAATATGCTATTAAACAAGCAAGAGAATATGGTTTACTTGGTAAAGATATTTTCGGTAGTGGATTTGATTTCGATATGGATGTTCGTTTAGGTGCAGGTGCATTCGTTTGTGGTGAAGAAACTGCCTTAATCGCATCAATCGAAGGTGAACGTGGTATGCCACGTAACAAACCTCCATTCCCTGCTCAAAAAGGTTTATGGCAAAAACCATCTATCATCAATAACGTTGAAACATATGCAAACGTTCCAGTTATTATTTTAAATGGTTGGGAATGGTTCTCATCAATTGGTACTGAAAAATCTAAAGGTACAAAAGTATTCGCACTTGGCGGAAAAATTAAAAATACAGGTTTAGTTGAAATCCCTATGGGTACAACTTTACGTGAAGTAATTTATGATATTGGTGGTGGATGTCCTAATAATAAAGCATTCAAAGCTGTTCAAACAGGTGGACCTTCTGGTGGATGTTTAACTGCTAAACACTTAGATACTCCAATCGATTATGATAACTTAATTGCACTTGGCTCAATGATGGGTTCTGGTGGTATGATCGTAATGGATGAAAACAACTGTATGGTTGACGTTGCTCGTTTCTTCCTTGACTTCACAGTTGATGAATCTTGTGGTAAATGTACTCCTTGTCGTGAAGGTACTAAGAGAATGCTTGAAATCTTAAAGAAAATCACTCGTGGTGAAGGAACGCTTGAAGATTTAGATACTTTAGAAAACTTAGGTAATATGATTAAAGACGCATCACTTTGTGGTCTTGGTCAAAGTGCTCCAAACCCAGTATTATCAACTCTTGCTAACTTCCGTGATGAATATGTAGCTCACGTTGTTGACAAAAAATGTCCAGCTGGTGTTTGTAAAGACTTATTATCATTCGAAATTACAGATGCTTGTATCGGATGTACAAAATGTAAGAGAAATTGTCCAGTTGATGCAATTAGTGGTAATGTAAAAGAAGTACACGTTATTGACCAAAGTAAATGTATTAAATGTGGAAGCTGTGTTAAAGGCTGTCCTAAAAATGCAATCGTGGTTAAATAGGAGGGGATGTTTTTATGGAAAAATTAGTAAATGTAACAATAAATGGTATAGCTACTCAAGTTCCTGCTAACTATACAATTATGCAAGCAGCAGACTCTCTAGGAATTGATATTCCACGTCTTTGCTTCTTAGAAGGAATTAATGAAAACGCATCTTGTCGTGTTTGTGTTGTTGAAATCGTTGGTATGAGATCACTTAAAAACTCATGTTCAGTTCAAGTTTGGGAAGGTATCAATGTACTTACAAACACTAAACGTGTAAGAGATGCAGTTAGACAAACTTTAGAATTAATCGCAGCAAATCACAGATTTGATTGTTGGAAATGTCCAAGAGAACATAACTGTGAATTACTTGCACTTCTTCGCAGATACAACATTGATAACAAAATGGCTGAATCTGGCGAATTTGAAAAGAAATTACCAATCTTAAATGATCAAAACGATGCAATCGTATTTGATTCATCAAAATGTGTTCTTTGTGGAAGATGTATCGGTGCTTGTGAAAAACTTGCAGGTACTGGAGTTCTTGACTTCAATAAACGTGGATTCGTAACTTGTGTTGGTCCAGCTCTTAACCATGACATCGAAGATGCAGGATGTATCTTCTGTGGTAAATGTATTCAAGCTTGTCCAACTGGTGCTATCCGTGAAAAAGAACAATTAGATTATGTTCAAGAAGAACTTGATAACCATGAAAATTACTTAGTTGCAACATTTGCACCAGCTGTACGTGCTGCAATCGGTGAAGAATTTGGTAACCCAATTGGAACTAACTGTGAAGGTAAACTTTACGCATCACTTCATGCTTTAGGATTTGATGATATTACTGACGTTAACTTTGCAGCAGACTTAACAATTATGGAAGAAGGAACAGAATTCATTTCACGTGTTAAAAAAGCTTTAAACGGTGAAGAAGTTGCACTTCCTTTAATCACAAGTTGTTCTCCAGGTTGGATCAGATATATTGAACATTATTATCCTGAACACTTAGATAATCTTTCAAGTTGTAAATCTCCACAACAAATGCAAGGTGCTATGATTAAACATTACTATGCTAAGAAAATTGGTGTAGATCCAGCTAAGATTAAAGTAGTTTCAATTATGCCATGTATCGCTAAAAAATATGAAGCAAATCGTCCAGAAATGGAACATGATGGATTACGTGATATTGACTATGTAATCACTACTAGAGAATATGCTCGTTTAGTTAAGAGAAATGGTATTAACTTCAACGCTTTAGCTGATTATACTCCAGTTAGTCCACTTGCTAAATATACAGGTGCAGGTGTTATCTTCGGTGCTACAGGTGGTGTTATGGAAGCAGCTTTAAGAACTGTTGTTCATATCTTAGATCCTGAAAAAGAGAATAAGATTGATTTCACTGTAGTTCGTGGTGTTGAAAACGGAATTAAAGAAGCTACACTTAACGTTGCTGGAATTGATGTTAATGTTGCAGTAGTACATGGAAGTGTTAACTTACCTGAAATGTTCAGAAGAATTAAAGAAGGTAAAAAACAATATCACTTCATCGAAGTTATGGCATGTACTGGTGGATGTATTAATGGTGGTGGACAACCAATCGTTCCTGCAAAAGTTGCAGAATCTTGTGATGTAAGAGCTCTTCGTGCAAGTGTATTATATGATATCGACAAGAATGCAGGTCTTCATAAATCTCATGAAAATGAAGCAGTTCTTGCAGCATATAAAGAATTCTTAGGTGAACCTAATAGTCATGTTGCACATGAATTATTACATACTCACTATAGTGCAAAACCTAGCTATCAAGTAAAAAAAGATAACTAATAAAATAACAAAAGTGTAAACATTTATGTTTACACTTTTTAACATTTAAAAACAATTTATTACAAAATTTGGAGCAAACTAGGGGAAATTACTTGGAGCAAATTAGGGGAAATTACTTGGAGCAAATAGTTGTAAAATTATTGACATATAAGCAAATATATAGTAAAATATGTTTGGTGATAAAAATGAGTAAGTATTTAAAAAGATATATAGAAAAAGAAATAGAAGAAGCTTTAGAAACTTCTGGTGTGGTTGTTGTTGCTGGCCCTAAATTTTGTGGTAAAACTACAACTAGTGAATTATTTGCGAAGAGTAAGTTTGTTTTAGATACAAAATCAAAAATAGAAATGGTTAAAGCTGATCCACAATTGATCTTAATGGGAGATAATCCTAGATTAATTGATGAATGGCAAAATGTTCCTGATTTGTGGAATTATGCTAGATATGAAGTTGACCATCGTGACAATAAATTCGGACAATTTATTTTTACAGGCAGTTCAACTCCTGCTGATATGGATGATATATATCACTCAGGTGCTGGAAGAATTGTAACGCTAGAAATGCGCCCTTTAAGTTTGTATGAATCTTTAGAATCTAAAGGTTTTGTATCTATAAGAGAATTATTTAATGACCAAAAAAAATTTATTTATACTAATGAAAATTATAATTTATTGGATACTGCATTTTATATTTGTAGAGGAGGATGGCCTCTATCATTAAATTCTGATAAAAATAAATCCCTTAAAATTACTGAAAATTATTGTAAAACTCTTTTTAATTTTGAAAATTCTAAAAATAAAAAATTTAGAAATAAAGATTCAGAAATTTTTAAAATGATTTTAAGAAGTTACGCAAGAAATGTTTCTACTGAAGCTCGTAGAAAAGTTATGATAGATGATGTTAATCAGCATGATGATAGAAATTTAGATGCAAATACATTTGATGAATATGTTACAGCATTAAAAGATTTATATATTTTAAAAGATATAGAAGCTTGGAATCCTAATTTTAGAAGTAAAACTTCTATAATTACTACTCCAACAAGACATTTTGTTGATACATCTATTGCAGCATACATGTTAGGGATGTCGCCTAATGATATGTTAAACGATCCTAAAACTTTTGGATTTTTATTTGAGGATTTTGTTGTAAAAGAATTATCTATATATGCTAATGTATTAAATGGGGAATTAAAACATTATCGTGATAATCATAGGTTAGAATGTGATGCTGTAATTCATTTAAAAAATGGTGATTATGCTTTAGTAGAAATTAAATTAGGCGGTGAGGATTTAATAAATGATGGTATAAACACTTTAAAAACACTTAACAAAAAGTTAGTAGAAGATGGTAAAAAACCTCCTAAATTTATGATGATTATTACTGCAACAGGGGATGCATATGTAAATAAAGACAATATTTACATTGTTCCGATTAATATGATTAAAGATTAATAATACAGGAGTTTAATAATGAATAAAAAAGAAAAAATTATATATTTAATAGTGAGTATATTTGTAGTATTAGTAGTAGGGATATTGCTTTTTGTCATAAATTTAAATACAACAAAGTCAAGTGGTACAATTCATTTATATATAACAGGACATAATGATGAAGTAATATTTGATGACGATATTGCTTTTTATGAAGGTGATTTTTTAATTGATGTACTTAATAGATGTGTTGACGTTAAAATGGGAAATGGTAATCTTGAGGGTATGATTGTAAATATTAATGGTCATGATGCTAGTAATGTATGGGAAAACTATTTTAAACTAGTTGTAAACTGCGAGTATGCAATGTATGGCGCAACAATACTTACATTAAATGATGAAGACGAGGTAAGAATAACATATTCTTCAAATGAAGATTGGGAACCAGGTTGTTAGATGAATATTCGAAAAATTGTGATAATAGCACTTCTTGCTAGTATCTTATTTGTCCAAGAACAAATTTTAGCGTTTTTACCAAATATTCAATTAACAATAATGTTAGTTCTTTTATATTCTAAAACATTAAAATTCAAAGAAGTAACACTTATTTTAATAATACATGTATGTTTAGATAATCTAATAAATGGATCTTTTATCCCTC
This sequence comes from uncultured Staphylococcaceae bacterium, assembly GCA_964409955.1. Lineage (GTDB taxonomy): Bacteria > Bacillota_I > Bacilli_A > ML615J-28 > CAG-313 > CAG-313. Next base: position 11,607 of record CAYPEY010000019.1, read on the forward strand.
TTATAATGATTCCAATGTTTATGGGATATTTATTCATACCAATAATTACTAATCTTTTTTTGAAAAATGCGAAATCACCCCTAATTTTGGCTTCATTTGGGATAATTTTTGCTATCATTTATTCATTTATGTTTATGGTAACAAATGTAATAGTTTTAGATATTAATCTATTTGCATATTTAATAAGTGATATTCCTTTCACTCTTCTTTTAATCGTTAGTAGTTTCTTATCAATATTATGGTTATATCCAGTACTTAAAAAAATTTTAGATAATTTATTAATAGAAGAAGAAAAAAACTAGTTCAAAGAACTAGTTTATTTTTTTATTAATAAGTAGATACCATATATATCTTTTCCTTTATCAATTATACCTTCTGTTTTCATTTTTGTAAGTTCTCTTGAAACAGATGGGCGAGGAAGAGATAAAACATTAGCAAGATATGTAACATTTTTGATATATATTTTATTTGATTTTTGTTTTATTGCCTCATCTAATAAATAATGCATTATTCTATCTTCAATATTTTTATGCTTAAAAAGTTTATTTTCTTTTTTTATAGCAAGAGTTTTGTTAGAAATAAGTTTTAAAAACTCTTCTAAGAATTTTTGATTATTCTTAAATAAATATAATAAACTATTTTTATTTATATATCTAACGATGGTTTCTTTTTTACAAAGGCCATGACCTAAATAAATAGGGTTTGATGAAAAAAGCAAAGCATCTCCAAATATATCTTTTTCTTTAATAACAGTTATTGTTTCTTCTTTTTCAGTATGAGTTATTGTAGATATTGTAATATAGCCTTTTTCAACAATTCCAATTGTTGAGCATAGATCTCCTTCATTAAAAATAACATCACCTGATTTATAAGTCTTAGTATATGTATATATATGTAGTTCATCTTTAGTTAATAAATTTATCATAAAAACTCCTTAAGTGTAACATTTGTTACACTTTTATATTATATCATATGATATAATATATTTGCAAATGAAATAAAATAAATAGTAATATTGAAAGGAATTAAAGAAATGAAATTTTTAAAAAGTTTATTATTATCACTTGTATTAATGTGTAGTGCATGTTTAGCATCTTGTACAACAAAAGAAGTGGAAAAGGTAAGTTTAATCACTCCAACAGGTGCACCATCACTTGCGATTGGAGATGCATTACTTAATTCAACATATTTAGAACCTGAAATCGTATCTGGATCAGATGGACTGGTTGCGGCATTCACAAACGAAAGTCACGATATAGTTGTTGCGCCAGTTAACTTAGGTGCAAAATTCTATAACACAAATGAAAATTTTGGTTATGTATTTTATAAAACTATTGTTTGGGGTAATTATTATCTTGCTTCAACTTCAGAAATTGAATCTTTTGAATCACTTGAAGGAAAGACTTTACTTGTATTTGGTAAAAATTCAACACCTGATGTTGTTGTTAGAACTTTAATTGCTTCAAAAGAAATGAATGTAACACTTGAATATGTTGATGATGTTGCTACAGCAAACTCATATCTTTTAACAGGTAAAGCAGACATTATTGTATCTGCAGAACCATCTATCACAAAAGTATCTAGTAAAAAAACTATTTATACATATGATCTTCAAAAAGAATGGCAAGAATTAACTGGAAGTTATTCTTTCCCACAAGCAGGAATCTTTGTTAGAAAAGCTGTAAAAGATGAATTTAATGTAAGAAAAGCTTTAACTGCTTTAACTGATTCAGTAAAACTTGTACAAACTAATCCAAATCAATTAGTGGCATCAGCTGTTCAAATTGATTCATCTCTTGCTTCAATTGGTGAGGCTGTACTTCAAAAAGCAGTATTAAAATGTAACCTAAAATTAGATGATGCACAAAAAGATGCAATCAATTACTATTTCAGTAAAGTTATTGAACTAGGAATTGGTAAAACAGTAGGAGGAAAACTTCCTGATGAAGGATTCTATTATTAAAAGACATCTTTTAAATAATAGTCTAATCGTATCTTGTATATTATTATTAATTTTAGGTTGGAGTGTTTTATCAATAAGTTATGATAATGATTTAATTTTTCCAACTATTCCTCAAATTATAAAAGAGCTTGGTGTAATTCTTACATCGAAAGTTGCTCTAGTATCTATTCTTTGGACAATTATAAGGGTAGTAATTACCGTACTTATTTGTTTTATAATTGGTTTTGGGATTTTAATTATATATGTATTAAATCCTGTAAGCATATCATTTTTTAAACCACTTATTACTATAATGAGATCAACTCCGCTTGCGGTGGTATCTATCTTTATCTTTATTTTAATAGGAGCAGACACTGGACCATATGTTATTACTCTTCTTATGACTTTTCCTGTTGTTATTGAAGGTTTGATTGTTAGTATTAATCAAATTGATAAAGAAATAATTGATGAAACTAAGACATTAAAGGGAAGCTCAATAGAAAAAATAACACAGGTGTATATTCCAATAATCATGCCATATATACTAATGACTTTTATTCAATCACTTGGAATGAGTTTTAAAGTTATTATTATGGGTGAATATATTTGTCAAACTAAAAATAGTATTGGAAAACTTTTATATAATGCTAAAGCTAATTTAGATATGGCAACTCTAATTGGATATGGAATCATTATTGTTGTTATAGTAACTATTCTTGAACAATTAATTAAAATTAAAAAGAAGTAATATACTTTTTTAAAGAGTATATTACTTTTTTATTTTATATTTACTTGACTAAAAAAGAAAAAATATATATAATAACGATATACAAAGAAGGATATTTATGGAACAAGTAGTACTTACAAATATGTGTTTAATAGAAAACAGTGAAACTGGTGAAGTAGTAGTTATAAATAGAAAAAAAGACTGGAAAGGCTTAGCTTTTCCTGGAGGTCATATTGAACAAGGTGAACCTATTGTACCATCTGTCGTAAGAGAAGTTAAAGAAGAAACAGGTCTTGATATATCTAATCTTGAATTTTGTGGAATAAGAGATTGGTATGATGGACGAATAAATGAACGAAATGTTGTATTTATGTTTAAAACATCTACATATACAGGAACACTTATTGATAAAACTCATGAAGGAGAAGTCTTTTGGCGGAAACTAAATGATATAAAAGATGAAGAATACGCAGAAGGATTAAATAAAGAATTATCTTTATTTTTCAAAAAAGATGTAAATGAATGCTACTCTTCATATGATGAGAATAACGATGTGTGGTTATATCTAGATTATTGAGGTATATATGATAGGAAAACTTTTTAAACATTTTAAAGGAAATATATATAAAGTGATAGCTATTGCGAAAAATTCCGAAACATTAGAAGATATGGTAGTTTATCAATCTGTTGAAACTGGCGATATATGGGTAAGACCTATGTCCATATGGGAAGATACAGTCATAAGGGATGGAAAATCTTATAAAAGATTTACATATATAGAAAATATAGATAAAAAATAGAAGGAGGAAAATATATGTATTGTAAAAAATGTGGAATGGAAATTGATGAAGGGGTAAAGTTTTGTCCTTTTTGTGGAGAAGATCAAGAAGAGGAATTTGAAAAAAATATTAAACCGTATGTACAATATACAGAAAGTAAGTGGTGGGGAGTATTAGGATTCTTTGTTCCATTGATTGGATTAATTTTATACCTTGTATGGAAAAACGAACAACCAATGAATGCCAGATATGCAGGAAAAGGGGCATTAATTTCGGTTATTGTTGAGGCAGTATTAGTTGTACTTTATATATGCTGTATTGTTATTGCAGTAACAACAGGCGTACTAGATGGATTAGAAAGCTATTATTAATATATAAATAATATGAAACAAGAAAAGAAGCTAATATTTATTCTTTTAGGAATAATTATTAGTTTAATATCAATAATAGCTACATTTTTAATTTTGAATTATTTTAATATATTTAGTTTATTAATATATCGCATAAATAATTATTTTGGTAAGTCTCCACTTTGTAATATGAGACCAGATAGAGCTTTTAAAATAGGAAACTTTGTATTACCACTTTGCGCAAGATGTACAGGAGTAGTTATCGGAAGCTTTATAAATGCTCTTATATGTATGATTTATAATAAACGATATAAATATATGTTATTAGTAAGTATATTGTTACTTATTCCGCTTATATTAGATGGTGGTATTCAATATATATTTGGTATAGAATCTAATAATATAAGAAGACTAATAACAGGTATGTTATTTGGTATTGGAATAGTAAATATAATTTGTAACTTAATGAATAAAGTAATGACATTTGAAAAATAACACCCTTAAGGGTGTTATTTTCTATTGACAAAAGACATAAAATATGATAAAATCATTATACTTTTAAACATGGGCTTGTAATCTGGTTTCGACAGGATTTTTGAAGTGATGTAAGCATGTCGTGGGCAGGCACGTTAAAACCTTAGGTTTAAATAACCGGAAACACAAATTACGCTTTCTGCTAAGCTTTAAATAGCAGGCCCTCACAAGTGAGGTTTATCTCTTATATCGCTTGTCTACGTGTGATATAAGGGACAGAGAGTAGACTTTGATGAAACACCGCTGTTCTAGGTAGGATTCGAGATTTAAGAACTGGCTATTAATTATTTTGTTTGTTTAATAATTAATAGTAAGATATATAAATAAACTAAACATGTAGAAAGCAAAATGAATGAGATTTTGGACGCGGGTTCAAATCCCGCCAAGTCCACCATTATAGTAGAACAGGTTTGATACGTTAGTTTCAGGCCTTTTTTATATGTTTAGAATAGGTGCGAACCCTATATTTTGAACTTTTAGGAGCTCTTTTTTTACTTTTTAGAGGGCTTTACACAATTACAAGGTAGGGTGCTAAAAATTTACACGATTTACTTTTGAACCACCCGTTTCAATGGACAAAATGGTCAAAAAATGATATAATTTAATGAAACTTTGAAACGTTCATATGCAATAGATAAGCATTTCAATAGATGGAGGTGGCTTTGGTGTTTGATAACGAATTAAGAGAAGAACAAAAAATACTTCGCGACTTAGAAAGCAATATTAGACGACTTATTTCAAATTACGATTCTAGTCTAAGAACTTTGAAGAGAGATTTTGATAAGGTTGACCATGTTGCAGAAAAACAAATCGATAACTTGTTATCTGAATTAGAATCCAATTTGCAAAGTTTAATTAAGGATTTTAGAAAAAGTATTGATAGAGAAAAAAAAGAGTATTTTAAGTCAATCGATGAAATTGAGGAAAATGCTTTAAAACAGTTGGATCAGTATAAAGAGAGCATAAAAAGACAATATGATGCAAAGTTAGATTCTCTTTTTGTAATAAAGGGGGAGCTGTAATATGGCACAATTATCTGATTATGAAATTACTCAAATTGAGAAATCAATTAGTAGTTTTAGTGAGACAGTTAATAGACTAGCAAAAATATTACAAAAAGATTCATTTAGAAATAGTTTCAGAGAAGCTGAATCAAGACTACGTTCATATTCTAGTGACGAAAACAGGGCCTTAAAAGAAGCTGAAAAGGCGATTGATAAGGCAATGAATAGTTCTGCAAGTTTTTTCAGTAGTGGGGGATTAAATAAAATCCTTGATAAGAAAATCAATGATACTTCAAAACAAGTTGGGGATTTAATCGATGGATATATGAAAGATATATCTTCAATTATTTCAAAACTACCTAGACTCGGTTCTGTTTCTTCGTTTTCATTTTCTACCACAGAATATGAAGGTGATAAAGAATACTCTAATGATGACTTTGATGTTGATTCTGAAGGAATAGGTTCATTTGGTTTTGGAATATCCTCAGTTGATGAATACGAATCACAAATTAATGATGAAGGTGATTTCTTAGATGATATTGTTAAAGTAAACGAGTCAGAAGATAGCAGTGGAGTTAATGATTCCATTTTTTCTGAATACACAACAGAGAAAACCTTGACCGTTCTGGGTATAAATGCAATTTCCAATCCTAATATCAAGAAACTTAGATTAAGCAACGTTAAAGAAATTCGTGCTAATGCCTTCAAGGGCTCTGACAATTTAGAACTTATTGTAATCTCAAGCATTATTGAAAAAATAAATGTGAATGCATTTAGAACGGTTAACAAAGATTGTTTAATTGCATTTGAATGTAATAAAGCACGAGCATTATCATTATTTCAAGATGATTCCGCTATTGATGGAAGAAAAGTGATTTTTGATTATAAGTCTGGAGATGAGATTTTAGACAAATTTGAGACATACAAAAAACCTGAACAAGAAAAGAAAAAGAGGATTGTTATCAAAAATGATACACCTTTGGATAATGAAGAAATTAAACAATTGTTCATTGATAGAAATCAAAAATACCATCTAACATTAGATGAGTTGAACGAAGGTATCAGAAATGCAGGATCAAATGTAGATAAAGAAAAGATTTTATATCACGCTTCTCTTGCAAGACGAATCAACGCATTGAATGAAGGCAGCTATTGGAATTATGCAGATGCAGTCGGACACGCACTTAATATCGCAAAAACCAGTGATAAATTGGAAGATGTGCTAGCTATGATATTCGGCCTTCTTTAGCTTGATTCATCAGGGTATAGAATGGTTAATGGTAAGTATAATCCATTTATGGATGAACCATCTAGAATGTGTTATCACCCTAAAATGGAATTTGGTGTTCTTACTGATTTAATTGCTGAACATAATCTTTCAGAAAACTATCTTGTAGATATATATAAAAAATCCATATTTGTAAAAGAGCTAAAGGCAAAATTTGATAAACCTTATTATTCTGTTGAGAACAGCATAGAGTTAATGTTAATGGCAATAAAAATGCCAGGAGACTATTTTTATCCTGCACAATCAGGAATAAAGAGAATGAATTAAGGAGGATATTTACATGGCATCACAATACGATTTCAAGAATCTAGAACGAGATATATCCTCATTAGAAAAGGAATTATCAAAATTCCAAGATAAGTTTGATGAAACTATAAATCCAATTCTCAAAGCATCTTTTAACGAAAGAGAATACGGTTCTCGTGAGATAGAGAGAAAAATTGACAAAATGGTGAATGACACTAAGGAAGATATAAATAGTTTTTTTAGTGGTTTGATTAATGAAATTAGAAGAACTATTCACTCATCTGAAGAAAGAATTAAAACGAAAGCTAACGAAGTAATTTCATATGTTAATGATCTTAATTCGACAATAAATAAACTAAACGATCTTAATGGGGCTTACGCTTCAGGAAATTATAAGAAGGTTATCCATGAATGTGATAACTTTGGTGGGAATCTTGGAAATAGCAAAATACAAGAATATATCAAATTAACCAAAATTATGGCATATGACAGATACTGCTCAGAAGAATTGAAGGAGTTTGATCCGAATTCCTATCTTTACTTTACGAGCTATTACTCTGATTGTAAGAAGTATTCAGCTAATAAGCATATTAACGCTGCTCGTGAGTTTTTATTTATAGCAAGCTGTATTAAAATCGAAAAAAATCTCTCTTCATTGGATAAAGATGAAGCATATAGCATTTGCAATAATGCTATAGAATGCTATAGAGGTTTTGACTCAAGTTTAAAAGCTAAGTATCAGTCTATGTACCTCGATGTATATAAGGTCGCTGTGACTTTGTTTAATGAAAAGGCAGATGAGGCATATAACAGTTTTAAATATTCAAAGGTAATTAAACTATTATTAGATTCAAAAAATTATAATAGCTCTGACATTAAAAATGATTTCTTCAAAGATTCATCATGCGACGAAGAGAAGATGTTTGCATATATTAAAAGCTATGGATCTAGGGGTAGTATAGAAGATAGAAAAATAGCATTAGTTGAGACAGCATCTCTTGTAAAAACAGATAAAAGAGAATCCTTTGTTGAATATTGGATCAGTACATACGACGATAATGATTGGTCGTTCATTGAGATGATTATTGAAACACAAGAAAACAGATTTCAAGCAAATGAACTTATTGCTGATACAATTCGACAAAATACGGGCTATATTAGAAAAAAAGGTGATTTGTGCTTGAATTTTGTTAGGAACTATCATGTGTACCTTGAATCAATAGATGGAAGTATTCCACTAGATGATTTTACTGATTTGGCTATTATGTTGAATACATTAGCTAACGCTGTTAAGAAGACTAATTACAGTGATGGTGACGATCTAAAATTAAAGGAAGCGGTAACGATTATTGATGGCTTGAACTATGGAATGATAGTAAAGCATCAGAAAACTTGCAATTTATATACAGAACATAAAATTTCAGAATTAAATAAAGTCCTTGATGACGCTTCAGTAAGACTTTATAGAAAGAAATATAGAAAAGATTTGAAGCACGATGCAAGTAAGGAAGCATTAGTTAGAACTGATGCCCTAGTAAAATTATCAACTGCTGCATCTCAAAGTAAAAATATGATGATATTAATTAGTGCAATAGTTGCTGTTGCTATCGTAGTGATAGCAATCATCGTTGCAGTAACGTTACTTAAATAAGGAGGATAAATATGGGGCTATTTGATTTTTTTAAGAAAAAGAAACCTGTTACGGAAACACGAAAAGTGGAGCAAGAGAAAACTGGATATGCAAAAGCCGACAAATATTGTCCTTATTGTGGAACAGGTCTAAGGCAAACAAAGACAGTTTGTCATGCATGTAAAAAGAACCTAAATGCCGATATACTCATCGGAAAGAGCAATCAAATAATCGAAACAAAATACGGTGATTTAAGTGTAGAAGTTACTCATACAGTTTCTGCTGCAGGCACAAAAGTAACGGGTTCTTACACAAAAAATGGCATTAGATACAAAACTATTGAGGAAAGGGACAGTTCAGGAGGTTGTTTTACTCATTCTGTTGCTGAGTATAATGAAGTTTTATACTTCTACAAATTTATGTGTAAATATGAAACCGCACCAAAGCCTGAACTTGCAAAAGAATCGGATTTTTCACGTTGGTATTTCATGGATTACGATGTAAAAAGTATACGCGATCTTTATAAGAAAATCTGTGGAAGAGGGTTTTATGGTCCTGCCGAAAATGAAGCTGTATTAAGAGCAATGAAGGTTGGAGAAATTAAAGATGTTATCTCAAAGCTTGGTTTAAATATTAAGGGTAAGAAAGATGATTTGATTTCTTCTTTGCTGGCACAAGCTGATGAATATTCCTTAAGAACAGCTTTGAATAGTACTCTTTATTCTATAACTTCTGCTGGAAAAAAATGGATGAGTGAGCATAGAGATGAATATATGTATTATACAGCTGATGATTCATTTCCTTCGCTTAGTGCATTTAAGGAATATTGGGCTACACATGATCCTGATGCTGTAGCAATGAAAAAATATTTAAATGAAATACGAACAGATAAGAAGAACTTCGGTAGATATGCATATGATGGTGTTATTGGTTTATTAATCAAGGAAGGCGGCAGAGAACGCGATATTCTCATCTGTCTAGGCAAAGAGCTTTTAATAGATTTGAGTGGTGCTTTGAGCTATGAAGATTGGAAAAACATCTTCAAATGGAATTTAGAAAAGACTGACCACGCAGATATCTACTTTACTCCTTATCTACTAAGAACCATTCCAAAATATATGGATTATTACGATGATGGTATTATCGATGAAGTTTTCACATTGGGATTACCTATGAATGTTTGCACTAAAGAAATATATAAAGAAATTATAGAGATGATTTTTGATGGCGCTGTAGATAATGACACTGAAAAACAATATATAGATATGCTTCGTGATAAAGCTTTTAAGTTTGCGTCAGAAAAGAGGGCAAAAAAGAGATGAGCCAAAGAGAAGAAATATTATCTTTAATAAAAGAACGAGGTAAAGTAACTCATGGGGAGATTTCTGTTGCTCTTTATGGCGATAACAAAAATATGCCCTATGTTTATGGTGCGTTAAAGAAACTTGTTGATTCTGGCGTTGTGATGAGAACAGGCGATCATCCTTCTTTTTACTCGTTGTCTAACAATGATTGTATATTAGAAATCGAAAAAGATATAAATAATAAGGATAACGAATGCCACGTAGAAATAACAAATGAAACCATAGAAAAAGTAGATGCAGAGGTTGAAGCAACAAATAATTATGGACGTGAGAATAAACTAATCACTGACTGCCTTAAAAAGTATCAAATAATACGGATATTGAAACCGTAGCTATGAAGATTGGATTAATAGATATTACAAACTCTACAAATATTTCTAGATACAAAAGATTTATTAGTGTTGTTGAGTTAGCAGAGATAATTACATCGATTCCCAATATTGATGAAAGAATCAAAAATGGCGATCCAGACGTTGTTACAACTATAGTTAAAGCGAATGGGAAGATTAATCTTCTCTCTTTTGCTTCTAAATATTGCTGCTATCATAACAAGAATCTTTATGAAAGAGATGATTATTCAATATTAGATACTGTTTTGAAAGAGTCGTTGCCTAAAGTGTTTACAAATATTAAAAAATCAGATATCCAGCATTGGGTAGATACATATGACTATAAATCGTATAATGATTACATCACGAATAAACTTGATGAATATGGAATAACCATTCCATTTAGAAAGAGAAAATTTGACCACTTCATCTGGTTTAAAAATCGATAGGAGGTAGCTGAGTATGATTGGCGAGTTTTCACAAGAGGTTGCTGAGTAACTTAAATATTATGTTTATAGGCTTATTGATCCTCGTAATGGTCAGACATTTTATGTTGGCAAAGGAAAAGGTAACAGAGTTTTCCAACATGTAAAATGTGCTATCGACTACTATGATGGAGCTGAAGGAATAGATGAAGAAGATCCAAATAAGTTTAAAATCATTCAGACTTTGGCGTTACTAATGCCGAAGAATTACAAATGAGACTTTCAATTAGAACCTATGACGAGCCTACTGATTTTAAATATCTTATTATTAAGGTTCGCTGGTGGCGATTAGAACAATTAAAGTCTGAATTTCCAACTACTTATAGATACGAGGCTACAAGAAGAGAATGGAAAATTAGACCTAGATCTGTAAAAGAATATAAATATGTTTTTTCAGTGACTGATGGTATAGTCAAAGAAGTTTATAAGATAAAAGATTGGTATAAATTTCCAGATGAGAGTTCATCAAGATTTGCTTTTAATGGTGAAATTGCCGAAGATGAAATAAGAAAGAAACATATTAATACTAGAATTCCAGATACTTACTGTAAAAAGGGTATGGCGTCACCTGTCTTATTTTCAAAAAATTAGAATATAGGGGTGCTAAATTTTTACACGATTTAACCTAAGGGTGCTAAAAATTTAACACGATTACTAGGTATGGTGCTAAAATTGTATTAAAATATTTCTACTTTGACATTAGATTAGGTCAATAAGTCTTTTTTAAACAAGAGATTTATTGTGTAAATATAGTCCGAAAGGGCTATTTTTTTATTTTCAGAGCAAAAATATCCTAAAAGATAGTAGGAACTAGTGGAGATTCGAATATAGGAGTTGTTCGGACTCGAACCAATAAAAGTATTTTACATTCGTCGGGACTCGAACCTATAAGAGATAATGATGGAAATAAAATTTAAAAAATAGTATAATTATTTTGTGAAAACACCCAATGAAAATAACTAGAAGTGCACTTTATAGGTGAAAGGTGGTGAAATAATGGATGTAAGTATTTTAGAGAAATATATTGAAAGAATATATGGGTATGCATTAAATAATACTTATACAACAGATGAGGCACAAGACTTATCTCAAGAGATTCTTTTAACTGCAGTAAAGGAATTACCTTATTTAAGAGATGAAAGTAGGTTTGAACCTTGGTTATTTGGAATTGCTAGAAACGTAACAAAAGTATTTAGAAGAAAGAAAGCAAAAGAAAAAGCATTGTATTCTTATGATGTATTAGATGAATACCCAGATAATGATGACATTGATTATGAAAAAATTGAATTGTACAATAGATTAAGAAAACATATTGCAATGTTATCATCAATATATCGAGAAACTATAATATTACACTATTATGATAATCTTTCGGTAAAACAAATTTCAGAAAAACTTAACATCCCTGAAGGAACAATTTCATGGAGATTAAAAGTTGCTAGAAATAAAATTAAGGAGGAGTTTGAAAATATGGAAGAAAGTGCATTAAAACCGATTAAAATGGAAATTAATATTTATGGTAATGGAAACTTTGATGGAGACAATATCCCATTTCCAGATATTTATATTAGTGATGCTTTGTCACAAAATATTTTATTTAATTGCTATGAAGAACCAAAGACAATTGAGGAGTTAGCAAAGCCACCACTTTCATATTTTATAGATTTTCTAGATAATTTTATTGAGTAATATGAAACTTCATAGTGCGGAATTTAATTTTATAATTTTCCGTACTTTGCTAAATGTTCACGTTTTAATAATTTAATTATCCCGAAAAATATAATTTTTTCGGGATTTTATTGTATTTTTAAGGCTATGGACGGGGGTATCGTCCGGAACGCCCCTAGTCCACCAATAGAACACACGCCACTTTGTTGAAATATGAAGTGGCTTTTTGTTTTTTCTAAAAAATTGTTTTTTGTATTGACAATGTAGTGACATTATGGTAAAATGAAAGTGTTATGGAGGTATTGTTATGAGCTATATACAAATTAGAATTGATGATGAATTAAAAGAAGAAGCTGTAAAATTGTTTAATGAATTAGGTTTAGATCTATCTACTGCAATTCGTCTTTTTCTAAAGAAAAGTATTGATGATAAAAAAATGCCTTTTAAATTAAAAGGCAAAGGTCATGATAATTCCAAAGATGTTAAATATAGATTAAGAGCTGATGTAATGGTGCCGCCTACCACAAATCCATTTGAAGTAATGGATGAATTTATCCGAGTTTGTAATGAGAATGAATGGCATTGTTTAGGTGGTGGTGTACAATATCCTAATAAAGTCTTGACACTTTCAAAACCGGATGATGACATATATTATCACGGTTCACCATTTAAAATTGAAATTATAAAAGAAGGATTTGATTTTACACCATTTAAAGAACTTGCAATTTCATTTGGAAGTAAACCTTCACATATATCTATTAATGAGGGGAAAGTTAGCCATGATGGGATTAAATATCCTGTCTATTTATATCAAATTGATGAAGACATAAAACTTGAAAAAGATTTTATTAATCATCCAAATTCAGCGTTTGATAAAGGAATGGAATTCCGTTCTAAACGTGATTTAAAATTAAAGTTAATAGATGTTATTAATGAGTAGGTGAATATTATGGAAAAACAATATGGTCAAATCATTATATATAAGACACCTGATGGCAATACAAAATTAGAAGTTAAATTTTATGACGATACTGTTTGGTTATCACAAGAACAACTTGTAGAACTTTATCAATCTAGTAAATCCAATATTAGTGAACATATAAAACACATATTTGAAGAAGGTGAATTGGATGAAAATTCAACTGTTCGGAATTTCCGAACAGTTGCTAGTAACGGAAAAACATATAATATAAAGTATTATAATCTAAAAATGATTATAGCTATTGGATATAGAGTTAGAAGTAATATCGGAACAAATTTTAGAAAATGGGCAACGACAACTTTAGAAGAATATATGGTTAAAGGCTTTGCCATAAATGATGATTTATTAAAACGTGCAGGTGGTGGAAGATATTTTAAAGAACTACTTGCAAGAATTAGAGATATTAGATCTAGTGAAAGAGTGTTTTGGAGACAAGTTCTTGATATATTTGCAACATCGATTGATTATGATCCTAAACTTGAAGTGTCACAAGAGTTTTTTAAAACTGTACAAAACAAAATGCACTGGGCAACACATGGTCATACTGCCGCAGAAATAATAGTAGAAAGAGCAAATGCAGAAAAAGATTTTATGGGTTTAACTACATTTGATGGTGATTATCCAACAAAAGAAGATGCTGAAATTGCTAAAAACTATTTATCAAAAGATGAACTTGATACACTAAATAGAATTGTTTCACTTTATTTAGATTTTGCTGAACTTATGGCAAAAGAAGAAAAGCCAATGACAATGAATGATTGGATAGAGCAACTTGATTATTTTCTAAAAATGAGTAGAAAAGATATATTAACTGGAAGTGGTACTGTATCACATATTAAAGCATTAGAACATGCTAGAAAAGAATATAATGATTTTAGTAAAAGAATTCTAACAAATCCAACTGAAAATGAAAAATTATATTTTGATAAACTACAACAGTTAATGTTAATAGATAAAAAAGATTAGTTTTCTGATTTTTAAATATTTGTGCTAATAGTATCACAATTTTCCGCATTATGATTATGAAATAAATGATTCAATAGTTTTATCAATATATAATGGTGCATTTAATGAACCTTATTATATTCATGAAAGTACACAAAAAGATGAACTATAATAAAAAGTTTGTGTAATTTCCTAGTTTATATGTTTATATAGTAAAAGTGGCCTAATCCTAATATAGGGATAGGCCACTTTTATTGTTTGAAATATTATAGTTTTTTTACATTAAGTGCACGAATAGCATTGAGAATTGCAATAATCATAACGCCTACATCAGCAAAAATTGCAAGCCACATATTCGCAATACCTATTGCGCCTAAAGCAAGACAAACAAATTTTACTATAAGCGCAAGGCAAACATTTTGATTAACAATATTAAGACACTTTTTAGAAATCTTAATTGCTTTAGAAATTTTCAGTGGATTATCATCCATTAAGACAACATCGGCGGCTTCAATTGCTGCATCGCTGCCTATTGCACCCATAGCAATACCGATATCGGCGCGAGAAAGTACGGGTGCGTCATTAATGCCGTCTCCGACAAAAACAAGTTTTTCTTTTTCAGATTTATTAGCAAGTATTTCTTCTACCTTTGCTACTTTATCAGTAGGGAGAAGTTCGCTGTAGTAGTTATCTAAATCAAGTAAAGTAGCGACATCTTTTGCAACTGCATCGCTATCACCAGTGAGCATAATGGTTTTGCGTATACCTACTTTCTTTAATTCCGCAATAGCGCGCGCTGAATCGCTTTTAACTACATCTGAAATTAAGATATGTCCAGCATATTCACCATCAATGGCTATATGTGTAATAGTTCCCGTTTTATGACAATCTATATATTTTATGCCAATTTTTTTCATCAGTTTATCGTTACCAATAGCAATTTGTTTATCATCAATTACAGCAATAATCCCATGGCCGCTTATTTCATCAATTTTACTAATACGATTACGGTCAATTTCTTTGTTATAAGCTTTCTGAAGACTTTTGCTAATAGGATGAGAACTTGCGCTTTCTGCTAATGCAGCATATTCAATTAATTTCGCTTTTTCAATAGAATTATGGTGAATTCCTGTTACCTCGAATACACCCTCGGTTAGTGTACCTGTTTTATCAAATATAACATATTTAGTTTTTGACAGTGTTTCAAGATAGTTAGAACCCTTAATTAGAATACCTTGATTGCTTGCACCACCAATACCAGCAAAGAAACTTAGAGGAACGCTAATGACTAATGCACAAGGGCAACTGATAACAAGAAATGTTAAAGCTCTGTAAAGCCATTCTCCCCACATGGCACTATTTCCAAAAGCCATAGAAAATAGAGGAGGAATAATTGCAAGGACTAATGCACTAATACATACAGTAGGTGTATATATGCGAGAAAACTTTGATATAAAGTTTTCTGATTTAGATTTTCTGCTACTTGCATTTTCTACAAGATCAAGGATTTTTGATACTGTAGATTCACCGAACTCCTTAGTGGTTTTTATTGTAAGAACACTATTCATATTAATACAACCACTTATGACCTCATCACCTTCACTAACTTCACGAGGTAAACTTTCTCCTGTCAATGCGCTTGTATTCAGGATTGATGTACCCTTTATTATAAAACCATCAATTGGTATTTTTTCACCAGGATTTACGATAATTTTGCTACCTATAGCTACTTCATCAGGGGATACCTGAATAAGTTTTCCGTCTTTTTCAATGTTAGCGTAGTCAGGGCGAATATCCATTAGGTTATTAATGTTTTTTCGACTTTTGCCAACGGCATAACTTTGAAATAATTCACCAATTTGATAAAATAGCATAACTGCAATAGCTTCATTATAGTCGCCACTTCTTGTATATATTGCAAGTCCTATTGCGCCTATTGTTGCAATTGCCATTAGAAAGTTTTCGTCAAAAATTCTTCCATTTAGTATACCCTTTCCTGCTTTTATAAGAATATCATATCCAATAACAAGATAACAACATAAGAATAATGTTGCTCGTACGATTCCTGTTGATGGGATTAAATTAAAAGCTATTAGAAGAATACTAGTTATAATAATTCTAATTAAAATTTTCTTTTGTTTTTTTGTCATATTCCGTGTTCTAATTAAAATTCAATGTAGAAATCTGGTTCTACCTTTTTGCATGCCTTAAAAACTGATTGCATAACTTTTTTTTCATTTGTACCATCTTCAAATTCAACAATCATTTTTTGAGCCATATAATTGACAGTAACTGATGTTACTCCATCTACTTTAGCTGCTGCTGCTTCACAAAGGTTTGCGCAGTTAGCACAATCCACTTCAATGTTATAAGTTTTTTTCATATTTTTTCTCCAATCAAATTATTACGATTAAAAATTTGCTTAATCGTTACAAGTGTAGTATAATATATTTAAGTAACATTGTCAATATTATTTAGACAAGTGTTGCCGATAGGGAGAAAATAATTTCCAAAAAGAATATTTTAGGAGGCGTTATATGAATTTACCTCATGAACACAAAAAGAAAAAACCCGAGTTTAAAATATTAACTCAAATGCCAATGGTACAAAACTTTGATATTGTTGCAGACTTACTCAAGAATCTTAGTGACCCTACAAGATTACAAATTTTTTGGATTCTATATCATGCTGAGGAGTGTATTATTAATCTTGCAGCAATACTTGGTACTACAATCCCTACAATTTCTCGACATATTCAATTTCTAAACGATAATAATCTTATTGTAACACGAAAAGTTGAAAAAGAGGTTTTTTATAAGGCTGCAGATAACGACATTGCCAGACTTTTGCATCAAATACTTGAAGTGGTTATGGAATCTGCTTGTCCGTTGATTGATGAAAAAAAATGTGATTATTGTGATTGTGTATATGATGTAGATGATGTTTCAAGTATTCATGATTATTTAATTGATAATCTGCATGAAAGAGTAACAATCGAGGAATTATCTCATAAGTTCCATATGAACCCAACAACATTAAAAAATAAATTTAAGTCAGTATATGGTAATTCGATTGCTGCACATGTAAAGGAACATAGGATAGAAAAAGCTGCTGATTTGTTATTAGAAAGCAACATGTCAATTTCTGAAATTGCTGAGCTTGTAGGTTATACAAGTCAAAGCAAATTTTCTGCATCTTTTTTTGAAGTCTATGGGATGTTGCCATTAGAGTATAGAAAAAAATACTCACATTAAAATAATTGTATATATAAAAAAGTGTAATATATAATAGTACAGTTAGATAAAGAGGTGGTAGTATGAACTTCATTCTTAATAAATCACAACCTATAGCCCAACAAATATATGAATTGATATGTATTTCTATCGTAAATCAAGAATTTAAAGTTAATGATAAAATTTTTTCTGTAAGAGAACTTGCTTTAAAAATGGGTGTAAACCCTAATACGATCCAAAAATCTTTTGAGATGTTAGAAAATCAAGGTATAATTTATTCTATTAAAGGATCAGATTGGTATGTTAGTGAAAATATAAGTATTGCAAATGAAGTAGTTGATGCTTTACGAAAGAAAAAAACAGATATGTATTTTTTGGAAATGGCTCAACTTGGTTATGACAAAGATACAGTATTAAAGAATTTAAATGAAAGGATAGGTGATGATAATGAGTGAATTATTAAAATGTGTAAATTTAACCAAAAATTATGGTAATATAACTGCTTTAGATAATGTTAATTTAACGATAGAAAGCGGTAAAATTATAGGTTTACTTGGTCCAAATGGTTCTGGTAAGACGACACTTATAAAAATAATTAATGGGCTTCTTACCCCAACAACTGGTGAATTATATATTAATGGTTTAAAACCAGGTGTTGAAACTAAAAAAATTGTATCATATTTACCAGATAATAGTTTTTTGAATTCTTGGATGACAGCAGAGCAAATAATCAATATGTTTTCTGATTTTTATGAAGATTTTAGAGCCGATCTTGCTTTTGAAATGTTGGAAAAATTAGGTGTTTCTAAAACAATGAAACTAAAGAAACTATCTAAAGGTAATAAAGAAAAGGTTTGTTTAATCCTTGTTATGAGTCGTAATGCATTATTATATGTACTTGATGAACCAATTGCTGCAGTCGATCCTGCTACTAGAGATTATATAGTTTCTACAATTATCAATAATTATAATCCTAAAGCATCAGTAATTATATCAACACATTTAATTTCTGATATTGAACCAGTTTTAGATGAGGTTGTTTTTATTAATCATGGTCATATTGTGTTAAATAAAACTGTTGATGAAATAAGAGAAGAAAAGAATATGAGTGTTGATGAATTATTTAGGGAGGTATTCAGATGGTAAAGAAACTTTTAAAATATGAATTAACCTACTATTTACGTATTTTAATATTTGTATTTCCTATAATATTAATGATGGGAATATGTGTTCGAATTTTACAAATTTTTCAATCTGATCATCCGATATATATGATGTTATTTATGTCGATAATTGGTATGATGTTATTTGCATCATATATATGTCTTTTATTCCCGCTTGTGCTTGCAGTAATTCGTTTTTATAAAAATATGTATTCAACAGAAGGTTATTTAACTTTTACACTTCCGGTTTCAACAAATCAACATATATTTACTAAAATATTTGGATATGTGATTTTTGAACTAGCTAGTATTCTAGTTATTGCTATATCATGGTTGATTGCTTTTATTGGATTATATCCTGAGGTAGGGATAAAAGTATCTGAATTTTTAACTATTGCAGTATCTAAAGTTAATATTGTTCACATAATAATATATATAATAGAAATACTTATAATGCTTGCTGTTAATCTTTTTACTAGCCCATTAATATATTATAGTTGTATTAGTATTGGTCAACTTGCTAAAAAGAATAGAATCTTACTAGCGATAGGTGTATATTATATATATACAGTAATAATTCAAGTGATTTGTACAGTCCTTAGTGTATTCTCTAGTATAGCAATGGAATTTGGTATCTTTGATGGCATCGAAAATTTTTCAACTAATCATCCATATGCATTTTTCCATATAATATTTTGGATAGTTATATTAATTAATGCAGGAGTCGGTGCTTTGTTATATTTTGTTAATTATAAAATAATGACAAATAAATTAAATCTTGAATAATATAAAAACAAACAAAAAAGTGTGAATTAATTTTCACACTTTTTAAAATCTTTTAATTCTTCAATAATATTTTGTAAATAGTTTTCGTTAAGTCCTTCTAGGCCTATAATTACCAATGCTTTGTATAAATAAGCGTATATATCATCATTTAGAATAGCATTATAATATATGTCTAATGCAAGGTTTTGTATAATTTGTAGTATTAATAATTTTAAATGTTTAATGGGTGTTTTTTCTTTTTCCAAATTATTAATATTATAGTTATCGTTTCTTCCACATGATGCTTCGCATTGATAACAGTTTGGTATGAGGCGTTTCTTTTCATTTTCAAGTTTATTAATTAATTCTTGTATTTGATTAGTATTATAATTTTCGTTACTAATTGTTACATACAAACTTTCTATCATCAACTGATTAGTAGTAGCAGTTATTAAACTTTCATTATTTTCAGTTGCTCTGGCAAGGCCTATTAATATACTAAGTAAGTCATTTTTTAAATTATTTATCATTCTTCAATTATCTTCCCATCAGTAGAAATTATAACAACACGCCACGGAATGAATTTACCACTATCTTGTAAAGCTTTTTTTACAGCAAGTTCAATTCCACCACAACAAGGAACTTCCATTCTAACAACAGTTACACTCTTAATATTATTATTTCTAATAATTTGTGTTAATTTATTAGCATAGTTTTCGTTGTCAAGTTTAGGACAACCTATTAATGTTATATTATTTTTTATAAAATCATTATGGAATGCTCCATATGCATAAGCTGTACAGTCTGCCGCAATCAGTAAGTTAGCATTATCAAAATATGCTGCATTAACTGGAACTAATTTAATTTGAACAGGCCACTGATTCAATCTACTAACAGAAGCTGGTGTATAAGAGGTTTCGCAAGAACAATCTCTTTGTAATGATTTTACATTTGTTCCAGGACATCCACATGCAAGATTTTGTTTTGTTGCTTTAGCTTCTTGTACTGCTTTTTCATTGTATTCTAATGCTTCTCTTTCAACAAAGCTAATAGCATTTACTGGACATGCAGGAAGACAATCACCTAAACCATCACAATAATCATCTCTTATTAGTTTGGCTTTACCATTAACCATTTGGATAGCCCCTTCATGACAAGCATTTACACATGCTCCACATCCATTACAAAGATTTTCATCTATTTTAATTATTTTTCTAATCATATAAAACTCCTTTTTGTTGAATTTACGCTTAAATTATAATATAATATTAATATAATGTATGTTGAATTTTCAACAAAAGGAGAAATTTTTATGAAGAATTATTTTAATGTAATTAAAAATAGTCCTTTGTTTTATGAAATAGAAGAAGAAAATATCTTTCCAATGCTTGCATGTATAGGTGCACATAAAAAAGAATATAAAAAAAATCAAATAATTTTTAGAGAAGGAGAGAATATTTCTTCAATTGGGATTGTATTAAAAGGGAAAGTTCAATTATCAAAATACGGATATAGTGGTAATAAAAGTATTATTACAACAATTAATAATTATGAAATGTTTGGAGAATCTTTTGCTAGCGCAGGTGTAAAACTTCCTGTTGATGTAATTTCTATTGAAGATAGTATCATAATGTTTATTGATATAAATAGAATTCTTAAATCTTGTAGTAATGCTTGTAGTTTTCACAATAAGATGATATCAAATTTATTAAAAGCAGTTGCTATTAAAAATGTAATATTAAATAAAAAAATTGAAATAATTTCTAAAAGAACTACCAGGGAAAAACTTTTGACATATCTTTATCTAAAATCAAAAGAAGAAGGAAAACTCAGTTTTACAATTCCTTATGATAGACAATCACTAGCAGATTATTTGGAAGTAGACAGGAGCGGTTTATCAATGGAGATTAGTAAACTTTGTAAAGAAGAAGTTATTGAATGTAAGAAAAACTATTTCGTGTTGAAAAAACAAGTTTTGATTTAGAGGATAATTAAAATGATTTTAAATATTAGTGGCAGAACCGATATAGTTGCTTTTTATACTCCATGGTTAATGAAAAGATTTGAGGAAGGTTTTATTGATGTTAGGAATCCATTCAATAAAAAATTAGTTAGTAGAATTTATTTAGAAGATGTAGATTTAATTTTATTTTGTACTAAAAACCCAACTCCAATTTTAAAATATATATCATCTATAAAAAAACCTATATTATTTCATATTACGCTTACATCATATAAAACTGATATAGAACCTAATATTTTATCAAAAGATAAAATAGTAGAAGCAATTAAAGAAATATCAAATAATATAGGGCGAGATAATGTGGTTGTAAGATATGATCCTATTTTTTTAAGTGAAAAATATACCATAGAATATCATAAGAAAGCATTTGAAAGATTATGTAGTTTGCTTGAAGGATATGTGAATAAGATAATAGTATCATTCGTTGATGATTATAAAAATGTTAGAAAAAATAAAGATATTTTGAATTATATAGATTTTACTGAGGCAGATTATGAACAAATAGGTAGGAATTTTAGTAATAGTGCTAAAAGACATAATATGAGTGTTCAAACTTGTTTTGAAGAAAGAAACTTAAGTGAATATGGTTTTGAAGTAGGCGAGTGTATATCAAAACAACTCGCGTATATGTTAACTGGTAAAAAATATAAAAGCTGGAGTGCAAGGAAATGTAGTTGTGCGCAAACTGTAGATATTGGCGTTTATAACACATGTTCTCATTTTTGTAAATATTGTTATGCTAATTTTGATGAGGAAGAAGTGTTGAACAATATGAGTAAACATAATCCTAATTCTTCTTTATTAATTGGTGATTTAGAAGAAGGAGATATTATAAAAGTTAGAAAAAAATAATTTAGTAATCTTATTAATATAAAAAAATATAAAGTGATATAATTATATATAAATGGGGGTATTCAGATGAATAATAAAAATTATAATATCGAACGTTTTATAAAAGCGCAAGATAAAATATATGAAACTGTAGTAGAAGAGTTAAAACGAGGGTTTAAAGAAAGTCACTGGATGTGGTTTATTTTTCCACAATTAGAAGCTTTAGGATATAGTTCTACTGCAAAGTTTTACGGTATATCGGGTTTAGCTGAAGCAAAAGCATACGTAGAAAATGAGACTTTAATAAATAGATATATAGAATGCTGTAAAATTTTATTAGGTTTAGAAAATGATGATATACATAATATATTAGGTAGCCCTGATGATATGAAATTAAAATCATCGCTTACACTATTTATTGAAGCAGATGGAAATAATAGAGATTTGTATATTAAATTATTAGATAAATATTATGATGGGAAACGATGTAAGTTGACCATAACATTATTGAATGGATAGGTGAGTAAAAATGAGTATATTGAAATATTCAACAGAAATGACTTTATTTAATAGTTATTTTAATAAAGATAAAGAGTTAACTCAAAAAGCAATTTTGAGTATTTTCCAAGATGTTGCATCGCATCATGCTGAAAGTATTGGACTTGGATTTAAAGATATGTTAGATTTAAATTTATACTGGGTATTAAGCCGTGTAAAATATGATATTATTAAAATGCCAACATTATATCAAAGAGTAGTGGTTGAAACATGGCCTCATGAAAAAGGTCGAGTTGATTTTGATCGTGATATAAAAATATCTAGTTTAGATGGAGAAACTTTAATTAAAGGAACTACTAAATGGTGTGTAATCGATACAAAAACAAGAATGCTTCAAAGAACATCTAATGTTAATTATATTGGTGAGTACTATCTAGAAAAAAATTATGATGATCGTTTCAATAAAATAACATTACCGGAAACTCTTGCAAATTATACATATACGCATATTGTTAGATACTTTGATTTAGACCCAAACGATCATATGAATAATACTAATTATGCATTATTGATTGCAAATGTAATTAATAATAAAAATCCACATCATTTTGAAATTAATTTTTTAAATGAATGTTTATTAGGTGATGAAATCGAACTAGAATATATAAAAGAGGATAGTGCTGAATATGTTATTGGGAAAGTAGGAGAAAGAATAGTTTTTGTTTCCAAAACTTTTTAATAGATAAGAAAATATGTAAATGAAAAAAATAGATATCGTAAATTATGATATCTATTTTTTATAACTAATAAAAACAATTTATTTATGCAGCAATGTTTTCTTCTCTATTTTTTATATCTTTTGCAAATATAAATTTAAAAATTGTTCTTACTAATGGTTGAATAAAGAATAATTGAGTAAAGAATGCGAATGGGAAGTTATAACAAACAAGTTTTAAGAAATTAGCAATTAGAGTTAAAATATTAAATCCAGCATAATATGGATAATATATAAATGACGCAAGGAAACTCATTAGTGGACACATAATTGCAACTGTAGCACAAATTATTGCTGTTTCAAATAAAACAGGATGTGTTTTTTGAGGATCAAAAACTTTACATGCTAGTTTAAAAGATGTTGGACCGCCAATTAATAGTTCAAGTGTTATTGCTAAAGCGAACTCTAATAATACCACTACATAAATTCCAACGTTTTTACCAAAAACCATTACTCCATTATTTAATTCGATTCCGTGTAGAACACTTGTTGCTCCAGGAATTGAGGAAAAGAAACTGCCATTAATAACATATAGACTATAGAATACATATGCATGTACAGTTATTATTACAGTTATTAAGGCAAAAATTGTTCTTTGAAATTGATTTCTAGGCATAAAATTTCTCCTTTCTAAACGCAAAAAAAACACAAGCAATAAAAAAACATATAAATCTTTTCACATTGTTCCGTAATCAGATTTACATGCTTTTAGCATCACTTGTGTCGTTATGTGTTTTAATAATTACGTTAAATATATCATTTTAACATTAAAATGTCAAATTAAAAGAATTAATTGTAAAAGAATGGTATAATATCAATAAGGAGAATTTGGTATGTTTTTAATTTTTTTAATGGCAGTATATTTAATTGCAATGATAGTTGTGTTAAAAATATGCAAAAGTAATATACTTCTTAATAAGTTATTATTAATTCCATTAATTATACTTCCTATATATGGAATTTTATGTGTTACAAATATAATAATTAATATTACATCTTTTTTTTCTTATCTTATAGAAAATTCAAGTAATTATATTTTATATCTTGATTTTTATTTAATAAAATTTGTTAGAGATTTATGGGGAACATTTGATTCGTTTCTAGTTATATTATATGTACCACTTGGATTTATGTTTATTATAGCTGTAATTTTGGATGTTTCACTACTAATTATAACAGGAATAATATGGATTGCTCTTGAAATAGTTTGTATAATTATTAAGATTATCGTATTAGATATAGCGCCTTTTGCTTTATTAGTAATTACTATTATTTTGTTGGTTAAGAGCTTAATCAAATCAGATAAAACATTTATATCATATTTAAAATGTTCATTAATTTTAATATTTGTTTTAATATTAACTATAATATATTACTATGTATATATGAATTTATTCTTATAAAATGTTATTTAAAAAAATCAAGCTAATTGATAGCTTGATTTTTTAAATAAATAATAGGTAAAAATAAAATTATTATTTATAAAACGTTTATATATGAATTCATTGAACTTGTAATATACTCTATATTCTCATTATTGGAAACTATGTCGCGTGGAGTATGAATTCGTCCTGCATAAAATCCTACTATTTTTGCTTTTTTACAAGCAACTACACCTACCCCACATGGGAAATGCTTATGGTCAGAGTTACAAACACTTCCTTTTTTAGGAAAAAAGAATGGTGTAAATTTAGAGTTATATGTAAATGAATTTTTTAATGGTTGAAATTCTTTAAGATTTTCTGCTTTTTCAGTTACAATTATTAAAATATTTTCACCATTTCCAACACAATCAAAATTGATTAGTAATTTATTTTCAAAGATATTTGGATATTTTTTTCTAAGGGCCTTAGATCCTTTTAATCCTTTTTCTTCGTTATCAAAGAAAACAAAAGCTACTTTTTCTTTTAAAGTTTCATCTAGTGTTTTTGCAATACTTAATAGTGTTGCTACACCTGATGTGTTATCATTATAGTTTTTCTTGTTTTTAAAAGTAAGCATTCCAAGTATAAAGAGTAAATAATAAGTAATCAAAAATATAAACATATATATAAAGTAATCTATTTCAAATAAAAGCTTTAGTAAATTTGCAAAAGCATAAGCTACGCCTAGATATATAAAAACAATAGCAAATTGATATATATAAAATAGAACTAAATTTCTTGGCATCATTATATTTGGAAAAATAGAAGTTGCGGGAGTATCGTAGTGAGCAGTTAAAATAACTTTGGCATTTTTAATATCTCCTAATATAATATTGGTATGTTTCTTTTCTAATGTTTCTTCATTATATGAATAATTTAAATTAGCAGCTTCCCCTCTCACATAACTTCTAAAATTTTCTTTTTCTTCTTTAGTTTTTCTAATTGGATAATTAGTATTTAAATAATCTAGATATGTCATAGTGTTTACCTCATTTAGTTTATTATAATATAAGAAATATAAAAAGTCAAAAAATAAGTTTATTATAAGAATTTGTTTTTTGACAAATTAAATTTTATTTGTTATAATCTAAATAGATATTATAAAATAACGTTGGGAGTTATTATGGAAAATCGTTTTAAAAATTTTACTGTATTAATAAATAAGATAAATAGAAATATAAAAAGAATAAAGACTGAGGAAATGAAAGATTTTGATTTAAAAAGCCCTCATGTTTCTTGTATATATTATTTATATGTAGAAGATGGTCTAACAGCAAAAGAGTTAACTGATATTTGTGCTGAAGATAAAGCAGCAATTTCTAGATCTCTTGATTATTTAGAAAAAAGTGGCTTTTTAGTATGCGATGATAATACTAAAAAACGCTATCGTAGTAAACTTTTATTAACTGAAAAAGGTAAAACGGTTGGTAAGATGATTGTTGAAAAGATAGATAGAATTCTAGATGAGGCAAGCATCGGTCTTGATGAAGAAAGTAGAATCATCATGTATAAGAGTTTAGCTTTAATTAGTGACAATTTAGAGAAAATCGTTAATAAAGATAAGTAGTTTTAAAGATATATTTATATATATCTTTTTTTTGTTGATAAAGTTGTTGACAAATCAACAAATGTTTGCTATAATACTACTTGTTGACAAATCAACAAGTTGAAAAGGAGATAATTATGGCTATTAAAATATTAATAGATTCAGCTTCTGATATTACTATAAAAGAAGCTGAAAGTCTTGGAATAAACATGATTCCATTAACTGTTTACTTTGGGGAAGAAGCATATTTAGATGGAGTAGATTTATTTCACGATGAATTTTATCATAAATTAGAACAAACTAAAGGTTTACCTAAAACTAGTCAAATAACACCAATTAAATTTGAAAAAGAATTTAAAAGATTAACCGCAAATGGCAATCAAGTTTTAGTAATTACTATTTCATCTAAGTTATCAGGAACATATTCTAGTGCAGTTATTGCATCAAGTGAGTTTGAAGGACAAGTTTATGTTGTTGATAGTGGAAGTGCTGCAGTAGGTGAGAGAATACTATATATGCATGCTAAAAAATTAATTGATGAAGGTATGGGTATTGAAGATATTGTAAATGAACTAAACGAAATAAAGAAACAAATTACAATAATTGCTGTTGTTGATACTTTAGAATACTTAAAGAAAGGTGGCAGAATTTCATCAACTGTTGCTTTTGCGGGAGAGTTATTATCAATAAAACCAATTTTATGTGTTAGAGATGGCGAAATAGAAATGATTGGAAAATCTCTTGGCTCTAAAAAAGCTAACAAACTTCTTAATAAATTAATAACTAATATTGGTGGTATTGATTATGATATGCCATATGGTGTTCTTTGGTCTGGATATGATGATACGAATATTAAAAAATATATTAGTGAAAGTAGTTCAATCTTATTAAGCGATAGTAATGTTCCTACTTATATACTTGGTTGTGCAATTGGTACTCATGTAGGACCTGGTGTAATAGGAGTAGCTTTTTTTAAAAAAGATAAGTAAATAATTAATTTTTTTTGAGTAGTTAAAATTGATAATTTCTTGTAATAGTGATATAATATATACAAAGAAAGTAAGGTCGATATAATGAGTATAAAAACAATATTATTTGATTTAGATGGAACATTACTACCAATGGATCAAGATATATTTATAAATCAATATTTAACACTTCTTGCGACAAAGATGGCAAAATTTAGATATAACCCTAGTTTATTTGTTAAATCAATATGGCAAGGTACAATGTGTATGATTCAAAATAATGGAACTAAAACAAATGAAGAAGTGTTTTGGGATAAAATGCAAGAGATATATACGCAAATAGTACTTGCAGATATTGATAAATTTGAGCTATTTTATCTAAATGAATTTGAAGAAGTTAAAAACGTTTGTGGATATACAGAAGAGGCAAGTAAATTAATTGAGTGGTTAAAAGGCGAAAACATCAATTTAATTCTTGCGACAAATCCAATTTTTCCACATGTTGCAACAAGCGCAAGAATTAGATGGGCAGGTTTAAATGAAAAAGATTTTAGTTATGTAACAACATATGAAAATTCAACATATTGTAAACCTAACATTAAATACTATCAAGAAATATTAAATAAACTAAATCTAAAGCCTGAGGAATGCTTGATGGTAGGGAATGATGCAACTGAAGACATGGTTGCAGAAAAACTTGGAATGAAAGTTTTCTTGTTAACAGATAATTTAATTAATAAGAATAATATTGATATTAATAATTATTCGCATGGTAGTTTTAAAGAATTAATTACTTATATAAATCAAAACCGCTAAATTTTAGCGGTTTTTTAATATAATTAATTTTTTTGTAAATAATATGTTTGGTGAATAAAAATGAAAGAAAATAGTATTTGGTCTACATATATAAACGATTCTAATATTAATATATTAAACGAAGATATATCATGTGATGTATTGGTAATAGGAGGAGGAATTACAGGAATACTTTGCGCTTATGAATTAAGTAAAAAAGGAAAAAATGTAATCGTTGTTGAAAAAGATATAGTTGCAAGCGGAACAACAAAAGATACGACAGCTTTTATAACTGCCCAGCACGAGACATTATATCAAGATTTAATTAATGATGTTGGTTTAAATAAAGCTAAGGAATATCTTGATTTAAATTTAATGGCAGTTGAAAAGTACGAAGAATTATCAAAAGAATATGATTTTGATTTTAAAAAAACTACTTCAACTTTGTATTCAACAAAATCTGATGATAAAATTTTAAAAGAATATAATGCATTAAAAAGACTTGGATATGAGGCTACTTTAATTAAAAGTTTACCTATTAATATAGATATTAAATTAGGTATTACATTTCGTAATCAAGCAATTATTAATCCAGTAAAACTTGTAAATGAATTGAAAAAGAAGTTAAAAGTTTATGAAAACACTTGTGTTACGCGTTTAAAGGGAAACATTGCATATACTAGTAATTTGAAAAAAATAAATTTTAATCAAGTTATCATTGCGACAAATTATCCTATTAATAATATTGGTGGATTATATTTTATGAAGACTACCCAAAGAAGATCGTATGTTACAGGAATTAAGAATATGTATGTAAATGGTACTTATTGTGATATAGAACCTGATGGAGTTTATTTTAGATGCTATGATAATTATTTAATTATAGGTGGTAATGATAGAGATACAAGGGATATATGTATAAATAAATTTTATGATAAAGTAAAAAGGATTTTTCCAAATGAAGAAATAGAATATTTATGGAGTGGTCAAGATTGCATAACTTTAGATGGGATACCTTATATTGGAAAACTTAATTGTTTTCATAGTAATTATTATGTTGCGACAGGTTTTAATCTTTGGGGATTTACTTGGGCAATGGTTAGTTCTATAATTCTTTCAAATATGATAGATGGCGATAGTAAATTAAAACTTACCCAACCTAATAGATGTGTTATTAATAAACAATTATTTAAAAATATAAAAACATCTTGTAAAAATTTAATTACTTTTAAACAGCCACGTTGCACTCATTTAGGTTGTGCTTTGCATTTTAATGAACTTGAAAAAGTTTGGGAATGTCCTTGTCATGGTTCGAGATTTAATGAAAGTGGAAAAGTGTTAAAAGGCCCTGCAAAAAAAGATTTAGAGTAAGAACTTAATACCTTTTATTTTACTTAATAGACTTTATCCTAAACTCCCGTAAAAATTATAGTATACAAAAATAACATAAAAACGTAA
>CAYPEY010000020.1:0-41026 GCA_964409955.1 uncultured Staphylococcaceae bacterium
CACAAATAACATAATAATATAAAAATTCTTTAAAATCAATAAAACAATAAACAATAAAAACAAAGCAATCGTTGAAAGATAAAAATAAATACTATAAACCATACCATTTGTTTCTAAATCAAAAATATCATTAATAATTCTATATCCATCAAGCGGAAAAATCGGAAGTAAATTAATAATTATCATTAAATAATTAAATAAGTATACAACATTATTTTCTTCTATTTTTAATACTTTTAAAAAAATCAAAATTAATATATTAGTAGTAATTCCTACCCAAATCAATCATAACTTTATTTATCTTAGAAACATTTGGGATATTACTTTTAAGAATACCACCAAAAATTGTTAACTTTAATTCAGAGATATTCCCTTTATTTAATTTTATCATAATTAAATGCCCAAGTTCATGAAGAATAACAATTAAATATATGCAAGCTATTACTTTAAATAAGCCACAAAACAAACTAAAAACTAAAAATAGTAGCACACTATAATCTATTTTGATATTCTTGATAGTTATAATACTCACCATCCTTATATATTTGTAAATTGAAACTATAATTATTATTTACATTATTTGCAAGACCAAGAATTTCATTTGTATCAACATATGAATAAAGTTCAAAATCTGTGCTTTCTAATCCACCATAAATATAGGTGTA
The DNA here is from genome assembly GCA_964409955.1 of uncultured Staphylococcaceae bacterium. Taxonomy (GTDB): domain Bacteria; phylum Bacillota_I; class Bacilli_A; order ML615J-28; family CAG-313; genus CAG-313. The sequence continues at coordinate 666 of CAYPEY010000020.1, forward strand.
TCCATCACTTCCAAGGACTGTGACATACAAGTTATTATCAATATTAACAATCTTAGTAACTATTCCGCCACATATTACTTTTACACCATTAAATGTAGTACCTATCATTAAGTTAGTATTATTTTTATAGTCTATTAGACTAAAATCTTTTACACCACTAACTTCTTGTTCTTCATCAATATTTAAGTAATTTCCTAACATTGAATTTAAAAATAAAGTCGGTTTAGAAAAATTAATGTTCGTATTAATTAAATATTCTTTTATGGTTTTATTGTTTTTTGCCAAGACTGAATCATATATTACGCACATTAATAAAATAAGCGAACTAAGAAAGATTCTAAAGAATAGTTTAGTTACATAATTTTGTCTAATATGGCGTTTAGCCTCATCTGTCGCATTGGCATTTTCTCTTAAAGCCTTCTTATATTTTTTAAGTAAACTACTCTTTTTCATAATTCTCACCAATACTAGTTTATGAAAACATATATTATTTTAGAACATTTTATAAATAGAATTATTTTCTTTCATACTATAATAATTATTTCCGATTATTATATGATCAATAACCTCAATATCCATATTCCTTGCTTGTTTAATAAAGTTACTTGTAGCTTTCAAATCCGCAAGACTTGGCATAGAATCACCACTTGGATGGTTGTGAACAAGAATAACAGCTGAAGCAGAAAGTCTTAAAGCCCATTTAATAATATCTTTTCCATCTAGTATCGATGAACTAATTGTGCCCTGAGTAATGAGTTGTTCTTTTATTAACATCCCTTTAGCGTTTAAAAACAAGGCATATAAATATTCTTTTGACTTATTTTTAAGTTTTGGAAAAAAATGATTAAATATCTCTTTTGGATTATTATAAACTGTTATTTCATTTTTCTCATTTATTATTCTAAGACCAAGTTCAATACATGCCATAAGAGTTATAGCTTTAGTAGAACCTATTCCATTAATTTCCATCAGTTCCAAATAATTCATATCTTTAAGAGCTGATAGATTTTCACAATTATAAAGTATTTTTTTTGATACTTCCATAACATTTTCATTTTTAGTACCGGTTCTAAGCAGTATTGCAAGTAGTTCTACGTTAGATAAAGATTCTATTCCATATTTAATTGCTTTTTCTCTTGGTCTATCAAATGATGGTATTTCTCTTAACATATTAATCTCCTCCTAAGATATAATACGAAAAAAATAAAATATTTACGTTTTAAAAAAAGATGGATTTTTTTAAAAATCCATCTTTTATTTTAAATTTTATTTTTTATTTCACTTACTAAATATAAACTGCCTAAGAACACAGTTAAATCATTAGAATTATTTTTAGCATATTCTAAACATTCATCTATCGAATTAATAATTTTCTTATTTGTAAGTTTTGATAAATTATATAAATCTATTGCATCTGCACTTCTTGCGTAAGTATATTTTGTAAAAACTACTTCATCGAATGTATTATCGATTAAATTAACCATTTCAATTAATTCTTTATCATGAGAAATAGAAACAATTGCACATTTCTTCATTTTTTTAATTGATCTAAAATATTCACAAACACGAGTCATACCATCAATATTATGGCTTCCATCAATCAAAATTAGTGGTTCTTTATTTATAACCTCAAGTCTACCTTGCCAAGAAGTAAGTTCAAGTGCTTTTAAGATTATCTCATCTTTTAAATCAAAGACATTTTTAAGATTCTTTAATACCTCAAGTGCAAGCACAGCATTTTCAATTTGGTGAAAACCAAGAAGCAACACTTTAATATCTTTTAAATCTTGGTAGTTAAAGATTGAACCTGTTAAATCGCAATTAATTATGTCAATTTTATCGTGATTTACAAAAGTCACTCTAGAATTAAATTTGCTTGCAACTTTTATTGCAATTTCTTTTAATTCTTGTTCCTTTATACCAAGAACAACTGGAGTATTTTCTTTTACTATTCCTAGTTTTTCAATTAAGATTTTATCTAAAGTATCTCCTAATATTTGCATATGATCTAATGCTACATTAGTTATAACTGAAATAAGTGGTTTTATAACATTTGTAGAATCAAGTCTACCACCAATTCCTACTTCTATTATCGCAACATCTAAATCTTCTAACTCACTGAAATATAAAAACATTAGTATTGTAATAAATTCAAAGAATGTTGGAAGTTCAACACGATCTTCTTCAATTTTCGGATATTTTGAAACAATCATATTAGCATACTTTAATAATTCATTATCTGGAATATTATTTCCATTATAACCGATTCTTTCATTAAAGCATGTAATATAAGGTGATGTAAATGTACCCACATTTAACCCATGTGCCATTAACGCTGATCTTAAAAATGCAATAGTACTTCCTTTTCCGTTAGTCCCAGTTACATGAATACTTTTAAATTTATCTTGTGGGTTGTCAAAAAGGTTGCAAAGGTATCTCATTTTATCAAGACTAACTTTTTCTGAATATCTTCTTTGCGATTCAACCCATCTTATAAATTCTTGAGCGTCTGTCCAAATCATAATTATTTTTCCAATTCTTTTAACAACGCTTTTACTTCATTTAATTGGTTAAGATAATTAGCAAGTTTTTCTCGTTCTGCATTTATCTTAGCCTCAGGTGCTTTAGAAACGAAATTTGGATTATTTAACATACCATTAGATCTTTCAACTTCTTTATTAAGTTTTTCGATTTGTGCTTTTAATTTAATAATTTCTTGAGCAATATCAACAAGTTCTGCAAGTGGAATAACAATATTTACATCATCAAGTACTGTTACAACTGCATCATGTCTTTCAACGCTTGTTCCAATTACTAAATTTTCAAAATTTGTAAATTTATCTAAATAATCACGGTGATTATTTAAATAATTAATTAAAGAATCATTTTTTGCAACTTCGAGTGAAATATTGATTTTCTTGCTCATGGCAACATTCTTTTCACTTCTAATATTTCTTACTGAACTAATAATATCAAATAATGTATCCGTATTATCAAGAGTATCACTATCAAATTTATGTTCTGTTGCAAGAGGCCAATCACTTATCATAATTGATGAATCATAGAAGTTTTGATAGATTTCCTCAGTAACAAATGGCATAAATGGATGTAATAATTTAACAATATTTGTTAACACTTTTGTAAGAATTGCACAAGTATTAATCTTTCTTGCTTGATCAGAGCTTGCAAAATCTACTTTTGTCATTTCTAAATATTTTGACGCGAAATCATCCCAAGTAAAATTATAAATAGCACGCGCTACTTCACCGAATTCAAAATCTTCATATTTTTGATCAGTGTCAACAATTAATTTATTCATTTTATCTAATATCCACATATCAAGTGATGTTAAATTATTATAATCAACATCTTCTCCTTGATAGTTATTAGCTTCTAAATTCATCTTAACAAAACGTGAAATATTCCAAATTTTATTGATATAATTCCAAGATGAAGCCATTTTTTCATCAGAGAATCTTAAATCTTGACCTGGAGTTGAGTTAGTTGTTAAGAAATATCTCATCGCATCACAGCCATATTTATCTACTAAGTCAAATGGATCAACACCATTTCCTAAAGATTTACTCATCTTACGACCTTGTTCATCACGAATTAAACCATGAATTAAACATTTTTTAAATGGACGCTTTTTCATAAAATGTTTAGAATCGATTGCCATTCTTGCAACCCAGAAGAAAATAATATCATATCCAGTTACAAGACAATCAGTTGGGAAATAACGTTTTAAATCTTCAGTTTCAACTGGCCAACCAAGTGTTGAGAAAGGCCATAGTGCACTTGAGAACCAAGTATCAAGTACGTCTTCATCTTGATGCCATCCATCTCCTTCTGGCGCAGTTTTACCTACATAAACTTCATCGTCCTTATACCAAGCAGGAATTCTATGTCCCCACCAAAGTTGACGAGAAATACACCAATCTTGAATATTATCAAGGTCAAGCCATCCTGTTAATGTTTTACTAAAACGACTTGGAACAAATTCAATAGGTTCAGCGCTTTCTTGCATTTCTAGTACATCACGTGCAAGTGGCTCCATTTTAACGAACCATTGTTTAGAAAGACGTGGTTCTACAACAACACCTGTTCTTTCAGAGTGTCCAACTGAGTGAACCATTTTTTCAACTTGAGGACAAAGACCAACTTCAGTTAAATCACGAACGATAGCCTTACGGCATTCAAAACGGTCCATTCCAACATATTTTCCAGCAAGCTCATTCATTGTTCCATCTTCATTCATACAAATGATACGTTCTAATTTATGACGATTACCTACTTCAAAGTCATTAGGATCATGAGCTGGAGTTACTTTAACTACACCTGTTCCAAAACCAATTTCTACATATTCATCAGAAATTACCGGTATTGTTCTTGTTGTTCCTGGAATATAAACTTCTTTACCAATATATGCTTGATATCTAACATCCGCTGGATGAACCATTAGTGCAACATCCCCAAACATAGTTTCAGGTCTTGTTGTTGCAATTTCAAGTCCTCCTTCTCCATCAGTGAATGGATAAATAAAGTGATAGAAAGCACCTTCAATATCTTTATATTCTACTTCAATATTAGATAAAGCTGTTTTAGCTTCGACATCCCAGTTAATGATTCTTTCACCTCTATAGATTAAACCTTCTTCATATAAACGAGTAAATACTTCGATTACCGCATTTTGAAGTCCATCATCCAGAGTAAAACGTTCTTTTGTATAATCAAGTGAAAGACCAAGTGCTGCCCATTGACTTCTTATAAATGTTGCGTATTCATGTTTCCATTCCCAAGCAACCTCTAAGAATTTTTCACGTCCAAGATCGTATCTACTAATACCTTGTTCTTTTAACTTCGCATCTACTTTTGCTTGAGTTGCGATCCCCGCATGGTCCATACCAGGAAGCCATAATGCATCATAACCTTGCATACGTTTACGTCTAATAATAATATCTTGAAGTGTTGTATCCCAAGCATGACCTAAATGAAGTTTTCCAGTTACGTTTGGTGGTGGAATTACAATAGTATAAGGTATTTTAGTATTATCACCACTAGTAAAGAATCCTTCTTTTAGCCAATACTCATACTTTCCATTTTCTACAAGTTTTGAATCATATTTGGTATCCATTTGCTTTTTATTTAATTTAAACATTTCAATTTTCCTCCTATAAAAATAAAAAAACGCCTCAATCCTAGTAAAGGACGAAACGTTATTCCGCGGTACCACCTTAATTAAAAATTTCATAGTTTTTATAAAATTTTTCACTTATCTTTTTAACGCAAAGTTACGTTTTGAACTACTACTATTTCATCCAAACATCTCCTAGGCTACCTTCATTTATCACACTTAAAGTTTCGCACCTACCAACTTCTCTCTTAAAAGTATTAAATAAACTACTCTTCCTATTCACAGACTTTATTTATACTATAATATTATATCTAATTTTTAGAATTTTGTCAAAAGAATAATCTTTATTCTTGATTTCTTTTTAACATCTTTTGAATAAATCCAGGGACATATTGATTATACTTTTCCTTATTATATTCAATTTCAAGTCTATCTAACAACATTTGATTATGCTCATCTGTTCCAAGATTATATTCAAAACTCCAAAGAAGCCATGCATAATCATACCAAACGTCTCCCAAACCAGCATTTCCAAGATCTATAAAACCGATAAAATTATTATTTTCATCTACAAATATATTAGGTAAACATAAATCGCCATGAACAAAATTATTACCTACATTATCAAAAGAGTTTATTGGGCAATTAAATTTATCAAGATTCCTAAGCTTATTAACAACATCTACAATTACATCAATTAGTAATTCTGGGTTGTTCAAAAATTTCTCATCTATCAAAGAAACACCATCTAAACAACTTCTTAAATAGTAAAATTTATCGTTTTCTTCTAAAAAAAACTGGTTGTGAGCGCTTGAAATTTTATTTTCTAACCAATTATTAATCTCAAACTCTCTAAAAAGACTAGATTTATCACTTGAAACCTTTAAAATATATTCATTTTCAAAATTTATAATTAAATCACGGCTTCTTCCAACACTATCTATTTTATATTCTTTATTTTTAACTATTTCTTGTATTTTTTTTGGTAATGTTTCTATCATAAACTCCCCATTAGTTAATAAATTGATAATATATAATTATGCCAATTATTGTAATTATAATTAATGATTCAATAATTTTATAAATCATATTTTTAACTTTAATTCTTTTATCAACTTGTTTTAAAATTTCTGTGTTTTTTAGAATGTCATCATCAAGAATTTTTAATTTTGTTATTTTCTTAATTTCATTAATTACTCTTTGATCTTCGTACGAAATTATTTTATGACATTTTGGACAAATAAATTTATAATAAAACTTTTTTACTTTAGTTTCAGGTCGGTATCTAATATTTAAAATTAAACCTTTAAAAGAAATATCTAAATCTTTTTCTTCTATATAATCATCAGAAAACTAATTCTTTTTAATCTACTTCCACATTTTCTACAATAATGCTTTTTAAAAATCATTCCAGCATTTATTTCCCATTCAAAAGATTTTGCCATATAATTCACCTTTAATAACTATATTTCATTGAAAGTATTTTTAGTTTTTAAATATAAAATTTCTTTCTGAATCTTTTCTACATCTTCTACACCATTTACCGAATATTTTTTATCTTTAGTTATAATCTTTATTGAACCAAAAGAAAAAAGCATTGATTTGTACCTAGTTTGATAAATTGAAACATCAATAATATCTTCATACTTTATAAACACTTTATTTGGATAATTTAGAAAAATTCCATAATCATTTTGTTCAATCATTATTTTTGGGATTCTAAAATACAAAAATATTTGAATTACACAAATCAAAAATATTATAAGACTGATTGCAAAATATATTTTATAGCCTAATCTTTCTTCTTGCATCATACTAAAATAAAATATAACTAATAATAATCCAATAAGAGCGCCAATAAACCAGTAAATCTTATTTTTCTTAGATTTAACAGCCAAAGTTTGTTTTGTATCTGATTTAGAATTATCAAGAGTTCCAAGTAACACATTAAGTGATATTTTATACATAACACAAATTTTCTTCAATATTTCTATGTCAGGAGTACTAATACCTCTTTCCCACTTTGAAACTGCTTGTCTTGTAACAAATAACCTTTCAGCAAACTCTTCTTGAGTTAAATTATTATCTGTTCTAATTTTTATAATATAATCTGATAATTTCATTTTAATCACCTCAAGTATTATTTTACTAAAAAAGTCTAATATGTCAAGAAACTATTAGTTGCAAAGAATATTTTTATAAAAATAATGCCAGATTTATTGTCAAATCTTCTGGATAAACGAATGAGAAGTATGTTTACGAAATTGTAAACATTTTTGTACATTTTTTTGATCGAAAGACAACCTTTTAATACAAATTTAAAAATATTAAACCATATTAAAGTTAATCTTCAGTTTTTAAAATTATAAATTATTATCTTTTTTTACATTTTCATAAAATAATGTTATAAAGCATACTCCTGTACAAGTAAATGAAAAACCTAATATTTTTGTAACAACATAATTGCTCTTTTCAAAAAGGCTTACTATATATTCAAAAAATTCTGGAAGCCAATATAGCGTATAAAAAGATATAAAGATTAATGTAATAAAATAAATTAAAGGTAATTTTTTATTATTTAATAGTCCTATAAAAGATATCACAAGCCAAATCATATAAACAATAGTTCTTACTAATTTAAACACATCTCCTACTATTGGCGCATACATAGAACCAGTAGTAGCTAAATTATTAATATCATCAGTTAAAAACCATAAAGCACCAAAAATGCAGCATATAAAAGCTATTACTAAATATATTTTACTCTTTTTACTCATAATATTTCCTCCATTTAATATATAATTTTTTCTTTTTTATGATTTAATCAATTTCTTCTCTTTTAAGACATAATTCAATATATTTTACCATATCATCATTTAATTTATTATTATAATCAAATTCTGGTAAATAATCGTTAATATTAATTTCTTTCAAATTATTATTATTAACATCTTTTGTAATTTGATCTAATATTTGGCTTATTTTCTTTTGAATTCCCATAGATCCACCTACAAAAGTACCAAAATTCATAATAGTAACATAGCGATGAATTAATCTTAGGGTAATTATGGCAAGACCTATAATATTTAGCTCTACTTTATCATTATAATAATTATCTAAAAAGTATTTTATATTAACTTGAATTTCATTACTGATATTAAATTTTACTTTTTCAAGAATTTTCATTATTTTATTATATTTAAATTCTACAACATTACTACTTTCATTTTCTAGTTTCTTATTTAAATATTCATACCCTAATTTTTCAAAAGGAAGATATGTAAGCATATCCAAATTCAAATAAAACTCTAACTCCGTGTCCAAACTAAAATCATGAAATAAATAATAAATTTGACAATTAGCATGAGAAAAAAGACACAAATATTCTGTGAATAAATCATATTTAGTATCATAGATATCAGTCATCATATTACTTCTTAACTCCATATCATATAATACGTGTGATAAAAATTTACTATATTCTCTTCTTTCCATAAAAACTACCTTTAATCATGAGGCCTTTCCTCTTTTTTTAATATTTCACACATTAAATCATATACATTTATATTTTTAATAAGATGATCAGATGTATAATAGTTAAACATTGAATAATTAACATTTATTCCATAAGTATATAATCCTACTTTAGAATTAGTATGACTAGTTGTCGAAAAATTATAATAAATCGTTCTATTATCTATTTCATAACTTTTCGCATATCTTGCTTCCTTGCTTACTGTAAGACCACCTGTTTCATGATCTGATGTGATTAAAACCGCAGTATCGTTTCTATCGCCTATCCAATCAATTATAGCTTCAACTGTATCATTTAAACTTTTTACACTTTTAACCATCCCATCAAAATCATTATTATGAGAATATTTATCAATATGAGCTTGTTCAATAATTAAAACAAAGCCATCTTCATCACGGTTTAAAAAACTAATTGCTTTAAGTGATGCTTGTTTTAACTGTATTGATGCATCTATTCCATATAAGTCAAGTTGCCAATAGGCTTTATCAGATGTCATAGTATCATCTATACTATAATAATCTGTACAATATGCATAATTTTCAGTTTGAATTTTATCTAAATATGATGCACAAGTTGAAGAATATGCACCACATAATAGATTCACACCTGATTTGATTTGTGATTTAATTATTTCTGCGCGACTATTTCGGTCATCTGAGTGTGATGAGAATGCTGCAGGGGTTGCGCCATATAGTTTATCGGTTGTAACAATACCTGTAGATTTTCCATAAAGTTTAGCTTCATCTAAAATGGTAGTCACATCAGTTTTTTCATAATCTTTACCAATATAACCATTCACAGTTAATTTACCTGTCGCAAGAGCAGTACCAGCAGCAGCAGAGTCGGTTTTTACAGGGCCTAGTCCTTCTGTATTTACAGAATCAGTATTAACATTTACATAATCCCAATTAGTAAATGCATACTCTTTATTTTCGCAAAGAGACCCTGCACTAACATGTTCTACTCCCATACCGTCACCAATAATTAAAATAATATTTTTAATATTACTATTACTAGTTATTATAGATTCGTTAGTTTGATTTTCATTTATTATTTTAACTTCACATGAAGTCATAAATAAAGTTGCACTAATTAATATTAAAACTACTAAAATTCTTGAAATTACTTTTTTCATATGAGTCACCTTAATTCCTCTTCTATTATAACATAAATTATTCAATTTTGAAAGTATAATAAAAAGCTAACTATAAAGTATAATAAAAAGCTAACTATAAAGTTATAATAAAAAGGGGTTGTTGTAAAACAACTAAAATAATTAAATTAGTATATATGTAAAATCTTTTCTACTCATTTTTTCATTATAAAGGTAAAAAAATAATTTATTTTTAAATTTACCATCAAAAAATAAAAGGATTACAACTCCATACTGAATTGTAATCCTTTTTATGACTATTGAAAAACCATAATTATTTTTTAATGTTATTTCGCAACAGCTCCTTTTAGATTGCAGGTACAAACCTAATGCGTAAATTACAATATAGAAGAAAGCTGCAGTGCATTATTGATATAAACCACATATTATCAAAATTAATCATCTTTTTTATTTATTTCCATTATAGAAAGAACCATAAATATAATAAATATTATAATATAAATAATCATGAAGGAGACTGCACCATTATACCCATAACCAGTATTTGTTATTAAAATATTATATAATAAAATAGGGATTCCTATTAGAGTAGCAAAAATTATGGTACAATAAAATACAAGTTTTTTCATATAACTTACCACCAATTAACATACAAAACGCCAGTAAAAGGTGTTTGTAAATCGTACACAACTAATATCTTTTTTGATACTGTCATTTGGAAATTGTAGACTAAACCAAATTGTCCTTCACCAATTAAATCATGACCTGAATTATTCATTTCAAACATATATCCTGTATTTAAATGGTATGGCTCGTCACCATTTTTTCTTTGTCCATATTCAAAATGCCATTGATATTGATTTTGATTAGTAGATCCATTTAAACTATAAAAGCTTGGTTCATCTTGTAAATATGATTTTGAATAACCAAAAGATATTTCAGTTCCATAGTGTTGCTCATTTTGAGCATAAAGATCCTTTAAACTAAATCCATTAATAAATGAATATCCTAATGATAATCCTACATTAAAGCTAGAATTAATAGTTAATTTTCCAGGTTCATTGACAGGCCATCCATCCTTAAAGTAAGGAGTTCCTCCATATCGAATTGTCTCTTGATCTAATTCTTCTTTTGCTCGAGTTGCGTTTAAATGAATAAATCCTTCATAAAGATACATATTCTTATTATATGTTTCATCTCCATTTTCATATGCAACGTGTCCTGGAACAAAAGTTGAATTAGTTTCTACAATATATAAAGATGAAATATTATTTGCACGATATTTACTTACAGTATAAAAATGATCCATATATCCGTATGGTTTAGAAACTATCCTTGTTGAACCACCTGTAACATATGTAAATAATTCAGTATTAGTTCTTGTTTCCGTATTATCAGTTGAAGAATTAATAAATTTCATTTTTTCTTGATAAAAATCAATTATTTCATTCTCTATTTCATTTAGTTCACTAGAGTAAGTATTTAAAGAATCCATATAAAACACGTCATCTTTATAATAATATAATTTCGCGATTTCTTTCAAAGAAATTGTATTTCTTTTTGATGTATCTGGAATATCATATTCAAATAATATTTGCTCTCCTATTTCATTTGAAATTTGTTTAGGCGTTTTATCGTAAGAAAATTTACTTATAGAAAGTTTTTCATTACTTTCAAAAAGTGTTTTATTATCTTCAATAAATGCATTTGCTGCGTATAATGTTTTTTCTTCAAGATGGATAAAACTTATAGTTATTAACATAATTGTCAATAGTAACAAAACTTTTTTCATAAATTCCTCCTCATATAAAATTTATTTTTAATATTATGCCAAAAAACAATTTTATTTATTGTTTTTCGGCATTGAGGAGATTAAAATAATAACCTTATAAATAATATATTTCTTTATATTTAACATATGAACCTCCATAAATAAGGTATATATTTTATAATCTAATACTACCTAAAAGCTATGTTTTTATCTAATTTAATTATATCACAACAAAATATATATGTCAATTATTAAATTAACTTTTTGTTGTTTTTATAATAAATATATTATTTTCGTTTATTAATTTGAGCAAAATAAAAACATCTGATTTAACAGATGTTTAACTAACTATAGGGATAATTCCTATCCATAATACAATATAGAAGAATGCTGCAGTAGCAAGTGAATATATTAGCATTGGTATCGCATTCATTTTAATAAGTTTACCTTCACGTCCTACTGTTCCAATAGTTGCGCTTGCGGCAACGGCATTATTAATACAAACCATATTACCAACTGCTCCACCTACACATTGCATTGAAACAACAAATACAGTAGGTATCCCTAAAGCAATAGCTGTATCATATTGTAAGTTTGTGAAAAGATTCATTGAAACTGTTGCAGAACCTGATACGAAAGCACCAAGCACACCGATGAATGGTGAAATTAGCACATATAAACCTTTTCCTACTTTTGCTAAAGCATTAGCCATTTCAACCATCATACTAACACCTTCAACATTTTTAAGTTTTAACACTTCAACTAGTGCTAAACCAAATAATAATGCTAAAGCTGCACCTGACACTTGTTTAAATGTATCTTTCCAAGATTTAATAATTTTTTCTTTATCCATTTTATGCATAAAGTTAGTTATTATAGCAACTATAATAAATACAGTGCCAGGAACATAAGCCCATTTTAAAGTCCAATCAAGATTATCAAAACCAAATAAGTCATGTATTTTAATGACAAAAGGGATATTGTTATTTAAAACATCTTTAATACCAAGTTGGGGAATTCTTGTTATTACTAAAACTAAAGCAACAATTACATAAGGTGCCCATGCTTTAATTAAAGACATTTTTGATTCAGCAACAGGAGTAACTTCACTTGTTGCAAGCCAATCTTTATCCCATTCTTCTTCATTTCCAAAGTTCCAAGTTTTTTTAGGAACTAAGAAACCTTTTTTTGCTGCAATAACAGTTAATACAATTGAAATTAACGCACCAAGAAGTGAAGCAAATTCATATCCAATAAAAATAGATACAAGTAACATGGGAATAGAGAAAGATAAACCTGTAAATAAGGCAAATGGTGCAGCTTCAAGTGCAGGTTTGAAAGATTTTTCTTTACTAAATAATTTTGTTGTCATCATTAATACAATTAACGGTAAGAATGTACTAATAACAGCATGAGGAAGTGCAGTCCATAAAGAGAAAGCCTTTGTAAAGGCTTCATCTCCTGCAAGTCCTAGCGCATTTAAAGCTGATGTAATAGGAGTACCAACAGCACCAAATGAAACAGCAGTTGAATCACAAACAAGTGCAATCATAGCTGCAGCCATTGGTGGAAACCCTAGGCTTACCATTAAAGGTCCTGCAAGTGCGGCTGGTGTTCCAAAACCAGCTGCTGCTTCAATAAATGAACAAAATGAAAAACCGATAATGCAAGCTTGAACTCTTTTGTCAGGACAAATATTCATAAATCCTCGATTAATACTAGCTGTTGCGCCTGAAGCTTTTAATGTATTCATTAAAAGGATAGCACCAGATATAATAATTAAAACATCAAATGAACTAAGCATTCCAAATACAGAACTAGCAAATAAAGCTCCAAAGTCAATATCCCAGAAGAAAAATGCAAATACCATTGCAAGTATCCAAGATATTAAAAGGCACCATTTTGCTGGCCAATTAAATACCATCATTAATATAAGTGTTAAAAGGATGGGAAGAAAAGCAAGAATTGCTATCATAATAACCTCCGTTTTTTTTATAAATCATTCTAATATATTATAGTAAAAAATGTAAAAAAAATCAATAAAAGGGGGTTGTTAAACGTTTACATAAATAACAAAAATCTCTCCTTTTTAAAGAGAGATTTTATATTTTACTATTTTGTTAATAAATTAACGATTAAATCCCAAAGTGATGTGCATTTAGCAAGCACTGGAACTAATATTAATGCAATAACAGACATTAATTTAATTAAAATATCCATTGAAGGACCAGCTGTATCTTTAAGTGGATCCCCTACAGTATCACCAGTAACAGCAGCTTTATGAGTATCACTGCCTTTTCCACCATATTCTCCACCTTCAACATACTTCTTAGCATTGTCCCAAGCACCTCCACTATTAGCCATAAATACTGCAAGCATAATAGCAGAAAGAAGCCCGCCTATTAATAGTCCTCCTAAACCTTCAGCACCAAGAATAAATCCACAGATAACCGGAGAAACAATAACAATGATACCAGGTAAAATCATTTCTCTTAATGAAGCTCTAGTTGAAATATCAATACAACGATTATAGTCAGGAAGCATTTTTCCTTCTAAGATTTCAGGATGTTCTTTATATTGCTCACGAACTTCTTCTACCATCTTATTAGCAGCTTTACCTACTGAACCAATAGTTAATGCACTAAATAAATAAGGGAGCATTGCACCAACTAACATACCCATTAGAACTTTTGGATCGCTTAATTCAATCTTAAATCCAGGGATATATTTAGCAACAGATTCTATAAATGAAACAATAAATGCTAAAGATGTTAAAGTTGCAGAACCAATACAGAAACCTTTACCGATTGCAGCAGTAGTATTACCAACTGAGTCAAGTGTATCAGTAATTTCTCTTACTTCATGTGGAAGTTCTGACATTTCAGCAATGCCACCAGCATTATCAGCAATAGGACCATATCCATCAACAGACACTGTAATACCAACTGTACAAAGCATACCTACAGCTGCAAGACCGATACCATAACCACCACCAAAGAAATAGCTTATAGCAATAGCAACGCATAAACAAGCAATAGTTAATCCTGTTGATTTCATACCAACACCAAGTCCAGCAATTATATTTGTACCATGACCTGTTTGAGACTCTTTTGCAATTTGTTTAACCGCTTTATAATCACTTGATGTATAAAGTTCAGCAATAAATCCTACTGCAATACCAGAAAGTAATCCCGCAATAACACAGAAAATTAATTTATAATCACCTACATAAGCAAGTGCAAGTACAACAGTTGCCACAACTACAATACCAGTAGCTATATAAGTTGCAATATTTAATGCCTTATGAGGATTATTCCATTTGCGAGCACGAATGATTACAACTGAAATAACAGATGCAACAACACCAAAACCACAAATTAATACAGGGAATAAAATATATGAAAGTTGAGTAACTGGGTTAAATGTTAACAATGCCATTGTTAAACAAGAAATAATTGAACCTACATATGATTCAGTTAAATCCGATCCCATACCTGCAATATCACCAACATTATCACCTACGTTATCTGCAATAGTTGCAGGATTACGCGGGTCATCTTCAGGAATTCCTGCTTCAAGTTTACCTACAAGATCCGCACCAACGTCAGCAGCCTTAGTATAAATACCACCACCAACACGCGCAAATAATGCTATCATAGAACAACCTAAACTATAACCTGTAATAATTTGAATAGGTGTATTTATATCTTTTGTAATTAAATAGCCAACAACAAAAATTAAAGATAGACCTAATAACCCAAATCCGGCAACTGATAAACCTAATACCGATCCACCAGTGAATGCAGTTCTAAGTGCGCTTGGCATGCCTTCTTCATTTGCTGCCATAGCTGTTCTTGCATTAGCTTTTGTGGCAACGAACATTCCAATCCAACCTGCACAAGCAGAAAAACAAGCCCCAATAACGAAACAAAGAGCTGATTGCCATCCAATCCCTTCTGCTCCTTTAAGCGCCGGAATAAAACCTAAAATAGTTAATATTACAGCAACGATTATTACAAATGGGATAATAATCTTATATTCACGTACTAAGAACGTCATAGCTCCATCGTGAATATGTTTTTCAATTTCTTCAACTTTTTGATTAGTCACTTTAATTTTAGAAACTTTATGGAATAAAACAAATACATAACATAAAGTAACTACTGCTGCAAAAGCTACTAATCCTAATACAACATAAATTTCCTTCATATCTTTTTAACCTTTCTTTCTAATTTACCCATATATTATATCATAATGAAAACGTTTTCGCAAGCTATTAAGTAAAGAAAAAAGCTAACTACAAAATTGTAGTTAACTTTTTGTGTTACTTCATATCACCAGGATATTTAAAACTACCATGTGGAGATAACGATAAACTAAAGATTTTAATACCCTCAGGGCTTGCAAGACGTTTAAATTGATTTCTATTAAAACGTCTTAAGAAATTATCATAGTAATTATTAGCAATAACATGTTCTAAATTAAAGACATTTTCTAATAAGAAACAAATTCTTTTCCTTGATGCCCCTCTAACAAATAAATGATACATTAAGAAATCATTTACTGAATATTTACCTAAAGTATCTTCAGTTGATTGATCTTTTCCCGTAAGTTCAGGTGAAATAACTGCACTACATACTTTTTTAAGTTCATTTTTAAGTTCCGGATAAACATTAATAAAGTAATTAACTAAGGCTTTGATTGTAGTTTTTGGAAGGCCAGCATTTAAATTATACATTGACATTTGATCACCATTAAATGTAGACCAACCAAGAGCAATCTCGCTCATATCACCAGTTCCAAGAACAATTCCACCTTCTTTATTAGCCGTATTCATAAGCACCATTGTTCTAAGTCTTGCTTGAGTATTTTCATATGTTACATCTTTTTTCTCTAAATCATGATTTAACATTTTTAGATGAGTTTGCGCTTCTTTTTTGATTGAAATATTTCTTGCATCAACACCTAATTTTTCCATTAAGCTTACAGCAATAGATTTTGATTTTGAACCTGTTCCAAAACCTGGCATTGTTATTGCAATAATATTTTTAGGATCCATTTTATATTTTTTATAAGTACTATAAGCAAATAATAAAGCAAGCGTTGAATCAAGTCCACCACTTATACCAAGAACTACCTTGTTAATACCAATATGATCAAGTCTATGCTTTAACGCAGTTGTTACCACACTAATAATTTCATCAAATTCTTGTGAAGTTTTTGGGACAAAAGGATAAGCATCTGGTAATTTTTCTAACATACAATTAGTAGTTTCTTCAAGTTCAAAATCAACAGTTATTAATTTCATTTCAACAGGATCTTTACAATATCCATTAGAATATCTTGTAAATCTAATAGCTTCTAAATCAATATCAGCTTTATTAATTATTGAATTAAGGTCAAAATATTCTTCATCAACTATTTTTTCACCACAATTATATATTAAATGATGAGCTGTTAGTAACAAATCACTACAAGTTTCACTAGCTCCAGTTGACGTATAAATATAAGCACCATCATATCTTTGACTTGCATCTTTTACAAAAGTAGTTCTTACATGGCGTTTTCCAAGATAATATGGAGATGAACTTAGATTAAATACAATATCTGCACCATTATGATATAAAAGATGATGCGGATTACCTTGACCCCACATGTCTCCACAGATTTCTACACCAAAATTAACACTATGTTTCTCATTAACAAATACCATTCCTCCGAAAGGCACTTCTTGATCAAAGACATTAATTGTAATAGGTTCTTTTAAAAACTTAATCCCACTTGTAAAAAGTCTAGTTTCATAAAATTCAGCCGTTCTTGGTAAATTTGTTTTAGGAATAATTCCAAGAACTTTTTTATTTTGAATAACAGCTGCACAATTATAAAGACGTCCTGCAACCTCATAAGGAAGACCAACGATAATAATTTGATTATCAGAATTATCAACGATATATTTTAACGCCTTTCTTGTTTCATTAAGTAATTCAGCATTGAAAATCCAATCACCTATTGTATAACCTGTAAGAGAAAGTTCAGGGAAGCATAAAATTGCGGCATCTTTACAAGATGAAGCTGTTTTTATTGCTTCTTCTGCATTTAACATTGGTCTGCCTAAAAATACTCTAGGAGATGAAATAGCTATTTTTAAATAATTATTAGAAAACATACAATCCTCCTTGTATAATCTATGTTTATTAATATATTCAAATACTTCATCTAATACTTGAGTTTTATCATAGTATAATCTAAATCTTTTAGATGAATATTCTTTAAAATTTAACTTTAAAACTTCAAAATGACTTTTATATTCTTTTAAAAGCTTAGAATTTTCAATTATTTTAAAAATTTCTTCTTCAGTTTTATCACGAGTTAAAACTAAAAATTTATTTTCACTAACTAGTTCTTTTGCACATATCCAAGTTTCAAGATTATCTATCCAATCATCACCACATACAAAAACCGGATGATTCAACTCTCTTAAAGTAAGATATGTTCCTTCAAATTTTTTCTCCATCTCAATACCTGAAACTTCAACATTATCAAATTCTTTAATTATTAAATTTAACATATCAATTCGATACTTATCATCAACTAAAGTCTTTCTACCATAACTTTTGCCATTAGGTAGCACAATTACTTTATCATATTTCTTTGATAATTCTTTGATAATTTCATAGTGAGCAACTGTTGGAGGATTAAAACTACCACCAAATACTACTTCCATACTTCTTTTTCAATCCTTTCAACTGTTAATTTTGCGGCATTTGTTGCTTCTGCAAACGTACTAGCTCCTATTAAATAGTCTCCTGTCGCAAATATAATTTGACCTTTATAAATAACATGATCTATTCCATCATTATAATTTGTAAGTTTTTCAAACACATCGCGTTCTAGTTTATTTAAATAACTATAATCAGCTTTTACGCCAACAGCCTCAACTACTAAATCACAAGTTAATGTTTTAAATTCACCAGTTGATACAAATTTCATTCTTGATGAAGATGGATCTTCAACTAACTTCATTTTTTCTAGTTTAAATTCTACTTCATTATTTATAATTTCATAGTCAACCGGCGATACACATTCCAGCCATTTAACCCCATCATAAAGCGAGTCTTCTATTTCTTTTACTGATGCAGGAGAGTTAAGCTTATTTCTTCGATAAGCAATTGTTACATCATTATCTAACTTTTTAAGAACCCTAGCTATATCAATAGCTATATTACCACCGCCAATGACCATACATTTTTTATTTTTAATGTCTAATTTATCTTTTCTTGCAAGTTCTAGTAAGCTCATTGCATCTTTTACATATTCACTAGGTCTTATAATACTATTAGAAATAGGTGTTCCCATCGCAAGAATTATTATTTTATAATCTTTTAAGTCTTTGATTAATAAATTCTTACCAAATTCTTTATTAAATTCAATATGAATATCTAACTTTTTTAAAACTTCTAAATAAAGATTTATTCTTTTACTATCATATCTAAAAGTCGGCAAACTTGAAGAAATTACTCCACCTATCATACTATTTTTTTCAAAAATTGTAACATTATACCCTTTTACTTTTAAATCAATAGCACATGATATACCGCTAATTCCAGCTCCTATAATTGCTACTTTATCTAAAGTATCACTATGCTTATCTTTATAATCAATTAAGCTTTCTGCAAAATATCTTTCAACCTCATAAAAAGGAACTGCGTCGCCTTTTTTATTTAAAACACAATTCCCTAAACAACGGTTTTTAAAATCACAAAGATATGAACATACGATACCTGCATTACCATTATTAAAAAGTAATGTTTTAGCTAAATCTAAATTATCTTCTTCAATAGCTTTTAAAATATCTGGAATTGGATTACTTAATGGACATGCTTTAACACATAATGGTTTTTTACATTTTAAGCATTTTTTGGCTATTTTTTTGATATCATCTAAATTTTTCATATAAAATCAACCCATTTTTTATATATTTTTATTTTTCTTACAAAAATTATACTAAAAATTTGTATAATTTTATAGTGTTTTGCAATTTTTTTGTAAATTTTTTATACTTTTTAAAGATGTAACAAAAAGTTAAGTTAAAAACTTAACTTTTTTAAAAATATATTCATTAAATTTATTACCTCTATCAATATACGAATCAAACTGATCATAGCTTTGGCAACTAGGTGAAAATAAGACAATGGTCTTCTTTTCTAAATTCAAATTATCGATTAAAGTTTCTAAATTATCATAATAGTTACTCTTTTTATGTTTAAACATATTATAAAAATCAATAGATGAGGCACCATAAAAATAAACTTCATCCATTTTATATATTACTTCTTTTAATTTATCATAATCTAGATCTTTCTTAACTCCACCCATAATAAGAACTTTTTTAAATTCTTTATAATTATCTAGTACAACATTTATCGCATAATATGTAGCCATAACGGAAGTAGATTTAGAATCATTTAAAATTATAATATTATTTTCATCATAAATTTTTTCAATTCTAAATTCAAGACCAGAAAAATTAATTAATTCTTGTCTGATAAGTTCATTTTTTACTTGATAGATTTTTCCTATAACAATGGCTATCATTATATCATATAAGAATGGTTTCTCACGCCTTTTTAAATCATTTATATTGACAATTAATTCATCTAAATAATAAATATCTTCACCTTTTATATAACAAGTAGCATCACTTTCTAGCGATACAGTTAATATCATAGGTTTATCAAATTTAGATATTAACTTACCCAAATACTCATCATCTTTATTATATATTAAATAATCACTTTCATTCATGTTTTTAATTATTTTAACTTTGTCATGACAATAATTATTAAATGTTTTATGATAATCTAAATGATGTGATGAAATATTAGTTAACGCAAAGACATGAGGCTTTAAACTATAAGTATCATGTAACATAAAACTTGATGCTTCTATTAAGTACCCATCAACATTTTTTTCTTTATATAGTGAAAATAAAGGTATTCCAATATTTCCACCTAGTAACCATTTGTTATTTTCATCATGGTTTAAGATGCAAGATGCTAGATATGCGGTAGTTGTTTTACCATTGGTTCCGGTAATTACAAGATATGTTTTTTCTTTTTTCAATAAATAAATAAGTTCTAAATCTGAAAGTATTGTAACACCAATGCTTTTTGCATATTGTAAAAGCTTTGTATCAAAAACAATACCAGGACTTTTAACAATAATATCAATATCTTTTAATAGTTTACCAAAATTAACAGTTTTATTTAAATCATCAGAATAAATAATATATTCTACTTCTTCTATGTCAAATATCTTACTAATATAATAGTTTGTTGTTCCAAACCCGTATAACAAATATTTTTTATTTAAAATAACCATACCCCCAATTTTACTCCTACTATTACCATAATCAAGGTAATACCCCAAATTATTATATCAACTTGGTATTCTTTAAAACCTGATAATTCTAAATGATGATGGATAGGTGCCATTTTTAAAATTCTTTTCCCTTTTGTTCTTTTAAAAAACCACACTTGTAACATAACACTTACGGTTTCAATTATAAAAGTTAGGCCAAACACAAATATTAATATATCCATATTTAATGAAATTAGCATACTAAATATCCCTGACCCTATTGCAAGCGAACCAGTATCACCCATGAAAATTGATGCTTTTGGCAAATTATAAATTAAAAAGGCAACAAGCGCAACTATTAAACTAATACTAAAATATGTAACCTCACTATTACTAATATGAAGTGATAGCATTAAAATACCGACAGTAACAATTAAAGCACTTCCTCCTAATAGTCCATCTATACCATCAGTAATATTTGTGGCGTTAGTTATACCTACAAACATTATAACAATAAATACTCCATATAAAAACGACAATTTAAAAGGAGTTCCAAAAAAATTTATTGTATCAGTACCGCGAGTGTCTAAAATCAGAAAAAATGTAATAGCACTTATTATAAGTTGCATAATAAATTTCGTAATTGGTTTAATTCCATCATTATTCTTTTTTACTACTATTAAAAAATCATCGATAAACCCAATTATAGAAAAGCCAATAAAAGGTATATAAAGTAATAACATTTCTTTAAAATCTAAAGAATTTACTTTATAGTTAAACAAAAACAAAGACAAACTAAGAATTATTGTTGTTATAGTAATTACAATTCCGCCCATAGTTGGTGTACCATTTTTCTTTAAATGTGCACTTGGTCCTTCGCTTCTTACCGTTTGGCCATATTTGATACGTCTTAAATATGGAATCATAACATCAAAGAAAACAATTGTTGTAAGTGTTGCGACAATTATAATAGCTATCATTCCATAAATACTATTCATATGCTTTGATACCTCCAAGTTTTTCTATATAATCTATATCAGAAAAAGGTATTATCTCTTTTTCAATTATATATTCTTCAGCACCTTTTCCAAGAATACAAATGATATCATCATCTTCTGCTATTAATAAAGCTTCATTTATAGCTTGCATTCTGGATTTAATTACTTCGAAGTTTGAAACCTTTAAATCTTTAATTATATCATTAATAATACTAACAAATTCTTCGTTTCTTGAATTATCTGATGTAAAAATTGCATAATCAGATTTATTTGTTACAATATTACCAATAAGCGGTCTTTTAATTTTATCTTTATTGCCACCACAACCTATAACAGTGATAACTTTACCTTTTTTTATTTTATTTACATAATCAAGTACCTTCTCTACTCCATCTGGGGTATGCGCAAAATCAATTAGTATATATTTTTTATTTAATTTAAATACATTCATTCTTCCTTTTATAGGTTTAATAGTTTTTATAAAGTCAATTATTTTATCACTACTAAACTTTAGAATGGATAAAATTGAATAAACAAGTAATATATTATCTAAATTAAAATCGCCTATCAAATTTGTAATAATCTTATTATCATTAATTGATAACATCATTTGATTTACATTTCTTTCCTCTATTACCCCAAAAAAGTCAGCAGATTCTGTCTTACCATATGTAAAAAGTTTAAGTAACGATTTAGATTTTAGATAACTATAATAATTCATTTCATCATTTAATACTAAAATTGCATCATCACTTGCATAATGAATCAATTCCGCTTTAGCATGTGCGTAATTGTCAATAGTTTTATGATAATCTAGATGGTCTTGAGTAATATTTGTAAAGGCTATAATATCAAAATCTATTCCTAGTACTCTTCCTTTGGCAATTCCTTCGCTTGAGACTTCCATAACTAAATAATCAATATCATCATGATCTAAAAAATCATATAATATTCTAATATCCGGGGTAGTATTTTGAGTTTTATATTTAGTCTCTATAGTTTCTAAGTAAGTAAAATTTCCACTTGTTCCAAGTAGTATTACCTTTTTATCTAGATGTTTTAAAAAATCATAAATTAGTGTGGATGTTGTTGTTTTCCCATTGGTTCCGGTAATTCCGATTATTACCGGTTTTTTCTTATCTTTGTGAATCCATTTCAATAGTCTTGCAAGTTCTACTCTTACATCCTTTACAACAATATAATTAATACCATCAATTAAATTTACCCCATCTAAAGATTCTAAGATAATTGACTTTGCGCCACGGGCAATAGCTTCATCAATATGTCTTTTTCCACTACTAATATAACCATCTAACGCAACAAAAACACTATTTTCAATAACATCTTTGGAATTATCACAAATTCTCATTACAATATGATTATTATTTAAACTAATATTAGGATAATAAATAATCATGTACTCTTTAATTCTTAAGTATATAATATGACAGTCCCTCCTTCTATTATCGACTCATTTTCTTCAGGCATTTGTGCAATTACTACACTACCAGTTCCTTTTATAATAACATTATAATAACTATTATATTTTATATCTTTAACTTTCATACCTACATAATTTGGAACTGTGTAAATCTTTTTATCTATCCATGGTCGTGCATTATATGGTATTTCGCCACTTCTTTTTCCAATATTTAGTATTCCAAAACTATCCATAAGAACTTCTTTTATCATTGGCCCTACTGTAACACCACCATATTGAATACAATTATGAGGATTCTCTATAGCAATATATACAGCAAGACTTGGATCATCCATTGGGGCAATACCAAGAAATGATAGAATATATTTACCATCAACATAGTGTCCGTTTTCAGCAATTTGAGCTGTACCAGTTTTTCCACCTACTCTATAACCTGAGATAAAACTAGTTCTTCCCGTCCCATTAGCTACAACCGATTCTAATGATAATGCGACCATTTTAGAAGTTTCCGCGCTTATTACCCGTCTAACCTCTACTTTTTCATTTTCAATAATCATACCTGCACTATTACCAATTCCTTTTAATATATATGGTTTATGTAATATTCCCCCATTAACTGCTGCACATGCGGCATTTACCACTTGAATAGGGGTTGCGGAGTTTCCTTGTCCAAAAGATGATGTTGCAAGTTCAACATTACCAATTTTATCAGGATCAAAAATAATTCCACTACTTTCACCAAGTAAATCTATTCCAGTTTTAGTACCATATCCAAACTTTTTAATGTAATCAAAAAGTTTTTCTTTTCCTAGTCTGAGTCCTATTGTCATAAATCCTGGATTACAAGAATTTTCTAACACTTGTAAAAAAGTTTCAGTTCCGTGTCCGCCTTTTTTCCAGTCCCTAATATGAGTTCCATCAATTACCATATATCCAGGGTCAATAAACTTTTCATCTAAACTTATTACTTTTTCTTCAAGTCCTGCCGCAAACGTCAATATTTTAAAGGTACTTCCCGGTTCGTATGATTTCCAAATTGGGAGATTCCTGTTATAAATCTCTTGAGAATAATCTTGATAATTTTCAAGATCAAATGTAGGACGTGATGCCATCGCAAGCACTTCACTAGTTTTAGGATCCATAATTAAACCCACCATATCATCAGGGGTATACTTGGTCATTGCATTATTCATGACACGCTCTAAACTTAGTTGAACGTTAATATCCACTGTTAAATATAAATCATATCCAGTTGTTGCCTCATCATAGTAAGTGCTAAAATCTTCCATTAAATCTCCATGTGCATCTGTATAAATTTGAAGTGCGCCGCCTGATCCTTTTAAATATTCATCATAAATATACTCAATACCACTTATACCTTGATTATCAATACCTACAATTCCAATAACCTGTGATAATACTCCCGGATACGGATAATATCTTGATGAATCTCCAACAACATAAACTCCTTCAATATCAAGTTTAATAATTTCTAATGCTTGTTCTACAGTTATCTTTTGTGCTTCAGGCTTTAATATTTCCACAGACACAGATTTTCTTAGGTGTTTTAAAATTGCCTCAGGTGTTGAGTTTACAATTTTTGCAATTTTTTTAGAAGCATCATTAACATCTTTAATTTGTTTAGGTATTACAATAACAGTGGGAGTGAGTTTACTTCCCACTATTAACTCACCATTTCTATCATAAATATTGCCTCGACGGCCTTCTATAGGTGCACTTCTTGTCCAAAGATCTAACGCTCGTTCATAATATTCAGCACTTTTAAATACTTTTACATAAGATAATCTTATTAATAATAATGACATCATAATTAATGTTATTATAGTTATTACTAGAAATCTTTTTTGCAAATTCATTTAATCACCTATACATTTTATGTAAAAGAATCAATTTTAAGAAGAAAAAAACAAATCAAATTAATGATTTACTTTATTACTTAGTATTTTTGCTATTTCTTTTCCTATATATTGAATAAGCAACTCCTATTCATCATAATTATCAGAATATGAGTTTTCACACTTCTATATTTCATTTTACCTCCTAAATATTCTATTTTTAATTTCCGCATTTCCCCATCAAACACAATACAATTGGTTTATAACTTCTCTTCCATTTATTTAATTGCAACTTTTCGAAATCATTATATATTTTCTCACTTACGTTTTTATCTAATGTTTAATCATAATCCAAATAACTCAAACTTTTAACATTACAAGACCCATCATCTAAGAATTCAATTATTAAATGCATATCATCATTCCTTAATAAAAAAATACTTTTTTCATAAGTTTTTTCTTAGTTTTTGTTTTCATTTCCTCTTTCACCATATAACTCCTAAAAAAATGACTATAGGTTTTATCCTATAGTCAAATTATATCATTTTTATTTTAGTTTGTGGTCCCTTCAAAGGACAATTAAATATATTCTAATTAATAATGTTCTAATACTTGATTTACCTATAAAATACATAATAATTACATCTCTTAAATCCGATGTTGTTAATACATATCCTGATGTTTTTAATAATGTTTCTTCATCATCTTGATTTAATTCTAAAGCAAAGATAAATTTAATTACTGTATTTTTTCTTGGATGATAATTCTTATTTCTCATTTTAAAAATGTCTTCTATTTGTATTTGCTTTTTTTATACACTTCAACATCTCTAGGTTTCGTTCATAAATCATTTTTAATAGTACATCGCTAAATGATTTTTCAACTTTTTTGTGAAATCTAAGAAGAAGTTATCTAAAAAGACATATTTTGTTGGTTGTAAAGAAAGTTCTTCATTGTCATCATATACATTACAAATATATAATTTAATTTCTTTTAATATAACATCAATTGTTCTATTCACTGTCTAATCATTGCTTTTATATATTTATTTACAAGTCCGTTTTTACACATCATATTTAGTTAATAATTGTGACGGAGTGTTTTTCATACATAAAATTACTGGAAGCATTCCAATTAATACATTTAAAATAATCATACCAAATGTACTTATTAAAAATAGTGGTAATGATATAGCCAAATTAGTTGAAATTGTTGGAACACTTGCAATTATATTCGTTACAACATAACACAAAACTCCACCAATTAAAGTTGTTTGTAAGCTAATTAACAAAATTTCTAATGCATAAACAAAAACAACACTACCTTTTTTAATACCGATTGCACGATACACTCCAATATCATAAATATTTTTAATTGCATAAGACTTCATAGAAAAGAAAACAATAACAATTGAAATTATTACTATAGTTACAGTTATTAAGATTCTTGATGTAACAACTTTTATAGATTCATTAATATAAGGTTGTAACTGTTCATTATAATTAGATTTGTGAGAAATAACTAATTCAACTTTTCTATAATCAGCAGGTTCATTTTCAGGAAAGCCGTTTTCCGTATTAGCAAGCAATTCTCCACTTGCAAAATATTCTTCTATACTTGCCAAATATTCTTGAACTTGTTTTATTTCCTCTTCTGTTTCACAATAAACGTTAAAAGTATCATAGTTTGATTTTAAAACTGATTTCAAAATTATTGAATACATTTCATCAGAAACAATAAAAGCAAAAGGACATTCTTCTATTGATCTTAAATCTACGACATCTACGTGCAATGAAGTATCATCATTTAAATTATAGCCAGACTCAAGATAAGTAAATCTAGATGTTATATTAATGATACACTCGTTTTTGTTTAAAGTTATATCTATATCTTCATCTAAGTATCTATTAAGTTCAGAAATTGAACATACACTAGTCCCATTTTTTTTAATTACAGATGGATAAATATTAAATAATTGCCAATTACTTAAATAAATGCTATTTTGATTGGTATCCGCTATTCCTACAATAGTTAATTTATCCGTATCTTTACATGTTATTTGCTTATTTAGGAATGACCCAACATTCATAAAATTTCCAAGAGTAGAATCTTTAATAGCATTCTCAATTACCCATTTTTCAACAACTATTTCAGAGGCATTATTTGGCATTCTACCATATAACAAATCATCTTCAGTTATCACATCTAATGGCATTAAACTATATTTTGAAAAATTATATTTTTTAACTCCTAGTTGCGTAAAACTTGGTAGCGTAAAAGATAACGTGGTTGTATAATCTAATACTGGTTCAATATTCGGATTATTTTTCACAAAATCATCATAAAATTTATCAAATCCAAATTTAGTTACTGCCGTATTCATTTGAGAAGCACCTTTTTCTAGTGTAATATTATAAATCCTAGAATCTGTATTTGTAATTGATTGATAATCTATTATTGAGGCAGAAGCAACAGTTTGAATTGATAATAGAGTTAAAATCATTATAATAATTAATGGAAAAGCAAGAATTGCGGTACGCTTTTTCATTTTTGTAAGATTACTTAAAGCAAGATTTATCTTTTCACTAAATGATAGACTTGGTACTTTTTCAAATTTTAAAGGTTTTAAATCATACTCATTAGCTAGCACCTCAAGTGAAGTATCTACTTCTTTTTTGAAATCATCAACAAGTTGTACTTCCGATGTATCATCTAAAAGTATAACATCATTTGTGCTTTTAATATAAAACTTCGAATTTTCATAAACTACTTGTAAATTAATTGGTAGTTCTTCATTACTATAAAAATCAATATTAATATAATCATTAGAAAGATTTTTATATTTATACTCTTTTAAATATAAGTTTTGATCATCTTCATATTGATATAAACTTGAAGATTTGACATTAGACTGCTTAATTACTTTACCATCACTAACTTCAATAATATAATCAGAATAACTTGTCGCAATACTTTTTTCGTGTGATACTAAAATTACTAAAGTGTTTTCACTAATCTTTTTAATAATGTTCATTACCGAAATCGTATTTTTTTCATCTAAGTTACCTGTTGGTTCATCAGCTAAAATAACAGAAGGTGACTTAATTAATGCACGCGCTATAGCAATACGTTGTTGTTGTCCTCCAGATAGTTCTGATACATTCTTCTTTTTATATTTTAACATTCCAACAGCTTCAAGTACATAATCAATACGTTCATTTTTTTCAGTTTCATTAATATTATACATATTAAGGACAATTTTTAAATTATCATAGACAGTTCTTTGTTGTAATAGTAGATAATTTTGAAATATATAACCTATTTTTTCATTTCTTATACGATCTAATGTTTTAGATGAATAATTTTTAACAACATATTCATCTATTTGCAAAGCACCACTTTCAAAATCATCAAGACCACCAATAACATTCATTAGGGTCGTTTTTCCACTACCAGATTCTCCTAAAATTGTGACTAAACCATTTTCTGGGAATTCTAATGATGTATTATTAATAACATGAATTTCATTACTTTTATTTTTATTAAAGAATTTATTTAAATTAGTAACTTTAATCATCTTATTCCTCCTTAAGCGTTGTCACTTTTACTTTAGTAGTCAAAAACTTACCAAAAGATTTACCTAATAACATCGTAGTGATTATTGAGATTAAACCTACTACTAAGTAATCAACTATTCTAATATATTTGAACATTTCTTGAATGATATCAATATTTACAAATTGTTTAATTATTATTGTAATTACAACTGTTAAACAAATAGATATCAAAGAATATATTAATAATTCGTAGTAATTGATTTTTTTACTGTCATTATTGGATAATCCTATCATTTTTAAAATTACATAATCATTCTTTTTAACTTTTAATATTGATAACCCCAATAGTATTGTTACTAAATTAATTACTATTAATGCAACAATTGAAGCTATCAAATTAACATAACGAATGAGCACTTTTGAACTATCATATCCTGTTACGCTAGAGTTGTAACATGAAATACTATCAAAATTTAAACCAATTAACGCCTTTTGAACATCATTAGTATAAGCATAATCACTAATAAAAATTGCAAATTGTGTTTTATCTTTAAAAAGTGCATAAAATTCCTCAAACATTTCTTTTGAAAGTCCAATAGCATCTTCTGTTGAAGAAACACTTAACACTTTATTTAAATTAAAAGAACATTCATTATAAACATATTCATTGCTTAATTTATAAGCTATTGTATTTGTATATTCACTCTTTTCTAAAATATTCTTTTGAGATTCACCGAAAGAAACCTCGCGTCCTGTAAGAGTAGGGTCTATTGTAACTTTTGAAAAAACCAAATTTTTCCATCTAGTGTAATATTTTGAATTATTTTCACGATAACCAACGTATATATTTAAATCATTACTTGATAGTTCTAATATCTTACAGATATCATCAGAAAAATATGCTTGTTCAGTAGGTTCTTTTAATAATCCAACAATTTTAACTTCGTATTGTAACCATGAATCTACACCCCATTTTCTAGCATTTTTAAATAAAACTTGCTCGGTTGTATTCAATAGTGATTGATCATTACTATAAACCACCATTTCAAAATCACCAGTTGGAAGATTTCCGTATGACAGCATATCTTCTGTTAAACTAGAACCAGATCGCATGAAATGAGTTTCATCAATTAATATAATTGATGAAGAATCAACAAAAGAAATACTACCATCAGGTTGATCCAAATACCCACCACCATATTTTATTTTATAATCACTAGTTCTATAATAATTAATATCCGTAATATTGTCATATTTTTCAACACTTACAACATTTTCTATTTGAGCTTTTTTTAAATCTTCACTTGTTATAACACTAGAATCATTATTTCTAACAATTAATCGGGTATCATCAAAATTATAGAAAAAAGAATCATCTAATATTTTAGTTTTATTATCATTCAAGTTAGCTTTAAAATTACCAATAAAAATAAACGTTGAAAAAGTTGCAATAAATATTAACAACATTAATAAAAATACTTTTTTAGGTTGAGATTTAATATTCATCATTGTAAAAGTAAAATTATTGATTTTATTATTTTCTTTAATTGTATCATTAACAACTACTTGTGGTTCTTCTACAAACTCATCTAAAGCAATTTCTCCATCATGAAGTCTTATTTTTCTAGTTACAAAAGGTTCTACTTGTCCTTGATTATGTGTTACAACAATAACTAACTTATCTTTAGATAAATCTTTTAATAATTTTAAAATTGCAACTCCATTTTCAGCATCCAAGTTTCCTGTTGGTTCATCAGCTACAATAATCTTAGTTTCTTTTGCAAGTGCTCTTGCAATCGCAAGACGTTGCTTTTGACCACCAGAGAGTTTTATAGCTTTTTTATGAATATCAGTATCCAAACCTACAAGTTTTAATGTTTCAAGTGCTTTAACTTTCGCATCATTATAAGATACTCCATCAATTAAATAAGCTACAATAACATTTTCTAGAACAGTATAAGAGTCGATAAGATTATAATTTTGGAAAATAAACGCAATTTCTTCTTTTCGATATTTTTCCCAATCTTCATCATCAAAATAAGATGTCTTCTTATCGTCATAATACATTTCACCATCTTCATAAGAATCAAGACCTGAAATAATATTTAAAAGTGTAGTTTTACCGCTACCAGATTCTCCTGTAATAGCAACAAATTCGCCAACTGTTAATTCAAGATTAATCTTTTTTAAAGCACATGTGACCGATGTTTGCGAGTGATAATATTTAGTAACATTCTCAAGTTTTAACATAAAGCCTCCTTAATAAATATTATAAGACTTATTATAACATAGAAAAGGAAAAAAAACTACCAATTAATTAAACTAATTGGTAGTTTTTTAACTATTCAGCTTTATTTTCAGTTTGTGATTTTAATAAATCACGAATTTCTTGTAATAATTTAATATCAGCAGGATCTTCTACAGGAGCAGGAGCAGGTGCTTCTTCTTCAACTACAGGTGCATCTTCTTCTTCCTTAGCTTTTAATGCTTCTAATTTTTCTTTGGCTTTCTTTGCGCTATTCATAATAGCAGTAACCACTTTAACAATTGCAAACAACACAACGGCAGTTAATAAGAAATCAATAACTGCTTGAACAAATGCACCCCAATAAATTGCATTATCAATAACAGTAACCATTTCACCTGTTGTTACATCTAATTCTTCATGGGATGATAAAACTGTAAGCAAAGATTCAGATAAATCAGTACCACCTAATACATGACCAATGATAGGAGATAAAATTTGCTTGTTTACTGCAGTTACGATTGCTGTAAAACAACCCCCAACAATAACACCTACAGCAAGTGCAAGAGCATTTCCTTTGTTAATAAATGCTAAAAACTCTTTAAAAAGGCCTTGTTTCTTTTCCTTAATTACTTTCTTTTTTTCTTTGATTTTTTCTTTCATTATGTATTCCTCCGAATATTTTTAATTTAACAAATAAATTATACCATAATTTTTGCAATTTGGTGATTATTTTGCTATAATTTATACGAGGTGAAAATATGTTATATCAAATATCTAATCAAAAATTATATATTAAAATTGAATCACTTGGTGCTGAACTTAAAAGTGCAACATACGATGGAGTAGAATATTTGCACGATTCTAATCCTGAATTTTGGTCAAGAAGTGCTCCAATTTTATTCCCGAATATCGGAACTATCAAAGGTGGTAGTTGTAAAATTAATGGCCAAGACTACAACATGAAAAAACACGGGTTCTTAAGAGATAGAGAATTTACAGTAGCTCACTCTGAAACTTCTTCTATAACTTTTAAATACTTATCAACTGAAGATGATGCATTAATTTATCCGTTTAAATTTGAAGCAACTATTACATATCAAATTCATGGTAACGTTCTAAAAAGTTATGTTGTAATTAAAAACTTAAGCGAATCAAATATGGTATTTAATTTAGGATTACATCCTGCATTCAAAGTTCCTCTATTTGATGGTGAAAAATTTGAAGATTACAAACTTAAATTCATTGAACCAGTTACATGTGATAGTCCAACAGTTAATCTAACTGATGGAACTATTGATTACAATGCACCATATAGATCATTTAAGAATTTAGCTGAACTTCCTCTAAATTATGATGATTATTCAAACGATGCTTTAATTTTCTCAAATTTAGAAACAAGACAAATTAAATTACTAAATAAAAATGAATCTCACGGTGTATGGTTCGAATTTAATAGTTTCCCACTTGTTGGTATTTGGACTCCAAACCATGTAAAAACTAATTTCATTTGTATTGAACCTTGGATTGGTGGTGCAGACCCTATTGATCATACAGGAGTATTTGAAGAAAAAGCACATCTTGTAACTTTACCAAAAGATGAAATGAAATTATTCTCATATCAAATTAGATTCTTTTAAGAAAAAAACTGACTAGTTATTTATTTAATAACTGGTCAGTTTTTTATATCGCTTTATTTATCTTCATCTATTTTTTTGTATTTACGTTTTCTAGGTATAATTTTAGTCTTATCCTGTTGAATAGATGCTTTATTAATTTGTTGAGATTTCAAATGATCTTTCGCAGGTATTTCAACTGTTGTAGAAATAGTTTTATTATTAATTTTATCTACTAATTTTACCTTTCTTTTCATATTTCCCCCTAATATGTTTTATTATTTCTTTTCAATAATTCTCATTTTTGCGCTATGGGAACGATTATTTACATCTAATTCTTCTTTTGATGGAAGAATTATTTTATTATTAACAAGTTCATATTTTATTTCATAACCTTCTGGAATAAACGGAAGTCCTTTTGGAAGATTTAAGGTAGTCATTTCCTTAAATAATTGTTTTACGATTCTATCTTCTAAAGAGTGGAATGTAATAACAACCATTCTTCCTTTTGAGTTTAACATTTCAAGGCCATCTTTTAAACTATTTTTAAGAATATCAAGTTCATGGTTTACTTCGATACGTAAAGCTTGGAATGTTTGTTTAGCTGGATGAGATCCACCTCTTAAAGCCTGTGCTGGAAGAGCTTTTTTTATTATTTCAACTAGCTCAAATGTAGTTTCAATCGGTTTAATACTTCTTTCCTTAACAATTTTTCTTGCGATAAGTGGTGCATATTTTTCTTCAGCAAACTCATATAGAATTCTTTTTAATTCTTTTTCTGAATACTCATTTACAACATTATAAGCAGTTAATGGATTATTTTGGTCCATTCTCATATCAAGTGGTCCATCAAATCTATAGCTAAATCCACGTTCTGGGATATCAAGTTGAAAACTTGAAACGCCTAAATCATAAAGTATCCCATCTACTTTATCAATTCCAATGTCGTTTAATGCTGCTTTTATATTGCAGAAATTATCTTTTATAATTGTATAATTATTACTAATTTCAGAAAGTCTTTTATCTGCACGAAATATGGCATAGTCATCTTGATCAAATGCATATAAGTGGCCTTTTTCAAGTCGCTTTAGAATTTCACTTGAATGACCACCACCACCAAGAGTACAGTCAACATAAATTTTATCAGATTTAATATTTAAACCTTCTATTGATTCATTTAGTAATACTGAAAAATGTGTATATTGTTCCATGATTCACCTCATGATTAAAATCTAAAAGAAAAACGCATCCTGTGATGCGTCTTCAAGGTTTTGACTATTAATTAGTCTTCATTGTTTTCCTTAACTTTGATTTCCTTAACTTGTTTACCATTATAATGACCACAAACAGGACAAACACGGTGAGATAATTTTAATTCACCACAGTTTGGACATACTACCATTCCTGGTACTTCTAATTTATAATGAGTACGACGTTTAAGTTTACGAGTTTTAGAAACACGACGTTGTTGTGCTATAGCACCCATAAAAACACCTCTTTCTAATCTTCATCCTCTTCTAATCCGTCAGAATAGAAAAGAATCTCTTCATCGTCATCAAGTAATTCTGTATCGTCTAAAATGATTCCACGTTCTCTTAAAATTTCATCGGCATTTTCTAATGTGACATTAATCGGCTTCTCGATTAGAATATTAGACCATACCATAACATATAAGTCTATTGTATTTTTTTCAATTAAAAAATACTCATCATTTTCTTGCAAACTATAAACTTCATCATAATCTTTTTCGAAAAGATAATCTACAGGATCAAGGGTTTTAGCGCATTCAAGCACAAGTGGTGCATGAATGTGATATTTAAAACGATAAGTTTCATCATCAATTCTTATGATTTCTCCATTTACTGTTACATCATGAATGTCAATGATATCACTTACTTGAGCTGCAAGTTCTTTGAAGTCTAAAATTGTAGAAAAACAATATGGAAATGTTTGAATTTTTCTAAGTTGTTGGATTGACCATTTCATAAAATCACCTAACTTGACCTTTAATATTATACTATAATTCAAATGTTTTTGCAAATTATATGTATTTATTTTTTAATTTATTAATTCATTAATTTTTATTAAATTCTTCTTTTACTTTTTCTTGGAAATCTTTGTCAGTTAAATATCTATATCCTAAAATTGCAAGAGCCGTCCCACCATTTAATATAGCAAGTCGTCCTGAATCAGAAACCGTAGTATCAGCCATTTCTTTAGAATGACCATTGATACAAGCATCTGCTATTTTAATATAGCCGTGAATCGTAGGTGTAATTTTAGATACTGCACCTACATCACTAGATCCTGCAGGTAGTTTTACAACATCACCAACATCAGTTAGTCCAACTTCATAATATGCCTCTTTTAAAGCATCAGCTAAGGTATAATTAATTTTTAAATCATCATAAATTCCTTCAAAATAGCTACATTCAACTCTGCAGTTATGCATAGTTGCGGAAGATTTGGCTATATTTTTCGCTTTAACTTCAATTTCTTTACAATATTCCATAGAAGCAGCTCTAAAATAATATTCAAGTGATGCATGACTTGGAATAATGTTTGCGGCAGAACCACCATCCTTGAAGATTCCATGAATAAATGTAGCTGGTTGTTTTACAAATTGTCTTAGCATATTAATTCCTTGATATGTTGTTACAGCTGCATCTAGTGCACTAGCACCATTATATGGGTTACATGCATGAGCGCTTGTTCCATAAAAGTCAAACTTCACCGGAATTATCGCACAACATGCCTCTCCTACATTATTTTTAGTACCTGGATGTAACATCATCACTACATCTAAGTCATCAAAAGCATGTTCTTTTGCCATAATAACTTTTCCACCAATAGTTTCTTCTGCTGGTGTTCCAATAATATGAAGTTCTCCACCATATTTTTCCACTTCATCTTTTAAAGCTATTCCTGCAGCAACGCTCATTGTACAAATTAAATTATGTCCACATCCATGTCCTACATCTGGTAAAGCATCATATTCACACAAATATGCAAGCTTTGGTCCTGGTTTTGAACTTTTAAATATTGCAATAAAATCTGTATCCATTATATAAGGATAAGTAGTTTCAAAACCTTGCTTATTTAAGTATTCTACAAGTAATTTTGAACTATTATATTCCTCAAGCCCTATTTCTGGGTTTTCATATAACTCTTTAGTTATATTAAATAAATTATTTAATTCCTTATTTATTCTTTCTTCAAATACTTTTTTCATTTAATACCTCTTTAAAATACAATAACATTAAAATTATATAATAAAGTAGACTTTTTTTCAAATAAAAACACATTTTTTGAAAGTTTTGAACCTTTTAAATATTTTTTCATATAATATATTAGGTGATCACTATGAAAAAATGGTTTAATACTTCATTAATTAGACTAAAAACTAGATACTTAAAACTTAGAAACTATTTTTGTTGCCTATTCTTTTGGCAGCTATTTCTTACAATTTTTTGGTTTTCACTAGCTAATATAGTTTTAACTTTAATTATTGGTGTTCTCTGGATTACTAGTTTGTTCCTTATAGTCTGAAAAATTTTCATAATATTTAGTTATTGACTTCTCAAATTTAGAAAACTGAGCCTCATTAATAAAATCCTCTGTTGATATATTTAGTCTTTTAACATAGATTATCAAAACTATAAATCTAAAATAATCATAATAAAATAGCTTATTCTCATCATAATACTTATTTAAAATAAGTGATTTAAAATCGATATTTAAATATTCATTTTCAACATAAAACTTAGCCATATCAAGAGCTCCAATACCAATTTTTCCATTATCAAAACTAGTTAAATAATTGACCCCTCTTACATTAATTAGATGATCAATACTCGGTTTGTTATGAACAAAATTATATGTTACGCTTTCTTTAGCCTTAACACTACTAATAATTCTTTTTTGAAGTTTTATTAGTTCTTTTTTTGCGTTAAGAATGTGATGATATTTTTCAAGAATTGAATATGAATACTCTTTTAATGGTTTTGCCTCAAGTGTTCTAATATAATTTTCTATTAATCTAAATTTATAATCTAGTTGATTTGATAATTCATCAAATCTACCACGCACAAGATAAGGGTCTAACGTTTTAACAATTTCTGTTTGCATGTGAAGATTATCTAACTCTTTAAATAGATTATAAGCAACAACATCTTCTCTAATTTTAGATTGAGGAAAATAATCATTAACATAAAAAGTAAAATTATTAGTTCTTGTTATAATTTTTCTTTCTACATTTGTTAAAGGATACAATATATTTGAAACACCTTGATTTGATAAATAAGTGTATTTATTTATCGCCAGAGGTGTAGTTTCTTTTACAAAATACTCTTTTTCATAAGTATCAGTAATTTTTGCTGCCTTATTAGTGATATTTTCAACTTGTTTTAAATCAATTTCATAATATTTTACTATATCTTCTTTAAAATAATTTAATTTATCTCTTAAGCCTTGATTAATATGATGATTTATCATTAATAATTACCCTACGATACTTATTAATATCATTTTCCTTATTTTCTTCATAAAGTTGATTTAGTGAAATATTATTTTGCGTACTTACACGTTCTAACTCTTTTTCAGTTTGATAATAACACACTTTAATTTTACTTTTAGATTCCTTTAAACATCTAGCGACTGCTTCTTGCGTGGGTAAATTATCATCTTTATAAACAAGTGTTGATTTTAAAAGTTCATCCATTCTTTTAGTTTCAGCTTCTTTTATTTCTTCAATATTTAAAAAATCTTGTGAATCAACTAACTCAACAATATTTTCTTCTGTATCATTAACATCATTTAAATTCACTACTTCTTCAACATTCTCAAAAGTTTTTACTGGTATTTCATCAATTATTTCATAATCAACTTTAATATCAAAATTAATATCTATTCCTCTTCCATCAATTTCAACTGTATCTAAACTTTCACAAAGAATATCATCAACTTCTATATCATTTGATGTAAACATAATTGAAAAAGGAATCCTTTTATTAAAAGACTCTTCTATCATTTTTTCTTTTAACACATATTTACCTTGAACAAATAACACTCCTTCTAAATTATTATCTACTACACTATAATCTACAACTTCTGCGCCTATATCCGTTAGTTTAAAAAAATCTTTTAATTTTACAAAATTATTAAAATTCATCATTAAATTCATATAAAAAATCCTCCATATAACGTTTTTCACAACTATTATATGAAGGATTAGTTTTAAATATGTATTTACCATAAAGTTATATTAACTTACTATTTATAACTTATATAAAGTTCTGGTAAAATTTCGACTAAATTTCTATACTCTATGCAACAATGTTCTGCCATATCTCTCGCTATTTTATCTTTCAAAATAATCTTACGAAGTATCGGATTATTTAGCTTTTTTCCTATCCAGAATCTACTTATTAATAGCAGTCCATCATCTGTTTTTTTAAATATATGAGCCATTTCTGTATGCCAAATTAATCCTTTAAATACACCTACATGACCACATACGATTAGCGGAATATTATTTTTTTTCATTAGTTCTTTTGAAAAGCCAAAAGTATCAAATGAAATAAAATCAATTCTAAGTGGTAACTTTACTTTTCCTATTTTTTCTTTGGGGTATTGAGTATTTTCGCAAAAAGTAGGTTGTTGTTGTTGGGTAAAATATTTTTTGTCTTTTTTTGCATACGAAATCTTAAAATGCTCTCTAGGGAACCATACTTGATATCGCTCATTTGCTTGAGGATGCCACCAAAACCACCATTCAATCATTTCAATTGTGATATTAGGCATTGGACAAATCATTGATACTAAATAAGTACCATCCTCCATTTTTTTATATCCTACTTCACTTTGTAAATTTACATCTATCAAAATATCGTTTTTTGACTCAAACTTAGTAGTTGTTATCTTATTATTATTTAATGATTCTAATATATCCGAAGGAATATCTGGTAATGGTTTATTCATTAATTCTTTTAATTTCATTGTCAGTCCCCTCTCATATAATGCTATTAATATTCTATTGAAAATTACTATTCTAAATAAGATTCAATAAACGTATGAACTTCTTCAATTCCTGATTTTATAACTGACGATACAGGAATAATTTTATCATCTGCTGTAAGTTCTAATTTTTTCTTAATTATTTTTAAACTTTTTTGAAGTTCATTCTTACTTATTTTATCTGTTTTTGTTGCAATAATAATAACAGTTTGTTCTAAATGTTTTAAAAATTGATACATAAGTACATCATCGCTAGTTGGTTCATGACGTGAATCTACTACTAAAAATACTGCTTTTAAATGTTTTGATTTTCCAAGATAATCTTCTATCATCTTTCCATATGCAAGTCTATCGTGTACTAAACGTTGGGCATAACCATAGCCAGGTACATCAACTAACATAAATGCATCATTAATATTATAAAAATTTAGGGTTATCGTTTTTCCTGGTTTACTAGAAGTATATGCCATATTTTTTCTATTTACAACAGCATTAATAAAACTACTTTTTCCTACATTTGATCTCCCCATTAAAACAAATTCAGGTACACCAAGATCAGGAATATGCATAGCCTTTGTTCCACTAGTAATATATTCGGCTTTTTTTATTATCATTTTATCCCTCCTAAACAAAAAGACATGTTGCCATGTCTTATTTTTTTATTTGATGGTAATACACATGTAAGCCATATTCTGTATTCATAAGAATGGTAATCATTTATCTCAAGTTTCCTTGTAAAAATCGTGAGTTCATTTCCTCCAATTTTCATGCCCCTACCAAAATTTGGGTTGCTAGCTTGTGGGGTTTACCCGTTCCACTCTATTATTTCTAATAGAAAATCGTCTCTGTGGCACTTTCAAAACTACACCATAGATTTAATCCTTAGGTTTCATTTGCCGTGATAGCCATCACTATCCCCTGACTTATTTATTCATCAGGCACAAACACTACAAGCATCTCAGCTTGTGCTAGTATGGACTTTCCTAACGTTTTCACGCTCGATTACCCAGTGTATTATTTATAAACTTATTCAGTTACTTCTTCCTTCTTTTCTTCAGCTACTTCTTCAACTTCAACTTCTTTTTTAGGAGCTGGTTTTAGAAGTGCTTTTCTTGATAATACAAGTTTTCCTTTATCATCAATCTTTAATAATTTTACAACGATTTCATCATCAACATGAACAATATCTTCTACTTTAGCAACACGTTTTAAATCAAGTTCTGAAATATGAACTAAACCTTCACAGCCAGGCCAAAGTTCTACGAATGCACCAAAATCAACAATTTTAACTACACGAACAGGATAAACTTGCCCAACTTCTGGTTCTCTTGTGATATCTTCGATAGTCTTTATAGCCTTGTCAATCCATTCTGTTTCAGCATGCATAACAAATACTCTACCATCTTGTTCAATATCAATTTTAACATCATTGCATTTTTCGATAATTTCTTGAATAACTTTACCACCTGAACCGATAACTTCACGAATCTTTTCAGGGTTGATACGAATCATCTTAACTTTTGGAGCAAATTTACTAACTTCAGGGCGAACTTCACTGATTGTAGACATCATATGTTCTAAAATTTGCATTCTTCCACATTTTGCTTGAGCTAAAGCTTCTTTTAAGATTTCAGGAGTAATACCTTTTATTTTGATATCCATTTGAAGAGCAGTGATTCCATCTTTAGTTCCTGCTACTTTAAAATCCATATCTCCATA
>CAYPEY010000021.1:0-38467 GCA_964409955.1 uncultured Staphylococcaceae bacterium
AGAAAATCTAGGACTATTTTTGTATACTATAATTTTTACGGGAGTTTAGGTTTTAAGGAATATGATTATAATTTATATTTTAACTTTTTTATAACGTTTTACTTGACTTATGAAGTAAAATGTAGTAAAATAGTTAAAAAGAAAGGAGAGTGATATGAATGGATTTTATACCTTATGTATTTACTAAAAAAGATATGATTGAATTTTTTGAAAACGATAAACAGTATTATAATTGGGTAAGTAAGGAAATAAAAAAGAAAAATATTAAAAAAGTAAAAAATGGACTTCATATAATTGTTGATATCAATGGTTATCCACTTGCTAATAAATATGAGATTGCTACAGCAATTGTTGATAATGGATTTATTTCTTATCATTCTGCTTTAGAATTTTATGGATTGGCCAATCAAGTCCATAATTGTATTACAGTAGGAAGTAATATAGTATTTAGAAATTTCGCATTTGATGGTATAGAATACGTGTGCCATCACGAGGACAAATATGAAGGTGTAATATATTTAGATTTTGCAAAGGTTCGTGTAAGTAGTCTAGAAAAAACAATTATCGATTGTATATATAATATTAATCTTGCTGGGGGAATAGAAGAAATAATATATGCGTTAGATATGATAACTACACTTGATGAAAACTTGATGTTAAAAGTATTAAAAGAATATAATTCTGTATTCTTATATCAAAAAGTAGGATATATTTTAGAACATTATAAAGAACAATTAAAATTTACAGATAGTTTTTTTGATGAATGTAAAAGCCATTTAACTAATCAGGTGAAATATTTTTTAAACGATTATTATAAAAATATAAAATATAATGCTACTTGGAAGTTAATGGCACCAACTAAACTAACATAAAAATAGATAAAATAGGGGGGATAAAATGTTAGTAAACATTAATTATTTAAATGAAATAGCTCAAAAAACAACTTTTAATAGAGATAATTTAGAAAAAGTTTTTAGATTAGTAAATATATTACAATATTTTAATGATAGTGAATATCTTAAAGATAAAGTAGTTTTAAAAGGTGGTACAGCTATTAATCTTTGCTATTTTGACTTATTACGATTATCAGTTGATATTGATTTAGACTTAACTGAAAATATTAGTAAGGAAAATATAGAACAATATAAAAATGATGTTAAGAATTACATACTAAGTTATATGTTAAAAAATGGATATATATTAAAACCTCGAAGTAAAGAACATTATGCTTTGCAATCTTTAAGTTTTGGTTATACTAATGCGGTAGGAAATAAAGATAATTTAAAAATAGAAATAAATTTTTTAAGCAGATGTCATATACTGCCATTAGAATATAGGGAAATTAATATAGATGGTATAATTCAAAATATTAAAATATTAACTTTGAATATGCATGAATTATTTGCTAGCAAAATTAATGCGTTAATATCAAGAGGTACTCCAAGAGATGTATTTGATGTGTATTTCATGATTGACAAACTACCTTATATGAATATGGAAGTCTTAAAAAAATGTTTAATATTTTATAATATGGTTGGTGGAGACCAAAGTGTAGATAATATATCATATGAAGTCTTAGAATCTCTTAATTATTATAAGTTTAAAACTCAGTTGAAACCTTTGTTAAAAAAGAGCGATAAGTTTAACATTGAAGAAGCAAAGAAGAAAGTTATTGAGTTTGTTAGGAATTTATTAGTTTTTGATGATTCAGAAGTAGAGTTTATAGAACTTTTTAAACAAAGAATATATAAACCTGAATTATTATTT
The DNA here is from genome assembly GCA_964409955.1 of uncultured Staphylococcaceae bacterium. Taxonomy (GTDB): domain Bacteria; phylum Bacillota_I; class Bacilli_A; order ML615J-28; family CAG-313; genus CAG-313. Next base: position 1,768 of record CAYPEY010000021.1, read on the forward strand.
AACGAGGAAACAATTTTAGAAAATATAAAAAATCATCCTATGGCATTATGGAGATGTAAAGAATAATTTTAACTAAATGAGTACAAAACACTGAAAAAGACCAGTGTTTTGTGTTTAAAAAGATAAAAAAAGGTGGTGATACTTAAGTATCACCACTATTTGTTTTGTTCGATTGCTTCTACTAGTGCTTTACTAAGTTGATCTGCACAGCTTGTTGGACGAGACCCACAAGTGTTTCCTTGTAAAGTTTTAATAGTTTGATCTGCGTTTGCACCTTCAAGTAATTTTGAAATTGCTTTTAGATTACCATTGCATCCTCCAGTAAAACTAACATTATATATTTTTCCTTCTGTATCAAGATCAAAACTAATTAAACGGCAACAAACTCCACTAGGGATAAATTCTACATGTTTCATAATACGCCCTCCTTAAGTAATAATATTATACTTGAAAAGGTTGATTTTTTCAAAACTTTTGCTTGTTGTTAGAAATTTATAAAGGTAAACAAATTACGAATTACTTGTATAAAAAGCCAAAATAGTGTATAATTTAATAAGGTGATAAAAATGATTTATTTTGATAATGCCGCAACTACTAAACCATATCCTGAAGTTATTGATGTATATAATAAAGTATCATCAAGCTATTGGTACAATTCTAGTACAATGTCTAAAGCTGGAATTATTGCCTCTAGTTTAGTAGAAAAAGCAAGTAGTACAATATCTAACATACTAAAATTAAATAATAAAACTATTTATTATACGTCTTCAGCAACCGAAGCAAATAATCTTGCTATTATGGGTGTGTGTAATAATTATAAGGGAAAAAGAATAATTACATCAGTTAATGAACATTCTTCAGTTTTTAATGTTTTTAAATCACTTGAGAAACAAGGATTTGAAGTAATTTATCTACCTTGTAAAAATGGCACAATTGATGCTCTAGATTTGAAAAAAAATTTAACAAAAGATACCATATTAGTTTCTACAATGTGGGTAAATAATATAATTGGAAGCATTAATCCAATTAATGAAATTATTGACGTTGTTAAAAAAGAAAGCCATGCAAAACTACATATTGATGCTGTACAAGGAATTGGGAAAATTCCAATGGATTTTGATATTAATAAAGTAGACTTATTATCAATTGCTGGTCACAAAATTCATGGGTTAAAAGGAATTGGTATGCTTATTGCCAATAAAGAAATAGTCTTAAACCCAATTATTTATGGTGGACATCAACAAAATAACATTAGACCTGGCACAGTTGATGTTGCGGGAGTGGTTGCACTGTCAAAAGCATTTACTATTACTTTTGATAATTTAGATAAAAATTATGAAAAAGTTTGTAAGTTATATGATTATTTAATGAATAAACTTTCTACAATTTCTAATCTTATTATTCACAAAAAAGATGCAATTCATTCACCATATGTTGTTGCTTGTAGTTTTGAAAATATTAAAGGTGAAACGGTAATGCATTATTTAGAACAACACGACATTATTGTAGGTGTTGGATCTGCTTGTAATGAAAAAACTAAAACTTTTGAAAGAAGCATTATGGAACTTACAAATAGTGAGACCCTTGCAATCAATATGTTTAGAATAAGTTTAACAGACACTAATACATTTGAAGAAATAGATATATTAACAGAAAAACTAAAAGAACTTGAAAGGATGTAACATGGAAGATCATATTCTAATAAGATACGGTGAACTTAGTCTTAAAAAAAGTAACCGTAAACAATTTATCAAAAAAATTAACGATCATATAAGACGTGCATTAAAAGAGTTTCCTGATTTAACATATGAATCAAGAAGTTTGAGATTCTATGTTATGTTAAATGGGACACCATCATCACCTGTTGCTGAGGTGTTAAAAAAGATTCCAGGAATTTATTCTTTTAGTGTGGTATCAAGATGTGATACAACCCTTGATGCAATGAAAGAAAAAGCACTTGATTTGGTGCGTCATGAACTTGAGAAAGGAAATTCTACCTTTAAAGTAGAAACTAATCGTGGAGATAAAACATTTCCTCTTACGTCTATTGAAATAACAAAAGAAGTAAGTCGTCACTTATTTAGAAATATTGAAGGATTAAAAGCTGATGTTCATAATCCTGGTTTTACACTATATTTAGATGTTAGAAGTGAAGGAACTTTTATATATACATCTATTATTATGGGACTCGGTGGACTTCCATCAGGAATTTTAGGAAAAACAGTTTTAATGGTATCAGGTGGAATTGATAGCGTTGTTGCGGGGTATCTTGCAATTAAGAAAGGAATGGCAATTGAAGCTGTTCATTTTGCTGCACCTCCATATACATCTGATATGTCAGTTCAAAAAGTAATTGACCTATTAGAGGTTTTAACGCCATATACTGAATTCCAAGGAATAAACTTACATATAGTTCCATTTACTGAAATTCAAAAAGCGATATATGATAATTGCAGAAGTGATTATTGTATTACTATAATGAGAAGAATGATGTATCGAATTGGAGAGGCACTTGCCGATAAATTAAATTGTCTTGCGATAGTAAATGGTGAAAATGTTGGTCAAGTTGCAAGTCAAACTTTAGAAAGTATTAGAACTATTGAAAGTGTAGCTACACTTCCTGTAATAAGACCTCTTGCAACATTTGATAAACAAGATATTATTGATATATCAATGAAGATTAATACTTTTGATATTTCAATTAGACCATATGAAGATTGTTGTACAGTTTTTGTACCAAAACATCCTCAAATTAAACCAAAGTTAAATGAAGCAATTGAAGAAGAAAATAAATTTGACTATCAAACAATGATTGATAAAGCTGTAGAAAATACAAAACGTATCGTTTTAAAAACTAATAGACATCATGATTATATATTAGAAAATAACAAACAATTTGCACAAGACGGTATTGATGATTTATTCTAACCAAATATTGGCACTAATTTTCTTGTATAGATATTTGTAATATGTAAATAATATCTTTGACAGGAGGTGTAATTAATGAATAACTCATCTTACTCTAACAAAAGATCAGTAGCAGCTAATTCACAAGGTACTAACCAAATGAAATATGAAGTAGCAAATGAATTAGGTGTTAACCTTGGCCCAGATGCAACTGCACGTCAAAACGGTTCAGTTGGCGGTGAAATGACTCGTCGTTTAGTATCTATGGCTCAATCAAGTTTACAAGGTAAATAATGACTTATAAAAAAGGTGCAATTAATTATAATTGCACTCTTTTTTATTTTTAGGGGTATGTATGAACAAAGAAATAAAACAACTTACATCAGTAAACAATGAACAAGTAAAATATTTTTATTCTCTTTTGGATAAAAAAACTAGAAACAAGGAACAATTGTTTATTATTGAAGGACAACATTTAGTCGAAGAAGCAAGTAAAACCCTACATTTAAAAGCGGTTCTTGCAACAGATGAATCATTACTTAAAAAATATTCAGGTGTTGACAAATATTTGATTAATAAAGCAATCCTTGAAAAACTATCATCTACTAAAAATCCTCAACCAATTATAGGAATTAGTAGTATGCTTTGTTTTAAAGAAAAACATCTTGATAACATTTTGAAACAAAAAGACGTAAAACTAGTTTTACTTGATGATATCAATGATCCAGGTAATCTAGGAACCATTATTAGAACAACAGCAGCACTTGGTTATGATGCGATTATTATGAGTGAGGCAACAGTTGATTTATATAATGATAAAGTGGTACGTTCAACACAAGGTGTAATGTACAAGATACCTTTATTTAAAATGGAATTAACAAAAGTAATCAAACAATTAAAAGCAGCAAATGTTTATTGTATGGGAACATCACTTAAAAATGCTGTATCACTTGATAATGCTTTACACAAAACAAGATTTGCAATTTGCTTTGGAAATGAAGCAAGAGGAATGAATGATGTAAATCTTGATCTTATGGATCAAAATATTAAGATTGATATGTTAAATGATGTTGAAAGCTTAAACGTAAGTGTTGCATCAAGTATTGTTATGTGGGAGTTAAAAAAATAAATATATATGAAAAAGAAAAATGCATTTGATTTATATATCGAAAAATTATCAACCGAAGAACTAGAATTAATAAATGATTATTTTAAAAAATTTACCTCACGATGTATTATGGGAAAAAGTGATAATAGAAGGATGCGAAAAAGTTTTGAGGATGCAATAATCTATTATGATAGTATTGGTAAAAGTTTAAAAGAAACACTTGATCTTCTTAGTTTAGAAAATTTAGGTGGCTTTTATGCAAGACCTGCCCAAAGTTTTTTTCCACTAGATGATGCCGCAAAAATTTATCCGGTTAATATGCAACATGGGGTAATGAGTGTATTTAGACTTGCGGTAAACTTAAAAGAAGAGGTTATACCAGAAATCTTACAAATGGCATTAAACTTTACAATAAAAAGATTCCCATCGTTTGCAACAACTTTAAAAAAAGGAATCTTTTGGCATTATCTTGATTCAACTAAAAGATGCTTTGTGATTCAAAAAGAACAAGATGTTCCTTGTCAATCTTTAAAAGTTTCACAAAGTGGATCGCAATCTTTTAGAGTATTATATTATAATACTAGAATTAGTGTAGAATTCTTTCACGTGTTAACTGATGCAAGTGGAGGATTAGAATTCTTAAAAGCACTCGTTTCTGAATATATTAGATTAACAGGTGTTAATATTGATAGTGGTGGTTATATTATGGATTTAAATGAAAATCCAAGTATGGATGAATTTGAAAATGAATTTAAAAACATTGAAAAGATTCCAAATGCAAGTGGACTTTATAATAAAACCGCAACCCAAATGACAGGAGATTTATCACGTGTAAAACCTTGCCAGATTTTAAATTTTAAGATGAATTCTTATGAATTAAAAAATGTTGCAAAAAAATATAATTGTACTGTAACTGCATACATTCTTGCTTTAATGTTTATCGCATCTAAAGCATCCTGTGAAGTTTATGATGGTGAGTTTTCTATCCAAGTGCCAGTTAATATGCGAAAGTTTTATAATACGAAAACACTTAGAAACTTTTCTATGTATTGTGGTATCAGACTTTCTATTAACGAAATTAAAACTGTTGAATCGATAATACCTTCCATTCTTGAACAATTAAAACAAAAATCATCAGAAGAAGAAATGCATAAGATGTTATATGCAACTAAGAAATTAATCAAAAGTATTAGGTTAATCCCACTTGTAATTAAACAACCAATTGCAAAACTTATCTCAGGGTTAGTTGGCGATCTTGCATTTACAACGACTCTTTCAAATATAGGTGTTGTAGTGCTTCCTGATGAATATAATAACTATCTTAAAGATTTTGAGTTTACACTAAATACATCTAGCGTGAATCGTGCAAGTGCGGGGTTAATTACTTTTAATAATGTTAGTTGCTTGTCTATTACTAAGATAACGAAAGATCCATCATTTGAGACTAAAATGTATGAACTACTTTTAAAAGATGGATTAAAAGTAAATGTTGAAGGGAGCCAGCTATATGAACATTAAAATAACATACCCTAAAATGTTAAGAAAAACTCGTGATAGGCGTATAATGTTAAAAATTCTTAAATGGCCTTTTTTAGCACTTGGTCTTGCTTGTATTATTGTAAATATTTGTGTTGGTGGAAAAGCGTGGAGTTTGATTGCGGTAACTGGACTTTTAATGTTATGGAAATTAGTTTTTGCGGTTGACCTTGTTGAATATAACAGAATTAGTCAATTCATTAAAGCAACGATTTATACTTGTGTAATAATTACCCTTATTCATATATTCTTAACACCAATTTGGGCTGTAGGAATACTATCATCGCTTGGATATGGGTCTTTAATAATTTCAGGAATACTTTTTTTAACAGACATTAGAAAACAAAAACAAAATATGTTACCTATGTTTTCTTTTATTGTTATATCACTTGTTGGTAGTGCTGTTGGATTTGTGCTTGCGGATACAAAAAACTTATGGACAGTAATAACACTTTGTTCAATATCAGTAGTATTACTTGCGGTATGTATAATCGTACTTAGATTTGATTTTATCAGAGAACTTAAAAAAGGATTTCATATCAAATAAAAATGATGAACTTACGTTCATCATTTTTTTTGGGTTTTACACATGAAAACAAGAACCACCAATAAACTCTCTTAATAGTGAGTTACAAGGAATTAAATCTTCATTTTCAATTGGTCTAAAATATTTTAAATATTTAATTAGTCTATTTGCAACTATGTATTCAGGGTCAGTTGATTTAATTTCTCGCAATGCTGGAAGTGCTTTTGTTCTAAGCACGCACAGTTCATAAGAAAGTTCTGAATTGAATACAAAGTTTGCTCCTTCTTGATTTGGATAAATCCATTTAAATTCGCCGTTTCTAACAGATTGCCACATAGAAATAGTATCTCTTGCCGGACAATTTCTATATTTCATATCACGAACAATACGTCTAATTAATCTTAAATCTGTTGTATTTAGTGGTGAGTGATCATCTATATTGATTTGAGCTTGTGGCGCAATATAAATTTTAAATTTTTGATGTTTAGGAATTGATGCTGTAAGTTTTTCATTTAAAGCATGAATGCCTTCAATAATAATAGGACTTTGTTCATCGACCTTTATTGTTTTACCAGGAAGCTTTTCGCCTGTTTTAAAATCATAATAAGGAAGAGTTACTGTTTCTCCATTAATAAGGTCGAATAAGTCTTTGTTAAATTGATCGATGTCTAGACAGTTGATATGTTCTAAGTCGAGTTCATCAAGTGGTTTATTTTGAATTGTCGCGATCACTTCTTTTTGAAGATAATAGTCATCCATTGAAATAGTTACGGGATTGATACCACGAGAAAGAAGTTCAATTCTTAAGCGATTACAAAATGTAGTTTTACCACTAGAAGAAGGACCTGCAATCGCAATCAGTCTAATATTTTCAATATCTTTTTCAATAGCATTACCCAGACTTGCTAGCATATTATTATGACGTGCTTCACACATTTGAATAAATTCAACTATATTATTTTCTTCAACTTTATGGTTGATATCAACAATAGTTTGAAGACGAGCTTTAGTTGACCATTTATAAGCATTTCTTAAAGTTCTTCCATATGTACTTTCTTCAATAAATTCTGGAATTGATGCATGAAGTTCATAACGCGGGTACTGAATGATAATACCTGGACTATAAGGCTTAATTAAATAGTTTTTTAAGCATCCTGTTGATGGTACCATATATGAATGCATATAGTCATAATAATTATTACATTTATATAAATGAACGGAATTTTCTGGACGGTATTTTAAAATTTCTAGTTTATCTTGATGATTAAACTTTTTATAGACTGCGATTGCTTCATCACGTGATACAGTAATTCTTTCAATTGGAATATTACTATCTATAATTCTTTTTACTTCTTTAATAATATTTTCAGTAACCTTTGATAAGTGAAAACCTTTTGTTAGTACTTCACAATATATAGATCTTGAAATATTATAACTGAAGCGGATATTAATATCTGGATATAGATTATAGAATGCTTTTGCAACTACAAATCTTAAAGATGCTTCATAAGCTTTACCAGCTTCAATATCTTCAAGTGACTTTAGAACAATATGTGCATTATTTTCTTTTTCGGTTAATTCATAATTCAATTCTTTTGTAAGGGTCCCTATTTGACAAACCATATAATTAGTTTTATCAGCATCATTTAATAAACTAATTATTTTAGTTCCTACAGGGACTGATAACGGTTTGTTGTTTAATGTTATATTTAACATTTTAATTCTCCTTTCTTTTAACAATATAGTCATTTATATTATACGCAAATTCAAATAAATATATCAGCAATATATTATAACATATTTTATGATTTTATGCAAACGTTTACATAAGAGCATATTATTTTACAATGCTTTTATGTTATGATATAATTTAGTTATAAATATAACTGTTATAAATAGAACTAGCAATTATGTTATAAAAATTTTAAAAATATGATATAATAGTTTGTAATAATTATATTTATAGAGGTACATATGGAAAACAAAGTATCAAATTTAATGGCTAGTTTTAAAAAAGTAAGAACTGCCTATGAACACACCTTCGCAAATATTATGAAGGAAAAAAAATTATCAATGGTAGAAGTATCAATACTAGGATACTTAATTGATAATGAAAAAGATACCGCTCATGATATCGAAAATACGCTTGAACTTAAAAAATCAAATGTTTCAATAAGTATTGAATGTTTGATTTGGAAAGGTTATGTTGTTAGAAAAAGAGACGAAGAAGATAGAAGAATGGTTCATTTAGTTCTTACAGAAAGTGGAGTAGCACTTGCAAATATGATTTATGATCTTCAAAAGAAATACTTTATTTCAATGTTTGAAGGTATAAGCCAAAGTGATGCGGAAACTTTCTTTAATGTTTATAAACAACTAATAAAGAACGTAAGTGAATAATTATGAATGATCATAATTTTCTTGGGACTGAAAAAGTTAGTAAATTAGTTTTTAAACTTGCTATTCCAACAATACTTGCTCAAGTAGTTAATCTTTTATACAATATTGTAGACCGTATTTATATTGGTCATATAGATATTGTTGGAGATTTAGCATTAACAGGTGTTGGTGTATGTATGCCGGTAATCTTACTTATATCTGCATTTGCTGCTTTAATAGGATATGGTGGAGCACCTAAAGCTTCAATATATCTAGGCCGTGGTGAAAAAGATAAAGCTGAAATTGTAGTGGGTAACAGTTTTATCTTACTTGTTATTGTAGGTATAATATTAACCATTGTATTAAGTATTTTTAAGGAGCCTCTTCTTGATTTATTTGGTGCCAGTCTTAATACAATAGAATATGCTAGTGATTATTTAAGCATATATGCATATGGAACTATTTTTGTAATGATTGCTCTTGGCATGAATTCATTCTTGACTGCTCAAGGTTATACAACTATAAGCATGCTAAGTGTAGTTGTTGGTGCAGTACTGAATTTAATACTTGATCCAATTTTTATTTTTGCATTTGATATGGGTGTATCAGGTGCAGCAATCGCCACTGTACTTTCGCAAGCAATTTCTTGTTTCTTTGTTATAATTGTTTTAACAAGTAAGAAAGTTAACATAAGATTAAAATGGAAATGCTTAAGATTAAATCCTAAAATCATTTTGCCATCATTAGCACTTGGTTTATCACCTTTTGTTATGCAAAGTACAGAAGCTGCAATCTCAATATGCTTTAATTCATCGCTTGAAGCATATGGTGGGGACATTGCGGTTGGAGCAATGACAATACTTAGTAGTTTGATGCAATTTTCAATGTTACCAATACTTGGTCTTGCGCAAGGTGCACAACCAATTACAAGTTATAATTTTGGCGCAAAATCTCCAAGTCGCGTCAAAGAATCTTTTAAAGTGTTATTTATTTCGGCATTAGTATATTCATTTGTATTTTGGATATTATTAATGTGTTTGCCGGGGATATTTGCTAGTATATTCACGACTGATTCAGAGCTAATTGCCTATACTATTTGGGCGATTAGAATATATTTTGCAGTATCGGGATTGTTTGGTATTCAAATTGCTTGTCAACAAACATTCATTGCAATTGGTAATGCTCCAATTTCATTGTTTTTGGCAGTATTAAGAAAGATTGTTCTTTTAATACCTTTAATTTTCATCCTTCCTTCAATTATAGAAAATAAGGCCTTGGCAGTGTTTTTAGCAGAACCAATTGCAGACGGTATTGCAGTAACCGTAACAGGAATTATGTTTTATTTCCAATTTAAAAAGGCAATAAATAAAATGGAAAAAGTAAACTAATTTCAGTAGACATATAAATATTTTTTCTTTCTCTTTTTAAAAGCTTTAAGACTATATTGGTTTTAAAGCTTTTTGTTATTTAAAGATTATATGCATAAAAATTCACAAAAAAAATATAGTATGATATAATTAACTCAAGAGTTAATAACTCGTAAGTTAATAAAAAAGAGGTAATTATGTTTTTAGGTCGTAAAAAAGAATTAAAAAACTTAAATAATAAATATGTAAGTGAAAAAAAAGAATTTGGAGTTATTTACGGAAGAAGAAGAATAGGAAAATCTTTTTTGATTAATGAATTTTTAAAAAATAAAAAGTGTATTTTTTTTCAAGCTAAAAAAGATACTGCATATGGAAACTTAAAATCTTTTTCATATGAAGTAAATAAAACTTTTAATTTTCCTTCATCATATGTTTTTTCTAGTTGGGAAGAAGTTTTGGATGTAATAATTGAAAAATCAAATGGTGAACGATTTGTATTAGCTATTGATGAATATCCTTATATTGTATCGCAAAGTGATAGTTTTCCATCTATTATTCAAAGTTTTATTGATAAAGCACCTGATAATATATTTTTACTTTTATCAGGCAGCGATGTTTCCTTTTTGAATAATGAAATATTAGATCACAATTCTCCTCTATACAAAAGAATTACTTTTGAAATGGAAATAAAAAAGATGGAATTCGATGAAGCTTGTTTATTTTTGGAAAACTTACCTATTGAAGAAAAAATCAGTTATTTATCTTTGTTTGGTAGCTATCCGTATTATCTTGCATCAATTAATAAAAGTATAAGTTTTGAAGAAAATGTATATAATTTAGTATTTAACGAATATGGCCCATTTTTTAATCTTCCAGATCAATTATTATCAAATTCTACTAAAACTCAGGATGTGTACAACTCTATAATGTTGTCAATAGCGAAAAAACATAAAAATATTAAATCAATATCTGAAGATATAAAAGAAGAACAAGCTAAAATTGCAAAATATATAAGTACTTTACTGGAATCTGAACTTTTAGAAAAGTTAGAAATGTTTATGGGAAATAAAAAAAATAATTATTATGAAATCCAAGATCCACTTTTAAAATTTTGGTATTTGTTTATTTTTCCTAATAAAGAGCGAATAAAAATTAATTCAGAAATTATCTATAAGTCATTATTAGAAAAAATTAAATTATTTATATCTCATGAATTTGAAAAAGTTTGTCATTTATATTTGGAAATGTTAAATAAAAAAGGTTTACTAAATGATGTCTATCCGAAAGTAAAAAATTATAAAGTTGAGAATTCTAGTCTAGGTAGAAGTATAGAAATAGATGGATTATCTAGAATTGATAATAATTTGTTAATTGTTGATTGCAAATATCGTAATGCAGTATATAGTATAAAAATGTTTAATCATTTAAAAGAAAGTACTTCAATATTTCCCAAAACGTTAAATAAGACATATTATATTTTTTCAAAGTTGGGTTTTGATGATAATATAATATGTGATGATAATATTAAGTTAATTACTATTCAAGAAATGTTTAATATTTAATTATGATTAAATATTAACATAAAGATTATATAATTTGACTTTTTATTGATATTGTGGTAATATATAGATAAGCAAATAGAAATAACTAGGTGAGCTGGACAACGGCTCACCATTTTAAATGAAAGGAAGCCTATGGGATATTTAGAAAATATTAAAGAAGTCGCAAAAGATATTGTTGAACGCCACGAAAAAGAATTGATTAATGTAGTTTTAAGAAAAGAGTTTGGAGTTAATTTTATTAGTATTGTAATAGATGATCCAGTTACATTTACTCTTGATATTGATGAGGTAGCAGATATCAATCGTGAAATTTTAGATCTTGTAAATGATTATATTCCGGATGGATATTATCTAGAAGTAACATCACTTGGAGTAGAAAGAGAACTTTTAAATGAAAGTGATTATGAAAAAGCAAAAGGTAAGTATATATATATCAAAACTTATCAAAAATTAGAAGTTGCTTCAGGAGAAAAGGAAATCTATGGAGATTTAATAGATGTTACACCTGATGCCTTTATTGTTGACATGAAACAAAAACAAAGAACAAAACAAATCGAAGTACCAAAACAATCAGTAGCCAAAATTAGATTGGCAATTAAATTTTAGGAGGAACAGAAGAAAAATGATTAGTAAAGGATTTTATGAACAATTAGAAATGATTGCAGCAGAACGTCATATTGAAATTGAAGACGTATTAAGTGCAGTAAGAGTAGCTTTAGTTAAAGCTTGTCAATTAGAAGGACATATTGGCCAAATAGAAGTAGAATTTAACGACGAACAAAAAAATATTCGTATTTTTGAAAACTTTGTTGTTGTTGAAGAAATATTAGAAGATGGACCTGAAGGACAAATTACTTTAGAACAAGCTAGAGAAATTCGTGCTCGTGTAAGACTAGGTTCAGAATTTAGAAGAGAAATTAAATTTTCTCAAATCACAAGAAAAGGTGCTACTCGTTTTAAACAAATCTTAATTCAAGGATTAAAGGAATTAGGTGGTAAGCGTGCGTATGAATACTTTAAAGAAAAAGAAGGCGAAGTTATTAGTGCTACAGTTATTAAAAAGACTGATAGTGTTGTGGGGTTAAATCTAGGACATGATATTATAACATTTATGCCTGTGGAAGAAGTATTGCCAGGTGAAAAATGTGAAATAGGATCATTCATGAAAGTATGTATTACTAAAGTTGAAGAAACTGGAAAAGGTCCTAAAGTATATGTATCACGTTCAAATAAAGACTTAATTAAACGTTTATTTGAAATGTATATTCCTGAAGTTGCTAGTGGTGTTATTGAAGTAATGGCTATTGCTAGAGAACCAGGAAGCAGAACTAAAATTGCTGTTAAGAGTAATAATATTAATGTTGATGCAAAAGGTTCATGTGTTGGGCTTCAAGGTGCTCGTGTAAGACAAATTAATGATGCACTAGGCGGAGAAAGAATCGATATCTTCAATTGGAGTGATAACCCAATCATTTTAATTGCAGAATCATTAACTCCAGCTCGTGTAATTTCTGTATTAACTGATGTGGAAAATAAAAAATCAACTGTTATTGTTCCAGATGATCAATTCTCACTTGCAATCGGTAAAGGTGGTCAAAACGTACGTCTTGCATCTTTAACAACAGGATGGAAGATTGATATTAAAGATGAAACTGCCGCATACCGTGAGGAAATAAGCTTTAAACCAAACGTTTACGGATACTAATAGGTGATATATATGAGTGGTAATGTAAAGGTGAAAAAAGTGCCACTTCGTAAATGTGTTGTTACAAATGAACAACATCCTAAAATGGAAATGTTTAGAGTTGTAAGAACGCCAGAAGGAGAAGTTGTAGTTGATCTAACTGGGAAAGTTAGAGGACATGGTGCATATGTGTCAAAAAAGAAAACTACTATACTTACAGCACAAAAGAAAAAAATACTTAATCGCCATTTAGAATGTGAAGTTCCTGAAAGTGTATTCGAAGAATTACTTAAATTAATTGAAGAAGGTAAGTAATATTGAATAAAGTATTGAATATCTTAGGAATCGCTAAACGTGCAGGTAAATTAATTCTTGGAACAGATTCTGTAATAAAGAATCTTCCAAGAGGAATAATAAAAATGATTATTCTTGCAAGTGATGTATCACATGCAACATTTGATAAATTTGATAAGAAGTCATATTTTTATCAAGTAAAAGTAGTAACAAATTTTACTACTGAAGAACTTTCAAAAGCTTTAGGTGTAACAATGACAAAAGTTGTTGCAATAACGGATGATGGATTTGCTAAAGCGATTGAAAAAGAATTAGAAAGAGGTGACTGTTAATGAAAGTTAAAGATTTAGCCATAAATCTAAAGATCACAACAGGTGAGCTTATAAAAATTTTATCTAATGTTATTTACAATGCTACAATAACAGAAGATTATGATGTATCTAAAGATATGGAAAAGAAACTTGCCAAAATGCTTAATGTTCCTTATCCATTTAAGTCAAGTAAACCAAAACCAGTTTTAAAACCTTCAGTAAAAATTGCAACGCCAAAGAAACCTGAAGAAAAAACTGCACCAAAACCAGTTGAGAAATCTCAACCAAAACCAGTTGAAAAATCTCAATCAAAACCAGTTGAGAAATCTCAATCAAAACCAGTTGAGAAATCTCAATCAAAACCAGTTGAGAAATCTCAACTAAAACCAGTTGAAAGACCTACTCCTGTAAAAGAAGTTGTAGAACCGGTTAAAGAAGTAGTTAAAGTAAATAAACCTAAATATGAAGAAGAACTTGTTGCACCAAGAGTAGATGAACAAACTCTTGAAAAATATGGTGACTATTTAGAAAATGATGAATATAACTTAACTCGTGAAACAAGAGGAGCACGTGCTAAGAAAGCACCAAGTAATGAAAATTCACAGGCTAATCATCGTAAGAAAAATAGTAACAAGAATAAAAATGCATCTGGTAAAAAAGAAAAACGTGCATCTAACATGCCTCAAAAAGAAGTACAAGAAGAAAATGTATTATATTATGAAAATGGTATGAGTGTAATGGAAGTTGCAGATGCTTTAGGTGTAGGTGTTACTGATCTTGTTAAAAAATTATTCGTATCAATGGGAATTATGGCTAGTGCAACTCAAGCACTTGATAGAGATACAGCTGAATTAATTGCTATTGAATATGATTATGAATTAAAAGATAAGAAGATTACTGATATGACTCGTTTCGATGAGTTAGAAGTAGAAGATAGTGAAGAAGACTTAGTAGGGCGTCCTGCAATCGTTACAATCATGGGACACGTTGACCATGGTAAAACAACACTTCTTGATACTATTCGTTCAAGTCATGTAACAACAAGCGAAGCAGGTGGTATCACACAACATATCGGTGCTTATCAAGTAGTTAAAAATGATAAATTAATTACATTTATTGATACTCCAGGGCATGCTGCATTTACAGAAATGAGAGCACGTGGAGCACAAATCACAGATATCGTTATCTTAGTAGTTGCTGCAGACGATGGTGTAATGCCTCAAACAAAAGAAGCTATTGAACACTCACAAGCTGCAGGTGTTCCAATTATTGTTGCAATCAATAAAATGGATAAACCTGACGCTAACCCTGATAGAATTAAAACAGAACTTACAGAGTATAATTTAATTGCTGAAGATTGGGGTGGAGATACTATCTTTGTTCCTATTTCCGCATTAACAGGAAAAGGTGTAGATGAACTTCTTGAAATGGTAATCTTAGTAAGCGACTTAAAAGAATATAAGGCTAATCCCAACCGTCTTGGTATGGGAACTGTAGTTGAGGCTCGTCTTGATAAAGGTAGAGGACCAGTTGCAACACTACTTGTTCAAAACGGAACAATTAAAATTGGTGACGTTATTGTTGTTGGTACTACATATGGTAAGATTCGTTCAATGGAAGATGAAACAGGTAAACCTGTTAAAGTTGCAGGACCATCTAAACCAGTATCAGTTACAGGACTAGTTGAGGTTCCTTTTGCTGGTGAAAAATTCATGGCACTTAATGATGAAAGAAAAGCTCGTGAAATTTCTGAAGTAAGAACACAAAATAAATTTAATGAAGAAAAAGGCGTTGGTAAAGCCGCATCTCTTAACGATTTATTTAGTGAAAATTCAACTGATAAGAAATTAAACTTAATCATTAAATGTGATGTTCAAGGTTCAATTGAAGCAATTAAAGGATTACTTGAAAAGATTAACATTGAAGGAACAGAAATCAATATCATTGGTGCTCGTGTTGGTGGTATCACAAATAATGATATTATTCTAGCCGTTGCATCAAGCGCAATCATTATTGGCTTTAATGTTCGTCCAACAGCTCAAATTAATGACCTTGCAAAAGAACAAGGTGTAGAAATCAGATTATATAGTATTATCTATAAATTACAAGAAGATATTGAAAAAGCTGTTAAAGGTTTACTTGACCCAGTATTTGAAGAAAAAATTACAGGACAAGCTGAGGTTCGTGAAACATTTAAAGTTTCTAAAGTTGGAACAATTGCTGGTAGTTATGTAACTAGTGGTAATATTGTTAGAAGTGGTAGCGTAAGATTAATTCGTGATAGTATCGTAATTTACACAGGACGCTTAGCTGGTCTTCGTCGTTTCAAAGATGATGTAAGAGAAGTTAAAGCAGGATACGAATGTGGTATTACAATTGAAAACTATAACGATATTAAAGTCGGCGATATCATTGAATGCTTTGTAATGGAAGAAACAGAAAGAGAGTAGTATATGGCATTTCGTATTGAAAGAGTAGAAAAAATCATTGAAAGAGAAATTGCTAGTATTCTATTTGATAGTAATAATCAAAAATTAAAGTTTGTATCTATTACAAAGGTTTCTTTAACTAAAGATTTATCACTTGCAACTGTATATTATACAGTACTTGGAAATCCTGGTGAAATTGAATCAACTAAAGAAGATTTAGAAAAAGCAAAAGGTTACATTAGAAGCTTACTTGCAAAAAGAATTGATTTAAGAAAAACTCCAGATCTTCGTTTTAAATATGATGAATCTTTAGCATATGGTAATCATATAACTGAAATTTTAGAAAACTTAAAAAAATAAAAGTAACCACCTGAGGCATCAGGTGGTTATCAACATATGGTGATATTATGAATAGAGATGATATTTTAAATCATATAAAAACAAAATTAACGCTTGTGCCAAAACTTCCGGGTTGTTACCAAATGTATAATAAAGATAAGGAAATTATCTATGTTGGTAAAGCAAAGATTTTACAAAATCGCTTAAAGAGTTATTTTACAGGAAGTCATGACGCAAAAACAACAAGAATGTTACAAGATGTTGTTAATTTTGAATATATAATTACACAATCAGAAAAAGAAGCATTCTTACTTGAATCTAATTTTATAAAAAAATATCGTCCTCGTTATAATATATTATTAATGGATGATAAAACTTATCCATATATCGCACTTACAAATGAAGCTCATCCGCGTCTAATTTATACAAGAGACATAAAAAAAGAAACTAGACGCAAAAATAAATATATCTTTGGACCATATCCTAATGTTAAAGGGGCTCGTGATATTGTTGAAATTTTAAATAAAGCATATCCTTTTAGAAAATGTAATATCATTCCTAAAAAGAAATGTTTATATGCTCATATTGGACAATGTCTTGCGCCATGCGAAAATGAAGTATCAAAAGATGCTTATGATGAATACATCAAAAGTACAATAAGATTTTTAAATGGTAGTGATACTGAACTTGTTGATAGAATTAATCGCCTTATGATAGATGCATCAAATAGGCTAGAATTTGAACAAGCTTTAGAATATCGCGATACACTTAATGCTATTAAGGATATAACTGAAAAACAAACAATGGAATTAAATGACCAAATTGCAAGAGATGTATTTGGATATTCCTATCAAGATGGTATGATTTGTATTCAAGTGCTTCACATGCGTGCTGGTAAGATTATCGAAAGAAGTCAAGAAATTTTTGAAATTATTGAAGATAAAGATAGTGCACTGCTTTCATATATGTATCAATTTTATGATAGTCAGCTTAATATTAAACCAAAAGAAGTAATTATCCCATATATTAAAGACTATGAAATGTTAGAAGAATTATTAGATATTAAGTTTAATATTCCTGTAAAAGGCATAAAGAAGAAATTACTTGATAATGCAACACTTAATGCAAAAAATAATTTTGAAAATATGAAAAAATTAAGACTTTTACAAATTAGTAAAACTAAGACTCCCCTTGAAGAACTGGCTAAATTGTTGGATATTGAATATCCTCAAACGATTGAAATATTTGATAACTCTAATATTCAAGGTGTAAGTGCAGTAAGTGCTATGGTTAAATATATTGATGGTAGACCTGCACCAAAAGAATATCGTAAATATAAAGTAAAAACAGTTGAAGGTGCTGATGACTATCATACAATGATGGAAGTTATTGAAAGACGTTATAAGAGACTTTTATTAGAAGATTTACCACTTCCTAATTTAATTATTGTTGATGGTGGTACACTTCAAGTAAATGCGGCAAAAGAGTCACTTACCAAACTTGGAATTATTGATAAAGTAAATCTAATTGGTTTATTAAAAGATGACAATCATAAAACTCATGCGATTGTTACAAGTAGTCTTGAAGAAGTTAATTTAAATAAAAGAAGTGATTTATTCTTGTTACTTGAAGCAATGCAAGATGAGGTGCATCGTTTTGCAATAACATTCTTTAATAAAACGCATAATAAGAATGCTTTAACTTCAATTTTAGATGAAGTTAAGGGCCTTGGAAAAAGAAGAAAACAAACAATTTTTGAAAATTTTGAAAACATTTATGAAATAGATGAATCATCCCGTGATAAACTAAAATCTCTTGGTATTCCAAAAAATGTAATTGATGAGGTAATTAATAAAATTTCTCAAGCTAGTAACTCTTCAAAATAAAATTGCATAAAATAAGAGTGAAAGCGTGGGAAAAAAGTGCAGTCAAAAAGTATATTAACGTTAAGGGAAAAAGAGATTTTTGAACTTTTAATAAAGAATTATGATACCGAAAAAATTGCAAGTATCTTGCATATTACAAGCAAAACTGTTCGTAATCATATATCTAATGTTATTCAAAAACTTGGAGTTAAAGGAAGAAGTCAAGCGATTATAGAACTAATAAAAATTAAAGAATTAAAATTATAAAAAGAAAAGAGGTGATATCATGAGACTTGTCTATGGTACAATTAGAAGAGTAGATGATGAAAAAAGAATATTTGAAATTCTTTCAGACAAACAAGTAGAAATGTATTATTTAACTCGTAGCCAATATAAAAAATTTAAACCATATTTAAACGAAGGTCTTGTGGTTCACTTTACATGTAAAGATAACCGCATTAAACAAGGTGGTTATATGGTATATGAAGTAATAAGTTTTCTAAAAATGTTAAGGCATTTGCCTAGAAAAACTATTACTTATTATGATATCTCAACCATCAAACAAGGTGTTAAAAAGATATTTAATCGTGATGGATACAGAATGTATTTAGATTTAGAATTTACAATGCCTCCACATGGATATACTCATGGAGGTGGTTTTGTTGCAGAAATAATCCAATATGGATTATTTCTTGAAGATCAAGATGGAAATGTTGTCACTACTGAATGGGGAATGGTAAAACCTAAAAGTGAAATGGGAATTAATTCAAGAACTTGTGAATTCTTGAATATAACAGAAGATGAAATTAGAAAAGCTCCATCATATTATAAATTCTATAATAAGTTAAAAGATATTATCACATATTATCAACCTACTATTTATGTTTGGGGAAGGAATGATATCTTAATGTTAGATAACTTCTATGAACTTCATAAAGTAGGAAAACTTGCGGAAAGAAAACAATTTGTAAACTTAATGCAAGTAATAAAAAATTATTACGGAATAAAAGCAGATATTGGCTTATTTAATGCTTACGAATTATTTTATAAAAAAGCTCCAACCGAACAAGTTCATAATGCTTTAAATGATGCTGTCGCAACAGCTGATATTTTTAAATTATTTCAATCTGAATTAAATAAAGATTCTGAATAATAAAATAAGGAACGAATAAGGAACGAAAGCATTGACTTTTGTTCCTTATTTTGTTATAATAGCAATATAATATTGAGGATAAATTATGAAATTAAATTTTACGTATACAAATAATATAATAAAATATTTATTACTTATAGAAAAATATAAAACTGCACTTGATTATTTATTATTACCAACTAGGGCTAAACAAAAAATGATGTACGAGGCTAAATTAAAGAAAACACATTTTTCTACTAGCATAGAGGGGAATGTCCTTTCTTATAACCAAGTAGAAAAAGTTGTTCAAGATAAAGAAGATATTCATAGACTTTCAGCTGAGCAGGAAGTTCAAAATTACTGGGATGCGTTAACTTTCTTGGAAGTTTCATGTAATAAAAAAAGAAAAATAGATTTGGAATTCATTTTTGATTTACATAATATAATAGAGAAAAAAGAAAAAATTAAAAATTTATCTTTCAGAGAACCAACTCCACCGGGTGTTTTGTTTGCTGTATATGATTCAGTTACAAAAAAACCAGAATATATTCCACCTGAAGCAGGTGATGTACCAACATTGGTAGATGAATTGATTAAGTGGTATTATGATAACTTTGATGTTCCTGTACCTATTAAAGCTGCTATAATTCATTATGCTTTTGCGACAATACATCCGTTTTATGATGGTAATGGTAGAACTTCTAGAGCTCTTGCAACATATGTTTTAATGATAGAAAATTATGATTTTAAAGGTTGTAATGCTTTAGAAGAATTTTATATGTCAGATTTAAAAGGATATTATGCGTCATTACAAATGGGATTACCACCATTATATTATGATGGAAGAGAAGAACCGCCTCATTTAGAAATTTGGATAGAGTATTTTTGCAAAATAATGGCACTAAATTCTGAAAAGATTTATGAACAAGCTCTACAAGCATCAAGAAAAGAAACTAGTGATATATTAAACGGATTATCTAAAAAAGATATTACATTACTTAGATATTGTTTAGAAAATAAAAAATATAATTTAAAACCAAAAGAATTAGCTGAATTATTTGGTGTTACATCTCGAGCTATAAGCAAGTGGTCCGTTGAATGGGTTAATAAAGGTATATTAAAACCTGCTTCGGGAAAAACAAGAATTACAGAATACATGTTATCAGAAAAATATTCTTCAATTAAAATATCAAATATAGGTTTTATAGAGTAAAAAAATCATATCACAAAAGTGATATGATTTTTATTCTTTATCAATGGTGTTTATAATTGGAACAATTAAAGGACGTCTTTCAATTTTTTGGTAGATGTATTGACTTAATTGTACGCTTACTTCTTTTTCAACTTTTTTGATTTGAAGTGTTTTTGAAGTTTTTAAGATATTTGTAAAAATATCAATTGCTTTTTGTTTAATTGTATTTTCAATAGATCTAGAAACTTCGTAATCTGCAAAACCACTTGATTTAATAAGAGGTTGGCCGATTAGTTTTTTGTTTTTAGATATTGTAAAAATTATTGAGATTAATCCTTCATCTGCCATTTTCTTTCTTTCTTTTAAGACGTTACTATCAACATCACTTAAAGAAGAATCTAAGTAAACATCTGATGTTGGAATTTTTTTCTTTAATACTTTTGCGCCACGTTCATTAAATGATAATGCATCACCTGGATCAAGTACAAAACAGTTTTCTTTTGGGATACCAAGTTCTGTTGCAATTCTAGCATGTTCTTTTAACATTAAATATTCACCATGAACAGGCATAAAGTATTTAGGTTGCATAAATGATAACATCATTCTAATTTCATTTTGAGATGCATGCCCTGTTGTATGAGTATCTGTTAGGGGACTATTTTGAATAACGTGTGCTCCAGCATGAACTAATTTATTAATGTTTCTATTAATAAATACTTCATTACCTGGAATAGCTTTTGATGAATATATTACTGTATCATTTGGAAGTAGTTTAATTTGTTTGTGAGTACCATTAGCGATTCTTGATAAAGCTGCCATTGGTTCACCTTGAGAACCAGTACAAAGAATTGTAACAAAATCAGTATCTTGTTTTTTAAGTTCTCTAGAATTTAGTACCCATCCTTTTGGATATGTAATATATTTTAATTTTGTTGCGATTTCAATTGTTTTTTCCATACTGTGACCAAACACAATTACTTTTCTTCCAGATGCAATACTTGCCTCAATTATTTGCTGTACTCTAAATACATTAGATGCGAATGCAGCAACAATAATACGGCCTTCAATATGAGAGAATAGATTCATTAGTGTTTCACCAACTTTTTTCTCACTAGAAGAGAACTGTGCTATATCTGCATTAGTACTATCTGCCATTAGACAAAGAACTCCTTCTTTACCGAGTGTTGTCATTTTATAGTAATCAGGTTTTTCACCAATAGGGTTGAAGTCAAATTTGAAATCACCTGTATTTACAATATATCCAAGTCTTGTTTTGATTGCTATACCAAATGAATCTGGAATACTGTGGTTAGTTCTAAAGAAAGAAACTGTCAAATCTTTAAATTTATAAATAGAATCGGCTTTATAATCAATTAAGTTATACTCAATATCCGCAAACTCTAACATTTTGTTCTTTATAATACCACTAGCAATACCGCTTGAATAAATTGCAGGAATTTTAATTTGCTTTAATAAAAAAGGGATTGCACCAATATGGTCTTCATGTCCATGCGTAATAAATAAACCTACTATTTTCTTTTGATTTTTAACAAGATAACTAAAATCAGGAATTATATAGTTTACGCCATGAACATCGTCATCCGCAAATAATATTCCAGCATCCATAATTAATATTTCGTTAGGTGTTTCAACTACGTACATATTCATACCAACTACGCCAAGTCCACCCATTGAATAGACTAGAATATCATTATTTGTGCGATTACCTTTTTTTGGGGTAATGTTCTTTTTCACTTGTTTTATCCTTTCTTTTAAATTTTATTTAAATTATTAATATGATTATACATTATTTTTTGTTATAAGTCAAATTCAATGAAAAGAAAAAAATATAATTAAAATCAAATAAAAAAAATAAAAATTGTGTTATAATATTTGATATAAAGAGGAAAAGATTATGAATGACAAATTAGCATTATTCTTTGATATTGATGGCACTTTATTTCATGGAAAAACAAAAAGTGTACTACCCTCAACTATATATTGTCTTGAAAAGTTAAAAAATAATCCAAATGTTGATATGTATTTATCAACAGGAAGATCATATAGTACCCTTGGAAAACTAAAAGGATATATTGATTATTTTACAGGCTTAAATTTAACAAATGGACAAGAAATATATGTAGGTGGTAAAAAGATATCAGAATCATATTTAGATAAAGATGTAGTAAAATCTTTACTTGAGATATCTGAAGAAATGAATACGCCACTTGGACTTATTACAAGTAATGATATTGTTATGAATTTCTTTACACCAAGAAGCGAAGATAATTTTACTACATATATAAGGCGTGATGTAACAAATTTAGATCACGCACCATTTGATATAAATATTCCTGTTATGCAAATATGGCTTTTTGCAACTAATGAAGAGATAGAAATAATTAGAACAAAAGTTGAAAATGCGACATTTTTAAACTGGGGAAGATACGGGGCTGATGTAATTTCTCTTGATTCATCTAAAGCTAATGGAATTGTTAAAATTCAAAATATTTTTGGTTATAAGTTTGAAAACTTATATGCGTTTGGCGATGGTGATAATGATGCGAAGATGTTTGATGTTGTAAAAACATCTGTCGCAATGGGTAATGGTAGTCAACTTGCAAAAGAACATGCAACATTTGTTACAGATAAAATTATTGATGATGGTTTATATAAGGCGTTAGTTAAATTAGGATTAGTAGAAGTTGCATCTAAGGAGGAACAAGTATTATGGCATCAAAGTTAATATTTTTAGTAACTTGGTTTTTTCTAATTATTCATAAAGTAGCTTATTATTTTATGAATATATCAAAAAATAAAGTTCAACCTATTTCTATATATTCAGATAGAAAATATGCAAAATATATAGATTATCAAAATAAAAAAGATTTATACTTAATGTTAAAAGACGTTGTATTATATCTATTGATAGGATTACTTGCATTTTTTGATGGATATAAATTCATACTTAATTTAGTAAGTGATGAGTTTTTATCAGTAGGTTTATTTTTAGTGGTAATTTTAGTTGTTGAATTTGTTGAAGATTTAATTTTTAATTGGATTATTAATTTTAAAATTGAAAAAGAATATAAATATAATTTTTTAGAAAAAAAAGAATTCTTTATAAAATTAATAAAAGAGTTATTAATAGCTTTTATTACTCTTGGTTCAATATTTTTATATATAATGTTAGGAAAGATGTATATTAATAAATATTACATATTGATTGCGTTTATTTTAAGTGGGGTAGTGTTATTTGTTATTAATCGCTTTTCTAAAAATATTCTTGAAAAATTATTTGTATTAGAAGATCTAGAAGATGGAGAAATAAAACAAAAAATAATTGAAGTTGCCAACAAATTAGAGATTAACATTAATAGAATAAGCCTTGTAAAAAAATCAAAAGATGATTACAATGCAAATGCTATGTGTATAAAAAATAATGATGGATTAGACATAGTTTTATTTGAACAGTTAATTGAAGATTTAAGTGTAGATGAAGTTGTTTCTATTTGTATTCATGAAATGGCGCATTATAAAAAACAACATTTAAGTGATTTATTCATATTTAATTTGTCAAAGGTGTGGCTATTAATTTTATTATTTGTAGTTTTTGATGAAATGCATTTAATTGGTTTTACAAATATAAGTCATATTAATTCTTGCGCAACCTTCTTCTTAGTATATGAAATAGTATATGAATTTATTATGATATTTGTTAATATGATAATTAATAAAATATTAAGAAATTATGAGTATGATGCGGATAGCTTAGTAGTAGAACTTGGGTATAGTGAAGCATTCTATAATGCATTAATATATCTTGCAAAAGAGAATATTCAAGATTTAAATCCTACTGATGTTAAAGTTATATTTGAATATGATCATCCAACAGTAATCCAAAGACTTGACAAAATAAAAGAGCGTGAAAATTAATTCACGCTCTTTTCTATTCTTCGTCGTTAAAAACAATAGGTTTAGAATTTTCGGGAACAAAGAAAGGATTTTCTGGGTTTATGTGATCAACAAATAATTTACCATTTAAGTGATCGTATTCATGTTGGAAAATTACTGCTAAGTATCCATTTAGTCTAAGTCTTACTTTTTTTAATTCTCCTTGATTATAAAGATATGTTTCAACTGTTACGCGTTTGGCGCGATGTACAAGTCCATGAACTTCTCTATCAACTGAAAGACATCCTTCACCACAATCAAGGTAAGTTTTTTCTTCTGAATAACTAATTAATTTTGGATTTATCATTGGATAAAAATGAACATTACCTTTTTCATCATAAGATAAAATAACTAACATTTTTTTAGATACACCAATTTGTGGTGCAGCAAGTCCAACTCCCGGACGTAATCCATATTTTTCACATAATTCATCATCTTGAGAATTAACAATATATTCTATCATATCATTTATGATTTTATCATCAACGCTAGATAATTTATTATCTTTAATTTCAACTTCAACACATTTTTGTCTAAGTACAGGATTTCCTTCTCTTATTATGTCTTTCATTAATATCATATTATCACCTTCTTGTATATTATACTAAAAAAGCCTTCAAAAGAAAAGTAAAAAGATATAAAAATAAAAAGGCATTACATGCCTTTTTATTTAATTACCAACGAGCAGTACCGATAATAACAAGAAGAATGAATAATACTAAAATTAAAGCATAGCCATATCCTCCGAATGTGTTATTATTGCAACAAGGGTTAGTTTGTTGTTGACAACAATTATAGCCATAATTTGGTTGATACATAATGTCCCTCCTTCTTAGAAACACTTAGTTTCTACTTTATAATATGCATGTTAATTTTAAGTGTCTATTTTTTTGCCTAATTTTTTATAAAATGATATAATTAAATCTGGAGTTGATAGTATGAAACAAAATAATAAAAAAGAACAAAATGATGCTTTTAGTTATGATATTGATTATGATATCTTTACAACTGAAGAAATTATCAAAATAATAGGATTTTATCAAAATGTAATAAAATATACAAAGCGAAAAATTTCAGGTGCCCTACTAAAAGAGTCATATATGGAATATAAGAATATTATAAATAGCATAGCACTTGAGAAAAAATATGATAAAATGTTTTTTGAAAAAACAAATATATCTATTTATAAAACAATTAAAAGTTTGGATAATTAGAATTTATTATTCCTAAATATTGTTCGATCCTAGCCATCCTTTTTTGTAGATCATTGACTTGTCTTGTAAGTTCATTTAGTTTTGTGTCAATTAGATTTAAATCATAGTTATTATAAAGTGGCTCATTATAATTTGGATAATATCCGTTATAATTCATATTTCTTGGATTATTCTTTTTAAATAATGAAAACATTAAGATTTCTCCTTTCAATATATAATATGAAAAATAATTTTTTTTGTAACCAATTATTAATTTTTGTAATAAATTATAATAGGGAGGGAATTATGTGGCAAGTAGAATGGATGAATTTAGAGATTTTGTATCAAGACACCCAGGTCTAAAAGAAGAGGTTAATAGCAATAATAACACTTGGCAAAAGATTTATGAAAATTGGGTAATACTTGGTGAAAGCGATTCTATGTGGAATAAGTATAAAGGTGTAACTAAGAATCAACAACCGTCAAATAACACGATTGAAGATATTTTGTCGACAACAAGTTTGAAGAACGCAATAAATTATATTAAAAAGATTGATCCTGATCAAATTAGTAAAACTTTAAACACAGTACAAAAGGTATTACAAATAACTCAAAGTTTTGGTGGCAAACCAACAGGCATTTATAATAATAATTATAATAGCTGGTGGGATTGATGGACCAAAGTATATTGAATAAAATATATCAAAATGATGTTTATTTAAATTATTTAAGATATAATCCAAAATGGTATATACCGTTAAATCAAAATCCTGGATCTTTTGTAGATTTTGAAAATGAAATAAAACGAAATTTAAAAATTACGACAATGGATAAGATAGATAATTTAAAAAAACAAATAGATTTTATAAATGGTATGATTAAATATTTAAATAGTTAGTGTCAAGTCTTTTCACTTGACACTTATTTGTTATTATGATATAATATCTAAGTATTTAATAGGAGGTATTATATTATGGTAAAATTAAGATCACAAAGATTTGGTTCTAAGAAAAAACCTTTCTATCGTATTGTAGCTACAGATTCTCGTAATCCTCGTGATGGACGTTTCATCGAAATCGTTGGGACATACAATCCATTAACTAACCCAGCTACAGTTAAATTCGATGAAGAAAAAGTTATGAAATGGTTAGCAAATGGTGCAAAACCAACAGATACTGTAAAATCATTATTAACTAAAGAAGGTTTAATTAAAAAATTCACAGAAAATCAAGCAAACGCTGAATAGGTGATGCAATGGCTGAACTTAATTATGAAAGCTTAGTAGCTGAATTAATCAAGCCACTTGTAACACACCCAGAAGATGTAGTAACTAAAAGTACAATTGAAGGGGACAAAGTTTTAGTAAAAGCTTCAGTTCATCCAGATGATTTAGGTAGAGTTATTGGCAAAAAAGGACGTGTTGCAAGCGCAATAAGAACAATTGCACATGCTGCAGCAATTCGCCAAAAGCAAAATCTTGATATTGAATTTAGTGCTAATGAATAAGAAGATCCGCATAAGTGGGTCTTTTTTCTTTTATTGTTTGTCATTTTTATGAGAATATGGTATAATAACATAAAGAATTGTTCAGAAAGGATGTTTTATCTATGATCGAGTTTTTAAAATATGAACTGATTAAAGTTAGTAGTAGAAGTTTCAAAAGAATTATAAATGAACTTAAGAAAAATGAAAATATTCAATCTGTAACGATTGAAAGTAATTACATAATGCATGTTGAGTATACTTTTGAAGGACCTTTAGAAAATGTACTTCCAAGTTTAGAAGAATATATTGTAAAAGTATTAAAATATTATGATAAAAAATCAAATATTAACCGTATAGACACTAAAGAAGTATATCGAAAGGTATTGTATTTAAAAGGTCTTGACTGTGCCCATTGTGCAGATAAAATTGCAAATCTTGCGAATAAACAAATTAAAGCAGAAAAAATAGTGGTAGATTTTTCAACTGGTAGATTTATTATTGAAACTTATGATAAAACGGAAATTGAAAAATTAATGTATACAGTAAAACGTATAACAAAAAGAGTTGATGATAGAATTGAAGTATTGGAAAGTAAAACTGCACGTCAGCATCAAATCGAAGAACCGACAAAACTTAAGGCTCATGAAATTTGGTTATTTATATCTAGTATGGTAATATTTGTAGCGATTTTGATCGTTGATATTTTTGTTGATGCGATAGAACCATATATTTCATATATTTGTATTGTTCCTTATGTATTAGTGGGGTATCCAATCATTTGGCGTTTTGTGAAAAATATTTTACGATTACAATTTTTTGATGAAAACTGTTTGACTTGTATTGCTACTATCGGAGCTTTTTTGACTGAACATCCAGAAGAAGCTATTATGGTAATGGCACTTTATCGAATAGGAGAATTGTTACAAAATCGTGCAGTTGCTCATTCACGTAAGTCTATTCAAGAATTACTTAATCTTAATGTTAAAAATGCAAAATTAAAAATTGATTCAGATATTATTGAAGTAGACGTTGAAAGTATTTTACCAGGAGATATAGTTGTTGTAAGTAAAGGCGAAAGTATTCCAGTAGATGGTAAAATTATTTCAGGAAGAACTAACATTGATAGTAAGAACTTAACAGGTGAAAGTCTACTAAGAAGTGTTGGTGTAGGGGATGAAGTATTAAGTGGTAGTGTTAACATGGATAAAATTATAGAGGTTAAAGCAGAAAAGCCTTATGGTGATTCATTGATTTCTAAAATTATCGATTTAGTAGAAAATGCTTCAATATCTAAAGGTAAGACAGAAAACTTTATTACTAAGTTTGCAAAAGTTTATACACCACTTGTTGTGTTGGTTGCAGTACTTATAATTGGTTGTGGATTAATATTTAATATTGAAAAGATTGATTATTGGATATATGTTGCTATGGAATTCTTAGTAATATCATGCCCGTGTGCTTTAGTCATTTCTATACCACTGTGTTATTTCTCAGCAATTGGTGCCGCAAGTAAGCGAGGAATTCTTGTTAAAGGTAGTAACTATATTGAAGCGCTTAGTAAAGTTGAAAATGTTGTATTTGATAAAACAGGAACTCTAACTAAGGGCCAATTTTCAATTACTAAAGTTGTTCCAACTTGCGAAGGTGTAACAGAAGAACAATTATTAAGAAATGTTATTTATGCAGAATATTATTCAAATCATCCTATTGGAATTTCAGTTGTAGATGCGTATGGTAGAGAAAATATTTTCCCTGAAATTATAACAGAATTCCAAGATTTAGTTGGTGGGTCTCAAGCAGTTATAAATGGAAATACAATTTTAATCGGTAATGCTAGCTTAATGTTTGCTAATCAAATAGATCATCATGTTCCTGATACTGATAACTTAGTTATTCATGTTGTTAAGAATAAAGTATATCAAGGATATGTTGAAATTGGTGATGTAATAAAGGATGAAGCAGAAGATGCTATAAAAGTATTACATGAATATGGAATGAAATGTTATATGTTAACAGGTGACTCATATGAAATTGCTAGAAGTGTAGCAAACAATATCGATATTGATGAATTCCATGCGAGTTTGTTACCTGACCAAAAGGTAGCTTTTGTTGAGGAGTTAAAATCTATATCTGATGGAAGAACAGTCTTTGTTGGTGATGGTATTAATGATGCTCCAGTTATCGCAACAGCTGATGTTGGTATTGCAATGGGTGAAACCGGAAGTGATGCAACAATTGCAATATCAGATGTCGTTATTATGGGCGATGATTTAAATAAGACAGTAGAATTATTAAATATCGCAAGACTTACAAGAAGAACTGTTATTCAAAATATTTGCTTATGTTTATTTACAAAATTCATTGTAATGCTAATAACTTTAGTATTTGGAATAATTAGTACAGGACGACCAGAACCGATTGAACTTCCGCTTATTTGGGCCATTTTCTCGGATGTAGGTGTATCACTTCTTGCCATTTTAAATTCGTTATATATTATGAGATTGTATCGTAAGAAAAAAGATTTAGAAGAAGTTGAGGAACAATATGAATAAAGATGAATATGTATTAATAGGAAAAATCACAGGTGTTTTTGGAATTAAAGGGGAACTTAAAGTTTATACTGAAAGTGACTTTATTGACTATCGTTTTAGGGTTGGCGCAAGCATTATATTAACTTCTAAAAAACAAGAAAAAACTGTAACTGTTTCTTCTATGAGAATTCATAAAAACAATGTTCTTATTACAATAGATAATTTAAAAGATATTAATCTAGTTGAACAATATGTTGGTTTTGATATATACGCAAGCAAAGTCGATGAAGTTCCTCTTGATGATGATGAATATTTGATTGATGATTTAGTGGGATTTAAAGTTGTTGATGAAAACGATGTTGAAATTGGTATTGTAAATGATTTTATTGAAGTTCCACAAGGATATATTATGGAAATAAAAAATAGTAATAAAAAGAATCTTATTCCATTTGTCGATGAATATATTCTAGAAATAACTGATGATACAATTGTTATAAAGGTACTTGAAATATGCCAATAAGATTTGATATATTAACACTATTTCCTGAGTCAATTGAAGGTATTATCAAAAGTTCTATTTTAAAAAGGGCTATTGAAAAAAAGATAATAGAAGTAAATGTTATTAATTTTAGAGAGTATTCAACAAATAAACATTCAACTGTTGATGATTATGCATATGGTGGTGGGGCGGGAATGCTAATAAGTGTTGAACCTGTTCATCTTGCAATGAAAGGTATTCCAAATCTAGATTCTGCTTATAAAATTTTAACATCACCTAGTGGAAATGTGTATTCTCAAAAGAAGGCAGAAGAGTTATCTACAAAAGATCATATTGTAATTATTTGTGGACACTATGAAGGAATTGATGCTAGAATTCTTGACTATATTGATGAGGAAATTTCAGTTGGAGATTATGTTTTAACTGGTGGAGAAATTCCTGCCTGCTTACTTGTTGATTCAATTGCAAGACTTGTTCCTGGTGTAATAAGTGATGAATCAATTGTAGGTGAATCTTTTACAATGGGACTTTTAGAATATCCTCAATATACAAGACCAGCCGTATATGATGGGAAAAAAGTTCCTGATGTACTGATTTCAGGACACCATGCAAACATAAAAAAATGGCAACGTTACGAAGCTATAAAGAAAACTTATAAGGTTAGACCGGAAATGCTTGAACAAATTGAATTATCTTGTGATGATTTAAAGATGCTTGAGGAAATTAAAAATGAAAAGAATTAATTTATTTTTATTTCTTGTATTGACTCTGTTCCTTCTTACAAGTTGTGCAAAAATTAAAGAATATGATTCAACAACATCCGAAGAGTATATTGATTTAATCTATAATCATATTGATAAGGATAAAGAATATCTTTTAATAGATGCAAGATCTCTTGAAGAATATGCAAAAGGTCATTTCTTTGGATTTATCAACTATGATATTGAAAAAGGAACTCTTGATGAATTTGGATATAAAATTGAATCAATGCATTCTAAAGATAAATCAATATTTATTATAGATGAAGATGGACGTTATGTTGAAAGTCTTGCAAGTGTATTACTTGATGCTGGATATAAAAAAATATATATTTATACTAGTGGATTTAATAAATTAAATGAATATAACAATGATGACTTTCAAATAGTTACTGGTACTGATGATTGTGAATGTTAAAAGACCATAAAGGAAAATACCTTTATGGTCTTTTTGTTAATGTTATTTTATGATCTTCAATTATTATTAGACGTTGTTTGTATAAAGCACCAACAGCTCTTTTAAAAGCACTTTTACTCATAGTGAAGTATTTTTTGATATCTTCTGGAGTTGAAGCATTTCCAAGTTGTAGTACTCCACCAAATGAGTTTAAGTAATTTAAGATAATTTTTGCATCATCTGCCATTGCAAGCTCTTTTTGTTCAATGAAACTTCCGTTAGCATCTCCTCGTTCATTAATGTGAATAACTTTAACTTCAACTTTTTCACCTAGATGATATTTTCTTCTTGTCATACTACGATGAATGAAAATATATTGATATTCATCAGTAAATAGCCCAATTCCGTCTTGAGAAAGTTTACAAACAGTAGCTTCGATTTTCTTTCCAACTGTAAGTGGTTCAATGGTTAGATTCTTTAAGTCTTCCTTTGAAATGATTCTTGTTACAAGTTGATCTTTTTTAACCTTTAAGATACATGGAATTTTATCACCCATGGTAGGCCAAGCTGCTTCGTTCTTAGGTAAGAAGTCAGTTGAAAGTAAGATATCTTTTGCAATTCCGATATTAACAAATACTCCTGCCTGATTAGTATTTACTACTTCAACAAAGTCAAAGATTTCAGTTGTAATAAGCGGAGTTTCCATAGTTGCACAAAGTCTTTTCTTTTGATCATAATAAAGAAAAGCATCAATAACTTCTCCGATTGCGAGTTTTCTTGTTGCTTGATTAAAATGTAAGAAAACATAGTTTGTTAAGTTTTCATCATTTGGACTTAGTGTATAACTGATATCAGTTTCTCTTTTTACTATAAATTTTGAAGTTTTTCCAATTTCTAACATATGTAACTCCTTTCCTTATTATTATATCATATTTTGAAAAAATTATAGTTTTAATGATTATTTTTCTTATAAAATTAAAAACGTATCACTTGATAAAGTTGTTAATTTATGGTATAATATTTAACGGTGTAATAGTTACGGTTACATTAAAGCACAATGTTCCGCTCGTATAACAAGGATTTATATGTATGAACTTTGGAAGAAAAAAGGAGTGTTTATATGAGTCAACAATTATTAAATGCGGTAACACAAAGTTATATGAAAAATGACTTACCTGAATTCCGCGCAGGTGACACAGTTAAAGTACACGTAAGAATCAAAGAAGGCGATAAAGAAAGAATCCAAGTATTCGAAGGTTTAGTAATTTATCGTCATGGTCGTAATGGCATCAACGCAACATTCACTGTTCGTAAAATGTCATCAGGTGTTGGGGTTGAAAAGATTTTCCCTCTTCACTCACCAATGATTGCTAAAATTGAAGTTGTACGTCTTGGTAAAGTTCGTCGTGCTAAACTTAGCTACATCAGATCTTTATCAGCTAAAGCTGCTCGTATTAAAGAACGTAGATAGTTTTACAAAAAGAAACCAAATAGGAAACTATTTGGTTTTTATTTTTGTCACCTTTTTAGTCTTTTTGCATAAGTTAGAATAAGTGATAAAATGAAGTGATATCTTCTATGAATTATAGAGGTAGGTAGGGAAAGTGTCTTGTGGTGTTACATTATATAATTATTAAAAGATAATAAGTTTATAATATTTAAATGCGAATAATTAATAATTTATTGTGTAAAATAATAGTAAATAAATAATCTAATAACTGGCAAAAAATAATTTTTCGACTAAAACGGAATTGCATTCCAGAAAGGTCGTGTTTTATGTATATTAAAAAAATATAGAAAATACAATTAAAAAAATTCTTCTGAATTTCCAGTAATGGTTTTAACTGGAGTTAGACAAGTTGGTAAGTCTACTGTTTTACAATTAATAAAAGAAAATGATATGAATTATGTTACATTAGATGATTTAGATACAAGAAATCTTGCATTAAATGTTCCTAAATATTTTTTAGAACAATACTCCTATCCTCTATTAATTAATGAAATACAATATGCTCCAAATTTGCTTCCTTTTATTAAAATGATAGTTGATAAAGAGAGATTAAAAAATCTAAAAAATAATGAAACTAATAAACCTCTTTTTTGGCTAACAGGATCTCAACAGTTTAAAGTAATGAAAGAAGTTAGTGAATCTCTTGCGGGAAGAATTGGAGTTTTAAATTTATATTCATTATCTTTAAGTGAAATTCTTAATAATGATTCATTTGTATTTCAACCGGCAATCGAAAACTTAAAAAAGAAAAATATTGAATCAAAAGTGGATACTAAACAAATTTTTGAGATAATTTATAATGGTGGTATGCCAAGTATAGTTACTAAAACAATTGAAAGAAATGGTTATTTTTCCTCATATATTAATACCTATATTGAACGTTATGTAAAACAACTATTAAATGTAGGCAAAACAATAGAATTTTATAACTTTATGCAATATATAGCTGTTAGAATCGCACAAGAAGTAAACTATGCTACAATAGCCAATGAAATAGGTGTCGATTCTAAAACGATTAAGAATTGGATTAGCATTTTAGAATCATCAGGAATTATATATTTATTGCAACCTTACTATTCTAGTCTATCAAATAGAATTATTAAATCACCGAAATTGTATTTTATGGATACAGGATTATGTAGTTATTTAGCATAATATCCTAATGCAGAAACACTAGAAGTTGGAGCATTGGGAGGGGCTATATTTGAAACTTTTGTTGTGAGTGAAATAATTAAAAATTTAACAAGTAATGGTATAGATCCCAGAATGCATTTGTATTATTATCGTGATAAAGATCAAAAAGAAATAGATTTAATTTATTCTGAAGCAGACACGTTATATCCTATTGAAATAAAAAAAGGTGTAAGCCCTATTCATCCTGATAAACATTTTGAAGTGTTAAAAAAATATTCAAATAGTGTTTCTACAGGGATAGTAATTTGTATGAGTAATAAGTTGCAACCAATAAATAAGAATTGTTGGTTAGTTCCAATCGAATATATTTAATTTATCTATAAATATTAATATTAAAATCATCACTTGTATATAATGTAGTGGTGATTTTTGTCACCTTTTTTAGGTGTTTTGCATAAGTTAGAATAGGTGATAAAATGAAATATTATCTTTTGGGAATTCTTGGTACAGGTATGGCGAGTCTTGCTATATTATTAAAAGAAAGAGGACATTTTGTAATTGGTTCTGATACTGGTGAATATTATTTTACTAAAGATAAATTAGATGAACATAATATTGAGGTTTTAGTTTTTAATAAAAAAAACATAGAAGATGATTATTTTTATATTATTGGTAGTGCATACGATGATAAAAATATTGAGGTAAAAGAAATAATTAAAAAGGGTTATAACTATAAATATTATTATGATTTTATAGGTAGTAATCTTGGACTTGATATATATGCTGTATCAGGTACTCATGGAAAAACAACGACTACATGGTTTTTAAAAAGTTTTTTAGAGGATAATTGCAATTATATTATTGGAGATGGCACAGGCCATGGAGTTAATAATAAGAAATTAGTGCTTGAAGCTTGTGAATATAAAAACCATTTTCTAAGTTATAATCCTAAAGTTTTATTAATTAACAATATAGAACTTGATCATACTGATTTTTTTAAAAGTAAAAAAGATTTAATAAATAGTTTTCAAAGCCTTGCTAATAAATCTGAAATAGTCATAGTAAATGGTGATGATAAATTATGTAAAAAAATTAAACATCAGAAACTAATTAAATTTGGTTTTTCTAAAAGAAATGATATTATAATTAAAATTTTAAGTAAAACGTCTAAAGGATATTATATTCAAATCCAATATGATAAGAATTATTATGTAAAAGTTCCTTTTTTAGGTAAACACTATATTTATGATTTTGTTGGGGCGTATATTATGTGTATCATAATGAAAGAAAAGCCAAGTATCAAAAACTTAAGTCTCCCTAAAAGAAGGTTTGAGGAATATGTTTTAAATGATGCTGTGCTGATAGATGATTATGCACATCATCCAACAGAAATTAAATGTTTATATGAAACAATAAAAGGATCTTATCCGGATAAAAAAATTAATGTGATTTTCCAATCGCATACATATGAGAGAACTCTTTATTTTAAAAAGGAGTTTTGCAAAGTACTTGATTTATTTGATGAAGTATACTTAATGGATGTATTTTCATCAAAAAGAGAAAACTTAAGTAAATCAAAACAAGAAGAAGTAGATAAGGTATTTATAAAATATAAAAGAATAGATGCATTGGATCTTAATCTAGTTAAAAATTCAACTAATGTTTGGGTGTTTTTAGGAGCAGGAGTAGCTAATAATTTATTAAAACAAATAATTAATGAAAATGATTAAATTTTTTTCATAAAAATAGTACAAATGCTTGCAAAAAAATTCAACTAGTGATATAATTATTACGAGAGCTTTGAATAAAATTAAAGAAGGAGGAATAATCATGAAACTAGACAAAAAAACAAGCCCAAATAAAATCTATGATGTTGCGGGCGCTGCCGGAGTTTCGCTAGCAACTGTTTCGAGAGTATTAAATCACCCAGAAAAAGTAAAACCTGCAACAAGAGAAAAAATCGAAAAAATTATCAAAGAACTTGGTTACAAACCAAACCTTAATGCAAAAGGACTTGCAAGTTCTAAATCTACTACAGTTGCTGTAGTTGTTCCAGAACTTACAAGAAGTTCAATTGCTGGTATGGTTGATGGTATAGCAGCTACTGCTGCTCGTCGTGGATATTTACTTCGTTTATTCGTAAATAATCCAAATAGTGTTGCCGCAGATCATGTTGCTGCTGAAAAAGAATTATGGAGTACAGTTATTTCATCAGGTGTTGATGGAATCTTATATATCAATGATGAAATTGATGATCAATATATCGAAATCATTAAAGAATCTAGTGTTAGTGTTGTTTTAACAAATTCAGTTTGTAGCGATGCATCTATTCCTTATGTATCAATCGATTATAAGAAAGCTGCATATGATATGACAAAAGAAATGATTAATCGTGGAAATAAGAAAATTTGGATTATTTCAACAATTAGAAAATATGCGGTTAATGATTTGAAAGTTCAAGGTTATGAAGAAGCTATGAAAGAAGCTGGTCTTGAAACTAGAGTAATTAATGTTTCTGGTAAAACTCACCTGAATGAAGTTAGTTATAAAGAAATTTTAGAAAATGAACATCCTGATGTAGCGATTGTAGTACGTGACTCAATGGCTG
>CAYPEY010000022.1:0-37577 GCA_964409955.1 uncultured Staphylococcaceae bacterium
AGAATACGCTAATGTTTAATTTTTTTTGGGACATTTTGCAAAGTTATTGACACTATTAAACCAACTATTATTCTAATAGCCAATCAATTACTGGTAATAACACCTCGCAGATTCTTCTATAACCGGCTTCATTAGGATGAGCTCCATCATCAGTGTACTTTTCATCAAACTCATTATTTTCATTTACCACTGCAGAGTGCGTATCAACGAAGGAATAATTATATTTATCAACTAATGCTTTTAATTCTTCGTTTATTCCTGGAATTATAGCATTTCTTTCAACTATTGTTTTAGATGTAGGATAAATAGATTGAACTATTACTTTAGTTTCAGGTAAGTTTTCTTTAATATCTTTTAAAATTTCTTCATAATTATCCATCATCGTATTAAGGTTATTACCACCAATACAAAGTACAATAAGTTTTGGATTAAGGTCATAAACTGATACTTTAAGTCTGTCATATAAACCAAAAGTATTATCACCACCAATACCTCGCCAAGCAACCTCATAGTTTTCTTCATATGGTGTTTTATTAAGTTCAAACCCCTCTGTTATACTATCTCCTATAAATACAATGTCAACTTCAGTTTTATGAAGGCGTAATTCTTCGTTTTCTTTTTCAAATTGTAATACTTTCATATGATAATATTGTTCAAAGATACTAGTTGTATCTTTTGCATAACTTATTAAACCTATTAATAATATCATTATAACTATAAATACTATTATTATACTGATAATTGATTTCTTCTCTTTGATTAGTTTCTTAACGTTAATATTTAAATTATTTGTTTTTAGATAAATCATTCGATAAATTAAAGCTACACTAACTACAAATATTAACAAAATAATTACCCAATAAAATGTTCCCATAAAGTTAGGCGCAACATCACTAAAACCAAATATTCCAGCAGGCGATGTAAAATTTAAAAAGAAATAAGGATAATTATATCCTCCACCAAAATCAGCATTCAAGATGAAAGCAATAATAGTAAATATTAAATAATATAGTGGGGGAATAATAGCAAGAAATACTTCTTTTTTTCTAATATCAAATTTATAACCGTCAACAAAAAAATCAATAATTGATACAAGTGGCACAATAACATGCGTTAAGACACTATCTATTGCCCAAGCATTATATCCAGCAGGAGCTGATGGTACTAAAACAAAACAATAAACCATTCCCGTTAAAGTAATTGAAACCGTAAAGATTAATTTGACAAGATACATCCATCTTTTTATATAATCTTTTTTATTTATTACTTCTAAAATATTTAATACTAGTAATAAAATTAGCCATAAAGAAATCCAAATATTAGATTGAATCGTAAAATATAATAAAGCAGTTGTTCCTTTTCCATAAACTTCACTATACTCAATGATACTTAAAATTACTCCTGTAATACCACATACAAAAACAATTAATTTTAAAATATTTGAAATTATACTTCTTTTCATATTTTCCTCCTTTTTTTGAAGATATTTTTGTTAAAATATTATACTATAAAGAATATATTTTTTCAAGAAAATTATTAATTTTCTAAATTACTAAAAGTCATATTTAGTTTTAAAGTTGACTTATCAACATATTTTATGATAAAATATAATAGAAATGAGGTAAATTTTATGATTAAAATAGTAGTTGATTGTTTTGGAGGCGATAGAAGCCCAGAAGTAAATGTTAAAGGCGCAATTGATGCATTAAATGAAATTAAAGATTTAGAAGTAATATTATCTGGTGATGAAGATGCTATTAATAAAGAATTAGAATCTCTTAATTATGATAAAGAAAGATTATCAATTTTACATGCTCCAGATGTAATTACTTGTCATGATAAACCAACTGATGCAATTAGACGTAAAAAAGATAGTTCACTAGTTAAGGCCATTGATTTACTTAAAAATGATGATACAGTAGGTGGTATGGTAAGTATTGGCTCAACTGGTGCTGTACTAAGTGGTGGAGTACTTAAAGTTGGTAGAATTCAAGGAGTTCAACGTCCTGGTTTTTGTCCAATTCTACCTACCATGGTTGGCGGATTTGTTGGTATTTGCGATAGTGGTGCTAATGCTGAATGCGATCCACTATACTTGCAACAATTTGCAATTATGGGATCTCTTTATATGCAAAAAACTCAAGGAATCGAAAATCCAAGAGTTGCTCTTTTAAACATTGGTACTGAAGAAGAAAAAGGTGACACATTAAGAAAAGAAGCGTACCAACTATTAAAAAATACTCCTTCTATTAACTTCGTTGGCAACATGGAAAGTAGAGATTTATTAACTGGTGAATATGACCTTATCGTATGTGATGGTTTCAGTGGAAATGTATTAATCAAATCTACTGAAGGGGCTTGTATGGAATTAATGAAGTTATTAAAGAAAACTTTCATGAAAGGTGTTAAAAATAAAATCGGTGCATTACTACTTAAAAAAGATATTTATGCACTTAAAGACCTAATGGATTATAATAACTACGGTGGCGGTGTTCTTCTTGGAGTTAAGAAAACTATCGTAAAAGGACATGGAAGTAGTAAAGCAAGCGCAGTTTATCACTGTGTAAAACAAGCTTATCAAATGGAAAAAGAAAAACTTAATTTTGCAATTTCTAAAGAAATTACAAAACTT
This sequence comes from uncultured Staphylococcaceae bacterium, assembly GCA_964409955.1. Classification (GTDB taxonomy): domain Bacteria; phylum Bacillota_I; class Bacilli_A; order ML615J-28; family CAG-313; genus CAG-313. The sequence continues at coordinate 2,633 of CAYPEY010000022.1, forward strand.
ACAACTGAACAAAATGAAGAGTAAAATACAAGGGGCTGTTGCAAAACAACCGAATAATTAAATGAGTAGATATGGAAAACCATATCTACTCATTTTTTCTTTTTTGTTTATATAAACTAAAAGGATTACAACTCCATATAACAGAATTATAATCCTTTTTTTGACTGTTGAATAACCATAATTATTTTTCTATGTTATTTCGCAACGGCCCCTTTTATTTTGCATATTTTTCGATAATACTTAAAGCTTCTTTTACATCCTCTTCTGAATGCATGAAATTAGTAACAAATCTTACTACAGTACTATCTTTTCTTTCTTCCCAAACATTAAATTCTATAAACTTAGAAAGTTTATCTGCAATACCTTTTTTAAATATCGGGAATACTTGATTTGATTCACATTCCAATAACATCGGAACTTTTAATTCATTTAACCCATCACTTAACATTTTCGCAAGTTTATTTTGTTTCTTAGCAATATCAAAAAATAAATTGTTTTTAAATAATTCTTCAAAGCAAATACCAGGAACAAAACCTTTCGCAAGCATGCCACCATTTCTTTTAACATTGTACCTAAAGTTTTCTTTTAATTTATCGTTTATAATTACAAGAGCTTCACCTAGTGGTGCACCATTTTTAGTTCCACCAATATAAAATGCATCTACATATTTTGCAATATCTTTCATTTCATAGTCGCATTTATCAGATGTTAGTGCAGCACCAAGTCGTGCACCATCCATGAATAAGTACATATCAAGTTTTTTTGCAAGGCGTGATAACTCTTTTAATTCACTTAATGTATAAACTGTTCCATATTCAGTTGTATTAGAAATATAAAGCATTTTAGGTTTTACCATATGTTCATCAGTGTGCGCATTATATACACCAATTACATAATTTGGAATAAGTTTTCCGCGATAAGATTCAATAGTCAAAATTTTATGGCCTGTTGCTTCAATTGCGCCTGTTTCATGAACATTAATATGACCTGAATCACATGCAATTACAGCCTCATATGGTTTTAAAGCATGCGCTATCATTATTTTATTAGTTACAGTTCCACCTGGTAAAAAATGAACATCAGCATTCTTATCTTTGATTAATGTTTGAATTAGTTTTTTGGCACTTTCTGAACATTCATCAAGTCCATAACCTGCATATTGATTATTAACATTATTTAATAATGCATTTACAACATCAATATGTCCTACTGATGCATAATCATTTCTAAAATTTATCATATACGTATCTCCTATCTGTCAATTATTAAAGGTTTCTCAACAACGATACCACTTTTAGCCCCTTTAACTGCTTTTATTAAAACGACATTTGAATATTCTTTATTAATATCATGAACAAACTTTAATTTCTTAACAATCATTTTATTCTTCTTTAATTCTTCAATTACATCAATTAATCTTGATGTTTGAAATAACAAAAATAAAGTTCCATGATTTTTTAAACATCTTCTTATTGATGCGATTAAATTATCAAGCTTCAATGTTCCTTCATGTTTCGCTAGGGCCTTATATTCGTTTTCACAAAGTTTTTCTGAAGGTGTCTTAAAATATGGTGGATTACAGATAACAACATCATATTCTTTTTCTTTATATGTAGTTACATCTTGGCAAATTAGTCGATAATTTTCAACTTGATTTACTTCTAAATTCATTTTAGCAAGTTCTAATGCTCTTTCATTTACATCAATTCCTGTAATCTCTTTTGGTTTAAACTCACTAGCATATAACATTAATGCTCCAGTATTTGTACCAATATCTAGTACAGTATCTTTATGTTTAATCTCTAAAAATTCACCAAGTGCCATAGTATCAGTATTGATACGAAACATCTCATCATCTTGATATATTTTTAAATTCTTTTTGTTGGGAATAAAATCTAATGTTCTACTCATATTACACCTATAAATTAATAACAAGTTCAATAGGACAATGATCACTACCCATAACATCATTGTGGATTTCTGCACTTATAACATTTTCTAATAATCTATTACTTATTAAGAAATAGTCAATTCTCCATCCTGCATTGTTAGCTCTTGCATTAAAACGATAACTCCACCAAGAATACTTTACTGTATTAGGGTTTAAATGTCTGTAAATATCTGTAAACCCAGCTTCTAAAAGATATGCAAATGCAGTTCTTTCTTCAATGGTGAATCCTGCATTTCTTTCATTAGCCTTAGGATTTTTTATATCAATTTCTTTGTGTGCACAATTTAAATCTCCTGCATAAATAACTGGCTTTGTTTTATCAAGACTTATTAAATAATTTCTTAAATCTTCTTCAAATGTAAGTCTAAAATCAAGACGTTTTAACCCATCTCCAGCATTAGGCACATAACATGCTACATAATAAAACTTTTCAAATTCAAGTGTTATTACACGACCTTCATCATCATACTTATTATCATCAAGTCCGTACCAAACACTAATTGGTTTAATTTTTGTAAATACACAAACACCAGAATAGCCCTTTCTAACTTTTGAATTAGTATAGTAAATATAATAACCATCAGGCTCAAAGTTAAATTTATCTTTTACCTCAGATAGCTTAGTTTCATTCAAACTAAAAATATCTGCATCTAGTTTATTAAAATCTTCTATAAATGTTTTTTGTAAAACGGCACGAAGCCCATTTACATTAAATGATACAAGTTTCATATGCCACCTCATTATATAATATTATAATACTTTTTAACGTTTTTTACAAAACAAAAGAATATGAAAATTATTTCATATTCTTTGATTTTAAAACTTTATAAATTTCTTCTGTCGCAAGACGCATTTTAGCCACTGTATCTTTTGTTTTTGGGAAACAATAATATTGGATGTTATAATCTCCAATACACACTAAATCACCAATTTGATACCAATGTAAATCTACATTAACACTATATGATGTTGTTGGTAAATGATTATATTCAAGACTTCCATCATCAAGAGTTAAATGATATCCATCGATTGAATGAGTTAAATGTCCACTTCCTACTTGATATAAATTATATGTATCTTTCATTACAATAACATCTACATCAACATCTGTTAAATATGTGCCATTTTCTAATTCTCGCCTTACTTCTTCACGTTCAAACTGATACCATTTAGGAACAGTATTATACTCTGTAATCCCATCTTTTGCGACTAGCTCGCCTATAACACTTAATTCATAAACTTTTTTACAGCTTTCACATTCAATAATAGTATCATGTCCATTCATCATTCCTTCTCCCTTGCAATGAGGACATTTATACAATACTTTATTTAAATAACATGCTCTAAAATCTTCTTTAACTTCTATTTTGTTTTTAATTTGTTCTTCAAAATTATTAAAAGAAAACTCATCTAAGATAACGTTAAAAATTTCTTCTTCTGACATTGAAGCAATTTCATCTTTTGATAGGACATATTTTAAATCACAACTAACATCTACTTTTCTTTTATCCAAATTGCCATATAAAGGTTGTCTTAAATATCCACCTTTTGTAATGATAGTAACAAGTGGAACCTTTAGAAATTTAACTAGTTTGGCAAGCGTAAAAGGAAGTGTTGTGCTTGTCCCATCCATTGAATATCCTGCCTCAGGATACATCAATACTGATCGTTTTTTCTTAATACAATTTGCAATATTTCTAACAAGAGTAAAATCAGTTATGAATTTGACTGTTGGAATACAGCCAATTTCCCTCATTAACCAATTGCGGCCTACAAAACCATCTGTTGTTGCAACAATATTAAAACATCTTGGAAAAAGAACTTTATGTGCTATTTTCATATCTAAAAAATTAGAATGATTCATTAAGATTAAACAAGGTTCTTTTCTTTTTAATTTTTTCATGTTAATCTTATTACATTTAAAATGTACTTGTCTAAGTTCTTTAAAAGATAATAACTTAATCAAAATACGCCAAATAAACATAGGCCTTTTTGGAGGTTTTATCTTTCTTGCTTTTCTTTCAAGAACTTCCTTATAACTTAATTTAATTTGTTTAATTTTCATATCTACCTTCACTAGTGTATTAAATACCTACAAATTATACTATATGTATATATTTTTTGCAAACAAATAAATAAAAGCACATAATAGAAAAAATATTTTTGACTTAATATACAATACTTTTCTTTATTTTAATTTGTATATATTTTACAAAAAAGCCCATTACCGGGCTTTTATTATAAATTTTCTTTTATGTATTCATCTAGTATGCTTGCAGCATCATATACTACTTTTCCACAAGGTCTTTTTGTATAATATTCTTTGGTTCTAGCCTCAGGGCTTCCTCCAGTTTCTACCTCTAATTTTGCAGAAGCAAGCAGTTCTAAACAGTTTATTGTATCTCTTTTTTCTTTAAATCGTTTCACTAGTTCTTGTACTATTTTATAAGTATTAGTTTTGTTATCTTCTGTGTTTTCATCTCCAGAAAATAATAACCCCACTACCATCGCAATACCACTGATAGCACCACAAGTTTCTCTTAAGCGGCCAAGTCCTCCACCAAAAGGTAGAGCTATTTTTTTCAAAGTTGCATCATCTACATTAAGTAAATCTTTAAATGCAAGTACAAGTGCTTGCGAACATGCATAACCTTGTTCAAAATAACTTTGCGCAAGTTCAGGTCTTGTCATTTTATTTCTCCTTAATAATAGATTCTAAATCAATTTCATATTGTTCATCAATTAAAATATAGTCATTATTATATTTCTTGCAAAGTTCAAGATTTTTATTATTTTCATTAATTAAATATTCCATGGCTAATTCTTCTTTGACAAAACGTTTTTCAATAATATCTTCGTTAGCCATAATATCATTATAATTTTCCTTGATATATTCTTCACTCATTATAAGGCAAAGCTGTTTAATATTTTTCAAATACTCTTTATCAAAAAAATCTTTCCAATTAGCAGGAATATAACAACCTTCAATAATAATATTTTGGTTATTTTCGATATTAGTTTTAACGATTTCTACCACTATAGGCCATAAATAAGCAGTTAATTTTCCATCATCACATACATCAATACTTGTAATATTAGTTCTTATTAACCCCATTTTTAAATGATCTATTGAAAGATAAGGATAATTAATTCTTTCTAATAATTGTTGGGCAAGAAAAGTTTTTCCTGTATGGGTGCATCCTGAAATTAATAATACCATAGTTCCTCCTTTTATTAATTATTAATAATCTTCTTTGAAAAATAATTAGCAAGACTATAATAATAATTAAATCTGTCATCTTTTATCATATTATGTTTATTATAAACAAAGATCCATTCAATTGATTCATAAAACATAAAACAATCTATTGTATAACTATATTCTAATTTATCAATATTATAATCTTTGATAAATTTTTCATAATAATAATCAATTGCAAACTCTATATCTTCTGTTTTCATATAAAATAAATAATTTTTATCATCTTTTGTATGTGCAATAAGTCTTGTAATCATCATCGGATATGGAAGAATTCCTCCATACTCCCAATCTATTAAAAATGCTTTTTCGTCATTTACAATAACATTAAATGGTAATAAGTCTTCGTGTGTCAAAGTTCTAGCGCAAGTCATAAATTTATTATAAAATTTATCAAATGCTTCTTCTAAAATTTCATCGTATAAATAATTCTTGCGATTTAGTACTTTATTTTTACAATCTTCATATTTGTAACCGATATTTATCATTTTATCCCAGAATAACTTTTGTATTGAAATAATAGCATCAAGAACTTTTATTAAACTATCTCTATCTGCTTTCATTAAGTTATTACCATCTATATATTCAATTAGAATATATTTTTTATTATAATAGTCAATTACTCCAAAACATTTAGGTAATGCTGATACTTTAACTTTACTATAAATGTCAGCTTCTATATCATTAACTTGTTTAAAAATATAAGTTTTATTATTATCTTCTATTTTCCAAACATTATAATAATTATCACTATCTTCATGTTTTAATCTTGTAACAATAGGGTTTTTAGTTTTTATTATTTTGTTTACTGCATTTATAATTGTTTCTTTTCTCATAATTACCTCTTCGGATATATAAGTTTTATTTGAATACTTCTAATATAGTATTTTTATACTCCACAAGAGCTTCAGGTGATAAATCACAATGCCCACGATGTGGTACTTTCTTAAACTCTATTTTATGACTTTCTTTCATTTTATTAACAAATTTTACTGAATGCATATCAATGTTAACCGCTAAATCTTTTTCTGTATGAAATAATGTATAATTTATATCTGGCATACTATCTACTAAATGTAACGGAGAAGCTGATTCAAGTGCTTCTTCCATAGAACAATTATAATTACCAAATGCACTGTATAAAGTTCTTGGTAAATCTGGGCGTTCTGTGTAATGATATGGTAAGTCACACACAGGACAATTTACAACACATGCACAAGGTGTAATCTTGGCATATCTTGTATATACAAGTGCAGAAAGACCTCCCATACTTCCGCCAATTGCAACTACTTTAATATTATCGTCTAAATTATATTTTTCTTTTAATACTGCAACAATTTCATCAGTATAATCTACTGCTTGTTTGTTCATCCAATTCCAAGGATTATTATATGGAATTAAATATAAAATTCCTTCTTCAGCATATTCTATGGCATTTTCAGGATTAGTATCATACATTCTCATGCCACCAAGTCCAAAAAACTCTATCACTATACCTTTAATTTTTCCTTTAATTAATAAATCATTAGAGTAAGTAAAACTTCTCAATGTCTCATATGTCATTATGTTATTCATATTTTACTCCTATTTTTTTAGTTGTTCTTCATCAAATTTTTGAAGTACTTCTTCTAATTCTAGTACTTCTTAACTTGTTTCTATTTCTGATAAAGTAATGTTTTCATCATAAGAATATGCAATTAAATGATTTTCACCTTCTTCATGGTAAAACACCACATAATCTTTATTAAAAGTATCACTATGATATGTAAACAGGACTTTAAAAGTTAAACTTTTTCAATCGTTTGTTGTAACAAATAAAATGTTATTAATTACTTTGTCCATATTTTTCTTCATATATAATATTTTTTAACGAGCTAGCAAAATTATAGTTTCTACATGATTTGTCCAACAAAACATATCAACACCTATTCCATTTGTTATTTTATAACCATTCTTTAATAAGTGCTTTAAATCCCTTGAAAGTGTTGTTGGATCACAAGAAACGTAAACTATTTTATTTGGCTTTAATTTTACTGCAGCATCTAAAAATGCTGGTGTTGAACCACTCCTTGGTGGATCCATAATTAAAGCATCAATTTTTTGATTTTCCTTCGCAAAATCTACTATAAAGTTAGTTGCATCATCACAAATAAATCTAACATTATTAATATTATTAAGTTTTGCATTTTGAATTGCGGCAATAACTGATTGTTTATTATTTTCTACACTTATAACTTGTTTTACATTAGATGATAATATCATACCAATAGTGCCAACTCCACTATAAGCATCAATTATAGTTTCAGTCTTTTTAAAATTCGCAAATTCTACAACTTTTCCATATAATTTTTTTGTTTGTTCAGCGTTTACTTGATAAAATGCTTTTGAAGAAATATTAAATTTAATTCCACACATTTCATCAGTAATATAACCTTTTCCAAAAAGAATTCTTTCTTTATCACCAAGTACAATACTTGTCTTACGCGGATTGATATTTTGAACAATAGTTTTAATATTTGGTGAAATTGCACGAACTCTTTTTACAAATTCATTACGCGCTGGAAACACATCAGTTGATGTAACTAGTGTAATTAATATCTCTTTGGTAGAAAATGATTCTCTAATTAATATATAACGAAGCAAACCAATTTTACGGTCTTCATCATATGGTCTTAATTTTAAACTAATAAGAATCTTCTTGATCTCTGTTGCGATTTTATTTTGTATATCTGTATGCATTAAGCAATTATCAATATCTACAATATTATGAGAGTTTTCTTCATAAAACCCACTAATAACTTTACCATTAACACTTTTAAACCCTATTATCATTTTATTTCTATAAGCAGTTGTATTATTTGCTTCGATAACTCTAGAAATTTGATAATCGATTTTTTCTCTTTTTAAACATTCATTTATTTTGTTTAATTTAATGTTTACTGTTTCTTTATAGGTTTTATCTATAAGTGGACAGTTACCACATTTTTTAGAATATTTACAAACTAACTTTTCCATACTATTTATTTCTCATTGCCGCAAGCACATCAATTGCTTGAACAAATTCTATTACAATTGAAGGAAGTTCTCCAGGACATGGCTTAAATTCAAAGTAACCTTCATCATCTGGAACATCAAAGTGTTTACCTGCTTCAAACGGTAGTTGTACTAAGGAATTTAAATTGAAATCTTTTCTGATTATTTCACCTTTTATAGTTCCTTCATAATAAAATTCATCTTTAGTTAAAACAATTTTTCCACTACCAACCTTTTCTAGTTTAAAAGGAATATCTAAGTCTCGATATAAATCAAAGTTTCCTTCAATAAATAATTCATCTTTTTCAATTAATTCGCGAATATATGCTTTTTCAAAGCGATACCAATTAGACTCAGTATCAATTAAAAGTTCATTAGGTTCTACTTTTTCAAGACAACCTTTATTATTCATTCGAACACTATAATTACAAATATCACAAGAAATAATATCTTTTTCAGTTGTCATACAATTCTTTTCATAACATTTAGGACATCTATAAAGAATTGATTCAATACCTTCAATTAAACCTTTTGATTTTAATTTATAATTATAAATAGGTTGTTCAAGTCTATCAACGATATCTATAGATTCACAAGCTCTTTTATAAATTTCATCATCAGATAATGTTTTAATTTCATCTTTTGTTAACACTTTCACAAATTCTAAATGAATTGGCGAGCGCCTTCTATATTTACGCCATTTAGGATATGCAAAATAGGTTCCATGCATTCTTAATGCATAAACATCAACATTACACATCTTTAATAGTTTTACAATTACTCTATCAATGGCAATTGATTCTCCATGCATTGTAATTTGACCAGCTGGAGAAATTGCAATAGGAGTCCCGGCCTGAATAGTTCTTTTAATTTTCATTATCGCATTAACATCAGCTTTAAATTGTTCTTTTGGAATCGCATGAACTAATTTAAACGCACCTCTTAAAAAAGAGTTATAACAAAAATGTGAACTTACAACATAAGATGTTGGAGTAAATCCAAGGGCACGTGTAGCATAAAAATGATCATGATTACAACCATGGTTGAACATTACCACGCAACCTTCTTTTTTATTACGATTTTTAAAAACTTTTCTATTTACTTTAGTTTTATTTTGGAAAGTTGTAAAAAACCAACTTACAACAACATAAAACCACCATACAACTCTTATCGGTTTTACTCTTGTTTTTTTATTCTTAGATTTATCAGCCATAATAATAACTCCTTTATAATTGTTTAAACGATTTACTTGATTTTTTTTATGATTTATAGTAAAATTATTATAGATGCCACTGTGGTGAAATGGTAGACGCGCTGGACTCAAAATCCAGTGGTAGCGATACCGTGTCGGTTCGAGTCCGACCAGTGGCACCATTATTGCCTTTAAAAGGCTTTTTTATTTTATAACAATATTTATTTTATCATAAATACGAGTTTATATCAATAAAAGTGATAAACGATAAAATCTTGACTGAAGGAGAAAAAATATGACAACTTTAGAATATTTTTTAGAATTAATTAAATATGATACACAATCTAATCCCTACTCTAACACCTCACCTAGTTCAAAAGAACAATTAGTTTTAGGAGAAACTTTAGTTAAAACACTAAAACAAATTGGGTTAGATAATGCGTATATGGATGAACATGGCTATGTATATGGATATATTCAATCTAACTGTAACTCAGATAAAACTATTGGACTAATCGCTCACATGGACACAAGTTTTGATGCTAGTGGTAAAAATATTAACCCTCAAATAATTGAGAATTACAACGGCCAAGATATTTTGTTAAATGATCACCTTCTAATGTCGATATTAGAATTTCCTAACTTAAAGAAAAAAACAGGACATACACTAGTTGTAACCGATGGAACAACATTACTCGGTGCAGATGATAAGGCCGGTATAGCAATCATCTTAAAAATAGTTGAAGATATTTTTACTTCGAATATAATTCATCCAAACTTAATTATTACCTTTACTCCTGATGAAGAAATAGGCGAAGGAACTAAGAACTTTAATTATGAGTACTACAAAAAAAGAAATTGCAACATCGCTTATACACTTGATGGTGGCAATATTGATGAAATTAATTTTGAGAATTTTAATGCGGCAAGTTGCGTAGTTACAATTAATGGTAAATCTATTCATCCAGGCAGTGCTCTTCACAAAATGATTAATTCTCAGCTTATCGCCATGGAATTTCAATCTATGCTTCCAAGTCATGCTGTACCAGAACTAACTGAAGGATATGAAGGATTTTTCCACTTAACAAGAACTTGTGGAAGTGTAGAAAAAACTACCTTAGAATATATTATCCGTAACCATGACTTATATTTATTTAACAAACAAAAAGAACTTATTACAAGTATTGCGGAATATTTAAATCAAAAATATTATAAAGATTTAATTACAATAGATATTCAAGATAGTTACTTTAATATGAAAGAATTAATCTTACAACACGCAGAAGTATTAGAATATGCTATTAAAGCATTAAAAAGAAATAAAATAGAACCAACATTTGTTCCTATCCGTGGTGGTACTGATGGCGCTCATCTTTCATTTAATGGTCTTTATACTCCAAACTTAGGAACAGGAGGAGATAATTTTCATGGTCCATTTGAATATTTAGATGTAACTGATATGAATAAAATGGTAAATGTTATTATAACTTTATTACAAGTTATAAGCGAATAAAAGATTCCTATAAATGCATTCCATGTAGTGGGGTCTTAAATAGCAAAAAAGAATAACGAAAAAATTTCGTTATTCTTTTTTTACTTTATAAAATCATACAGCTTAACTTCATTAAGTGTATCTGTTATTTTTAAAAAATATTTACTACAAAATAAAAAATTCAATAAATCAAAATTTGGCGTTAGTTCATTTTTTAATTCTATCAGGCTTGAAGCACATTTGTTCCCACATCGCAGGTGCTTCAATACGCTCTATAATTTCATCACCAACAATTTTTTCAATTATCGCAGTACCACTCATTCGGTGATAAGATCCACGGAAACCTAGTAAATAGAACATAGCTGCTAGCGGTCTTCCCACAATATCTGTCATAACTTGTCGTTCCACTTCCTCATCACCCTTTTTATAAATTACACGATAATGAACATCGTTTTCTTTATCATTGTATTCATATAAAAGAGTTCTTGCAACATATCGCTTTGTGTACGAATCTTTTATAAAATCTTTTTCCTCATAAATTAAATATTGAGATGCATCGCCTGTCAAAATTTCGCCATTTTTTGCGAGCATAAATATCGGCGTTGCTTTATATCCATCCTTTTTATTCGCATAGATGTAAGATGATACGACCACGTAATCACCTATCTTGGCTCTACCCCAATACCAATCATTCATCAGAAGGATCATTAGCTTGTTGCCCCAGTTATGATCGTGATAGCCAGTGCCGCAAAGTTCTATAGTTTCATCCTTTGTTCTCAATTTTCCATTTACTTTTCCTTCGGGAACTGACGGAAGCCAAGCAAAGTAATCTTTTTTACCAAACAATATTTTACCGGAATTAGGACGCCAAGATGGAACACTTGCATCTAACGTCAGTTTGCATTCTACCTCATCATTTTTAAAATAAATATCATAGTGCGAAAGGTCTCCCTTGATATAGCAATCTCCAATTCTAACATCACAACGTTCTTTAGAGAATGAATAATTCTTCGATTTAAATATTGTACGTATATCCTTACCTTTTGGACTAATATAATTAAGCGTTACAAAAGGCTTAAAGGCTTTTGCAAAAGATGTTACAGGTTTTGTATAAAAAATGATAACGAGGCTTGAACCGTCCTCATATTTAGAATCAAAATACCACCACTCATAACTACCACTTTTAGCTTCAGTGTGAATTCCATCTTCAAATATTTGTATTTTTTCCGTCAAACCTACTTCTTGAGGTCTTAATAATTTCACTTCACGCATATAGTGCTCCTATAAATTCTTATTTTTCATTAACTAAACTATATCAAAAAAACATATATAATTCAAGTTGTTTTACATAAACAAAACAAATTCGACTAGAATAAGTCGAGTTTTATAAACTGTTGGTTAAAATTCCCTATAGGAACTAGATAAATTAATAATTTTTATTTTATCGTTTTTATAATTAATGGTAAACTATTAGTCTTTTCTTTTGAAATTATTATTGAATCAAGTACCATTTTAATGGCGCGATTTGTATTTTTACCATTTGTATAAATAGTAGCAATTATATCACCATTTTTAATACAATCTCCAACTTTTTTATTAATAATAATACCTACTGAATGATCTATCATTTCTTCTTTTGTTGCACGACCTGCGCCAAGAACCATTGCTGCCTCACCTATCATTAAAGCATCAACATTTTCAACATAAACTTCTTCATCTATTTCATAGGTTAAATCAATTTTCTCTTCAGCAACTTTAAATAGTGAATAATCGTCTATTACTTTATCATTACCACCTTGAGCTTTAATCATTTCTCTTAGTTTTGTAAGGCCTAATCCATTATTTAAATTAGATTTTGCAGCAACATAAGCTTTATCAAAATCTTCATACATTTTTGTAGATATTAAAAGTTCAGCAACAAAAGTTAAACATAAGTGTTCAAAATCTTTAGGACCATTCCCCTTTAAAGTATCAATAGCTTCTATTACTTCTAAAGAATTTCCTACAGCTCTACCTAATGGTTGCCCCATATCTGATAATGTAGCTATTACAGATTTTCCAGCCTTCTTACCTATTTCTACCATTTTTTCTGCAAGTACAGTAGCTTCCTCAACAGTTTTCATAAAAGCACCGTTTCCTACTTTTACATCAAGAGCAATATGATCAGCTCCACTAGCTAATTTTTTAGACATAATTGATGATGCGATAAGAGGAATTGAATTAACGGTTGCTGTAACGTCACGAAGTGCATAAAGTAATTTATCTGCTGGAGTTATGTTTTTTGATTGACCAATAATTGCCAGGCCAATTTCATTTACTTGTTTGATAAAATCTTTACCAGATAGTTCAATATTAAATCCTTCTATTGATTCAAGTTTATCTAAAGTTCCACCTGTATGGCCTAACCCTCTTCCGCTCATTTTAGCAACCTTTATGCCAAAACTTGCAAGAAGCGGACCAACTACAAGGCTTGTTTTATCGCCTACACCACCTGTAGAATGTTTATCACATTTAATTCCTGCAACATTAGATAAATCTACAACATCACCACTATGCAACATTGCATCAGTTAGATAGAATATTTCATCATCATTCATAGAATTGAAATAAATAGCCATTAACAGTGCACTAACTTGGTAATCAGGAATGTCTTCTGAGACATACCCATCAATAACAAACTTAATTTCTTCTTTTGTTAATTCTTTATTATTCTTTTTCTTTTCAATTATATCAACCATTCTCATAGCAATCACCTCACTATTTGAAAATTATTTAATTCTTTTATATACCTCAAAAGTTAAATTTCCATCTTTTGTACTTTTAACAAGTTCAAACTCATCAAAATTAATTGTAGGAAAATATACATTACCAATATGTGTACCTTTTACCCTTGTCAAATATAAATAATCAACACGTGAAAGTAATGTTTCATATACCATCTTACCACCTATGACATATAATTCAGAATCTTCATAGTCTTTTATTAATTTATCTAAATCTTCAACTACGATCCCTCCAAGTGGCAATTCTTTTTCATATGTTAATACATAATTAGTTCTTTTGGGAAGTGGTTTTCCATTTCTCTCAATTATCGATAAATATGTATTATATCCCATTAAAACAGCCTTATTTAAAGTTACAGATCTAAAATATTTTAAATCGGCTGGTTCATACCAAGGAAGTTCATTGTTATTACCAATTAAAAAATTATCATCTACAGCAACTATTAATGCTAACATTATACTGCCACCTTTCCTTTAATACCTTTATGAGGATTATAATCTACAAGTTCGAAGTCTTCATAAACAAAATCTTCAATATTATCAGTATCTCTTTTTATTATCATTTTTGGTAAAGCTCTTGGTTCGCGAGCAAGTTGTTTATTGATTTGTTCAAAGTGATTACTATAAATATGAGCATCGCCAAGCGTATGTACAAAATCTCCTAGTTCTAAGTTACAAACTTTTGCGACCATCATAGTAAGTAATGCATATGAAGCAATATTAAAAGGTACGCCTAAGAAAATATCGGCAGATCTTTGATATAACATACAAGATAGTTTTCCATCATTTACATAGAATTGAAACAATGAATGACATGGAGGAAGCGCCATTTGATCTACCTCAAGTGGGTTCCAAGCACAAACAATTAATCTTCTTGATGTTGGATTAGTTTTAATTTGGTCAATAACATTTTTTAGTTGGTCAACATGATATTTGTCAACACCAAAATTACGCCATTGTTTTCCATAAACTGGTCCTAAGTCTCCATGTTTTTTTGCAAACTCATCATCAGTTTTGATCTTTTCTACAAATTCTTCGATAGTTTCGCCTTTATATTCTTCAGATTTAGTATAAATTTCATATGGCCATTCATTCCAAATTCTAACATCATGGTCAACTAAATATTTAATATTAGTATCACCTTTAATAAACCATAATAATTCATAAATAATAGATTTTAGATGAACTCTTTTTGTAGTTAATAATGGGAACCCTTCATTTAGGTTAAATCTCATTTGTGCGCCAAACAATGAAACAGTCCCAGTGTTTGTTCTATCTTCTTTTCTATATCCTTCTTCAAGTACTTTTTTACATAAATCTAAATATTGTTTCACTATCATCACCTCTGTAATATATTATACCATATATTTTATACTTTTTCCTATTTTTAAATAAAAAAACTCTTTTTTAAAAAAGAGTTTTATTTTTTTATTCACCTTCATTAGACGCAACAAATACTTCTTCGTTTTTCTTTCGAGATGTTGAAATAAAAACTACTCGTTCACCAATAATTTCTAATGCGTAAATTTTTTTACTTAAAGTTTTATTATCTATTTCAAACTTTACTTCCGAATCCTTATTAACAATTCTTCCCTTTACACCAACAATATCTCCCATATCGCAATAATCAGATGCAGATTGAGCAACTCCATTCCAAAGACTCACTTTAATAAAGTCGCAATCATAATTACCTTCCATATTTTTAAACGGTCTTGTCACCGCAAGATTTAATGTTGCTGCAGAAAATCCATCATCGAACTTCCTAATTATTGGCTTTTCTACAACTCTACCTATTAATGTTATTTGATTTATCATAAATTTACCCCCTTTAAATTTATAATAAAATTATATCAAACAACTTTTATATTACAAAATCGCCTATCAATATAAATAATTTAAAATAATTTATTTTATAACAAAATTTTAAAAAATCGCCACCTTTTGACACGAATCAATAAGCTCATTTTATATTTTTATTCAAATAATAAATATTAGGCATATTTTGTATTAAATACCACAGTTTGGATAAACTATATATTATAAGGAGGAAAAAATGAAAAAACTTAATATTCAATATCTTTTTTTTATCTCTTTTTTAATTATAGGTAATGCATCATTAATTACGTCTAATACAATTATGAGAAGGAATAATAGTTATGGATTTATAGTGTATCTGACTATATTAATCTTTTTATTAATTTTAACTTTTTTATTTAACAAAGCAAATTTAAGTATTAAAACTATTTTGAAAAGTTATGTTTTAAGAACTATATTACTTCTTTATTTTATAATATCAAGTTTTCTTATTATTATAGCCTTCATAAAATTAACTAATGATTATTTTTATCGTTTAACTTCTCCTTTAATATTTTTAGCATTATTTCTTGGTATATCTCAATTGCTTAGCAGTTACGGAATTAAAAATATTATTTCAATAGGCTTTATTATGAGCATTCTTTGTCTATTTCTAAAACTAATAACAATCACATCATCTACCAAATTTTCATTTTCAAGCATAGATTTTAATACTATTTCTAATTTTGATTTTCTGAATTCCATTGGTTATATATTTTGTTTTCTAGACTTTTTTATTATTCCTTTATTTATTTGTGAAAAACAAAACAATAAATGCAATTATTTTATTATTATTATTTTAGTTATTGTCAATACTTATTTAATACTTGAAAACTATTTATTTTTTGATTCTGAATATTTCTTAAATGCCAAATATCCTTACATTTCTAAATACTTAGTCTATAAACACAATAGATTTATTGAACATTATGATCTTTTCTATCTAATAATAACTAGTATTTATTTTATCTTTAGATTAGGTACAATATTTTACATAATGCGAATTTTATTAAAACAAAAAGCAAATAAATATACCAATCTCATAATTCCAATAAGTTTATTTATTATAACTTATATAATAGATTTTTTAGAGTTTAGTATTGATACTATCTATTATTTAATGATTACTTCCACTATTCTTGTTTTAATATATTTATTATTAGTTTATATCAAAAAATGGAGGATAAAGTATGAAAAAAATCATTAACGACTTTATAGAGTTTTCCAAAGACTCAACAAACATAACAATTAGTTCAGTTAATTATAATGATATATCCTACAAAATAATTTATATGCAACAATTTGTAGACATTAGACGATTTAACTTTGAGGTAAAACCTTCTATAAGTAAAACTAATTATCAAAGTCTATCAAATGAATTTGTTGGGCTTTGTGAAAATATTAAAGAATTTACCCAAAACAACCTTGAATATTTACTTTATAGTGGTAAAATACTATTATTTTTTGACAATTTTTATTATTCATTTGAATATGCATTAAAACCAAAAAGGACACCTAGCAAAAGTTTTTTAGACCCAGAAGATCCAATAGGCTCAAGGGATAATCTTATAGAAGACTTAGCAGATAATCTCACTCTAATAAAGAAAAGAATAAAAAGTAATCAACTAATTATTAAAAAATATCAATTAGGACTTTTTAGTAAAACCGACTGTGCACTACTTTATATGAATAATAATTACGATAAACATACTTTATCTAAAGTATTAAAAAAATTAAAAAGTATTGATGCTGAATCCATCAATAATATTAACGATTTAGCTATATATTATCAAGAGAACTCATTTGTTCCACTAGTATTTACGACAGGATCACCAGAATTAATTAGTTCTTCACTAGTCAAAGGTCGAATAGTATTAATGATAGATAACTCTCCTGTTGCTTTAATATTACCCACTACTTTTACCACTTTTACAATAGGTAAAAACTATATAAACTCTCCTCTTTATTATACAATATTTAACCACCTTTTTCTTTCTATCTTCTTTATGTTTGCTATTTTCTTTTTAGGATTGTTTATTGCTATTATCAATTTTCACCCCGATGTTTTATCTATTACATTTTTAAATAGTTTAAAAATAACGGAACGGGGAACAAATTGGCCAATGTTTATTGAAGTAATGATTGTATTTTTCTTATTTGAATTCTACCGTTTTTCAACAAGTAGATCAACTAACAATTATATTCAAAACATCATCATTATTTTAGGTGGTCTTTTTATCGGTCAAAATGCAATACAATCTGGTACCATTGGCGCAACAATCCTTTTCCTTACCTCTATATCTTATATTGCCGTGTTTGCGGTAACAAACAATATTTATTTAATAACTTCCATTAATATTTTTAGGCTATTCATTTTAATACTTTCTTATACTATGGGGATTATCGGTTTTATCATTTCAAGTATGATAGTTATATTATATTTATTTAAACCAACAAATGATAATTTATATTATTTGTATCCTATAATGCCTTTTAGCTTAAAAGATTTTAAAAAATTCTTTAAACCAAATAACACTCAAACAAAGGTGACTAAATGAAAAAATTAATTATATCCATGATTATAATAGTTTCTACTCTACCTTTTATTTTAAAAGATAACGACTATATCGATATTACTAAAGCTATATTTGTAACAAGTATTGGACTTGATTATAATGAAGAAACCAAAGAATATACTGTATATTCTTACGTACTGAACAAATTTAACTTAGGTCAATCAGATGTATCATCTAGTAATACCGATACACTTGCATATACTGTAAAAACTACTTCAAAAGATTTCACTAAAGCTTTCAATAGTATAAAAGATAATACAAATGTATTTATTCAATATGATCACTTAAAAACTATGATTTTATCAACAAACTTTATAAATAAAAATAACAATGTAATATTATATACTTTCATTAAAGATTCTATAGAAATATATCCTTCTATATATTTATTTACAACAACAAGTAAAATTGATGACATCTTTAATATTAAAAACTTCTCAGATGTATCCGCATATCATACTTTACTTGTAAATCCTGATTTAATTGAAAATTATCACTTAACTACTTATAAAGATTTTGCAAACTATATGTTAAATGATAACTATACTCTCGCAATTCCACATATCAGATGTATTGAAGATGTCTTCTATCAACAAGCCGAACCATTCTACTCTATAAAATATGATGGTTATAGCTTTTTATATCAGCATAATGTCACAACTTTAACTATATCAGATTATCCCTCATGTGAATGGTTAACTGATTTAAATGGCAGTACAATTTCTGTCGGTAATTATGATCTTTACATCAAAAACTTTAATTTTAAAATAAAGACTAAAAAAGATAAAATTATTATCTTTTATAAAGTAAATTCCATACTAACACTTAACATTTACAATGAAGTTTTTGTTGAACTAGAAGATAAAATTAAAGAAATGATTCTTTTAGAGTTGAATACATTTAAAAATAAACAAGATGAACAAAATATTGATATTTATAATTTGAATTATTTATTTAAAAAAAATAATGATTTTTTTAAAAGTGAAAATATAATAATAGATTTAAAATTTCGAATGAACTAAAAAAACAAATCCGAGGATTTGTTTTTTTAACCTAACAATAAATCAAGTACCATCATAAGCGAGAATCCAATTGCAAAAAAGATTGTCCCAATATGTGAATGTTTCCCTTCACTCATTTCTGGGATTAATTCTTCAACTACTACATAAATCATTGCGCCGGCAGCAAAACTTAATAAATAAGGAAGCGCTGGTGTAATAAAACTAGCAAGTAACAATGTTAGCACTGCACCAAGAGGTTCTACTATTCCTGATAATACGCCTAGAGTAAAAGTTTTCCCTTTTTTCATTCCACAACTTATTAGAGGTATTGAAATTATTGCGCCTTCTGGAAAATTTTGAATAGCTATTCCAATTGCAAGAGCTATAGCCATTGTAATAGAAACAGTACTATCTGCTGATGTTGCACTAGCAAGTACAACTCCTACTGCCATACCTTCTGGTAGATTATGAAGCGCTACAGCTAGTGCAGTCATTGTTGATTTTTTTAAATTACATCTTGGACCTTCAACTTCATTAGAATCAATATGTAGATGTGGAATTACCTTATCAAGCACCATTAAAAATAAAAAACCTAACCATAAACCAACTACTACAGGAATAAACGATAATTTTCCCATACTTGATGATGCTTCAAATGATGGAAGTATTAAACTCCAAATCGATGCTGCTATCATTACTCCTGCAGCAAACCCAGAAAAAGCTTTTTGGATAGAAGGTTTCATTTCTCCTTTAACAAAGAAAACGCAAGCAGAACCTAATATTGTGCCTATAAAAGGAATTAGTACACTAAATATTACTTCAACCATTAAATCACCTCTTTTCAAATAAATTTTTTATTTAAAATCTAATTTATCCTCATTATCTATTATAATCTTTATAAATTTTTTATATAAGTCTTCTAATATCGTATTAAGTGGGGATATTCTTTCATCTAAATCCACCAATGGTAATTTTTCCAATTCTTTTTCTGAATATTTTTCATAATATTCATCAGGATACTCATATCCTAAACAAATTTCTTTAGGATCTACCATACAATAAAAATGTCCTACTCCTTTTTTATATTCTATATTAATAGTATTATCAAAACTTTCAATGTTTATATCACCAATATTTAATCCCAAATCAGATAAATCCTTTTTTATATTATCAAATTTATATTCATCATTTAATTTATAATAAACAGAATATTTTTTAATCTTACTTTCTTTAATTATTACAAGTAAGCTTACCACTGTAGCAAAAACACCTAAAATAATTAATACCCAACAAAAAGCTTTACTATTAACTCCTCCTATTAACAAAGCATCATCTGAAATAACAAGATATCTTCCATCTAAAATCAAAATCCCTAGTATTATGGCAAATACTCCTAAAAACAATAAAATATATTTTTCTATTTTTCTTTCTTTAAACATATTATCACCTTCTTATATTATTATAGCACATATGAAATTTTTTTCCACTAATTATAGAATAGATATAAGATAAGTTATTTTTTACAAAAAAATAGTGAAAAATGAACTTTCCTTGTAGATAAAAAACAATATCAAATGATATTGTTTTTAACCATTATTTTTAGGATTAATTATTACATATGCTGTAGATGACAATTTAAAGTATTTTTTAACAGCTTCAATATCTTCTATAGTTAATTCATCTACCACTTTCATTAAGTCAAAATAATTCAAGCCCATATGTTCTAAATCAACCATTAATCCCGCAATATACTCAATATTGTCAAAACGTTTTAAATTAAGTGTTTGATAATATCTTTTAAATCTAATAAACTCTTTTTCAACTATTTCTTTTTTATTAATAAGTGAAATCATTTCTTCCATTTTATTAACAAAATCCATTGGTTTTGTTGAATCAAGTGAAAAAATCGAATGACAATAAGTCTCTTCACTATAAGTATCAAATGAAAAACTATTATTTAAAATTTCTTTTTCCATCATATCTTCATAATAAATTGATGAATCATCAAAATAGATTTGAACTAATATTTCTATAGCAGTTTGAATTTTTAACAATTCATACTTTGTCTTATGATCTAGTGGAAACTTGATTCCGAAACTTACCTTCGGAATATTTACATCCATTTCTAAAATAGTTTCTTTTTGATTTATTTCAGAGCTTTCTAAATAATACTTACTTGATGTGTTATTTTTTGGTAGGAATATTTTTTCTTGTTGATTTTCTTTTACGAAATCAATCACTTCATCTTCTTTAACATTTCCAACTACAACAAGGACCATATTAGAAGGATGATAGAAAGTCTCATGACATTTATAAAGTAATTCTTTATCAATTTCTTTAATTGATTCAATAGTACCCCCAATTTCATTTCTTACAGTATTTTCTTTGTACAAACCTTTTAAAGTTGCAAAGTATAATACGTTTTGAGGATTATCTAAATACATTAATAATTCTTGTTCTATTATACCTCTTTCTTTTTCTATTGCCGCATCAGAAAAATAAGGAGTTTGAACAAAATCTATTAAAGTTTTTAAATTTTCATAAACATTTTCTACAGTAGAAAACAAATAAGCGGTATTAGTTGATGTAGTATATGCATTAACATCTGCACCAAAATTTGCAAATATATTAGCAACATCACTGCCATCTTCTCTTTCAAACAATTTATGTTCTAAAAAGTGTGCAATACCTTCAGGAGTTTTAATATAATTATCTTCTTTTAACGAAATAAATTCTAAATCTTGAGAACCATACTTAGTTGAAAAAATCGCATAAGTTTTATAAAAATCTTTTTTAGGCATCACTATTACAGTTAAACCATTATCAATTTTTTCAACAAAAAACTTTTCATTAGTAACTATATCTTCAAACTTTCTCATGATTGCCCCTTTAAGATGTAGATTGTGTCAAGTTTTAAACATTTAGCCGCATTCATTACATCTTCTTTAGTAATATTGTTTATTTTTTCATTACGCTCTTCAATAGTCGAATTAGCTATTCCCATTACATCATTAACAACCAAACTTATTCCATCACTTGATCTGTCCGCAAGTTTATAATGATTTGCAATAATCGCTTTTTTAGTCAGTTCAAATACTTCATCATCAATATTACCATTTTGATAATCTTCAATAATATTAGTAACTACTTCTTTAAATTCATCAATTTTATTAGCACTGAGACCTGCATAAATTGCAAATGTTCCTTTTTTACTATTATAATCACTATTTACACTATAAGATAAACTTCTTTTTTCTCTAATTTCTTGGAATAAAGATGAATGAAAGAATCCTCCCATCATTAATGAAAACAAAAACATTCCCCTATATTGTTCATCTTTTACTCTAATTTCAGAACGATATCCCATGATAATAATTGATTGATTATGATCTTTTTCTTCTATTTTTTCCTCTACTTGTTCTATTAATTTAGTTTCAGTATCAAGAAAGTTTAATTCATCAATTGTAACTGGTTCGTAATCAAAGATTTCAAATTCTTTGATTACATCTTCCTTTGAAATGTCTCCTATTACAAAAAAAACCTTTTTAGAATTAAAGAGATTATTATAAACAACCTTAAAACTATCAAAAGTCATATTTTCAATTTGTTCTATTGAACCATATGAAGGATATTTACATTTTTCATCCTTATACATGATATCTAAAAATTGTTTTGTTGCATATTGAAATTTATTATCCATTAATGAATATGTGTCTTCAAGTAATAAATGCTTTTCTTGTTTAAAATAATCTTCATTAAAATATGGATTATTTATAGTATCATTTAATACTTTGACAGCTTCTTTAAATAAATTAATATTTGCATCTTTAAGATATTTATCATTAATCGATCTAACAATAAAATTCATACAGTGACTAAGCCCAGTTTTCCCGAATGTCGCATAATTTGTCATTCCATAAATATCTGTCAAATAACCACTAAAATCTTTTTTAGATTGAAAATTATTATTACATTTAGTTAAATAACTTGAAAGTAGCGACCTTTCCGCAAGTCCTTCAGTAGTAAACGGAAAATAGAAAAAGGCACCAATAGTAAAGACTTTAAATTTATCACTTGGAATATGGTATAATGTAAAACCATTCATTTCAATTTTATTAATTTCCATATATCCTCCCATTTTTATTTATTATTCCCATATTTTTTTATAATATGAGACAAAACCACTTGTTTTAAACAAGTGGTTATTTAACAATATTTAATGCTATTTGAATCATTTGATTAAATGCAGTTTGACGTTCAAGTGATGTAGTTTCTGCATGTGTTACAAGTGAATCAGAAATTGTTAACACACAAGCTGCTTTTTTTCCTAGCATATTAGCATTATGGAATAACGCAAATGATTCCATCTCAACGCATACACATTCTTTTTCTTCATACATCTTTTTAACAATAGATTCTCCCTCACGATAGAATACATCTGATGAATGAATACGTTTATAGTGTGTTGGGATATTTAATTCTTTTGCAATTTCAAGTAAACGCTTTGAGAGTTCTTTACTTCCTTCAAGCACATCACGTTTTTCTCCACCTTGAACTAAAGCATAAGAAGATTCTGAATATGCTTCTTTTGCAATTACAACATCAAATAAATTAAGATTTGGATCATATGCTCCGGCAGAACCAATTCTAATAATTTCTTCTACTCCATAGAATTTAAATAATTCATAAGAATAAATTCCAATACTAGGCATACCCATACCAGATCCCATTACTGATATTTTCTTACCATTAAAAGTTCCTGTAAAACCATACATTCCACGAACATTATTAAATTTTACAACATCTTTTAAATAAGTATTTGCAATATATTCTGCACGAAGTGGATCTCCAGGCATAAGAACAGTTTTTGCAATTAAGCCCTCTTCTGTTACTTCAATATGAGGAGTTGCTTTTAACATAAAATTACCTCCTAGTAATCTTCATTTGATGTTAAGTTTTGCATGATAGCTACACCACTAGATGCACCAATACGTGTAGCTCCTGCTTCAACCATTTGATTAAAATCATCTAAATTACGAACACCACCACTAGCTTTAACCCCCATGTCAGGTCCAACTGTAGATCTCATCAATGCGATATCTTCTTTTGTTGCACCTCCTGTACCAAAACCAGTTGATGTTTTTACAAATGTTGCATTTGCACGTTTTGCTGCAAGACAACATTCAACTTTTTCTTCTTCACTTAAATAACATGTTTCAATAATTACTTTTGTAGTTTTACCTGCAGATGCTGCAACAACCATTTTGATTTCTTGTTCGATATATCTAAAATCATGTTCTTTTGCTTTACCGATATTGATTACCATATCAATTTCATCAGCACCATTTTTAATTGCATCCATTGCCTCTAGAGCTTTAATCTCTTTTGTATTAGCTCCAAGAGGAAAGCCAATAACTGTACATACAAGAACTCCTGTACCATCTAAAAACTCTTTTGCTTTTGAAACATTAGCAGGATTTACACAAACACTTTTAAAATTATATCTAATTGCTTCATCACAAATTTTTCTAATGTCTTCTGTTGTTGCAAATGCCTTAAGTAAAGTATGGTCTATATATTTATTAACTTCCATAAATTTCTCCTACTTTTCGATTAAATCAATAATTTTAATAGTTTCGTAATTATACGTAGATACAAAAGATTTACGCATTTTTCTAATAAATTTACGAGCTTTATTACTTCCTGATTCACTTAAATATTTAATTTTAATATCTAAAGAACCATTTTTAACATCATACATATACTTTTCTATAAATTTATTAAATACTTGTATCGGAACTAAATTAACTAAATTTTCTTCTTCTTCAACATGTACAAAATCTAAATGAGGTGGAAAAGTTGTCGGACGTCCAACTTGCCAATTAACACTGAAATATACATTATTATTAGCATCTTTTAAAATTATATACGGAGTTGCTACAATATCATCATTAACAATGTTTGGAATATCATTAATAATTGATTCATATGTACAAATCTCATTTAACATATCTTGCTCAACAGGATATGTTTTAATTTCAGGATGTTCTGCTAAATATTTTGTTCTTTCTCTTGTCATGACGGCAATTAACTCAAACATATTAAATTCCGCAATATTATCAATTTTTTCGTGATAAATTGCAAACTTAAATTTAATACACATTTCATTGATTTGTTTTAAAATTAATCTTATTACATATTGAGGAATAGCCTCAGGTATTTCACATAATAAGAATGTATTAACATAATTAGAATTTAATCGATAGAAACTTGTTACACGAGATCTTTTAGTAATTAAATAACGATATGAGCAATCGAAATAAGGTATATTAAATACTGCTTGGAATTCCTCATCATCATGTGTTAGTATCGTATTTTCAAGTTTATCAAAATAGTCATCTATTAATTCAGAAAAATCTATTCTTTCATCACTACGAGCTTTGAAAAAATATATAATCATATAACAAGCCTCCCTTTCATTTCTTTATTTTAAATTTTTAACTACCTCTGCACATCGTGGGCAAAGTTCATCTGGATTTACAGAAAGTACAATTTGCCAACATCTACTACAAGTAACACCTTCTGCTGCTTTTACTAAAATCTTACCTGATTCATAAGTATTAGCATCAATATCATTATTACTTACAGTAAAGTTAGATACGATAAAAATTTGTTTTAAATCTACTTTAATTGATGCAAGTAATTTTGCCACTTTATCTGTTGGATAAAATACTACACTTGCATTTAAGCTCTTACCTATGATTTTTTCATTACGAGCTTCTTCTAGTGCTTTTAACACGTCATTTCTAACTTTCATTAATTCTTCATATTTTTCAAGAAGTTCAGTATTACCTTTATAAAGTGTAGGTTGGTACATATCACATAAATAGATACTTTCTAACTTTTCACCTGGCATATATCCATATACTTCTTCAGTAGTATGAGGAATAATTGGGGTAAGAATTGTTGTTAACGCCTTTAATGTTTCATAGAATACAGTTTGAATACTACGTCTTACAAGCGATGTTGCTTCATCAATATATAAAATATCCTTAGTGAAATCTAAGTAGAAACTTGATAATTCATTACTCATGAAATTTAAAACGCATCTATAAACTTCAGCAAATTCATAAGTATTATAAGCGTTATGAACTTCATTAACTACTTCATTTAATTTACACATCATAAATTGATCAATTTCTGGCATTTTATCATAAGGAATTGCATCAGTCGCAGGATTAAAATCAGATACATTACCAAGTAAGAATCTAAATGTATTTCTAATCTTACGATATGATTCACTAACTTGTTTTAATAAGTCTTTACTGATTCTAACGTCTGCTTGGTATTCAACAGAAGCAACCCATAAACGGAAAATATCAGCACCAAGTTCACTACAAGTTTGAAGTGGGTCAACTGTATTTCCTAAAGATTTACTCATTTTTCTACCTTGTCCATCTAAGATAAATCCATGACTGATTACAGATTTATAAGGAGCTTTACCAGTTAATGCAACACCTGTTGATAAACTTGAGTTAAACCAACCACGATATTGGTCTGAACCTTCTAAGTAAACATCTGCTTGAGAAACACCATAGCGAAGTTTTAACGCTGCATGATGACTTGTTCCTGAATCGAACCAAACATCCATAATATCAGTTTCTTTAGTAAACTTACCGTTAGGACTTCCTGGATGAGTAAAACCTTCAGGTAATAGTTCTTTTGCTTCTTTTTCAAACCAAATATTGGAACCATGTTCTTCAAATAAATTTGCCACATGATTAATTACATCTTGATCGATAATTGGAGTTTCATCTTCTGCGTAGAAAATTGGAATTGGAACACCCCAAACTCTTTGACGAGAAATACACCAATCAGCACGATCTTTAATCATATTTGAAATTCTAACTTCACCCCAAGTTGGAACCCAATTAACATTTTTAATAGCATTTAAAATATCCTCTTTAAAATGTTCAATTGAAGCAAACCATTGAGATGTTGCTCTAAAGATAATTGGTTTTTTAGTTCTCCAGTCATGTGGATAACTATGAACAATTTCAATTTCTTTAAGTAGTGCATTTTCTTCATTTAATCTGTTTAAGATAACTTTATTTGATTCTTCGTAGAATAAACCTTCAAATTCACCAGCTTCTTTAGTTAAATAACCGCGACTATCAACTGGACAAAGAATTTCAAGACCATACTTTTTACCTACATTAAAGTCATCTTCACCATGACCTGGAGCTGTATGAACAAGTCCAGTACCAGCATCAAGGGTAACGTGATCTCCTAAAATAACTGGTGAAATTCTATCATATAATGGATGTTTATAAGTAACACCTTCAAGCGATGCACCATTTAAAGTTTTTACAACTTTATATTCTTCAAAACCAATTGTTTCAGCAACTGTTTTTAGTAATTCACTAGCGATTACAAAGAATCTGCCACCAGCTTCTACTACTGAATATTCTAAATCTGGTCCTGCACAAATAGCAAGGTTAGCAGGCATTGTCCAAGGAGTTGTTGTCCAAATAACTAATTCGCAATTATTAGATAATACATTTTTACCATCAACAACTTTGAATGCTACATAAATTGAACTGCTCTTAACATCTTGATATTCAATTTCTGCCTCAGCTAGTGCAGTTTCAGATGATGGTGACCAATATACTGGTTTTAATCCTTTAAAAATTAAGTTTCTTGATGCCATTACACCAAAACATCTAATTTGTTCTGCTTCATAGTGATGATCAAGTGTAATATATGGAGCATCCCATTCTCCTAAGATACCAAGACGTTTGAAACCTTTCTTTTGCATTTCAACTTGTTCTAATGCATATTGTTCACATAAAGTTCTAAATTCAGCAACACTCATTGCTTTACGATTAACTTTTTTGTTTTTTGAAAGAGCAGTTTCAATAGGAAGACCATGAGTATCCCAACCTGGTAAATATGGAGCATAATATCCATTCATTGTCTTATATCTTATTAAAAAGTCTTTTAAAATTTTATTTAATGCATGTCCTGTGTGAATATTACCATTAGCATATGGTGGACCATCATGTAAATAAAACGGTTCATTACCTTCATTCTTTTTAACTACTTTTTCATAAATACCATTTTCAAACCATTTGTTTTGAATAGGCAGTTCATTAACACCTAAATTCCCACGCATTGGGAAGTCTGTCTTTGGCATTAATAAGGTATCTTTATACTCTTTCATTTTTATATCTCCTAATGTTTTACGCCTACTTTAATTACAAGGCGATCTTTTTTTGTTGTTTTTAATATTTCAAGTACTCTAATTCGACCGAATTTTCGAATACTTATGATTTCATTTATGTTGCATCTTTTATCAACTGATTTTACCTCTTGATGATTTACAAAGACAAGACCAGATTCAATCATCTCCGAGGCTTTATTTCTACCAATATTTAGAGTTTTAGAAATAACCGCATCAAGTCTTAAACTTGCAACATTAACATTTTTAATTTCTTCTTTTTGTTCATGTAGTACATCTATACTATCAACTTTTTTAAATTCTAAATTTTGATGATTAATACTTGGCATATGACTAATCAAAAATTTCTCTATTTCTGCTGTTGCAAATAAATAAATATTATTACCTGAAATATAAATATCACCAATTGTATTTCTTTCTATTCCAAGGCTCATAATACTACCTAAAATATTTCTATGTCCAATAGTTGTAAATTCTTCATTATATGTTGCATGATAAATACTAATCATATAATCTTCAAGCTGGGGTTCATCATAATATGAATATTGAACGATTGCTCTTACTCTTTCCGCATCACTATATCCACCATATAAATAAACCTTTAGCCCTTCTTTATTTAGACTCTTAATTTCACTTATTTCTTGTAAGTCTAAAAATTTGGTTAATACAACATTTCCATCTAACGCATCATTATAATAGTCTTTTAAACGTACTAACATTTTATTTATCTATTCCAAAATCTTTAATATAACCTTGAATAGATCCATCCTCAAGTGCAACTCCTGTTGCAAATAATCTTGTTTCTTCTCCTAATCGATATACTTCACCATTAAGCGCATAAACCACACCCGCTAAAAATGAAACAGCATGATTTATTTCTCCTAAACTTTCAATTTCTTCAAAATTTAAAAGTAGGGGACGATTCGCAATTAATATATCAGCAAGGTCTAATAATTGTGAATCGATATCTTCATCTTTTTTAAATGAGTGGTTTAATATTCGATCGAATGAAGAACCTAGTTTAATTTCTGGTTTCTTTTTCTTTCCAAACATATTTTACTCCTTATTTTGAAAGTAATGTTCCAATTCTAATCATAGTTGCGCCATTCTTTACAGCGTATTCATAGTCATTACTCATACCCATTGATAATTCTGTACATGGTGCATGTTCTAAATTTAGTTCCTGAACTTCTTTTTGAATTTCTTGTAATGTTTTGAAGTATCCTTCTAATACTTCCTCATCAAATGTAAAACTAGCAATTGTCATAAGGCCAACTACTTGAATCTTTGGATATTTAGCAAGATTTTTAATAAACGGAATTACTCTATTTTCAGTAAGTCCTGATCTATTAGCATTATTAGATAAATTTACTTGAATAAAGCATTTTAAAGGTTCCGGATTTTTTCTAGTCTTATTAATAGCATTTGCTAAATCTATTGAATCAAGTGAATGTAAATAATCAATATTATCAATAAAATTAGACGCAAGTTTTGGAGGGATTTTAATTACTCCAAAAAAATGCCAAGTAAGATTATAATCTTTTAACGCTTCATATTTTTCTAAAAATGTATCTTTTCTATTTTCTCCAATATCTGTAATACCAGCTTCAATTATTTCTTTTGTTTTTTCAATATCAAAATATTTTGTTGCGGCGACAATTCTTACATTTGGATAGTTTTTAATTTTTTCTCTTATTTTTTCTAGTTGTACACTAACTGACATACTCTTCACCCTTCTTTTATCTTTTTTATTATATCAAACTTAGGCAAATTTAAATTTATTTTTTTACTAATGTGATATAATTGAACTAATAAGTCCTCATAGTTTAATGGATAAAATATAAGATTCCGATTCTTGTGATAAAGGTTCAATTCCTTTTGAGGACACCATATAGGTATTAAACATTCTAGAAATAGAATGTTTTTTTACATCTTTTCTGGTGCACTAACGCCGATTAATGTTAAAGCATCACATAATACGATTCTAATTGCATTTAAAATTGTTAATTTTTCCATTACTAACTCTTTATTTTCTGTTATTACTTTTTGATCATTGTAGTAACTATGTAATTGATAAGCTAAGTCATCAATATAATGAGTTATTTTATGAACAAGTCTCTTTGTTGAAGCTTCTTCTATTACACTTGGATATTGTAATAAGCTTAAGCATATTTCTTTTACTGTTGTTGTATCAATATGTTTGAATTCTTTTACTTCTTCAAAATCAATTCCTGCATCTTTTGCATTTTTAAATATACTACAAATTCTAGCGTGTGCATATTGTGCGTAGAAAACAGGGTTTTCGTTAGATTTTTGTTTCATTAAATTCAAATCTAAATCCATATGAGTTGATAAAGATTTTGCTACGTAGAAGTATCTTAAAGCATCACTTCCTACCTCATCGATTAAATCTATTAAAGTAATAGCTTTACCGCTACGTTTACTCATCTTAACTTCAACACCATCTTCTAGTACTCTAACCATTTGCAAGATTTCAACATCTATTAAGTTAGAATCTCCACCTACCATTGATACAGAAGCTTTTAATCTATCAATATAACCATGGTGATCAGCACCAAGAACATCAATTAAATGATCATATCCACGAGATAATTTATTAGCATGATATGCAATATCTGGAAGTAGATAAGTGTAACTTCCATCTCCCTTAATAATTACACGGTCTTTTTCATCTGTATAATCAGATGTTTTAAGCCATAAAGCACCATCTTTTGTATAAGTATAACCTTTTTCATTTAAAAGATTTAATACTGATTCAACAGCCCCATTTTTATAAAGACTTTTTTCACTAAACCAAGTATCAAAGGTTACATTGAACTTATTTAAATCTTTCTTTAAATTATTAAGTAATTTTTCAGTACCATACTCTTTAAAGAATTCAAGATCAAAGTTATTTAAGAATTTATCACCAAATTCATCTTTTATATTATTTGCGACAGTGATAATTTCTTTACCATGATAATAATCATCTTTCATTTCTATTGGCATACCATATAATTCTTTATATCTTTCATACACACTATATGCCATATTAGTTATTTGATTTCCAGCATCATTTACGTAGTGTTCTTTATGAACATTAAATCCTGCTTTATTCATAATTCTCGCAAGAGAATCACCATAAGCAGCTCCACGTCCATGTCCTACATGTAAGTAACCTGTTGGGTTTGCAGAAACAAATTCTAAACATATTTTTTTGTTACCACCAATAGTTAAATTACCATAATTTGACTTTTCTTCATTAATTTTGTTTACAACAGTTAATAAATAGCTATCATCAATTGTTAAATTAATAAAACCAGGTCCTGCAATTTCAACTTTTGATAAATGAAATTTTTCTTTATCTATTGAATTTACAATGTCTGTTGCTATATCAAAAGGTTTTTTCTTAGCAACTCTTGCTAATTTCATGGCAGTATTGGTTGCATAATCTCCATGAGTTCTATCTTTTGGTATTTCTAAAATAATATCTTCACTTGATTTAAAAACAGATGGATCATTCCAACCAAGTTTAACTAAGCAATCATAAATACCTTGTTTAATTAAATTCATTAATTCATTTAACATACTATTCACCACTTTTAATGTTTTTTTACTATTTCTTATTATACCAAATTTTCTTTTTTTTTTCAACTAATATATTAGTTTTTTAAAAAGGTGAATTATTTTACATAATTCACCTCTTTTTTATGGCGTGATTTCTTTTAACAGAAAGGATACCAAATTTTTGCTTCTTATCAAAAAAGACATAAAAAGTAGATATACCTATTAAAGTATACCTACTTTTATTACAAGATAAAGTTTAGCTTATTTTATTTTACATTCAATATCCATAATTTTAGAAATTTTTTTAATTTTTCTATATGGTAAAATTTCAACATATTCTATTTCATTAGTTCCTTTATTTTCAACTACCTCTTCTCTTTTAAAATCTTTATTAGTTGAGTCATTCAAGATTTCACATTTTTCATATATTATAGACATTGTTGTAACATTTGAAGTTGACAAATTATAACCTGAAATTAAAGATATAATGAATTTTAAAAAATTCAATACATTAGTTTTTTTAACTACTATATGTTTAATATCATTAATTTTTATCTTAAAAATGATTTTATTCCTCTTGTATTTTAATAAATAGTCATTATCAATAATATATTTATATGGATATAAAATTCTAACAATTATATAAACGATAAATGGTATAGCAGTAAGTATTACACAAGTTATAAAAAATTCAACATCAAACTCATCTAAACAAACTATAATACATCCTATGTCAATAATAGCTACAATAAGTAAATAGAAAATATACATAAAATACAAATGCATGTTATTTAATGGCTTAAATGTATATTTCATTTGTATTCCACCTCCATCTTACCAATATAAATCGTCCAGGATATCCCCATTGCAATTTTTTACATTCTCTTATAAATCCCTAAAATAATTAATTGATTTTTAAATACTTAGTATTACTACCTAAACCATCTTTATAAATTATTTTTTTACTAATTAATGATTTTATAATTTCTGAACTTTTTGTTTTCTTACAATTCAAATGTTTTTCTATTTCAACTCTCGTGATATAATCCTTATCATTAAACAGTTCTAATGCTTTTTGTTCTTCAAAAGATAAACTAAAAATTGAATCTTTTTGCTTTACATCATTTTGAATTTCTTTTATAGTACTATGGCCTATATATATCGTTAATTTTGTTCTATCAGGATTAAATTTTTCTTCGATGAGAGGCATAGGATAACCAAACTTATTAATTGCATTCAATATCGTTTGTATTCCAGTTCCCGCTCTTTCGCCTATTTTGATTAAGCTAAAGATCTTTAAGATTGTTTCATTTCTAGGATCAGTATTACCACCCGCAAACGCTTCTTCAATACTAATTCGCATACTACCTGGATTAGAGAATTCTATTCTATCCTTATATTTTTTAATTACTATTCCTCTTGTACCATAATAATCAGCATTCGATAATGTATTGCATAAAGATTCTCTTAACGCTTTATGCATTTCAGTATCATCAATTCTTTGAACACCTTCTAATTTAAAAGGAATTATCAACTCCTGAATTAATTTATTATACACCTTGAAAAAGAAGTCAAATACATTACCACTCCAATCACCTGATGAAGAATGAACTCTATCTATCCATCTTATTTCAGGAGTTTCTTCTCTATGATCTTGATAATCTAAGAAATAGTGACTAAATTCATCTGTAATTCGATATTCTTTACCAAACATTAATAATCCTGCCCTAGTTGGATGTAATTGTCCATCTAAGCCTTTCTTTGCTATCCCTAAATTTAAATAAAATTGCTCATCAGGCATAGTTAAGAAAATGTGACTAGGATTAGATGCTTTTAGCATTTGTTTATAACTTAAAATAGATTCTAAATTAAAATCTTCCAAATCAAATTCTTCTAGGCAAGTTTTATCATTACTTTGATTGCTTGAGTCTTTAATCATTAAATCAATTTCTGATTTTGTACAATGATAGTCACCTTCATGATTTCTCCTATAAGTACCATTGTAAACATTATTATTAATATATACCGGTTTTTCAAATCTATTAGCTCTTCTAACTTTAATTACTAAAATAGGATATTCATCATAATCATCAATAAAAACATCTCTATCAACTAGTAGATTAACGCTTACCTTTTGTGAATTATTTATATTGTCCCAAAAACGTTTTTGCAACTCTAGAATTTCCGCTTCAGTTAGTTTAGCTGATACAAATACATTTTTTTGCGGTTCATCAATACCTAATACTATAGTACCACCGTTCGTATTTGCAAATGCACTATAACTTTCCCAAAGTGAATTTGGCAAACCACCTTTAGATTTCTTAAACTCAATTAGCTTATTTTCTTTTAATTTTTTAATATCTTTTTCTAACATATTATCAAATCCTTTACACTCATATTATATCATTATTATTTCCAATTTTCAAGTTTTATGCGAACGTTCGCGAACGTTCGCGAACGTTTTTGAAAAACATTCCCGACTTTGCCACCTTATTTCTAAAAATATTTAATAATTAATAGATAGACTTTATTTTTACTAAAGTAAAGTCTATCTTTTTTTATTATCATATTACTTGTGAATTAAAAGTTTTCATGATATAACCTGACTTTTACAGTGTTATGCTACAAAACACCTTACCCAGATTGGATAAGGTGTTTTTCTATTAGTACTTGATTGTGTTTAAATATTCTTTAAACTTATTTAGTTTATATCTATATCTTGGAATTTCTATATTTAATTTATCTAATATAAATAAGAAATCATTAAGTGA
Organism: uncultured Staphylococcaceae bacterium; assembly: GCA_964409955.1. Lineage (GTDB taxonomy): Bacteria > Bacillota_I > Bacilli_A > ML615J-28 > CAG-313 > CAG-313. The sequence continues at coordinate 37,353 of CAYPEY010000022.1, forward strand.
TTCAGCTTCAGAAGATAATATAGTTGAATCTTTTTTATAATCTTGATAATCAGTATTTTTTAAAATTCTAATTTCATCTCTATCCTCAATTAAACAATTACTTGAGTTAAGAGCTTTAACAATTCGTCCCGACTTTGCCACCTTTTTTTTAATAAATTTAAAAATTTATTAAATAGAGTTTTATTTTATTAAAGTAAAATCTATATTTTTTTATTATCATATTAC
>CAYPEY010000023.1:0-36417 GCA_964409955.1 uncultured Staphylococcaceae bacterium
AATTTTATTAACACTTTAAATCTTGAAATAAAATATTTAATTAAAATTTTTTAGTTTTAAAATAAAATATTTTTACACTTTTTGTTTAATAATTAATATTTAACTTAAAACTTTTTGTTTTTATTTTTTACACATTTTTGTTTTTTCACTCGTTTTTACTTTTAAAACAATATTTTTTACTTTTAATTTATTAATTTATTGGTGTATTTTTTATTAATTTATTTTTAAAGTAAATTAAAAAGTTTTAAAACTAAAAGTTTTTTCGCTTTCGATTGTAGTTTCTTGTTAGAGATTAATAATTTTATTTATTTACGTAAAACAATATTTATTTAACAAAAGTTACTAATCATGTGTTTGCAAATAAGTAGCAGTTTTTTAGACTTTTTAAGCCTTTTACAAAAAACGCATTTTTTTCGTTTTTACCCCCGGGGGTTCGAATAATTTTCAACTTTTTCTTAAAAAATTCAAAAAAACATTGTTTTTAAGGTTCATTTTTGATTTTAAAAACTTTTTTTGAATGTATTTTCAAAAAAATTTTTTTCAAATCGTTTTTTTTAATTTTTGAATTTTTTTTATCTTTTTTGAAAAATAAATATTTATGGTTGTATTTATTTAGTGTTGTAAATAAATATTGCATTTTATTTGTTAATATTTTTCTTTTATGTTATAATTTAAAATGTAAGATTTAGGAGGTATTATAAATGAATCAACAACCATTAAAAAGAAGAAACCCGTTTGATGTTCCAAGAAACGAGGAAAAAGAACCAGTAATCGAACCAACAAAAGAGATTATTGAAGAAGAACCAGTTTATGAAGAAGAAATAGTACAAGTAAAGACTGTTGCAAAACCTGCGCCGGTACAAAGACAACCAAAAGTGGTGCAAAGACAACAATATTATCCACAAGATGATGTTAATAGAGAAAAATACACTTCTACTATGGATGTAACATTAAGAAGACAAATAAAAATCATTTGTGCTACACGTGGAATTATGTTTGCAAAATTCGTTGAAGACGCTTGTAAAGAAAAATTAGCGAGAGAAGGTGTTAGATAATGCCAATCATTTCAGCATTCTGTAAAAAAGGTGGAGTTGGGAAAACAACATTCCTAGGATATTTAGCTCATTATTATGCAACTCAAGGAAAAACAGTTTTAGTTATTAGTGCAGACGATCAAAACAGTATCTTTAAAATTTTTGGTGTAGATAATTTTGTTACTGATCATGACGATGATTTTTTCGAATATTTATTAGTAGGTGAAAAAGAGCCTCAAGATATCACTTTTGAAGCAAGAATAAATATGTATTTAATGAAAACCTTAAATACAGACAGACTTTCTTTGAATTTAACGTTAAAACGTTCAGAAGAAAAGCGTTTGCGCTCGATAATCGAAAGTTTTACTCAATTTTTTGATTATATTTTTATTGATTTTCCACCATCAAGTAGTCGTTTAAGTGAAATTTTACTCGATATCAGTGAATCTATTTTAATTGTGGTCGCTTTAGACACGCTCGGAATTCAAGGATTTTCAAATACAATTCAATATTTTGTTGACTCTGACATTGATTTGAACAAAATTAAGTACATTGTACCCTCAAAATATGTCAAAGGAAGACTCGCTCCAATGAAGTGTTTAAAGGAGTTAAAAGAACAAGCAAAATCTCTTACTCCAAACGCAGAAATTACATCTCCAATTAAAGAAAAAGCAGAAATAAGAAATATTCAAGCTGAAGGTATTTCAATCTTCGATAATCAACCTATGAAAGACAGATTCCATCAAAAGAATTTTGATGAGACTAAAAAAGATCTTGTTTCTATCTTTAAAGAAATGAATTTAGGGTAAAAAACAACAAAAAAGCATCCTTTTGGATGCTTTTTTTGTACTTTTTTTAATTAAAATACCCTAACAGGTAATAATAATTGTGTTAAAGATGGATTTTTTTCTTCTTTTATTAATGTTGGTTTTATTTCTCCTGTAAAATAGAATGTTACTTCATTAGTTTCAAAACTCCTTAAAGCCTCAATAAGATACTTTGTACTGAAAGCTATTTGGAAATTTACGTCATTTAAAGTGTTTTTTATGCTTAATTCTTCCACAACTTTACCTATTTCAGATGAATTCGATGAAATTTCTACCTTATTTTGACCTTTGAAATCGAATTTTACGATACTTAAATTATCTAAACTTGTAAATAATGAGGCTCTATCAACTGCATTTAATAACTCGTTTTTAACAAAAATAGCTTCAAATAGCGAATTTTTAGGGAATAGACTTTCTGTGTTTGGGTATTTTCCTTCTACTAATCTTGTAACAAAAATAATGTTTTTATATTCGAAAATAGCTTTACTGTTTTCTAAATACATTTTCACAAAAGTAGAATCTTCTTCTAAAATTTTACTTAATTCTTCTAAAGATTTACTAGGAATATTGATATCAATATCTACTTCTTTAGCAAGATCTGAAACTTTTTTTGCTAGTCTAAAACTATCTGTTGCAACTATTTCAAGTTTACCATTTTTAGCTTTGAAATTAAGGGTAGTTAAGACAAGTCTTGATTCAGTTGTAGCACAAGCAAAAGCTGTTTGTTTTATTATTTGCTTTAGTTCTGAACTATCCAATAAAATAGGTTCTGTTACAGTGTTAAAATTAGTAGTTGGATAATTAGTTTTATCATAAGCAATTAAAGTAAAGTCTGATTTATCTGAAATAATTTTTATAGATTTTTTTTCAAACAACGCGATTTCAATTTCTTTTCCTTCTACTTTACGTACAATATCAATAAAGTATTTTCCAGGAATTACACAATCTCCTATTTCGTGAATTTTAATTTTATCATTTTTTTCTAATTCAATTTTTATAGCGACTTCTTTATTTGTTGTTATAAAAGTAATTTTGTTTTCTTCAACAACTAGTTTTATTCCTGTTAAAACAGGCATTGGTGTTTTTTGAGATAATCCTCTAGAAACGTTTTGTAAAGTTGCTAGAAGTAATTCTCTTTCTATTTTAAAATTCATTTTTTTAACTCTCCTATATTATTAATATTAATTAAATTTATTTTATTATTAGTATTGTTGATATGTTGATAACTTTTATAAAGATCTGTTTTCTGTCCTTATATTATAGAAAAATTATTTATTTAAATTTTTTACTAAGTTATCAACATCTTGTTTTACAAATTCGTCGTTTTTGATATCGTATTCAGTTCTATTTAACGCATGCGAAACTGTAGCATGGTCACGATTTAAACATTCACCTATTTTCTTAAGAGGAATGTTATAAAGAGTTCTTATCAAATAAATAGCTAAATTTCTAGCGTAAACAATTTCTTTTTTTCTAGAAGTTCCTAATAATTCTTTTTCTGTTAAGTTGAAATAAGAGATAATTTCTTTTTTTACATCTTCAACAATTTTTGTTGTTGTATCGTTTTTTGAAGATACATTGGTAGGTAGAATAGATTCTAAAGCTACGATAGCATTTTCTAAAGAATATTCAATATTGAATGCAACACAATAATTAATAAATCTACGTAATGCACCTTCTAATTCTCTTACATTTTCACTAAAATTCTCTGCAATATAATCTAAAGCATCGTTTGAAACATCACTAGGATCAGCTATCAGAGTTCCTAGTTTATTTTTTATAATAGCTTTACGTAAATCTTGATTAGGTTTTCTAACATCTACTTGCATACCCCAAGTAAAACGAGATTTTAAACGAGCCATTATGTTTAATTCACTTGCTTTTCTATCAGATGTAACAATTATTTGTTTATTATTTTCAAATAAATATTCAAATAATTTAAAGAATTCATCTTGTGATCCTTGTTTGTCAGCAAGATATTGAATATCATCTACAAGTAAAACGTCAGCATTTCTATAATATTCATCAAATGAGTCCGAAAAAGCCATGTTTTTTTGATTTTTATTCTTAGATTTAAAGAAATCCTCAACGAATTGTTGAGCGGTAGTATAGACGATATTTGCGTTTATATTTTGATCTAATATATAATGACCTATAGCCATCATAAGATGAGTTTTACCAAGACCAACATCTCCAAATATGTAAAAAGGGTTTACTGTTACATGAGGAGATTCAGCAACTTTTAATGAAAATGTGAAAGCTTCACGGTTAGCTTCACCTGTTACAAAATTATCAAAAGTGTATTCTGGTCGTAAAATTCTTTCTTTTATTAAAATCTCATTAGGATTTGCTTTTGATAAAGAGATGTTATCATTTTTTGATTTTTCTAATTCTACATCTTTTTGTGTTATAAATTTAAATTGCATTTTTTCGTTAGTTAATGAATTTAAAATTTCATTCATTCTAGCAGCATAATACTTTTCTAAAGTAAATTTATCAAAAGGATTAGAAACAATAAGATAAATATAATTGTTTTCTACTTTATAAATTTCGTTTAATGGTTCAAAGCGTTCATTATATAATGCTGCAGCATTTTCTTCTTTTAATATGTTTTTAACTTTTTTTATTAAGTCATAATATTGTTCCATTAAATCACCTCGCTTGTATATAATATCATAAATGAGTGAAAAATAAAAGTGTAAGACTAAAATATTTTTCCACATAGTTATCAACATTTTATCAACAATTTTTATAGCTGAAAAATAAGCTTTTTTTCCACAATGTTGATAAGTTTATAACTTATAAAACTCCTTTTTGTCTTTAACTTGCAAAAAAAACTAAATTATGTTAGAATATTGAAGATGAGGTGAAAATAATGAATAGTATTAAACTAAATGCAAAACTTAAAGTTCTTATTATTATGTTTTATACAATAGTGTTATTCGGAATAATTCTTTTACTTTTCGGAACTAGAACCGTTGAAAGATATGAAGATTATGGCACTACTCCATACGATGAATATATTGGTATAACAATAAGAGAAATGGAAACAAGAAAATCTATATATGATAATAGTTCAACTACTTCTGACCATAGTCATGTTAGTTCTACATATGCTACTCAAATAGTATTAACAAAATTAAAAACAAACGCTGTAATATCAAACATTGAAATTTATCTTGCTGCAAAAACAGAAAAAGGGTATTATTGTTATGGTGACTATGCAACTAGTAAAAAGAGTATGAGTACAACAAGTTATTCTTCAATAACAAGTTTTTCAACATTTGCAACAAAAGCTTATGATCATATTGACAAAAATGGAACAACTGTTGATTATTTATTTAATGAAACACCTGTAGAATATATGGTTAAAATTAATTACACAGTTAATGAAGAAAACAAAACTTTAACATATAAAGTGAATGTTGAAAATAATTTAAAAGAATTAGAAAATTATGAAACAAGAAATGTTATCGATTCAACTGATGCAATAAATGCTAATTGTATTGATCCAGTTAATGATCCGATTAAAATTAAAGTACTAAAAGAAGAAGCAACAGATAAAACAACTTCTAAAAATGTATATTCTGATATTTTAAAAATAAGTCCACAAGTTAGTACAACTAATCTATATAATCATAAATATGACGACGATTATTTAAATGAAAATCTTTTAAAAGGGTTAGAGCGAGATGATACAGAAAATCCACTTGATATTTACCCAGAACTTTCAGAGGTAAAACTTTCAATTTATGCTAAAGTGGAAAATGACGATAAAAATTTCTCAGAATATGTAAAAGTTTATTCAATATATGGATTTATGAGTAGATACGTTTCTTTATCACAAGGAAGAGTAAAACTTGATGAATCATTAAATATGAGCGATATTTATGTAAAAATCGAAGGAAGTATTTATAACGGTAAAGTAGATAATTTCTCTACAACTTATAAAACAAGTTACGATAAAATCGCAGCAGATGAATAAAAAAAGTTTTATTAATTGACAAAAATAGAAAAATTTAGTATAATCTATTAGCATGGTTTTTTATAGGAGGTGCTCAATATGAAAAGAACATACCAACCTAACAAACGTAAACATAGTAAAACTCACGGGTTCCGTGCACGTATGGCTACTGCAAACGGAAGAAAAGTATTAGCTCGTAGACGTTCAAAAGGTAGAGCTGTATTATCAGCTTAATAGTAAACAATTTATAAACTTGGACCACTTCAGTCAACTAACGATAAGAGTGGTCTTTTATTTTTTAATCTTAAGAGGTAGAATATGAAAAAAGAAAACAGAATAAAAAAAAGCCATGAAATAGCCTCAATAGTTAAGTTAAGAAACAAAGTTTTTAGTAGTAATTATGTTATTTATTTTCAAAAAAATGATTTTCAAAAAAATAGATTCGCTGTTTCAGTGTCTAAAAAAATCGGAAAAGCTAATGTAAGAAATAAAATAAAACGTATCACAAGGAATGTTTTTAGAGAAAAAATAAAACAATTAGATAGTATTAATATCGTAGTTGTTGCTAAAAACGATTTAACAAAAGTATCTTTTGAAGAATTAAAAAAAGAAGTAAATTTTTTAATTAATTTAATAAATAAAAAAACAAGGAGTACAAAATAATGAAATCGAAAAGTTATCGTGTTTTGTTTTTAAGTTTTATTATAATGTTTGTACTGTTTTTAACTTCATGTAGTTGTGGAGGAAGCAATAAACCTAAAACATTATATGCTAACGATACAACTAATTTGAATTTAATTGAATGGGTTAATCAAAAGTTAACAGTAGAAAACGCAAGTGATAAGACAAATGAACAAATATTAGAAGAAAAAAAAGTTTTAGCTAAAAATTTAATCGAAAGTTATGCGTTATACGATAATATAGCGTATAAAAATAAATACCAATATCGTGCTACAATTATTGAAAACAATGATGTTCCAACATTTAGTGCGTTAGTTGATAAAGCTACATTAATTACTGATACAAATGTTAGTGAAGAAAGTAGTTGGGTTGCTGCAGCAACATATACTAAAAATTGCACAGGTGCATCTAATGTAGAAGCTAATAAAATAATTAATCAATATAATGAATATAAAGAAAACTTGAATACTGAAATAAGTGTAAATGATGTAGTTTCAGCATTCGTTTTACAAGTAGCTAATCGTATAGAAGAAGTTGAATCTGAACCGATTCATTTTTATACAGGAAAAGATTTTTGGAGTCACTTATTCAATAATTTATTTGTTTTTCCTGTTGCATGGTTAATGGTTGCTATTTCTAATTTATTGGGCGGATATTATATTTTAGGCTTATTAATAACAACGTTATTAATTAGAAGTTTAGCTTGGCCGATATATGCTAAAACTAACGATATGAGTTTAAAAATGCAATTAATGCAACCTGAACTTAATAAGATTCAAGAAAAATATGGTAATCGTCAAGACGAAAGATCTAAACAAATGCAACAAATGGAAATGGCACAATTATATAAAAAATATAAAGTTGGGCTTGGAGGATGTTTCTTACCATTTTTACAATTTCCAATATTTATGGCAATTTATCGTGCAGTATCAAGAATTCCATACACTGTAAGTTATGCTAATACAATTTATAGTAATAACTGGGCAAATGAATTAAATTCTAAATTTTTAGGAATTGACTTATTCCAAGATAGAACAGCAGGAAATGGTCAATTTATCGGTATTGTTATATTAATGATTATCGTTGTAGGTACACAATTCTTAAGTCAATGGTTATCTACAAGACGTCAAAAGAAAAATCAAGATGCTGCTCAAGCTGATATTCCACTATATCGTAGACAATCATACGAACAACAAAAAAATAGCACTCAATCTTCTATGAAGATGATGATGTATATGATGATGTTAATGATGGGATTATTTGTATTTACATCAAAAGCCGGACTAGGTGTTTATTGGTGTATAGGTAACATATATTCGATTTTCCAAATGGAATTAAATCATCGTACAAGCAAACGACAATTAGAAAATTTAAAGAAAAAGTTTTAATAAAAGGAAGAAGTAAATATGAAAGAAAAAATATATGTAGGTAAATCGCTAGCTGAAATAGAAAAATTAGCTGTAAAAGAATTAAGTGTTGCAAAAGATGATATGTATTTTGATGTTATTGAAGAAAATGCAGATCGCGAAGAAATCCAAGTGCATGTTATGGTTGATGCTAATCCTGTTAAAAAAGGCAAAGACTATTTAGAAAAATTCTTACAAGAAGCTGGGATTGATGGATATGTTGAAAGAAAAATGCGTGATAATATTGTAGAATATTGTATTACAACAGCAGATGCAAATGGAGCGTTAATCGGTCACAATTCACAAACTCTTGCAGCATTACAATATACAACTTCAATTATAGTTAATCAATATTTTGATAAAGAAACTGAAAGTGGTTTAATTGTAAAAGTTGATGTTGGTGATTATCGCAAAAATAGAGATGAAAAATTAGAAAAAATGGCTGTTAGAATTGCAAGAGAAGTTGCAAAAACTAAAGTTCCAGTAAATTTAAGATATATGAATGCTTACGAAAGAAAAGTAATTCATACAAAACTAGCATCTTGGAAAGATGTTACAACACATTCAGAAGGCGTAGAACCTAGAAGATATTTAGTTATAGAACCTAAAAAATAAAAAATAAGACACAAGGAACCTTGTGTCTTATTTTTAAAAGAAACGAGAATTGAATAAAAATTAAGGATTCTCTTAGAAACAGGTAGGAGTTCTGTCTAAGAGCAATTTAATTATACAAGAAAAATGAATAAAAAACTTATGAAACACTTATGAAAATGTTTACACAAAAATTTTTGTTTCAAAAAAATATAAAAATGTTAAGACATTTGATATAATATCATAGAAGAGGTAAAAAAAGTATGGAATTTTTACAAGATACAATAGTCGGAATTTCAACTGCGCAAGCTCAAGGAGCAGTATCTATAATAAGAGTTAGTGGTAGTGATTCTGTAGAAATAGTAAATAAAATATTTAAAGGTAAAGATCTTACTAAAGTTAAATCACATACTATTCATTATGGGCATATAATCGATAAGAATCAAATGATTGATGAAGTTTTAGTATCAATTTTTTTAGCACCTAAGACTTATACGAAAGAAAATGTCGTTGAAATTAATTGTCATGGTGGATTATTTGTTACAAATAATATATATGAACTGTTAGTTTTAAATGGTGCAAGGCCAGCTGAAGCTGGAGAATTTACAAAAAGAGCTTTTTTAAATGGTAGAATTGATTTAACAAAAGCTGAAGCAGTAATGGATGTAATCGAGGCAGAAAGTACAGCATCACTTAAACTTGCAAATAGTGCATTATCTGGTAAGATTAGTTCATTTGTTTATCAAATGAGAGAAGAATTACTTAATATTATTGCCACAATATCTGTTAATATCGATTATCCCGAATATGATGATGTTGAAGAATTAACAAATTTAGATATATTACCGAAATTAAAAGAAGTAAAAACTAAAATTTATAAGGCAATTGAAAATTCTAAAAATGCTAAAATTCTAAAAAATGGTATAAATACAGTAATTGTTGGAAAACCTAATGTAGGTAAAAGTAGTCTTTTAAATGCTTTAATCAAAGAAAATAAAGCTATAGTTACGTCTATTCCAGGAACTACAAGAGATATAGTTGAGGCAACGATTAATTTAAGTAATGTAACGCTTAACTTAATTGATACAGCTGGAATTAGAACAACATCTGATATAGTCGAACAAATTGGTGTTGAAAAGTCAAAGGAAGCACTTGATAAAGCAGATTTAATTTTACTTGTTTTAGATGGAAGTAGAGTGCTTGAGAAAGAAGATACTGAACTTATTGAAAAAGTAAAAGATAAATGTTGTATTAAAATAGTTAATAAAAACGATTTAGAACAAGTTATAAAATTAGAAGATGAGGAATATATATCTATATCAACAACAAATCCTTTATCGATTGAGGCGTTAGAAGATGCCATTTCTAAGAAATTAGAACTTAATAATATTCAGAATAAAGATGTAACATATATTAGTAATTCAAGGCAACTCGAAAAATTACAACTTGCTAAAACATCTTTAGATGAGGCGATTGATACAATATATAAAGAAGGACAAATAGATTTCGTTGATATTTATATAAGAAAAGCTTGGCTTTATCTTGGAGAAATCATTGGAGAAACATCTACTGATTCACTACTTGATGAATTATTTTCTAAGTTTTGTCTTGGAAAATAGGCAATTAGTTGACAAAGATTTGAAAATATAATATAATTTAGAAAAATGCGTTGATAAGAAAAGTATATATATGATGTTAAAAAAGAGACCAAACGGTTGGTGAAAAGTTTGGAACTAGTATATAGAAAGAACACTTGGAGCAAGTAGAAGAAATTATAAAACAAATGTTTTGTATTAGTAGAACTACTCGTAAATCTTGCGTTAAAAGATAATTAGAGGTGCAAAAAGAATAATTCTTTTTGAACTAAGGTGGTACCGCGGAAAATGTTTCGTCCTTAGAATATTAATTCTAAGGACTTTTTTATTGGAGGAAAAAATGAAAAGAGTAAAAGTAAAACAATTATTTAGAGATTTATCAACATTTAAAGATAAAGAAGTGCTAATTTGTGGATGGGTTAGAACAAACCGTGCGCAAGCACAATTTGGTTTTTTAAATGTTAATGATGGATCATTTTTTGAAAGTGTTCAAGTAGTATATGATACTAAACTTGTAAATTTCGAAGAAATTTCAAAATTTAGAGTAGGGATGTCGGTTTTAGTTGAAGGGCGTGTTATAGAAACTCCCGAGATGAAACAGTCATTTGAAATTCATGCGACAAAAGTTGAGATGTTGGGAGATTGTCCTGAAAATTATCCTATTCAACCAAAACGTCATACAAGAGAATTTTTAAGAGAAGTTGCGCACTTACGTTCAAGAACTAACCTTTTTTCAGCAGTGTTTAGAATAAGAAGTGTTGCTGCACACGCAATTCACTCTTATTTTCAAGAAAGAGGGTATTTATATGTACATACTCCTCTAATTACTTGTGCCGATTGTGAAGGAAGCGACCAAATGTTTAAAATTTCAACTTTAAATTTAAATGATTTACCTTATGATAAAGAAGGTCTTGTTGATTTTTCAAAAGATTTATTTGGAAAACAATCATTTATAACAGGTTCAGGACAGCTTCAAGGAGAAACTTTTGCAATGGCATTTGGTGATATATATACTTTTGGGCCAACTTTTAGAACTGAAAACTCAAATACAAAAATTCATGCTAATGAATTTTGGATGATTGAACCTGAAATGGCATTTTGTGATTTAAATGGTTTAATGGATATAGAAGAAGAAATGTTAAAATATGTAATTCATTATGTATTAAATAATTGTCCCGAAGAAATTGATTTTTGTGATAAATTTGTAAGCAAAGGTTTGAAAGATAAATTAACTGCTATTTTAAACAGTGATTTTGTTAGAATATCTCATAAAGAAGTGGTTGATATATTAAAAGAAGCGAAAGTTAAGTGGGAATTTGAACCTAGTTATGAAGATGATATTGCGAAAGAACATGAAAAATATATAACAGAATATTTTAATGGACCAGTCTTTATTACAAATTGGCCAAAAGATATAAAAGCTTATTATATGAAATTGAATGACGATGGAAAAACTGTTGCGGCAGTAGATTTAGTTGTTCCACAAGCAGGAGAATTAATGGGGGGGTCTCAACGTGAAGAAAATCTAGAAAAATTACTTGAAAGAATGGAACAAATGAATGTAGATAAAGATGGAATTGATTGGTATTTAGATACAAGAAGATATGGAGGATGTGTACATTCTGGATTTGGTATGGGATTCGAAAGATTAATAATGTATCTAACAGGCGTAGATAATATAAGAGATGTTATTCCATTTCCTAGAACTCCAAAAAATTGTGAATTTTAAAAAATAAAAATGCAATTAGCAGATTAACTGCTAGTTGCATTTATTTTTTTCTTTTTTTAGTATTCTTATTTTGTTCAATTTCTGGGTTGAAAGTTAATACAAACGCAAGAAGTGCACAAATAGCGCCTGAAACTACAAATGCGATTAAGCCGGATTTAATAATGCTAGGCATAATAAACTCTTTGTAGCTATCTTGTTTAAATGATTCACTGTAACCAGTTGAATAATTACTTAAATTATTGAAATTATCTTTGCTTAATAATGCACCATCTACAGTTTGTGTAGTATATGTTCCTTCAACTAAGTTTTTAAAAACCACTTTATCTGATGAACTATCTAAATAAAAAATACAAAATGTTAAATCTGATGTTGATCCAAATGCTACATTTGTATCATCGCTACCTATTAAGTTATTGCGGTATATATAATATACATTACTAGATTCATCATCATCGTATTCATCAATAGCGTTATCTACTGGTGCAAAACTATAAGCTGTTCCTTCGTTACTATATAATGTATAATACCAAGGCGTTGATGGAGTGCTTCCCCCAGCTACACCAGAACTTACTTTGTCATCTAAAAGAGATTGAAGATCGGCATCCACTTCTTCTCCAGTTCCTGCAATGAAGGCAACATAGATATTTTCTGGAGCAAATCCATCAGCAATAGTGTTATAATTGATATCCGTGAACAAGAATTGGTAAGATAAAGTAACTTCATCAGTATCCAAATCTTCGTTATATGATTCAAACACTTGAACATAGAAAGTTAAATCAAAATATTTTGGTAAATGAAGAACATTGTTTTCATATTTTGCACCAATATTAACTGAATCTCCATCAGTTAATGCAGTACTAGTGATAGTTTCTTTAGTAGCAGGATCTCTATAAGTAATAGTTCCTGGAGAAACTACATATTTTGAAGATGACCATTTAATGATGTTTTCTACTTTTGTTTTGCTAGACTCGTTTTTCTCTTCGTTTGTATCAAAATAATCGTCTAAATAATTTATTTTGTAAACTATATAACTATTATAATTATAAAGGCATACCCCTAATGTAGCACCTAAAGTAATTAATAAGCAAACAATTGATGTAATAAGAATTACTTTTGTTTTGTTTAATTTATTATTCATAAAAACCTCCATTATTTATTATACCAAAATTTTCTTATTATATCAATAAAATTAACTCATCGTTTAAAAAAATCAGATAAATCACACATACTTAAAATACATTAAATACATTTTTTACATATTTTATTGACATTATATTTTTTTATTGATATAATATAGATAGGAGGGAAAAAATGAATATAAAATGGATAAACAAAGAAAACACATCTAATGCAATCACTATTTATAACAATAATATAACATTGAGCAAACAAGCTGCAATGTTATTTGAAGATGCATATGGAATTTTAGTAGGTGTAGAAGAAGAAATTAAACAAATAGTATTTAAAAAAGTTTCAATTGAAGAAGTAAATAAAAAAATTGTAGATAAAGATGATATATATACGCTTACAATGAAACCTAGTTTTGGTCGGATTAATAACAAAAAACTAGTTTCAGAACTTGAAAAGGTTTTTTGTTTTGACTTTTTGAATCATCCATCTTACAAATTTAATGCTAAATGGAATAATGGATTAAAAATGTTAATTGTTGACGTGAAGGAGGGAAATGAATAATGTTTTTAAGTTTAGGAGTAATAGATATATCTATGATAATAATATGGGCTATTGTAGCAATTATAGCTATTATTGTAGAATTTGAGACTACAGCACTTACATCTATTTGGTTTGGAATTGGTGCTATAGGAGGGATTATTGCTGTACTGTTAGAATTACCTGAATGGTCACAATTTATAATTTTTGTTGTGATAAGCGGAATTTGTGTTATCGCAACAAGACCATTTGTAAAAAAAATTAGCGCAAACCAAACTATTCCAACTAATGTAGATAAATTAATAGGCATGACGGCTGTTGTTACAAAAGAAATTTTAAGTGGTGAAAAAGGTGAAGTTAAAGTAGAATATAAAACTTGGCCTGCAGTATCTTTTAAAGATAAAATATATAATGTTGGTGAAAAAGTTATAATAAAAGAAATAAATGGGAATAAACTAGTAATAGAAGATATAGAAGAAATTAGTTTATAATATAAAGAAAGGAAAAAATAAGGATGAAAAATTTATTTTATTTTATGGCTGGTGTTAGTGCTGGCGAAATTGTAGCAATCATTTTTGGTGTTATTTTAATTGTTATTATTGCAATAGCAATTAAAGGAATTAAAATTGTTCCACAAACACAAGCTTATGTTGTAGAACGTCTTGGTAAATATTATAGAACATGGGGAACTGGAGTGCACTTTTTAGTACCATTTATTGATAAAATTGCAACAGATCCAAATGCTCCTGTAATAGGCGGAAAACTTGATACACCTCGTATTATTGGGAAAGTTAACTTAAAAGAACAAGTTATTGATTTTGACCCACAACCAGTAATTACACAAGATAATGTTACTATGCAAATTGATACTGTTGTATACTATCAAATCACAGATGCTAAATCTTATGTATACGGGGTATCTAAACCCTTAAGAGCTCTTGATAACTTAACAACGACAACTATTCGTAATATTATTGGTTCGCTTGATCTAGACCAAACTTTAACTAGTAGAAATATAATAAATGAACAAATGAGAGAAATTTTAGATGAAGCAACAGACCCTTGGGGAATCAAAGTATTCCGTGTAGAAGTTAAAAACATTATGCCTCCTAAAGATATTAGAGATGCGATGGAAAAACAAATGCGTGCAGAACGTGAAAGACGTGAAGCTATTTTACTTGCTGAAGGTGAAAAGAAAGCTAACATTTTAAAAGCAGAAGGTATTAAAGAATCGGAAATTTTACGAGCACAAGCTGAAAAAGAAGCAGCAATTTTAAGAGCAGAAGCTAAAAAAGAAGCTACTATCAGAGAAGCTGAAGGTCAAGCTGAAGCTATTTTAAAAGTTAACGAGGCTACAGCTCAAGGTCTTACAATGATTAAAAACGTTCAAGTGGATCAAGGCGTATTAACTCTTAAAGCTTATGAATCACTTGAAAAAGTAGCAGACGGACAAGCAACAAAGATTATTGTTCCATCTAACCTACAAGGTTTAGCTGGTCTTGCAATGACTGCTAGTGAAGTGTTTAATGAAGGTTTAAAAGAGAAAAAATAGCGTTACAAAATGAAAGGAAATATATATTCCTTTCATTTTTTTAAAAAATATGATATGATTTATTTATAAAAATAAAAGAGGTATATGTATGTTTTTACCAAATTGCAAACAAGATTTAATGGAAAGAGGAATAGAACAACTTGATTTTGTATACATATCAGGTGATGCTTATGTTGATCATCCTTCATTTGGACATGCTATTATAGGACGTGTATTAGAATCTTATGGTTATAAAATTGGAATAATAGATCAACCTGATGTAACTAATCCTAATTGGATGGATGAACTGGGTATGCCACGTCTTGCTTTTTTGGTTACTGCTGGTAATATTGATTCGATGGTAAATCACTATTATGTTAGTAAAAAAAGAAGAACAAAAGATTATTATTCACCAAATGGTGTTATGGGAAAGCGTCCAGATAATGCAACAATAGTTTACTGTAATGCAATAAAAAGTAAATATCCCAATGTTCCTTTAGTAATAGGAGGGATCGAAGCATCTTTAAGACGTCTTGCACATTATGACTATATTAGTGACTCCTTAAAAAAATCAATTCTTATAGATAGTAAAGCAGACCTTTTATTATATGGAATGGGAGAAAGAAGTATAGTAGAAGTAGCTGAGGCTCTTGATTCAGGACTAGATATTAGTGATATTATATATATCAAAGGAAGCACTTGGAAAACAAGTAACCAAGATTACTTACCAACAGATGCTATTCATCTACCCACTTATCAAGAGTTGAAGCAAGATAAAATCAATTATGCGAAAAGTTTTTATATTCAATACACAAATACAGATCCATTTAATAGTAAACCTTTAATTGAAGAATATAATGGTATATATGTGGTTCAAAATACTGCAACACTGCCTTTATCAAAAGAATTAATGGACTGGACATATAGTCTTCCGTACGAGAGAACATATCATCCAAAATATAACAATACACCAATCCCTGCAATTGAAGAAGTACAACATAGTATTGTGATTAATAGAGGCTGTTTTGGAAGTTGTAGTTTTTGCGCTTTATCAATGCATCAAGGACGTATTATTCAATCAAGAAGTAAAGAATCTGTTGTAGATGAGGCAAAAAAAATAATTAAAAGTAAAAACTTTAAAGGTTATATTCATGATGTAGGAGGTCCAACCGCAAATTTTTACCATCCATCTTGTAAAAAACAAATGGAAAATGGAACGTGTAAATTAAAACAATGCTTACATCCTACACCTTGTAAAAATTTAGAAGTATCTCACGACGATTATTTAGATATATTACAAACATTAAGACAACTTGATGGAATAAAGAAAGTTTTTGTAAGAAGTGGTGTTAGATATGACTATCTAATGTATGATAAAAACGATTTATTCTTTAAAGAACTAGTAAGACATCATATATCTGGTCAATTAAAAGTTGCACCAGAACATATAAGCGATAGAGTTTTATATTATATGCAAAAACCTACGAAGAGTTTATATATGAGATTTGTTGATAAATACAAAACATTAAATAAAGAATTTAATAAAAATCAATATTTAGTTCCTTATTTAATGAGTAGTCATCCGGGTTCACAATTAGAAGATGCGATACTACTTGCTGAATATATTAGAGATGAACGTATATATGTAGAACAAGTTCAAGATTTTTATCCAACTCCGTCAACACTTTCTACATGTATGTATTATACAGGTGTAGACCCACGTGATATGAAACCGGTATATGTTGCAAAAACTAAAGAAGAAAAAGCAATGCAAAGAGCTTTAATTCAATATAAAAATCCAGCAAATTATGAACTTGTTAGAAATGCTTTAATAAAAGCAAAAAGACCAGACTTAATTGGATATGGTCCTAAGTGTTTAATTAGACCTAAAAAAGTGACAAAATAAATTGAAAAACCTTATTGTTCATTATGTGAAAATAAGGTTTTTGTTTTCATTTTCTAATATATTGCAAAAATTATTAAAATATGTTATAATAAATAATAAGGAATAGGAAGAAAAAAGGAGTTAATAAATATGGCGTATATTGCACTTTATCGAAGCTATCGTCCAACTAGGTTTCAAGATGTTATAGGTCAAAATCATGTAAAACAAACTTTAAGAAACGCAGTAATGGAAGATAAAACATCTCATGCATATATATTTAGCGGGTTAAGAGGTATTGGAAAAACTACAATTGCAAGAATACTTGCAAAAGCAGTAAATTGTAAAAATCCGATTGATGGTGAACCTTGCAACGTTTGCGAAAGTTGTATGTCAATTATAAACAATGAAACAACAGATATTATTGAACTTGATGCTGCAAGCAATAATGGTGTTGACGAAATGCGTGAAATTTTAGAAAAAGTTAACTTCTTACCAAGCACATTAAAGAAAAAAGTATATATAATTGATGAAGCACATATGTTAAGTACGGCTGCATTTAATGCTCTACTTAAAACTCTTGAAGAACCTCCACATTATGTAATATTTATTTTAGCAACTACAGAACCACATAAAATTCCATCAACTATTCTTTCTCGTTGCCAACGTTTTGATTTTAAACAATTCACAAAACAAGAACTTATTAGTGAATTAGATATTGTTATTGAAAAAGAAAATTTAAACGTTACAAATGATGCTAAAGATGCGATAACTGATGCTGCAGAAGGCGGAATGAGAGATGCTTTAAGTATTCTTGATCAAACTGTTATATATGCAACAGGAGAAGTAACACTAGATGATGTTAATAGTGTAACTGGGCGTATTTCGAATTATAAATTAATAGATTTTATTAATGCTTTAAAAAATAAAGATGTTACTACATGTATTAATATAGTAGATGAACTTATTAATATGGGAAAAGAAGTATCAAGAGTGGTTAGTAGTATTATTCAATTTTGTAGAGATATATTGTTATATAAAAATTTAACAAATATAAATGTTTATAAAAATATATATCAAAACGAAAACTTTATTAGTTTAGCTGAAAGTTTATCAAAAGAAGAAATCTTTTATTATATAGATTCATTTTCAGATGTACAAAATAAAATACGTTATAGTAACACTCAAAAAATATTTGTAGAAGTAGGAATTATGAAAATAATAAATTCTGTTTCATCAGATATTGATGTATTAGGTAAAATTCACAAACTTGAAGATACTATTTCTGGAATAGGGACAGGTAGTGTATCAAATAACGTAAATATTGATGTAGATAGTAAAATTAATGGCTTAGAAAATAAAATTAAAAAAATATCATCAGAAATAGAAAAAGCAGAACTTGAAAAATTTAAAGAATCTGTAGAATCTAAACTTGATATGTTAGAAGAAATTTCTTCTAAAAATGCAAGTATGCCAACAGATTTGAATTTTAGAATCGATGAAATAGAAGATAAAATTCGTGTAATAGCTGCAGAAAACCAAACAAATGCTTCAATTGAATTAAAAGAAGTATTAGAAAAACTTGAGGCTTTAGAACAAACAGGAGTTAATTTACTTGAAAATAATGATTCTGATATAAATACAAAAATTACTGAAATTGAAGAAAAAATAAATAATATTTTAAATTCAACAAATAATAATAATGATAATGTAGTAGAAAATGAAAGAATCGCTATCTTAGAAGAATATGTTAAAAATTTAAGCAATACTATAGATAATTTAGAATTTGGCCAAGTGGTTACGACAAATACTGATTCTCAAGAATTATTAGAATTAAAAGATAATTATTTTGTATTAGTACAAGCAGTACAAGAGTTAAAGAAAAATAATAATAATGATGTATATAATAAGGAACAAGTAGAACATCTTAATGAAGAAATAAACTTGTTAGTTTCTAAATTAAATGAATTCGAACAAAAGATTACAACTATTAATAGTGATATTGAAAAGATAAGCGTAGAATCAAGTAATTATCAAAATAAATTAACATCTTTAGAAACAAAGATTAAAGAAGTAGCTAATATAAAACCAAACAATGATGAAAGAAAAACAACTTTTGAACCTTCTAACTCGATAAGAAAAGAAACAACTTTTGAAAAACCGCATTCTGATGTTGTAAGAGTTGAAAAGAAAGAACCAGTTAAACGTAGTATTGAATCTAACGAAAATAATACTCTTCAAACTGTTAGAAATGTATATGATGTTAGAATTTTAGAAAGAATATTACACGAATCTCGTGATATTGAGTGTAGAGAAGAAAAAGCCAGACTTTTAACTTTATGGCCAAAACTAGAAGATAAAGTAGGATATGTTTTAGCATCAGCAGCTAAAATATTAAATGATGGTAAACTTGCTGCAAATGGTAAAAACGAACTTTTAATAATTTACCCTAAGGCATCGATTTGTAATCAATTAATGGAGCCTAAAAATTATAATGATGCAAAACAAGTTTTGCGTATAACGTTTGGTAAGGACTATGATTTTATGGCACTTCCTGAAAATGTATGGCAAGAAAAACGTAGTGAATATCACGGTCAATACGGGGTAGGAATTAGATATCCAAAACTTACACCGATTAATAATCCAGAATTAAAAGTTGTGGTTGTTAATTATGATAAAGTAAATAACGAGAAGAAACCTCTTCAACAAGTAAGAGATTTCTTTGGAGTAGGAAAAGTAGAAGAGGAGAGATAATATGAATCAACAAATGATAAGACGTGTTCAACAAATGCAAAAAGATATGCAAAAAACACAAGAAGAAATAATGTCAACAGAATTTAAAACAAGTGTAGGGCCTGTTAGTGTTGTTGTAATGGGAGACAAAACATTGAAACAAATCAATTTTGATGATGATTTTGAAGCAACAACAAAAGATGATCTAGAAATGCTAGCTGATATGGTTGTTGCCGCAACTTCTCAAGCTTACACTGAAATTGATAATTTTACAGAAGAAAAGATGGCAAAATATCAAGCATTGCTAGGTGGAATGAGATTTTAATATATGAGTGAAATTAAGTTCTTAGATGAATTAGCTAAAAATTTTGAAAAGTTACCTGGTGTTGGTAAAAAGACAGCACAACGATACGCTTATTATGTAGTAGAAAAAATGTCTGAAGATGATGTTGAAGCCTTTTCTAAAGAACTTATGGTTACGAAAAATAAAGTAAAAAAATGTAGTGTATGTGGAATGTTAACAGATAAAGATATCTGTAGTATATGTTCTAGTAATTATCGTGCAAAAAATCAAATCATGGTTGTTCGTGATACAAAAGATGTGCTTGCTATTGAAAAGACTAATCAGTATAATGGTTTATACCATGTACTAGGGGGATTAATATCTTTACTTGATGGAATATCTCCTGATGAATTAAATATTAATTCACTAGAAGAAAGAATTAAAACTAATGATTCTATTGAAGAAGTAATTATAGCAACAAGTTTTACACCAAATGGCGAAACTACAGCACTATATTTAGAAAAGATTTTAGCAAAAGATGGTTTAATTATATCACGTATTGGATATGGCCTTCCTGCTGGAGGAGATATTGAATATGTTGATGAGTTAACATTAAAACGTGCAATTGATGCACGTAGAAAAAGTAATTAAGGAGGTTATAAAATGGTAGAATTTTTTCAAGAAGTAAATAGACTTGCAGAAGAAGTAGTATATAAATTATTAGATCCTATTTTATCGCTTCCAGGTATTCTTATGTTTCTTGCAATGCTAGGACTTTTATTTCTTATGGTAATCGGGTTAATAAGAGTTGCAAGAAAAGCTTTAAAGGCTGTAGTAAGTATTGCGTGTGTGTTTATTTTAATAACAATACTATGGTTAATATTTAAATAGGAAAAAATAGTTTAAAAAAAGTTCGTTTTAATTAACGAACTTTTTTGTTTTTTAAAGAATAAAAAGGAAAATATACTCAAATACTAAATAATAAAAAAATAAAAAATTCTATAAAGGTATGCCTTTGTAGAATTAAAAAAATAAAAAAATGTTTGATATTATTATGGTTATTTTGACAAAATATTTAAAATATGCTATAATAAGATAGTAAAAGGTAGAATTTATAAAATAATAATTTTATGAACCAAAAAAATTAAGGAGGAAAAATATTATGGACATTCGTTTAGTAAATTTAACAAAAATATTTGCTGACAAAAATCAATCTGAAGTTCGTGCTGTAGATAATTTAGACATTACGATTCCTTCAGGTAAATTAATCGGTTTACTTGGCCCATCAGGATGCGGAAAATCAACAACGTTATATATGATTGCTGGTTTACTTGAACCAACATCGGGCCAAATTTTTTTTGGAGATGAAGATGTAACAACTTTATCAGCTGAAAAAAGAGGAATTGGTCTTGTTTTCCAAAACTATGCATTATATCCTCACATGACAGTAAAACAAAATATTATGTTTCCACTTCAAAACATGAAAATGCCTAAAGCAGAAGCTCTTGCAAGAACTCATAAATATGCAAGACTTGTAGGTATTGAAGAATTATTAGATCGTAAACCTAAACAATTATCAGGTGGTCAACAACAACGTGTTGCGATAGCTAGAGCTCTTGTTAAAGAACCAAAGGTATTATTACTTGATGAACCTTTATCAAATTTAGATGCAAGGCTTCGTCTTCAAACACGTGAAGAAATTAAGCGTATTCAAAGAGAAACTGGTATTACTACAGTATTCGTTACTCATGACCAAGAAGAAGCAATGAGTATTTCAGATGAAATTGTTGTTATGAAAAAAGGTGTTGAACAACAAAAAGGTCATCCTCAACATGTTTATGAACAACCTGCTAATCAATTTGTTGCTAAATTCTTAGGAACACCTCCGATTAATATTTTTAAAGGTGTTATAAAAGATAAAGCTCTTTTAATTGGTGATGAACAAATCGGAACAATTGATGAAAAGAATCGTGAAGTAAATATTGGAATTAGACCAGAAGGATTTGAAGTAGATCCTGAAGGGGCACTTCATGTATATGTCGAACACGTAGAACATATTGGACGTGATAAATCAGTAGTTGCAAAAAATCCAAATAGTGAAAAAGATACATTTAGATTTATCATTGATTCAGATGTAGAAGTAGAAGAACATACAACTATTACGTTAAGAGTAAAACCTAACAAATGTTATGTATTTGATAAATTAACAGAAGGAAGATTAAATTAGTATGGTAGAAGGAAAGAAGAGTACAAACTTCTTAAAAGGGATGTTGTATTTATCTCCTGCTATTATTTTAATGGCAGTTTTTACTTTTTATCCGTTAATTAATACATTTTTAATCTCTTTTAAAGAAGAATATAATTACATGACAGGTACATACGAAAAAATCGGTTTTCAAAACTATATAAAATTATTTTCTGAAGGGAATAATTTTAAATATTATTTATTAAATACGATGGTAATAGTTTTTGTATCAGTACCTTTATCAATAGGTTTATCATTGTTAATATCTGTATTATTGAATTCGATTAAATCATTACAAAAGTTCTTTCAAACTGTTTTCTTTTTACCATATGTAACAAATACAATCGCGATTGGTATGGTATTTTCCATTATGTTTGAATCACATAATGGCTTAGTAAATTCATTTGTTACAACGCTTGGCGGTGGTAGTGAAATTAATTGGTTAGGAGGAAATGTTAATGCTGTTACTCTTGGAAACGGAATATTTAAAACTGATTCTTTCTTTAATCCTCAATGGTTTACATCAATGATCGTTTTGATGGTTTATATTGTTTGGAATTCGCTTCCATTTAAAATTTTAATATTATTAAGTTCACTTCAAAGTATTGATAAACAATATTATCAAGCTGCCCAAATTGATGGCACTTCTAAATTTAGAACATTTATGAAAATTACAGTTCCATTACTTTCTCCACAAATTTTCTACCTACTTATTACATCATTTATTGGTGCATTTAAAGAATATACATCAGTCGTTGCAATATTTGGTAATAACGCACAATCTGTTGGTCAAAGAAATAATATGGCTACTGTTGTTTGGTACATTTATAAAAAGACCAAAGAAGGTGGAACAACAATGGGATATGCCGCAGCTGGTGCTGTAGTATTGTTTGCTATAATTATGTTCTTTACAGCAATTAATAGTTATGTAAGTAAGAAGAAAGTTCATTATTAGAGGTGGCGCATTATGTATATGATTTTATTATTATGTTTACTTGTTTTCTTTGTATTAATTAAACACAAAAGAAATCATGCGATAGAAAATATTTCTAGAAGTAGTAGTACATATTACAAAGAAAATGTTGAAGAAATTTTAAAACGAGAAAAAACAGTTAAAACAATTAAATACGTAGTTTCTTATACATTCTTAATTGTTTTAGCTTTATTTATGATTTTACCATTCTATTGGATGTTAATAACATCGCTAAAAACAGAATCTGAAATTAATTTACCAAACCCTACATATTTCCCTAAAGTGTTTGAATGGTCCAATTGGAGATACATAATTGATATAAATTATCAATTATCAGAATCAGGTTCAATTCGTTTTAATATATGGCGTTTAATGTACAATACACTAGTTGTTGGTGTTTGGTCAACACTTGGGACACTTGTTACAACTATAATGGCAGCTTTTGCTTTTTCTAGAATAAAATTCCCTGGACGTGAAGTAATTTTTACATTATTTCTTGCAACTATGATGATTCCTGGCGAAATGATGGTCATCACAAATTATATTACAGTTGTAAAACATTTAAAAGGTATGGATACTTATTGGGCGATGGTTGTTCCGTTCTTAATAAGTGTTTATTATATATATCTTTTAAGGCAAAATTTTAGACAAATTCCTAATGAATTGTATTATGCCGCAAAAGTAGATGGAACTAGTACTTTTATGTATTTAATAAAAGTAATGATTCCAATTGCAATGCCAACACTTATTACAATCACAATTTTAAAATTAATGGGTTCATGGAATGCATATGTATGGCCTATGATGGTTACACAAAATGAAAATATGAGATTAATTAGTACGGGTTTAAGAACTTCGTTTTCAGATGCCGAAGGACGTTCTGCTCAAGGTAGACAAATGGCGGCTTCAGCTGCAGTAACACTTCCTTTACTTGTTATGTTTATGTTCTTAAGAAGATACATAATGAGAGGTGTTTCTCGTAGTGGTATTAAAGGTTAAAACCAAATAATTGGTAAAAAATAAAAAAGGAGATAAAAAAATGAAAAAAATAAGTAAGATTTTAACATTAGTGTTACTTGCTGTATGTAGCCTTGTTGCAACAGGATGCGATCAAGGAAAAACAGATGGTATTGTTATTAAATACTGGCATGCTAATGGTGCAGCTTTAACAACTGTTTTAGAAGAAATTGCTGCAGATTTCGAAGCTAAATATGAAGGAAAATACACTGTTGAATTGACTTCATATGGAGATTATGAAACATTAAGAGATACAATTACTGCTTCTATTGCAGCAGGTATGGCACCAACAGCTGCTCAAACTTATCCTGACCATGTATCTTTATATTTAGAAGGTGCAGCATTACAATCACTTGATACATATATCAATGATGCAGAATATGGATTAAGTGCTGAAGAACAAGCAGAATTTATTGAAGGATTCTGGGCAGAAGGTACAATTTATGATACTGCTGGTACTAGATATGCAATGCCTTTTAATAAATCAACTGAACTTATGTATTATAATAAAACTATTTTTGATAAATATGGATGGAGTGCTCCAACAACTTGGGATGAAGTTATTGAAATCGCAAAACTATGGATGAAAACACCAGAATATACAGCTGCAGTAGCAGCAAATCCAGGTAAGGTTTATGCAATGGGATATGACTCAGAAGCAAATATGTTCATAACTCTTACTCAACAATGGGGTGCTACATATACTTCATTTGATGAAAACGGAAAAGGTCAATTCAATGCATTTGGTGCAGTTGAATCTGATGTATTAAAATCAAAAGAAGCGATGAATTGGTATTTAACTAATTTTAATAATAGTTATATTGCTACATCAACTGCATTTGGTACAAACTATTGTTCTGATGCGTTTAAAGCTGGACAATGTATTATGACTGTTGGTTCTAGTGCAGGTGCTTCTTATAATGATGGTTCTGAATACGGATTTGAAACAGCTGTTACAGCAGTTCCTCAAAAAGATGCTACAAATGGCCAAGTAATCCAACAAGGTACAAATATATCTTTATTTATATGTAAAGATAAAGAAGAAGAACTAGGTGGATGGCTTTGGTTAAAACATATGGTAAGTTATGAATCATCTTTAAAATGGGCTCTTGAAACTTCATACTTCCCAACAAGAAAAGATGTTCTTAACTCTACAGAATATCAAAATCATATTTTAGGTAAAATTGTTGCTGATGATGGTTCAACTGTTGATGGTGTTCAAACATTAGCTGCAAAAGCAAAACAAGCAGGACTTTTACAACAAGATTGGTTCTATACAAATATTGCATTTCCAGGATCAAGCAAAGCTCGTGATAACGCTGAAATAGTAGTTCAACAAATTTTATATGGTGGTGGTGTAAGCGTAGATAAAGCTTATGCTGATGCATATAATTCAATCTTGAATGACTAATTAATGGTCTTTATAGGTATTATAAAATGAAAAAAATATTATTATCAATGGTACTATTACTAAGTTTGTTAGTAGTAGTATCATGTGATGATCAAAAAGATAAATATACGAGCGATACATACGATTGGAAAACTCCAGTTACAGATAGTGTAAAACTTACTGCAAGTTATCAAGGAATGGATTTTATTACAAATGGTATTGGCGAGGTAAAAAAATTAGTAAGATGCGTAGATGGTGATACTACAGTATTTGAACTTAATAGTGGTGAACAAATAACAGTTAGATATAATGGTATCAACACACCGGAGTCTACATATAGAATTGAAGCTTGGGGATTTGCTGCATCTAAATATTGTAAAGAAGCTTATGCAAAAGCTATTGAAGATGGCGCTAAAATAGTTCTTCAAACTGAAGATATTAATGAACGTCTTGATTCTACAGGACAAAGATATCTAGCTTGGATATGGTTTGTATATCCAAATGGAGATACAAGACTTTTAAATTTAGAATTAGCTGAACTAGGATATGCTCATGTTAAATCTGCATCAGGAACACAATATTATCAAAATTTCTTAGATGCGATTAAAGATATTTCTAAATATGGATTAAGAATTTATGGTGAAGATGACCCATCTTACGACTATTCTACTGAAGGTCGTGAAATGACTATTAAAGAAATTAGAGAAACATATGGTACTGAAGATGCAGTTAATAGTGCTCAAGAAGGTTATGAATCTCCACTTATTAAAGTTAGTGGTGTAGTTGCTAGAAAAAGTGGAAATGCAAATGCATATTTACAACAATATGATGCTGAAACAGGTCAATATTATGGCATATATGTATATGGTGGATATAATTCAATTTCAAAATTAATTGAAGGAGCTTATGTTCAAATTACTGCAAAAGTAGGCTATTATTATGGTGCTCTTCAAATCACTGATTTAACAAGTGATTCAAAAATAAAAGTTTATTCATTTAATGCAAAAGATCAAATCGTTGCTACTGAAGAAGAAATTGATGATATCAATGATATTAACAATTACGGAAAAATTGGTTCTTTAGTAACAGTTCATAACTTAACAGTTAATAGTTATAATGATTCAGACAATAATAACGCAACAACGTTATATTGTACATATCAAAAAGTAGATGGTACAGAAGGCAAAATTAATATCAGAATTAATAAAGAAGTTGCTTTAAAAGACCCCGATACAGGAGTTTTAATTTCAAGTGGTGAATATTTTAAAGGAAAAACATTCTCATCACTTACAGGATTCGTAGCTTATTACAATGGTAATTCTACAGATCCGGTTTATTCAGAAGGTAAAATTCAAATTGCTCTTACATCAATGAGCGATGTGGTATTTGCTGAATAAAAATATAAAATTTGGTTTTAATTCTTTAATATAAAGGATTTCAACATATAAACGATTTAATTAAAATAATAAAAAATTTAGGAGGAAAAAAAGTATGTTTGCCAAATTAGGTAAAAAAATTATTGCTTTCTTCGCAGTAGCTTTACTTGGTTTATCAGTTACAGCATGTATTGATTCAAGTAAAAGTGTTACATTAGACGAAGCTCAAGCAAATGTTGATGCTGTTATTAAAGCTATCGTTTATGATTCTACAGTATTAAACGATGTTACAGCTAACTTAACTGCTGTTAAACAAAACGCAAATTATCCTGATGTTAAAATTGAATGGTCAAGTAGTGAAGAAGATATCGTATCTTTCGCAACTAATGCGCAAGGTATTCACCAAATGGTTATTAATAGACCTAAAGGTACTGACGCAAGAGTTGTAGATGGATATGCTCCAGTTACAGTTACAGTTACTGCTTCTCAAGTAGTTGCAGATGGAACTGCTACAGCTAACAAAACATTAAGTTTAAAAGTTAAAGCTTTAGATAGTCAATTCTTTGGAACAGTTGCTGAAGTTGTTGCTAATTATTTAAATACTTTAAAAGAAGCGAATACAACATTAAATGAAGCTGGAAATTCAAGTGGAGATAAATACGTTTCCATTTATAGTGTTACTTATGGTAGAGTAGAATATATCTATTCTAAAGGATTCTATATCACAGATGGTGATGCTGGTATTTACGTATATGGAAATACTGAAGGTCTAAAACTTGGTGATTTAGTTAAAGTATCTGGTCAAGTTTATGCTTATTATGGTGTAATCGAATTCGGTAAAGAAATTAACGTAGAAGTATTAAGTGCTACAGATAAAGTTGTTGATTTAGATGGAAATGAAGTTCGTACTCAAGATTCTTTCGTAAGAGCTACTTATGAAGAAAAAGGAATTAAAGAATATACAGATGCATTATCTGCTTCTTATGCTAATAATTATACAGGTTCAAAATACGAAGCTGGATTAGTTAGTGATGCTGCAGCATTCGCTAATTATTCAGGTGCAACTTATACTTTAACAGGACAACTTGTTAAAGAAGATTTAGCTACAGGTGATTCTTATGCATTAGTAGATCCTATTTATGGAACAAAAATTGCTTTATATCATTATTGCACAGATGATGCTACAGAAACTTTAGATGCTTTAGATAGTAAAAATGTACAAATTCAAGTTGTTACAGTTGATAGATATTCTTCAAATGCGATGTTTAGAGTATTATGGAATGGGTCAACTATTACTGAAGTTGCTGCTCCTGAATTAACAGATCAACAAAAAGCAGATAAAGCAGCATATGAAATTGAAAATACTGTATTACCTTCTTTATATTATAATGGTGATACATTCACAGCTCCTACTACTACAGTTGAAGACGTTACAGTAACATGGTCAGAAAGCACATATGTAGTTGATGGAAAAATTGTTGCTACAGAAGCTGCTAATGTTACATTAACTGCTACAGTTACTTGTGGTGATGCAACTGCAACAGCTGAAATTACTTTCGCTGTTGAAGCTAAAGAAATTATTACTACTATTGCTGATTTCATTTCAGGATTAACTACTTCTGAATCTGAATTATATACAATTAAAGGTACTGTTATTGCTGTATTTGGTAGTTATAAAAACTATTATGTTCAAGATGAAACAGGAACTATTTTAGTTTATAAATCTTGTCCTAGTGATGTAACAGAAGGTGATGTTGTTAAAATGTCTGTTAAAGCTAAATTATATTATGGATTACCAGAAGTCACATATGTTGATTCATATGTAGTTGTAGAATCTAAAGAATTAACTTTACCAACACCTACTGTTAAAACAATTGATGAAATTGTTGCATGGACTACTGAAACTGCTGAATTCTCTGCATACTTACAAGTAACAGGTAAATTAATTGACGACAGCGGTTATTATTTAACTGATGGTACTAATAAACTTTATTTAAATTATTCTGATACATCTGCTATTGAAGCATATGCTGGAACTGATAAAGAATTAACATTAAATGTTTATTTCTATACTTATAATTCAAGTAAAGATGTTCCTCATCAAGTAGTATTCTGTGGTAGAGAAGGTGAATATGTATTACCTCAATTAAGTGATGCTGAACAAGCTGCATTACTATTAGATGGTATTGAAGTTGCTGAAAGCGCATCTACAGATTTCACTTTACCAGAAGTTGAAGGTGTTGTATGGAGTATTAAAGAAGGTACTGCTGCTACATTAGATGGACATACAGTTACAGTTGTTCGTCCTGAGGCTGGTCAAGAAGATGCTACAGTTGTATTTACTGCAACTTATACATTAAACGATGTTGATTATACTAAAGATTTCACAGTTACAGTTCCTGCTGCAGAAGCTGATGGAACAACAACATATACTCATACATTTGCTACAGGACAATTATCTACTGCAGGTGGAGAAGTGACATTATCAAATGTTGCATGGACAGCATCTACAGCGACATATATTGGATTTGATTCAAATAATGGTAGAGGTGCACAAATTGGTAAAAGTAGTTCTGCTACAACAAATTGGTCATTATCTTCAACAGCATTTACAGATAAAGTGAGTCAAGTAGTGGTTAATGCAGCTATGGCAAGTGGTGGAGACGCAACATTAACAGTTAAAGTAAATGGAGTTCAAGTTGGTGAAACTGTTTCTTTAACAACAACAGCTACAAATTATACTTTTGATTTATCTGAAGCAACAGCTGGTACAGTAGAAATTATTTATGCTTGCACAGTAAAAGCTATGTATATTGGTGCTATTACAGTTGTTACAGTTGCTGAATAATTATTAAATATAAAACTCTTAAAGGATTACCTTTAGGAGTTTTTTCTTTTTTATTTGTATTTTTTGGAAGTTTGTGATATAATACTCTATCAAGGAGAATGTGAATTTATGTTTTTAGATATATATAATAAGATTAAGGAGTATGATACAATTATTATTCATCGTCACACTCGTCCCGATGGAGATGCGTTAGGTTCGCAAATGGGGCTTAAATTTGCGATTTTAGCAACGTTTCCAGCTAAATGTGTAAAAGTAGTAGGGGATATGATAGAACGTTATAGTTTTGTTGGTGAAATGGATATAGTTGATGATAGTTTATATGATAATGCTTTAGTTATTGTATGTGATTGTGGTGCTGAAAAGTTAATTAGTGATGAAAGGTATAATAAGGGTTCTTATTTAATTAAGATAGATCATCATCTTCCTCAAGGTGAATATGGTGATATTATGTGTGTGGATACATCGTATGAGTCTTGTTGTGGGCTTGTTACTAAGTTGATTATGGAAACACCTCTTGTAATGGATACAAAAGCTGCAAATAGTTTATTTGTAGGTCTTGTTACAGATAGTGGTCGTTTTAGATATTCGCAAACAAATTCTAATACTTTTAAAATAGCATCTTATTTGATGGAGTATGATGTTGATACTGAATATATATATAATAAGATTTATACAGAAAAGTTAGAAAATGTTAAACTAAGAGCTTTGATGGTATCTAAATTTAAAGTTAATGAGTATGGGGTAGCATATTTAGTTAATACTAAAGAAGAAGTAAAAGAATATGGGTTATCTATATTTGATATATCGCGTGGTATGGTAAATATAATGGCTGGTATTGAAGGAATAGATATATGGGCTAATTTTACTGAAGATGAATCTGGTGATATATATTGTGAGTTTAGATCAAATGGCGCAAATGTTAATAGTGTAGCAACACTTTTTGGTGGTGGAGGGCATCTTCAAGCAAGTGGTTGTACTATTAAAAACTTATCTGATATTGATAAAGTAATAACTGAACTTAATAAACTTGTAGGTGATAAAAATGATTAATGAAATGTTAAATAAAATAAAAGAATATAATCGTATAATTATTCATCGTCATATTAGACCTGATGGAGATTGTATTGGATGCCAACATGCATTAAAAAAAGCAATAGAGCTTAACTTTCCTGAAAAAGAAGTATATGCTGTAGGTGATATTATCCCACCATATTTAAGTGAATATGGAGCATTAGATATGGTTAGTGATGATATGTATGAAGGATCTTTAGTAATTGTTGTTGATACTGCAACTATAGACAGAATTTGTGATGATAGATATAAATTAGGTGATTTTTTAATTAAAATTGATCATCATGATGATTCTCCATGCTATGCTGATATTAATTATATAGATGCTGCAATGCCTGCATGTGGTGCAATAATGGTTCGTTTATTTAAAGAGTGGGGCTTTAAACTGAATAAAGAAATCGCAACTTACCTTTTTATAGCTATAGTAACAGATACAGGACGCTTCCGTTTTAGAGGAATAAATAGTGAGCTTATGGCAAACGCAGGGTATTTACTTGAATATGGTGTAGATACAGAAAAGTTATATACTGGGCTTTACTTAAAGGAAGATAAGATTTATCGTTTACAAGCATATGTATATTCATATTTTAAACGCACTAAAAATGGTGTTGCATATATCCACTTTACAAAAGATATGATGGAAAAATATGATGTAACGCGTGATGATGCCGCAAATCTAGTTTCATGTCTTGATAGCATTAAAGGTTCTTTAATCTGGGTTGCATTTGTTGATCAAATGAAAGAAAGCGATCCATCATTAGAACTTGACCCAGCTGATGAAGTACGTGTAAGAATAAGAAGTCGTTTTGTTAGTGTTAATGATGTTGCAAGAAATTATAGAGGTGGTGGACATCTTCAAGCATGTGGGGCTACAATTTACTCAAAAAAAGAAAAAAAATCTTTACTTAAAGATTTAGATAAAGTATTATATATATATAAGAAAGAACATCCTGAGGCAGAATAACTATGAAATTCTTAGTAGTAAATGATGATGGTGTAAAAAGTGTTGGTTTAAAATTCTTAGTAGAAAAACTACTTGAATTTACTAAAGATATAATGGTTGTTGCCCCATTTCAAGAAATGAGCGCAACATCACATAGATTGACATTAAGAGAAGGGCTTGATATTAACCAAGAATTTGATATTGTAGAAGGTGTTTTAACATATAGTATTACAGGTACACCTGCTGATTGTGTAAAGGTTGCGATTGATCATTTTAACTATATACCAGATATTGTCTTCTCAGGAGTTAATAATGGTTATAATATGGGGAATGATATTATCTATTCTGGTACTATTGGTGGCGCAAGCGAAGCATCGTTTTATGGTATTTGCGGGATTGCGGTATCATGCATGAGAAATTGTTTAGATGGAATTAATTATTTTGATGAAGTGTTACATCATATTTTTGATAATAACTTACATGTACCTGGTAGAATTATTAATGTTAATATACCACCAAAACCACTTGGAATAAGATACACTCATCAAGGATGTTATCCTTTTGAGACAAGATATGTTCAAAAAGAAAATGGACTTTTCTATGTTGACTCAAAACCCCTTGGAGTGCTTGTTGACAACGATGAATCTTCAGATGTATATAATGTGCTTCACGATTATGTATCAATTAGTTTTTTAACAATTGATAGAACGGATCTTGTACTTTTTAACAAATATAAAGATAAAAGAATAGAATTTTAACCAGAAAGAATATATTACCTTTTATATTCATAGAATATATGGGTGATTATAGTGAAAATATTAAAATTTATTAAATGGATGTTAAAATCTGTATTGATTGGACTTGTTGTATTATTTGTATTTAATTTTATTGGTGTTAAATATAATTTAAATATTCCAATAAATATATATACAATTTTAACAGTTGGAATGTTTAGACTACCTGGTCTTGCGATAATTTTAGTATTTTTGCTTTTATAGGTATATATATGAAAGAAAAAATAAATGTAGAATTTAATTTATCAGTAAATGATGGAACTCAAACTTCTTTTGAAACAAATGGAACGATTGAAGAATTTAAAGAACTAACTAGAATTTGTTTTTTAGAGATTAGTGAAATCAAAGCGTTAACTACTGTAGATATATATAAAGATAAAGTTACTATTAAAAGAAATGGTGCTATTAAAATGTATATGGAATATATACTAGGTGTTACAACTATGGTTAGTCTTGATACGGAGTTTCATTATCATATAGATATGGAAAGTTATACCCAAGAACTTATAATATCAGATAATTATATATATGTAAAGTATCAAACTGAAACCGATAAAGAACAAAATTTATACCACGTGCTTGATTTAAAGTGGCAAAAGATAAATTAAAAACTTGTTTAATTTGCAAAAAAATTAAACATATAGTATAATAGATAAATGTGTAAAAAGATTTTAATTGGAGGGCTAAATGGCTAGTAAAGATAAAGAAAAATCATTGTTAGAAATTGCGATTGAGTTGTTAGATGCTAAAAAGAAACCACAAAAGATGATAACTATCGTAAAAGAGGTTATGGAATTAAAGGGTATTAAGGCATCATATGCAAAAGAACTTGCACCACAATTTATGTTAGATTTTATGCAATCTGGATATTTTGTATATTGTGGTGATGATTGTTGGGATTTAAAAGATCGTCAACCTACTTCAGTTCTAGATAAAGATGGTGGAGATTACACTGACATTTATGAAGATGATGAAGATGTTAAGAAAAATGAACTTAAAGATGATCTATATGAAGAAGAAAATTCTAAGAAAGAAGATAATGATGACGATGATGATGACTTTGATAAAGAAGAAGAAATGGATGATCTTGACGAAGAATTAGCAAGAGCATTCGAATCATTTGATGAAGAAACAGGACAAGGCTTAATCATCGAAGACGAAAATAGAAGTTACGAAGAAGAGTAAAAACACAATAGAGTGTTTTACTCTTTTTCTTTTTCTTGCAAAAAGTTTTGTATTATTGTATAATTGCATTAGTAAAAATTAAAAGGAAATAATGTATGAAATTAGAAAAAGTCAAAGAAATATTACAAGTTAATAATGCAAGTGTTAAAAAACATTATGGTCAAAATTTTTTGCTTGATGAAAATGTATTAAATAATATTGTTACAGGAAGTATGATTGATAGCGATACTTGCGTTGTTGAAATAGGACCTGGACTTGGTTTTTTAACTGAGTATTTGAGTCGCAAAGCAAAACAAGTTTTGTGTTATGAAATAGATACTGAAATGGTGTCTATATTAAATAATAAAACTTGGAATAATGTAAATATTATTAATGATGATTTTTTAAATAGGAATTTAAATGCTGATTTTGAAAAATATTTTGGTAAAAGCCGTGTTGTTGTAGTTGCAAATCTTCCATATTATATAACTACACCAATTCTTTTAAAGATTTTAGAAGAAACTCGTCGTGTAAAAAGTATGACTGTTATGATGCAAAAAGAAGTAGCTATGCGAATTTGTGGAAAGCCTTCAACAAAAGATTATAATAGTTTAAGCGTATTAATGCAATATTTCACAAATCCTAAAATCTTATTTAATGTTTCACCTAAATCGTTTTATCCAGAACCAGGTGTAGATAGTAGTGTGGTTTTAATTGAATATAAAGATGCACTTGTTTACGATTGCTTAAATCTTGATTATTTCTTAAAGTTTAATAGATGTATTTTTTCAATGAGAAGAAAAACTTTAATGAATAATCTTGTTAAATGTTATAATTATCCAAAAGAAGAAATGTTAGATGTATTAAATAGTTTAAATATTTTATCAACTATTAGATCAGAAGCTTTAACAGTTTGTCAAATTGTAGAACTTGCGAATAGTTTTTATAAACGATTTGAATAAAAATAGTTTATTATTTGTCTTTTTTTACATATATTAATATAGGTGAAAAAAGATGGAATTTTGTAAGAATGATTATGTTATGATAGTTGGCGAACCTGATCTATATATAATAGAAGAGGTTAACTCGTTAAAAGTAATTGTTAAAGGATATAGTTATAGAATAAAAAAAGAAGTTGATATTGGAAAAATTATTCCTGCAAGTTTTGAAGTTATAAATAAAGAAAAAGAAAAATTAGATAAAAAAACTAAAATTATTGTTAAACAAAATTCACAGCGTCTTAAAAAAAGAGTAGTATATGGAACTATTTTGCATATTGATGGTGATAAAGATTATTTAGAAAGCTGCCTTTCTTTGTATAAAGAAATGAATATCTTTGCAAATGGTATATATATAAAAGAAAATGATATTAAAGATAAAATAGAAGAACTCTTGTTAAAACTCACTCCTGATATTATAGTTATAACAGGGCATGATGTATATAATGGGCGTGGTGCAAAAGAGCTTGATAATTATGTTAATTCAGGTCATTTTTGTGATGCTTTAAGAGTTATTAGACGCCACTTCGATAAAGATTCGGTATGTGTGATTGTCGGTGCTTGTTGTTCGCATTTTGAGGCTCTAATTGCAAATGGTGCAAACTTTGCCTCAAGCCCTGCAAGAATTAATATTCATACATATGATCCGGCGGTTATTGCAATTAAAATGGCAACAACATCGTGTAATAAAATTATTGATTTTGAACAAACTTTAATGTTTATTGAAAATAAAAAAGATGCTTTTGGTGGAATAGAAACAAAAGGAAAGATGAAAATATTATTATAATAAGGAAAAAGTTATGAAATGTAGGGCATATGCAAAAGTAAATTTAATATTAAAAGTAGTAGGCAAATATGATAATGGTTACCACCAACTTCAAATGTTAAACGCAAAAATAGATTTGTATGATGAAATAGAAATTAAGAAGAATGATAAAGGAATAGATAGTTTATATTTTGTAGATGATATATTAGATGAAACTAAAGATAATTTAGTATTAAAAGTCTTAAATGAAATAAAGAGAATGTATAACATCAAAGAATCTTTTGATATATATATAAAGAAAAATATTCCAATAGGAGCAGGGCTTGGTGGCGGAAGCTCGGATGCTGCAGCTGTTGTAACAACTATCCTTAATATATATAATATAGAAAAAACATTAGAATTTGAAAAACTTTGTAAAGTTCTATCTAGATATGGCGCTGACATTCCTTATGCACTTATTGATCGTATGGCAATAGTTAGTGGAATTGGTGAAGAAGTAAAAATAATAGATAATTTATATGATAAAGAATTTATAATTGTTAATCCGGATATTTTTATTTCAACTAAAGATATATTTAGTAATAATAAAAGTTTTAGTGAAGAATTAACTGATATAGACATTATAAATCTTGTGAAAGAAAAGGGCCATTTTGCTTTTTATAATGATTTAGAAATGTCTGCTTGCAACTTTTGTAAAGAATTATGTGAATTAAAAAAAGAATTAGCAAAATTTGGTCATACTGTAATGAGTGGGAGTGGGTCTACATTTATGGTATTTACAGATGCTTGCGATGTGTATGAAAAAATCAAACATAAATACCCTAGGTATTTAGTGAAAAAAGTTAAAATTATAAAGGAGACTAACTATTAATAATCAAGTAAAATGATTATAAATTTTAAAGAAAATG